>NZ_DATJTA010000001.1:0-13073 GCF_035503875.1 Nocardioides sp.
AGG
Organism: Nocardioides sp.; assembly: GCF_035503875.1. GTDB lineage: Bacteria > Actinomycetota > Actinomycetes > Propionibacteriales > Nocardioidaceae > Nocardioides. The sequence continues at coordinate 4 of NZ_DATJTA010000001.1, forward strand.
ACCTCGAACGCATCGCCGCGACCCTCAACAAGCGACCCCGCCCTACCCTGGGGCTCAAGACCCCAGCCCAAGCGCTGGCCGAGCTCCTGTCGAACCCGACAGCAGCATGAACGTTGCTTCCACCGGTTGACCCCGCTGCAGAACTTCCCCCGAGAACGTCAGGCTCTGCCCGCGAACTCCTCGGTGGCGCGGGCGCGGATGCCGTCGACCACGATCGCCAGCCCGAGCGCGAACTCCGAGGCCTCCCGGGGCGGGTCCGCGATGGCGCCCGCGCTGCCGGCCTGGAGGTGGGTCTGCTCGTCGGAGACGTGACCGAAGACGAAGTGCAGCAGCGTCCGCGCGGCGATCGGCACCAGGTCGGCGGGCAGGTCGCCCGAGGACAGGGCCGCGCTCAGGGCGTCGTACGGCGCCCGCGCGCCGAGGCCGAAGGCGTGCACCGTCGCGACCAGCTCGGCGCCGTCGCGGTAGGCCAGCATCGCGTCCCGCAGTCCCCCGCAGACGGCGGCGACCCGCTCGTCCCAGGTGCCCTCGTCGCTCGCTCGGACACCGCGGGCGAGGAGCTCGTCGGCCACGGCCGCGAGCAGCAGCTGCTTGTTGGCGAAGTGGTGGTAGAGCGCGCTCGGCTGCACGCCCAGCTCGGCACCGAGACGCCGCATCGACAGGTCGGCGAGTCCGTAGCCGTCGAGGACGGCGATCGCCCGGTCCACGACGTCGGCCCGACTGTTGCGCACACCACACTCCGTCCCGTGGCCGTTGACGACCATCGGCCCCGACCCTAACCTGAACGCCGTTCACCTGACCACTGTTCAGGTCCGTACGACGAAGGATCTCCCATGACCGTGACCGACGACACCACCGCGCCGGCCTCCACCCGCCCCCGGCTCTCCGCCACCGACCTCGCCCTCGTCGCGGCGTTCGCCGCGCTGATCGCCGCCTGCACCCTCGTCGGCGGCATCCCCGTCGGCGGCGCGGGCGTCGAGGTCACCCTGCAGACCTTCGCGATCACCCTCACCGGCGCCCTGCTCGGCGCCGTGCGCGGCACCCTCGCCGTCGCGCTCTACCTCGCCCTGGGCGCCGCGGGCCTCCCGGTCTTCTCGGGGCACTCCGCGGGGATCGGCGTCTTCACCGGGATCACCGCCGGCTACCTGTGGTCGTTCCTCGCGGTCGCCTTCGTGACCGGCCTGCTCGTCCGGTACGCCGCGCGCGGCCGGCGTACCTCCGCCCTGATCGTCTTCCTGTGCTGCCTGCCCGGGGTCGCGCTGAACCACTTCTTCGGCACCCTCGGCATGGCCGTCTTCTCCGACGTCCCGTTCCGCACCGCGGCCAGCTGGGACGCGCCGTTCTGGCTGGGCGACATCCTGAAGGCCGCGGTCGTCGGCCTGGTCGCCGCCGAGGTGCACCGCGCCTTCCCGCGGCTCCTCGAGCGCCGCTGAGCGTGCCGACCCTCGAGCTCCACGGAGCCGGCGTCACCGTCCCGACGGTCGCCGGCGACCGGGTCGTCCTCTCCCCCACCACCCTCACGCTGACCGAGCGCCGGATCGGCGTGGTGGGGGCCAACGGCTCCGGCAAGTCCACGCTGGCCCGGCTGTTCAACGGGCTCGTCACGCCGACCGCCGGGCGGGTGCTGGTCGACGGTCTGGACGTGGCGCGGCGGGGCGCGGAGGTACGCCGCCGCGTGGGCTTCGCGTTCACCGACCCGTCGGCCCAGCTGGTGATGCCGACCTGCGTCGAGGACGTGGAGCTCTCGTTGCGTCGCCAGGAGCGCAACGGCGAGCGCCGCGAGCTGGCGCTCGCCGTACTGGAGCGGTACGGCCTCGCCGACCACGCACACGACAGCGTGCACAGCCTCTCGGGCGGGCAGAAGCAGCTGCTCGCGATGGCCGGCGTTCTCGCCTCCGAGCCCGCCGTGCTGGTCGCCGACGAGCCGACCACCCTGCTCGACCTCGCCAACACCCGCCGCGTCGGCGACCTCCTCCTGGGGCTCGACCAGCAGCTCGTGCTGGTCACCCACGACCTCGAACTGGCCCGTCGCTGCGACCGGGTCCTGGTGGTCGCCGACGGCGCGGTGCGCTTCGACGGCGACCCCGACGCGGCGATCGACGACTACGTGAGCTCGGCGCTGGCGTGAGTCTGCGATGAGCAACCTGCTGCTGATCGGCGTCCACCAGCCGGGCGACACCGTGCTGCACCGACTGCCCGTCGGAGTGAAGATGAGCGCGCTGGCGGCGTACAGCCTGGCCGTGGTCGTCGTGCGCAGCCCCACCTGGTCGTGGGTCTTCCTCGCCCTCGCGCTGGTCGCCGCCTTGGCCGGCCGGGTCCAGCTGGGCACCCTGGCCCGGGCCGCCCGCTCCGTCGCGATCATCGCGGTCGTCGTCTCGGCGCTGCAATGGTGGCTCTACGGACTGCCCAAGGCGGTCGAGACGTTCGTCGACCTGCTCGCGCTGGCGCTCGCGGCCGTGGTGCTCACGGCGACCACGGCCGTCAACGCGATCCTCGACGCGCTGGTGCGCTGGCTCGGCCCGTTCCGCCGAGTCGGGGTGAACCCCGAGCGGGTCGCGCTCGCCTTCAGCCTCGCACTGCAGGCACTCCCCGGCACGCTCGCGCTCGCCGTCGAGACCCGCGACGCCGCCCGCGCCCGCGGACTCGGCCGGCACCCGCGCGCGTTCCTGACTCCGTTCGTCATCCGGGTCGTCGCCCGCGCCCACGAGACCGGCGACGCGCTGCAGGCGCGCGGCCTCGGCGACTGAGCGGCTACCAGACGTCGCCGGCGCGGTGGTCGCACGCGATCGGGGCGTCTTGGTCGAGGCCCTCGCCACCGAGCACGTAGATCGAGCCGTCGTCGTCCGGCGTGGGCTCGGGCCCCGACGGTCCGAGAACGGACGTCGGGCCGCGCCACAGCCGCCAGCCCCGCGCCTCGTAGAGCGGGATCCCCTCGTCGGACGCGCTGAGCGCGAGCACGTCGTACACCGGCGCCAGGGCCTCGAGCGCCGCCATCACCTCGGCGCCGTACCCGCGACGACGGCGGTCAGGCCGGACCGCCACGCCCTCGACGTACCCGGTCCGCAACGAGCGGCCGCCGACCAACAGCCGCCGCATGACCAGCGAGCCGTGGGCGACGAGGACCCCGTCCTCGCGGACCAGCGCGTGCTGACCGCCGAGCCCGTGCTCCCAGTCCTGGTCGGAGAAGTCTCCGAAGGCGGCGTCGAGGAACGCCCGGATCTCCGTGAGCTCGACCGCGCTCAACTGGGCCGTGTGCCGGGTGGTCACCATCCGGGCGGCCTCCGGTCCGCCCACGGCGCTGCGACCTCGACCTGAGCGGCGAGGGACAGCAGCAGCTCCTCCTCGGCCGGACGAGCGGCGAGCATCACCCCGACGGGCAGGCCGTCCGGCGTCTGGTGCAGCGGTAGCGAGACGGCGGGCATGCCGGTGACGTTCCAGGCGGAGGTGTACGGCGTGAACCGCTTCTGCGCCTCGAAGTCCGCCGCCGGGTCGGCGTCGTCCCGGATCGCGCCGACCGGCAGCGGCGGCGCGGCCAGCGTCGGCGTCAGCACCGCGTCGTACGGCGCCAGCGCGGTCAGCGCGTCGGCGGCGTACCGGCGCATCGCCCCGATCGCCAACGCGAAGTCCGGGGCGCTGACCGCCCGTCCGCGCTCGGACAGCCAGCGGGTGAGCGGGCGCAGCAGGTGCTCGCGCTCCGGTGGGACGACCGACAGCGCGGTCAGCACCGCCCAGCAGGTCTCGAACACCGGCACCGCCTCGCGGGGCAGCGGCACGGCGACATCGACGACCTCGTGGCCGAGCGACTCCAGCAGGCGGGAGGCGTCCTCCCATGCCCGCCGACACTCCGCGTCGAGTGGAGTGTCGGTGATGACGGGTTCACTGAAGCGAGCGATCCGGAGCCGTCCCGGGTCGCGGTCGCAGGAGTCCAGGAAGCTCGAGGAAGGAGGTGGCGCCCAGGCAGGATCCCCCACCCGACGACCGGCGAGTGCGTCCAGCATCGCCGCCGCGTCGCGCACGGTCCGGGCGATCGGCCCGGCCGTCGCCAAACCCACCGGGTCCCCGTACATCGGGAACCCCGAGATCCGCCCGCGGCTCGGCTTGAGACCCACCAGCCCGCAGCACGACGCCGGGATCCGGATCGAGCCGCCGCCGTCGGAGCCCTGGGCCACCGGCACCAGCCCCGCCGCCACCGCCGCCGCGGCGCCCCCGGAGGAGCCGCCCGCCATCCGGGTGCGGTCCCACGGCGTGACCGCGGCCGGCCGCCCCTCGGGCTCGGTGTAGCAGGGCGAGCCGAACTCCGGCGTGCTCGTCTTCCCGAGGCTCACCATCCCGGCCGCCTCGAGGGCCAGGGTCACGCCGTCGCTGACCTCCGGCACGTGGTCGGCGAACGCTGCGGACCCGAAGCCCGTGGGCACGCCCGCGGTCAGGTTGAGGTCCTTGATCGCCGTCGGTACGCCGTACAGCTGACCCGCCTGCTCGGGGACGTCCGCCAGCGCCGTCGCGCTCTTCCGGGCGCGCTCGGCCGTGAGCGTGACGAACGCGCCGACCGAGTCGAGTCGGTCGGCGCGTTCGAGGTAGTGCTCGACGAGCTCGGTCGGCGACACCTCCCGGCGGCGCACCAGCTCGCCCTGCTCCAGCGCGGTCAGGTCGTGGAGTTCGCTCACGACCCGAACCTAGGGCATCTTTGCCCGTTCGGAACGCCTGCTGCGCGGGTCTCCACATCCGATCTGGCGGCGTTGTCACCGACTCGTCGGGACTCCGTCCCGCCTTCGCGGCTCCGCCTTGCCAGATCGGCGCGGAACCCCGCTCGCGACGGCGCCGAACAGACAAACACGCCCTAGCGGGCTGGACCAGCCGCTCAGGCAGCGCTGGAGGGAGCGGCGTCGTAGTCGACGAGCGAGCGCAGCGCGGCCTGCAGCTTGGCCTGCACCTCGGCGTCGGCGAGCACGTCGACCTCGACGCCGGGCTGCGAGACGGTGACGTCCTCGAGGACGACGGCGCCGGCGATGTTGGCCGAGCGGTTGGCGTCGGCGTGCGCCCAGCGGCCGCCGTACGGGGTCGGGGTGGTGCCGACCACGGCGAACGGCTTGGCGACCAGCGCGCCGGCGCCGTACGGGCGGGAGAGCCAGTCGATGGCGTTGTTGAGCACGGCGGGCATGGTGCCGTTGTACTCGGGGGTGACGACGAGGACGCGGTCCGCGCCGGCGACGTGCGCGCGGATGCGGGTGGCGGCCTCGGGGGCCTGCTCGCCGTCGATCTCCTCGTTGTAGAACGGCAGCTCCTCGAGGCCCTCGACGATGTCGAGGACGACGCCCTCGGGCGCCTCGGCGCCGAGCTTCTCGGCGAGCTTGCGGTTCAGGGAGTCGGCGCGGAGGCTGCCGACGAGGACGGCGACGCGGGTCTCGGACATGGGTGCTCCTGGTTCTGGTGCGGAACGGTCACGGGGCAAAACGGACCCTAGTCCGCTTTCTATTCCCGGTCTAGCCCAGGTAAATCCCCCAGCCAGGGACGGCCCGGCTCCCTAGAGTGGGGCGCGCCATGTCCGAGCCCCGCCTGCTTCCGCTCCTCGACGCTCCCCCGACCGAGCGCCGGGACGCGGCGCGCAACCGCGAGGCGCTGATGTGCGCCGCGGCGGAGCTCGTCGCCCTGCACGGAGCGCACGCCGTCACGATGGACGCCGTCGCGGCCCGGGCCGGGGTGGGCAAGGGCACGGTCTTCCGGCGCTTCGAGTCCCGCGAGGGGCTGATGGGTGCGCTGATCGACCAGGCCGAGACCGACTGGCAGGCGTCGGTGATCTCCGGGCCACCGCCGCTCGGCCCCGGGGCCGACCCGCTCGACCGGCTGCTGGCCTTCGGCCGGTCGCGGATCGAGATCACGCTCCGCCACGCCGACCTGCTGCGCGAGGCCGGCTGGATCAGCCCGCGGTCGTACGCGGCGTACTCCTTCACCGCGATGCACGTGCGCTACCTGCTCGCCGAGCTCGGCGTCACCGGTGACCTGCCGCTGCTCGCGACCGCGGTCCTGGCACCGCTGGAGGTGCCGATCCTCGACCAGCAGGTGCGGATCGAGGAGTTCCCGGTCGACCGCGTCTACGAGGGCTGGGTCGACCTCGTCAACCGGGTGGTCAGGCCGGGTCAGCAGGCCTGAGCCGCCGCAGGCCGAAGGTCAGCCCGTCGACCAGGGCGCCCCAGGACGCCTCGATCACGTTGGCGCCGACACCGACGGTCACCCACGACGACTCGCCGTCGGTCGTCTCGATCAGCACCCGGGTGATCGCGTCGGTGCCGTGGCCCTGGTCGAGGATCCGGACCTTGTAGTCGATCAGCTCGAACTTCGCGACCTGCGGGAAGGCCTGGCCGATGGCGCCGCGCAGCGCCTGGTCGAGCGCGTTGACCGGACCGTTGCCCTCACCGGTGACGACGTACCGCACGCCCTCCGCTGTGAGCTTCACCGTCGCCTCGGAGACCGCCTCCTCCCCCGGACGGGCGTTGCTCGGGGTCTCGGTGATCACCCGCCACGACTCGACCTCGAAGTACGACGGCCGCGCGCCCTCGACCTCCTCGACCAGCAGCAGCTCGAACGACGCGTCCGCCGCCTCGAAGGTGTAGCCGCGCGACTCCAGCACCTTGACCCGGTCGGTGATCCGGCCGACCAGCTCCTTGTCGCCGCTGAGGTCGAAGCCGAGCTCGCGACCCTTCAGCTCGATCGACGCGCGGCCGGCCATGTCGGAGACCAGCAGCCGCATGTCGTTGCCGACGTCGAGCGGGTCGAGGTGCTGGTAGAGGAACGGGTCGACCTTGATCGCGCTGGCGTGCAGGCCCGCCTTGTGCGCGAACGCCGAGGTGCCGACGTACGGCTGCCGGCTCGCGGGCGGCACGTTGGTCACCTCGGCGACCGCGTGCGCGATCCGGGTCGCGTCGCGCAGCAGGCCGGGCGGCAGGACCTTCCGGTCCAGCTTCAGCTCGAGGTTCGCCACGACGGTGACGAGGTCCGCGTTGCCGGTGCGCTCGCCGTACCCGTTGATGCAGCCCTGGACGTGCGAGGCGCCCGCGTCGACCGCGGCGAGCGAGTTAGCGACCGCGCAGCCGCTGTCGTTGTGGGCGTGGATGCCGACCCGGCCACCGGTCGAGGAGACCACGTCGTGGACCACGTCGGAGATCCAGGACGGCAGCATCCCGCCATTGGTGTCGCACAGCGCGACGACCTCGGCGCCGGCGTCGTATGCCGTGCGCAGGACCTCCAGCGCGTAGTCGCGGTTGGCGCGGTAGCCGTCGAAGAAGTGCTCGGCGTCGAGGAAGACCTGCTGCCCCTCGGCCCGCAGGTGCGAGACGGTGTCGTGGACCATCGCGAGGTTCTCCTCGAGCGTGGTCCGCAGCGCCAGCTCCACGTGCCGGTCGTGCGACTTCGCCACCAGCGTCACGACCCCCGCCCCGCTGTCGCGGAGGGCGGCGACCTGCGGGTCGTCCGCCGCGCGTACGCCGGCGCGCCGGGTCGCCCCGAACGCGGCGAGTCGCGCGTGCTTGAGATCGAGCTCCTGTGCCGCCCGGCGGAAGAACTCGGTGTCCTTGGGGTTGGCGCCCGGCCAGCCGCCCTCGATGTAGCCGACGCCCAGCCCGTCGAGCTGCCGGGCGATCGCCAGCTTGTCGGCGACGGAGAGGTTGAGCCCCTCCTGCTGCGCGCCGTCGCGCAGCGTCGTGTCGTAGACGTGGAAGGGGCCGTGCAGGTCCATCGGGTTCTCTCTCGGTGCGGGGGTCCGGGCACAAAAAAACCTCTCGGGGTGCGAGAGGTTGGCGCGTCGAGGGGCTCGACGCGCTAAGGAATGATGATGCGGCACTGCTGCATGCCGACCATGGTGCCATGACGGGCACGCCGCGGACAGGGCGTGTCCGGATCCGGTCTTGTCCGGCCGGTCGTCGCGCGGGTCAGCGCAGCGGGTTGGTCCAGCCGGCCGGGTCGCCCGAGGGTCCCCATGCGGTGCCGTCGCCGGCGATGAGGGCCAGCCCGGCCGCGAGCAGTCCCAGCACCACCAGCGCGACGGCCCAGCGGCGTACGTCGGAAGCGAGCGGGTGCACGACCCGGGCGAGCGGCGAGCGCACCCGCGAGCCACCGGGACCGGACCAGAGCGACGCCGCCAGCACGGTCCCGCACACGAACAGGCCGACGGGCACGGTCGCCGCGACCGCGTAGCAGACCAGCCCGCCCGCCACCGCGAGCCCGGCACTCCACAGCACCAGCATCAGCGTGCCGGGGATCGAGCGGACCAGGTCCCAGGGCGCGCCGATGAGGAACTGCGCGCCGTCGTACCACCGGCGGCCGCGCAGGCGTCGCCGGTCGCCGGCCTTGCTGGCCGCGAGCGAGCCGCTGCGGAGCACCCACACGAGCAGCAGGACGACGATCGTCGCCCACCAGGGGTACGCCGCGATCCCGGCCCCCGCCGCGACCGCGGCGAGGACGAGCAGCGTCCCGCGCCGGAAGCGCTCCGCGAAGGTCGTCGGCTCGGGCTCCGCCGGCCACGCGCCGTCCTGCTGCTGCCACCAGTCCTCGGGCCAGACCTGCTGCGGGGGCGGGCCGTCCGCCGGCAACGCCTGCGTGGAGTACTCGGTCTCGCGCCGGGTGGGCGGCGGCAGCTCGTCCTGGAGCTCGGCATCCGGCCACCGGTCGGTCGGGTCGTCGGCGACCGCCGAGGCCGAGGCGATCGCGAGGGGCAGCGTGTAGACGTCCTCGGCGACGGGCGTCGTCGGCACCGGTCCACGGGCACCGGCGCGGGTCGACTGCGGACGCAGCCAGGCCAGCAGCTGGCCGAGCCGCGGCCGCCGGGCCGGGTCGGGGTCGAGCGCCGACTCGACCACGCCGCGCAGGCCCTCGGGCAGCCCGGTGAGGTCGTGCTCGCCGCGGCGTACCCGGTCCATGATCGCCATCGACGGGCCGCGGCCGAACGGCGCGCGTCCGGTGCCGGCGTACGCGACGGTCGCCGCCCACGAGTGCACGTCGGAGGCGGCCGAGGCGTCCTCGCCGTACAGGATCTCGGGGGCGAGGTAGCCGGGCGTGCCGAGCAGCCAGCCGGTGTGGGTCAGCTTGGGGTCGTCGGCCACCCGGGCCAGGCCGAAGTCGATGAGGATCGGGGTGCGGCCCTCCATCAGCACGTTCGACGGCTTCACGTCGCGGTGCAGCACGCCGACGGCGTGCACCGAGGCGAGGCCCTCCGCGAGGCAGCCCGCGAACCAGAGCAGGTCGCGTCCCTCGATCGGCCCCTCCTCCACGACGTGGTCGTGCAGGGAGAGCCCGGGGACGTAGCGGGTGGCGACGTACGGGACCGGCGCCCACGGGTCGGCGTCGACGATCTCGGCGACCCAGCGACTGCGGATCCGCTCCAGCGACGACACCTCGCGGGCCAGCCGCGCCCGGGCCTCGTCGTCACCGACGATGTGCGGGCGGAGCACCTTCAGCGCGACCCGGTCGCCGTCGGCGTGCCGGGCCAGGTGGACGACGCCCATGCCGCCCTCGCCGATCTTGGCCAGCAGCGTGTAGTCACCCACCGACATCCGGGGGGCGGGCGCCTCGGGGCGCGGCATGCTGCTCACGAGGGCAGGCTACCCGCGCGCACCTCCGCGGCGGGGTACGACGCGGGCCGCCCGTCGCCGGGGCGGGATGTCACACCAGGCGCTTCATCCAGCCGAAGGTGTCCGCGGAGCGGCCGAACTGGATGTCGACCAGCTCCTGGCGGATCCGCTTCCACAGCTCGTCGCCGCCGGTGGGTGCGGCGACCTCGCCGCCGTCCCACTTCAGCGAGCCGACCGGAGTCACGACCGCGGCGGTGCCGCAGGCGAAGATCTCGGTGATCTCCCCGGAGGTCACGCCGTCCTTCCACTCCTGGATGGAGAACTTCCGCTCCTCGACCTGGTGGCCCAGCTTGCCCGCCAGCTCGATGATCGACGAGCGGGTGATGCCCTCCAGGATGGTGCCGGTCTCGGGGGTCACGATGCGGCCGTCGGCGTACACGAAGTACATGTTCATGCCGCCGAGCTCCTCGACGTACGTGCCCTCCTGGGCATCGAGGAAGACGACCTGGTCGCAGCCCTGGGCCGAGGCCTGCTGCTGCGCGACCAGGGAGCTGGCGTAGTTGCCGCCGGTCTTCGCGGCGCCCATGCCGCCGCGGCCGGCGCGGGTGTAGTCCTCGGTGAGCCACAGCGAGACGGGCTTCAGGCCGCCCTTGAAGTAGGAGCCGGCCGGGCTCGCGATCACCATGAAGGTGACGTGCTGGGACGGGCGGACACCGAGGAACTTCTCGGAGGCGAACATGAACGGCCGCAGGTAGAGGCTCTTCTCGCCCTCCGCGTCGGGCACCCAGCGCTGGTCGATCTCGACGAGGGCCTGGACGGCCTGGACGAAGTCGTCGATCTCGAGCACGGGCAGTGCGAGCCGGTGGCTGGAGCGCTCCATGCGCGCGGCGTTCTCCTCCGGCCGGAACGACCAGATCGAGCCGTCGGCGTGCCGGTAGGCCTTCATCCCCTCGAACGTCTCCTGCGCGTAGTGCAGGACGGCCGTCGCGGGGTCGAGCGACAGCGGGCCGTACGGCTCGATGCGGGCGCCGTGCCAGCCGGCCTCCGGCGTCCACTCGACGGTGAACATGTGGTCGGTGAAGTGCTGGCCGAAGCCGGGATCGGCCAGGATCTCCGCCAGGCGCTCGTCGCTGACAGGGGCGCTCGAGCGCGTGGTCTGGATCTGCATGGACATCAAAATATCTCTTCCGTCTGAGAAATGGCGAGGAGGCCCGGACGCGCTGACGCGCACCGGGCCTCCAGACGTCGGGGTGCGCGTCAGCCGGCTACTCGGGCGGCGATCGCGTCGCCGATCTCGGAGGTACGACGGGTCGCGCCCGGCGTACGCTCCGCCAGGTCGGCGACGACGGCGTCGTCGATGGCCTTCGCGGCCTCCGCGTGGCCCAGGTGGTCGAGCAGCAGCGCCGCGGAGAGGATGGCCGCGGTCGGGTCCGCCTTCTGCTGGCCGGCGATGTCGGGGGCCGAGCCGTGGACGGGCTCGAACATGCTCGGCGCCGTCCGGTCGGGGTTCACGTTGCCGGAGGCGGCCAGGCCGATGCCACCGGAGATGGCGCCCGCGAGGTCGGTGATGATGTCGCCGAAGAGGTTGTCGGTGACGATCACGTCGAAGCGCGACGGGTCGGTGACCATGAAGATCGTGACCGCGTCGATGTGCAGGTAGTCCGTGGTCACCTCGGGGTACTCCGCCGCGACCTCGTTGAAGATCCGCCACCACACCGATCCGGCGTGGACGAGCACGTTGGTCTTGTGGACCAGGGTGAGCTTCTTGCGGGGGCGCCGCTGGGCGCGGGCGAACGCGTCGCGGACGACGCGCTCGACGCCGTACGCCGTGTTGACCGAGACCTCGGTGGCGACCTCGGCCGGCGTACCGACGCGCAGCGCACCGCCGTTGCCGGTGTAGGGACCCTCGGTGCCCTCGCGGACGACGACGAAGTCGACCTCCCCCGGAGCGGCCAGCGGGGAGACGGCGCCGGGGAAGACGCGCGTGGGCCGCAGGTTGACGTAGTGGTCGAGCTCGAAGCGCAGCTTGAGCAGCAGGCCCCGCTCGAGCAGGCCCGGGGGCAGGTTCGGGTCGTTGGGCTTGCCGCCCACCGCGCCGAGCAGGATGGCGTCCTGCGCGCGGAGCTCGGCCAGCACCGAGTCGGGCAGCACCTCGCCGGTCTCGAGGTAGCGCTCGGCACCGAGCTCGTAGCGGGTCTGCTCGAACTTCACCCCGGCCGGGGCCGCTGCCTCGAGGACCTTGAGTGCCTCCGGGGTCACCTCCTGGCCGATGCCGTCGCCGGGGATGACGGCGAGGTTCACGCTGCCGGTGCTGGTGGTCGAGTCGCTCATGGGGCCAACGCTAGTTGTCGTCGGGACGCTGGCCGCCGTTGTCCCGCAGGTCGAGCGAGCGCTGCACCGCGGCGGCGACGTTCTCGTGGCTGTTGGGGTTCTCGGGGTGGTGCTGCGCCGGTCCCCAGTCGGGGTACATGTCGTACATCGGGATGCTCCTTCTCGTGGTGTCTCGTTCGTGGGTGTTCGGCCCGACAGGCCTGGAACGAAGACACTCCGGACGAGAGGTTCCCGGCTCGTGGATCGCACGAGAGGAGGTCGGCCATGCGGGTGCGGATCGCGCGACGCTGCTGGCGTCCCGCCGCGGCGGTGTCTTCGATCGAGGCCTGTCGGAGATCCGACAGATGGTCGAGAGGCCCGCAACGCCGAACACCGCGGCGAGGTGGCCTCTCTCTTAGGCCTCGCCGCGGCAGTCGATGAGTACGAAGACGCTCCGCATGGTGAATGAACCCTAACCCTGCTCAGCGGACGCCCGCCACCGGTTTCCGGATTGTGTCCGCCATCCGGGACGACGCTCTCGGAATGGAAGACTCGCGGCCATGAGCGCACCGCCCGACCTGCCCGATGTCGTCTCCCGAGCGTTCTCCGTGTCCCGCAAGGCGGGCTACGTCTCCTTCTGCCGCAACGAGACCGGGCGGCTGCTCGCGACCCTCGCCGCCACCCGCGGCGGCACGATGGCGGAGTTCGGCACCGGCTGCGGCGTGGGCACCGCCTGGCTGCGCTCCGGCGTACGCGGGACGGAGGCGCGGATCGTGACCGCGGAGCTGGACGGTCAGCTCGCCAAGGCCGCGAACCAGATCTTCGCCGACGACCCGCAGGTCGAGGTGCTCGCCGCCGACTGGTCGACCCTGCTCGACAAGGGGCCGTTCTCCCTGCTGTTCCTCGACTCCGGCGAGCCCACCGAGGTCGGCGTCGACGCGATCGCGGACCTGGTCGAGCCGGGCGGCATCGTCGTACTCGACGACTTCACGCCGTGCGAGGTCTGGCCCCCGATCGCCTACGGCCGCGTCGACACGCTGCGCGAGCAGTGGCTCACGGACCAGCGCTTCACCGCCGTCGAGGTGCTGGTCGCCTCCGACGCCTCCGCCATCATCGCCACCAAGCGCTGACGCCGAGTCGGCAGTAGTTACGCGTCGAGTCGGCAGAACTTGCCGACGCTGTGTCAGCAAGTTCTGCCGA
>NZ_DATJTA010000002.1:0-12944 GCF_035503875.1 Nocardioides sp.
CGACTACGCAACCGCATCGCCTTCGGCATCAAAGACCCCGACGCCCTCATCAGCCTCCTCATGCTGACCCTCAGCGGCCACACCCCCGCCCTCCCAGGCCGAGCCTGACCCACACATTCAGCACAAGAGCCCGACTCGGCGATCTAGGTGAGGGCGGGGGTGAAGCGGTCCCAGACCCGGTGGGCGGCGAGGGCGGTCTGCACCTCGGCCAGGACGGCCGCGGCGTCGTCGCCCGTGACGACCCCGGGTGCGCCGGCGATGCCGAGCGCGTCGAGGGCCGGTACGCCGGCGCCCCAGGCGCCGATCGCCTTCGCGTGCCGGAAGCCCTCGTCGAGCAGCAGGACGACGCGCGGGTCGAGGACCGGAGCGCCGGCCTCCCCGGCCTTGCTGTCGCGGGCGGGGAGCGCATCGGGCGCCGGCGCCGGGCTGCCGGCCAGGATCAGCGCGTCGAACTCCACCGACCGGGTGGCCGCGAAGGTGCGCTGCACCGGGGTGCCGTCGGGCAGCGTGCCGCCGTGCGGAGCCACGACGAGCGGGACCATGCCCGCGGCCGCGACCGCCGCCGCCACGTCCGCGACCCCGTCCAGGTCGCCGTCGGGGTCGACGACGATCCCGATCATCCGGCCGTCGGTGGGCCAGGTCTCCCCGACCTGGGACAGCGCCGGGCTGGGCTCCACGTCGACGAGCGGCTCGGTCGGGTCCGGCGCCGGCAGGCCGAGCCCCGCGGCGACCTGGGCGCACAGGTCCGCGTCGATGTTGGCCAGCGCCAGCAGCTGCCGCTCCTTGACCGCCTGCTCGAAGCACTTGCTCAGCTCGAAGGTGTACGCCGCGACGAGGTGCTCCTTCTCCGGCGGCGACATGCTCAGCCAGAACTGGCGCGTCTGGCTGTAGTGGTCGTCGTACGACGCCGGGTTGGCGCGCACCTTGGTCGACTCGGCGACGCGCGCCGCCACGTCCACGAGCGCGTCGTCGTCCGCCCCCGCGAAGAACGGGCAGCCGCCGTCCAGCGAGTTCGGCTTGTACGGCGCGACCCCGCCGTGCACCGCGTGCTGGTGGAAGCCGTCACGCAGCATGTCGTTCACCGGGGCGTGCGGCCGGTTGATGGGGATCTGGGCGAAGTTCGGCCCGCCGAGCCGGGTCAGCTGGGTGTCCAGGTAGGAGAACAGCCGCGCCTGCAGCAACGGGTCGTTCGTGACGTCGATGCCGGGCACCAGGTGCCCGACGTGGAACGCCACCTGCTCGGTCTCGGCGAAGAAGTTGGTCGGGTTGTGGGTCAGGGTCAGCAGCCCGATCGGCTGGACCGGCGCGAGCTCCTCCGGGACCAGCTTGGTCGGGTCGAGCAGGTCGATGCCGCCGAAGGTCTCCTCGGGGGTGTCCTCGAAGACCTGGACGCCGAGCTCCCACTGCGGGAAGGCGCCGGACTCGATCGCGTCGTACAGGTCGCGGCGGTGGAAGTCCGGGTCCATGCCGCCGAGCAGCTGCGCCTCCTCCCAGGTCAGCGAGTGCACGCCGAGCTTGGGCTTCCAGTGGAACTTGACCAGCGACGTCGCGCCCTCGGCGTTCACGCAGCGGAAGGTGTGGACGCCGAAGCCCTCCATCGTGCGGTACGACCGCGGGATGCCGCGGTCGGACATGTTCCAGATCGTGTGGTGCTGGGCCTCGGTGTGCAGCGAGACGAAGTCCCAGAACGTGTCGTGCGCGCTCTGCGCCTGCGGGATCTCCCGGTCGGGGTGCGGCTTGCCGGCGTGGATGACGTCCGGGAACTTGATGCCGTCCTGGATGAAGAAGACCGGGATGTTGTTGCCGACCAGGTCGAAGGTGCCCTCGGCGGTGTAGAACTTCGTCGCGAACCCGCGGGTGTCGCGCACGGTGTCGGCGGAGCCGCGCGAGCCGAGCACGGTCGAGAACCGCACGAAGACCGGCGTCTCGACGTTCTTGCCGAGGAAGCCCGCCCGGGTGATCGAGGCGGCGTTGCCGTAGCCGACGAACGTGCCGTGCGCGCCGGCGCCGCGGGCGTGCACCACCCGCTCGGGGATCCGCTCGTGGTCGAAGTGGGTGATCTTCTCGCGCAGGTGGTGGTCCTGCAGCAGCGTCGGGCCGCGCTCCCCCGCCTTCAGGGAGTGGTCGCTGTCGCGCAGCCGGGCACCCTGCGCGGTCGTCAGGAACGCACCCCGGCCCGAGACCGCCTCGGCGTCGACGCCGGTGGCCTCGCCGGTCGCCGTACGACGCTCCGGTCCGGCCTGGTCGGGCTTGGGCGGTAGCGGCTCGCGCGGCTCGGTCGGCTCCGCCACCGTCGGGGTGCCGGAGCCGGGGGTTCCGGGGATCGCGGGACGGTCGATCCCGGCGAGCTTCTCGGCGACCTTGGCGGCCGCTCCTTCGACGGTGGTCTTCACGGCCTTCGTGACCTTGCTGGGCGTGCTGTCGGCCATACGTCCTCCTCGGGGGTCGGCCCCCGGGGTACCCCCGGGCTCGCCGAGGAGACCCCACCCCGAGGGGTGAGCGGTCTCGTCTCGTTCGAACAGGTGTTCTATCGTGGCGCCATGAGGGACCGCGTCACGGGCACCCGGGGGCACGCCGTCCCCCAGCACGTCTGGGTGTGCGTGACCGGGCGCTGGTCGGAGCAGTCCCCCGGCCTGCTGCTGGAGTGGCGGCGCCGGGGCGACGCCTGGGAGGCGCTGGCGGTCTGGGTCAGCGGTGGCGGGATCCGCGCGTGGGACGTCCGGCAGGGCTGGGTCTCCGCCGCCCACGTCCGCCGGCGCGAGTGACGCTCACCCCGCGGGGGGATCGTCGGGCCGGACTCGCCCGCCTAGCCTGGAGGAGCGGTGCCTCCCCCCGAGCCCGCGCCCGTGGCCGGAGGCCAGCATGATCATCGTCCAGCAGCCCGCATCCCCACCGATCGCCCACTTCACCTTCAGCGGTGACCTCGACGTCTTCGGCGCCCGAGCGCTGCGCCGCCGGCTGAGCCGGGCCAGCCGCGCGACCTGCACGGACCTGCGCGTCGACCTGGGCGGGGTGGACTTCGTCGACGTCTCCGCGCTCGGCGAGCTGGCGCGCACCTGGTCCGACCTCGGCACCCACGTCGGCACGACCGTCAGCCTGGTGGGCGTCAGCCGGCCGGTCCGTCGCCTGCGGGCCGCGGCCGGGCTGACCGAGCAGCTCCCCGACGCTCCCCGCCCCGGGCCGCGGGTCGCCTGAGAGCCCTCACCGGTCGTCGGCGGCCAGGTCCTCCCCGTGGGTGCCGGGGCGCGGCGCCCACGGCAGCTCCTTCGCCGGGCGTACGACGACCAGCCGGTCGCCGCGCGCGAGCAGGGTGACCACCGGGTCGAAGTAGCGGTAGACCTTCTCGTCGCGCACGACCGCGATCACCTGGTCGGGCAGCGACTGCGGCTGCTTGCCGACCTCCGAGACCAGCAGCTCGCGCTCGGCGACCTCCAGGCCCTCGCCGTACGTCAGCAGGTCGGCCATCACCGAGCCGAGCGTGGGCGACAGCGACGAGAGGCCCAGCAGTCGGCCGACCGCGTCGGAGGAGGTGATCACCGAGTTCGCACCGGACTGCCGCATCAGCGGGGCGTTTTCCTCCTCGCGCACCGCGGCGACGATCCAGGCGTCCGGGTTGAGCTGGCGCACCGTGAGCGTCGCCAGCACGTTGGAGGCGTCGCTGTCGGTGGTGATGATGACCTGCTCGGACTCGGCGACGCCCGCCCGGCGCAGCACGTCGCGCCGGGTCGCGTCCCCGGTGACCACCGCGAGCCCGTCGGCGTGCGCGTCCTGCAGCGCCACTCCGCTCGGGTCGACGATCACGACCGCGTCCCGGTCCAGGCCGTTGCTGATCAGGGTCTGCACGGCACTGCGACCCTTCGTGCCGTAGCCGATGACGACGACGTGCTTACCCATCTTCTTCCTCCAACGGGCGACGCGGAACATCTCCCGGCCCTGCGAGGCGAGCACCTCGAGGGTGGTCCCGATCAACAGGACCAGGAAGGCGATGCGAGCGGGGGTGATGACGAACGCGTTGATGAGCCGGGCGTTGTCGCTGACCGGCGCGATGTCGCCGTACCCGGTCGTGCTCAGGGTGACGGTCGTGTAGTAGATCGAGTCGACCAGGTCGACGGTGCCGTCGCTGCTGTCGCCGTACCCGCCCCGGTCGAAGTACACGAGCAGCACCGTGCCGACCAGGATCGCCAGCGCGAGGAGCAGCCGGCGCCCGAGCTCCCACCACGGCGACCGCACCCGGTCCGGGAGCGCGACGAGACCGGCGGATCCGGCCGGAGCGTCGGAAGGGTGGGCGCGCACGGACGAAACCTACCGGTCCTTGGAGGCGAGGTGACGCAGGCGCTGCACGAGCTCGCGCCGCGCCCGCGTCGTGGCGCTCTGCGGGAAGACCGTGTCGAACGCCGCGTTGACCGCGGCGCCGATCAGCACCGCGATCGCCACGATGTAGAGCCACAGCAGGACGGCGATCGGTGCGGCCAGCGGCCCGTAGATGGAGCGGGAGTCGGCGGCGGTGGCCTGCAGCACCCAGCGCAGCACGTACGACCCGACGATCCACGCGAACAGCGAGAAGGTCGCGCCCGGCAGGTTGAAGGTCCAGTTCGTCCGGACCGGCACCGACACGTGGTAGAGCGTCGCCAGGAAGCAGATGCACAGCACGATCACGACGGGCCAGTAGAGGACCAGCAGCACGTCGGCGCGGTCCGGGACCCAGTCCCGCAGGACCGTCGGGCCGATCACCATCAGCGGGATCGCCACCACGCCGGTCACCAGCGCCAGGACGTACAGCACGAACGACAGCGCCCGGGTCCGGATGATCCCGCGCTCGCCGCCGAGCCCGTGCATGATCGTGATGGTGTCGACGAAGACGTTGAGCGCCCGCGAGCCGGACCAGAGCGCCAGCACGAAGCCCAGCGAGATGACGTCGAAGCGGCCGCCGCCGCGCAGGACGTCGTCGATGGTCGGCTCGATGACCTCGTCGACGGCGCGCTCGGTGAGCAGCCGCGAGGAGAGGTCCAGCACCGCCTGCTGGACGTGCTGGATCTCCGTGTCGCTGAACTGGCTCGTCACGTAGCCGATCGCGCCGGCCAGCGCGAAGACCAGGGGCGGCACCGACAGCACCGCGAAGAACGCCCCCTCGGCCGCCAGGCCGGTCACCCGGTAGCGCAGGCACGACCCCACGGTCGTCACGACCAGCCGCCACAGGGTGTGGCGCAGCCGGTGCCACCAGGGTGCGGGTGGTGCCGCACTCTCCGAGGTGGCCATGGCGCTTACGGTAGTTCCATGGGTACGCCGAACAGCGGCTCGCGCGCCGCGATCCGCACGGTCACCAACCAGGCGCCGCCGCTGGTCGGGCACAACGTCGTCACCGCCGACCCGGCCCTCACCGAGGCGGTCGAGCGGCACGCCTCGGCTGCGGTCGTCGACAGCCTGGTCGCGCTCGGCGCGGAGGCCGGCTCGGAGGAGGCCCGGGAGCACGGACGGCTCGCGAACGAGCACGAGCCGCGGCTGACGCCGTACGACCGCTACGGGAACCGTGTCGACGAGGTGGAGTTCCACCCGTCGTGGCACTGGCTGATGTCGCAGGCCGTCGGCCACGGCCTCGCCGCCGCGCCGTGGGAGGACGACTCGCCGCACGCGCACGTACGCCGCGCGGCCGGGTTCATGGCCTGGTCGCAGACCGAGCCCGGCCACGGCTGCCCGATCTCGATGACGTACGCCGCCGTGCCCGCGCTGCGCGCCGACGACGCCCTCGCGAAGGAGTGGACGCCGCTGCTCGCCTCCCGCTTCTACGACCCCGGCGTGCGATCCGCGTCGACGAAGCTGGGCGCCCTGGCCGGGATGGGGATGACGGAGAAGCAGGGCGGCTCGGACGTCCGGGCCAACGTCACCTCCGCCGTCCCGACCTCCACCGAGGGGACCTACACCCTGCACGGGCACAAGTGGTTCACCTCGGCGCCGATGAACGACGTCTTCCTCGTGCTGGCGCAGGCCACCGGCGGCGTCACGTGCTTCGTGGTGCCGCGGGTGCTCCCCGACGGCAGCCGCAACCAGCTCGACGTCGTACGTCTCAAGGACAAGCTGGGCAACCGCTCCAACGCCTCCTCCGAGCTGGAGCTGGACGGCACCGTCGCCCACCGGCTCGGTGACGAGGGCCGGGGCGTGCGGACGATCATCGAGATGGTCGCCGCGACCCGGCTCGACTGCGTGCTCGGGTCGACGTCGCTGATGCGGCGCGCGGTCTCGGAGGCGTCGTGGCACGCGGCCCACCGCTCGGCGTTCGGCTCGCTGCTCGTCGACAAGCCGCTGATGCAGAACGTGCTCGCCGACCTGGCCGTCGAGACCGAGGCCGCCACCGCCCTCGCCGTCCGCCTGGCCGCCGCCGTCGACGGGCGCGCCGACCCGCACGAGGCGGCGCTGCGGCGGATCGCGCTGCCGCTGGCGAAGTTCTGGGTCTGCAAGCGCACCCCCGCGATGGTGGCCGAGGCGCTGGAGTGCCTGGGCGGCAACGGGTACGTCGAGGAGTCCGGGATGCCGCTGCTCTACCGCGAGGCGCCGCTGAACTCGGTCTGGGAGGGCTCGGGCAACGTCAACGCCCTCGACGTGCTGCGCGCGCTGGGCCGCGAGCCGGAGGCGCTGGACGCCTGGATCACCGAGGTCGGCCGGGCGCGGGGCGGCGACCCCCGCCTCGACCGCGCCGTCGAGGACACCCTGGCCCTGCTCGGCACCCTGCTCGGCGACCCGGTCCAGCTGGAGGTCCAGGCCCGCCGGCTCGCCGGCCGGATGGCCGCCGTGCTCCAGGGCTCGCTGCTGGTCCGCTTCGCTCCGCCCGAGGTGGCCGACGTCTTCTGCGCCTCCCGCCTCGGCCCGTCGTACGACGGCACGTTCGGCGCGCTCGCCGGCGGCGACCTGCGCGCGATCGTGGGTCGGGCCACCCCCACGCTCGGCGGCTGACGAGGGTCCCGGCCCGCTCCGGCGGCGGGCGCCGGCGGGTTATCGCCGGCGTACGGGTGGGTACGCCAGCGAGTGACCCCGCTCACAGGATCCGCGACCCGGCAGCGGGCCACCCCGGAGGTGCTCGATGACCGCCACGCAGGACCGACCCCGACGGACCGACGTCGACCGGGCCTTCCTCGACAACGCCACGTACCGCAGCCTCGGCGAGCAGCAGCTCTCCGAGCGCGAGGAGCGGTTCGAGAAGGGGCGGCGCACCGTCGGCCTCGTCCTCGCTCCCCTGGTGACCGTCGTCTTCCTCCTGCTCCCGCTCGACCTGGCCGACCAGCAGCACACCCTGGCGGCCGTCCTGCTGGGGGTGATCGTGCTCTGGATCACCGAGCCGGTCCCGATCCCCGTCGGCGGCTTCATCGGCATCGTCGCGATCGTGGTGCTCGGGGTCGCGACCGCCGACGAGGCCCTCGGGCCGTTCGGCTCCTCGACCGTCTTCACCTTCATCGGCGCGTTCATCCTGGCCCAGGCGATGCTGAAGCACGGCGTGGCCCGGCGCTTCGCGATGACCGTCCTGAGCCTGCCGGGCGTCGGCAGCTCGACGATCCGGGTGATCGTGACCTTCGGCGCGATCACCGCGGTGCTGTCGGCGTTCGTCTCCAACACGGCGACCGTCGCGATGCTGCTTCCGACGGCGATCGGGATCCTCACCGTGATCGCCAAGCTGCTCCAGAGCCGCGGCGAGGTCGCCGAGGACTTCGACCCGCTGCGGCTGCGGGTCGGGGCGGCGCTGATGCTGATACTGGCGTACGGCGCCAGCGTGGGCGGCCTGCTGACACCCGTCGGCTCGCCGCCCAACCTGATCGGCCGCGGTCTGATCGAGGAGGCGACGGGCGAGCGCATCTCCTTCCTCGACTGGGTGCTGATGGCCCTGCCGATCTGCGCCCTGATGTTCGTGGCCCTCGCGGTCATCGTCGTCCTGCTCAACCGCCCCGAGACCCGACGGCTCGAGGGCGTCGAGGAGTACATCCGGGAGGAGAAGGCGGAGCTCGGCGCGATGTCGGTGGCCGAGCGCAACACGCTGGTCGCGTTCGGGGTGACCGTGACCCTGTGGATCCTGCCCGGCATCGTCGCGCTGGTCGCCGGCACCGAGTCCAGCGCCTACACGACCGTCAGCGACCGGCTCGACGAGGGGGTCGTCGCGATCCTCGGCGCCTCGCTGCTGTTCCTGCTGCCGACGAAGTGGGAGGACCGGGAGTTCACCCTGCGCTGGAGCGACGCGACCAAGATCGACTGGGGCACCGTGGTGCTCTTCGGCACCGGCATCATCTTCGGCAGCCTGCTGGAGTCCTCCGGCCTCGCCGAGACGATCGGCAACGGCGCCTCGGACGCTCTCGGCCTCTCCAGCGTCTTCTGGATCACCGTCTTCGCCGTCGCCCTGGCCATCCTGGTCTCGGAGACCACCAGCAACACCGCGTCCGCGGCCGTCGTCGTCCCCATCGTCATCCCGATCGCCGTGGCGGCCGGGGTCGACCCGTTCGTCCCGGCGTTGGCAGCGACGTTCGCGGCGTCGTTCGGGTTCATGCTGCCGGTCTCGACCCCGCAGAACGCCGTGGTCTACGGCTCCGGAACGGTCCCGATCACGACGATGATCCGCACCGGCGCGTCGTTCGACGTCATCGGGGCGATCCTCATCGTGACCCTGCTCCCGGTCGCCGCCTCGATGATCGGGCTGGTCTGAGGTGGGCCACGAGATCGGCGTCATCGGCGGCGACGGCATCGGCCCGGAGGTCGTCGCCGCCACCCGGGAGGTGCTCGACGCGGTCGCCGACGTGCACAGCCTCGACCTGTCCTACGTCGAGCACGGCTGGTCGTGCCGCGGCTACGCGGAGACCGGGTCGATGATGCCGGACGACGGCCTGGACCGGCTGGCCCAGCACGACGCGATCCTGCTCGGAGCGGTCGGGTGGCCCGGCGTACCCGACCACGTCTCGCTCTGGGGCCTGCTCATCCCGATCCGCCGGCACTTCCGGCAGTACGTCAACGAGCGCCCCATCGCGCTCTTCGAGGGCATGGAGAGCCCGTTGCGGCGGCTCGAGCCCGGCGGGCTCGACCTGGTCGTCGTCCGGGAGAACGTCGAGGGCGAGTACAGCGAGATCGGCGGTCGGCTGAACCGCGGCTTCCCCGACGAGCTCGCGATCCAGGAGGCCGTCTTCACCCGCGCCGGCGTCACGCGGATCGTCGACCACGCCTTCGCGCTGGCCCGGACCCGACGCGGCTACGTCACCTCGGCGACCAAGAGCAACGGCATCATCCACACCATGCCGTTCTGGGACGAGGTGGTCCGCGAACGTGCCGAGCAGCACCCCGACGTCCGGTGCGACCAGGAGCTCATCGACGCGTTCGCCGCCAAGGTCGTCCTCGACCCCGGTCGGTTCGACGTGATCGTGGCCTCCAACCTCTTCGGCGACATCCTCAGCGACCTGACCGCCGCGGTCGCCGGCAGCATCGGCATCGCCCCGTCGGCCAACCTCGACCCGACCCGTGAGCACCCGTCGATGTTCGAGCCGGTGCACGGCTCGGCGCCCGACATCGCCGGCCAGGGCGTCGCCAACCCGATCGGCACGGTCTGGTCGGCGGTGATGATGCTCGACCACCTCGGGCACGGCGAGGCCGCCACGGAGCTGATGGCGGCGGTGCGTGCCAGTCTGCGCGATCCCGCCACCCGCACCCGCGACCTGGGCGGCACCGCCGATACCGCGGCGGTCACCGCCGCCCTGGTCGCCCACGTCCGCGGGCGGACCTCGTAGCGTTCGGCGCGCTGGCCGGCAGCGGCTGGCCTGCCCGGAGGCCGCAATTGCAGCCGTAGGACAGGTCGAGCGGCGCGGAGCCCGCCCAACGGCCGCAATTGCGCCGCTCGGGCAGGCGTCGGATCACCAGTAGAAGTTCACGTCTCCGAGCACCAGGCCCGCGGCCCGGGCGTTCGGCCGGCCGCGGAGGTCGTGTTCGACCCCGATGGTGTGGACGCGCCGGGAGCCGTTGTCGTAGCTGAACCGGATCCGGCCGTTGCCGAGCACCTGGTAGCGACCCTTCTGGTCCGGCGGCACCGAGGCCCCGATGGTGCCGACCCCCGGGGCGCCGATGCTGCCGATCGTCAGCCGGGTGCGGACGAAGCGACCCCGCTTGTCGAGCAGCAGCCGCTCGGTCCACGTGACGCACGAGATGCCGCAGTTGCCGTGATAGTTCTGGTGCGTCAGCGACACGTTGAGCCGGCTGCCCTTCCGCGGGACCGCGAGCGGGGAGTACCACTGCTTCCCGAGCTGCAGGCCCTCCGTCGTCACCTTCCCGCGCAGCGAGCCGACCCTGACCTTCCCGGTCCGCCGGTCGAAGCTGTAGCGCTGGCACTGCTTGCCGGCCTTGCGGCACGTCGGCTTCCCGGCCTTGCGCGGGAAGCCGACGTGGGCGAACCGCCCGTTCACGAACCAGACCGCCGTGTTGTCCCACCCGCGGTCGAGCTGACCTGTCTTGAAGCCCCAGTAGTAGCGCCCGGCGACCGAGCGGACCTTCCGGGGCTGGGCGCGGTGGGCGATCGTGATCCGCTGGGTGGCGGTGTAGCCGCCGTCGGCGGACACCCGCAGGGTGAGCTGACGCGGCTTCGACGAGCGGAGCTTGACCCGGACGGTGCGGCTGGTGGTCCGGCGGGCGTCGAGACCGCCGATGGCCGCCGGCTTCCGGATCTTCAGGCCCTTCCCCGACGCCGTCAGTCGTACGCCGCTCGCCGGCCCCTGGCCGGCGTTGCGCACGTCGACCTCGACCGTCGTCCACTTCCCGCGGTCGGTGCCCTGCAGCGGCGGACCGGCGTCGAGCTGCATCCGCGGGGCGTACGTCGCGCTCAGGGACGTCGTCCGCAGCACGGTGTACGCCGCCGTACCGGCCGCGTTCACGGACGCGGCGTCCGCGCAGTCCCAGGCGGCTCCGCCGATGGTGGGCGAGAGTGCGGAGACCAGGCTCACCGAGGCCCCCGACTGGCTGCGGGTCACGGCGATCGGCGTGGTCGGGGCGCCGTCCGCGCCGTAGAACGTCCCGGCGGTGCCGGCCTCTCCGGCCCCGCCGGCGACCAGGATGCCGCGCTGGCACTCGCCGCCCACCAGTCGGCCGAGCCACACGTACAGGGCGGAGGAGGTCTCGGCCGTCGGTGCGGCGGCGTACGTCCCGACCGCGCTGACGCGCTTGCTCCGCAGGTCCTGGGTCACCGCGACCCGCACCAGGCGACGCTGCGGTACGTCGGCCTGGTCGGCCGCGACCCGGTCGAGCACCGCCGTACGACGCAGCGGCGGGTCCGCCGCCTGCGCGGCGACGCCGCCGGACGCGACCAGCAGGCCGGCGAGGAGGGACAGGACGCTGAACCGGGCGAGGTGTCGACGCACGCGCGCATCCTCCCCACCTGACGGCGAGCCAACCGTCCCGCTCGTGGCGGGACGGCCGGCTCGGCCGGCGCGCCGGTCAGGCCAGGTCGAGGCCCGGGTAGAGCGGGTGCTTGTCGAGCATCTCGGCGGAGGCGTCCTTGATCTTGTCCGCGATGCCCTCGGCCAGCGTGTACGACGCCTTCGAGGGCGTACCGGCCTTCGTGGTGCCGGCCTCGGTGTTCTGCAGCACCTGGACGATCAGCTCCGCGACGTTGTCGAACTCGTCGTGACCGAACCCGCGCGTGGTCAGCGCCGGGGTGCCGAGGCGGACGCCGGAGGTGTACCAGGCGCCGTTCGGGTCGGACGGCACGGAGTTGCGGTTGGTGACGACGCCGGCGTCGAGCAGCGCCGACTCGGCCTGGCGGCCGGTGAGGCCGAACGACGTGACGTCGAGCAGCACGAGGTGGTTGTCGGTGCCGTCGGTGACGAGCTTCGCGCCGCGCTTCTTGAACCCCTCGGCGAGCGACTGGGCGTTGTCGGCGACCTGCTGCGCGTAGGTGCGGAACGCCGGCTGGCGGGCCTCGGCGAACGCGACGGCCTTGGCCGCCATCACGTGGCTGAGCGGGCCGCCGAGGACCATCGGGCAGCCGCGGTCGACGCTCGGGGCGTACTCCTCGGTCGCGAGGATGAAGCCGCCGCGCGGGCCGCGCAGCGACTTGTGGGAGGTGCTGGTGACGACGTGGGCGTGCGGGATCGGGTCCTCGTCGCCGGTGAACACCTTGCCGGCCACCAGGCCGGCGAAGTGCGCCATGTCGACCATCAGGGTGGCGCCGACCTCGTCGGCGATCTCGCGCATCTTCGCGAAGTTCACCCGGCGGGGGTACGCCGAGTAGCCGGCCACCAGGATCAGCGGCTTGAACTCGCGGGCCTTGGCGAGCAGGGCGTCGTAGTCGAGCAGGCCGGTCTCGGGGTCGGTGCCGTACTGCTGCTGGTGGAACATCTTGCCGCTGATGTTGGGCCGGAACCCGTGGGTGAGGTGTCCGCCGGCGTCCAGCGACATCCCGAGCAGCCGCTGGTTGCCCAGCTCGTGGCGCAGGCTCTCCCAGTCGGCCTCGCTCAGGTCGTTGACGGTCTTGGCCCCGAGCCGCTCTAAGCCGGGGGTCTCGACGTGGTGGGCCAGGATCGACCAGTACGCGACCAGGTTCGCGTCGATGCCGGAGTGCGGCTGCGCATAGGCGTACGGCGCCCCGAACAGCTCGCGTGCGTGCTCGGCGGCGACGGACTCGACGGTGTCGACGTTCTGGCATCCCGCGTAGAAGCGGTGACCGACCGTGCCTTCGGCGTACTTGTCGCTGAACCAGGTGCCCATCGTCAGCAGCACCGCCGGCGAGGCGTAGTTCTCCGACGCGATCAGCTTGAGCGAGGACCGCTGGTCGGCGAGCTCCTTGCGTGTGGCCTCTGCCACACGGGGTTCGACCGAGGCGATCACCTCGAGAGCGGCGTCGTACGCCGACGACGCCGTCTTGGCCAGCGCTCCCGGGTCCGCTGCCACGCCTGAAACTGCCGATCCTGGGCTCGTCGCGTCCGTCATGGCGACAGACT
>NZ_DATJTA010000003.1:0-99532 GCF_035503875.1 Nocardioides sp.
GCCCGCACGACGTACTGCGCCCGTACGGTACCGCCCCGGGTCGCGACCGCCGGCCGGTCGCCCGCCTGGCCGGCGCGCAGCGAGAGTACCTCGGTGTGCTCGTAGATCCGCACCCCGTGCCGCTCGACTGCGTCGGCCAGCCCGCGGGCCAGGAGCGCCGGCTGCACGACGGCACAGTGCGGCGTGAACGTCGCACCCAACACGCCGGCGGCGCCGGTGACCTGGCGTGCCTCGTCCGCCCCGAGCCAGCGCAGGTCGTCCTCGCCGAACCCCAGCGCGCGTGATTCGTCGACCTCGTCCATGGCGCGCTGGCGTTGGGCCTCGCTCCGCACCAGGTCGATCATGCCGCCCTTGGCGAATTGGCAGTCGATGCCCTCGCTCGCCGCGCTGGCGCCCACGATGTCGACCGTCTCCTGCATGGCGCGGCGCATGGATCGCATGGCCTCGACGCCGTGCTGGCGGGCCAGCGCAGCGTCGGACGTGGCGAACAGCGCGGAGCACCAGCCGCCGTTGCGCCCCGAGGCGCCGAAGCCGGCCACCTCGCGCTCCAGGACGGCGATGCGCAGGGTGGGGTCAGCAACAGCGAGCGAGTGCGCCGTCCAGAGCCCGGTGAACCCGGCGCCGACGATGCAGACGTCGACGTCGAGGTCCTCGGTGAGCGCCGGGCGCGGCGGCAGCGGGACCGGGATGGCCTCCCACCACAGGGACAGCCGCTGATAGCCCGATGCTGCCCCCGCCGCTAGTTCTTCTCCGCGCCCCATGCCGCTCGTGCTCCGGGGGCCGGTTCCTCCCCACTCGAGTGTGGCATCAGATCCGCTCGCTTCCCGGCTTCGGTCAACACCTCGCGCAGGGTGGCGGCGATGAAGTCGATCTCCTCCTGCCCGCAGATGAGCGGCGGCGACAGCTGCACGACCGGGTCGCCACGGTCGTCGGCGCGGCAGTAGAGGCCGGCCTCGAACAGGGCGCCGGAGAGGAAGCCGCGCAGCAGGCGCTCGGACTCGTCGTCGTCGAAGGTCTCCTTGGTGGCCTTGTCCTTGACGAGCTCGATGCCGTAGAAGTACCCGTCGCCGCGGACGTCGCCGACGATCGGGAGGTCCTTCAGGCGCTCCAGGGTGGAGCGGAACGTCGCCTCGTTCGAGCGGACGTTCTCCAGCACCTTCTCCTCCTCGAAGGCCCGCAGGTTCGCGAGCGCGACGGCGGTGGAGACCGGATGCCCGCCGAAGGTGTAGCCGTGCGCGAACATCTCGCCGTCGGCGAGGAAGGGCTCCATCAGCCTCTCCGACGCGATCATCGCGCCGAGCGGGGCGTAGCCGGAGGTGATGCCCTTCGCGCAGGTGATGATGTCGGGCTGGTAGCCGTAGCGCTCGGCGCCGAACATGTGGCCGAGCCGGCCGAAGGCGCAGATGACCTCGTCGCTGACCAGGAGTACGTCGTACTCGTCGCAGATCTCGCGCACCCGCTGGAAGTAGCCGGGCGGGGGCGGGAAGCAGCCGCCGGCGTTCTGGACGGGCTCGAGGAAGACGGCGGCGACCGTGTCGGGACCCTCGTTCTCGATCGCGACCGCGATCTGGTCGGCCGCCCAGCGGCCGAACGCCTCCGGGTCATCGCCGTGCTGCGGAGCGCGGTAGATGTTGGTGTTCGGCACCCGGAAGGTCGAGGGCACCAGCGGCTCGAACTGCTGCTTGAGCAGCGGCAGGCCGGTGATCGAGAGCGCGCCCTGGGTGGTGCCGTGGTAGGCGATCGCGCGGCTGATCACCTTGTGCTTCATCGGTCGGCCTGTGAGCTTGAAGTAGTTCTTGGCCAGCTTCCACGCGGTCTCGACGGCCTCGCCGCCACCGCTGGTGAAGAAGACGCGGTTCAAGTCACCGGGGGCGTACGCCGCGATCTTGTCCGCGAGCTCGATCGCGGACGGGTGGGCGTAGGACCACAGCGGCATGAAGGCCAGCTCCTTGGCCTGCGCGGCCGCCGCCTCGGCGAGGTCCTCACGACCGTGGCCGAGCTGGGAGACGAACAGGCCCGCGAGCCCGTCGAGGTACCGCTTGCCGTGCGCGTCGTACAGGTAGGCACCCTCGCCGCGGACCATGATCGGCACGTCGGCGTCCCGGTACGAGTCGTGCCGGGTGAAGTGCATCCAGAGGTGGTCCTTGGCTGCCCGCTGGAGGTGTTCGTAGTCCGCGCTCATAGCACCATGGTGCGCGGCGTCCCCCCGCTATTGCAAGTGAATCAGTTGTCGCAGGGGGTGATCTTCAACTGATTTCGTCGCGCCGGGTCCCCGGTGGCGCGTTTGGCACCCGGGTGACAAGAGCCCGCGTCGTCTTCCGGGCATCGCGCGGCAGTCATGGACGACCCCTCCGGCGACCCGGCACCATCGCAGCCACGACCGACGTGGGCGTGGCGGTGACTGAAGGAGCGTGCGAGTCCGTGCAGGAGTCCGAAGCACCGGTCACGCCACTCGTCTTCGCTGCGGAGGTCGTCTCGACCGTGCTGCTCGTGGCCGCGCTGGTCGTGGGGATGTACCTGTTCATGGGCACCTGGTCCGAGACGGTCTGGCTGCTCTCGGCCGGTCTTGTCGTCTCCAGCCTGGGCCGCGTGTGGTGGGCGAATCCGCAACGCCGGACGCGCGACGTCCGGTTCGGCCGCAGCTTCCTCGTCGCGGCGGCGCTGCTGCTCACGTCGTACGCCGTGCTCGGCTTCGCGGACGGAGGGATCTGGGCGCCGCTGGTCGCGGCGACCATCGCGGGTGTGTTGATCTGCGTGGTCGCTGTCTCCTAGCGCGACTGATTCCGCGCAGAGGGGCCCTTGGCCCTACCGATTCCGTCGGCCCGTCACTAGGCTCCCGGCATGGCAGACCAGACCTTCAAGAACGTCGTCAACGGTGAGCTCGTCGACTCGGTCTCGGGCGAGACCTACGAGGTGATCGACCCGACCACGGGCGAGGTCTACGCCCACGCGCCACTCTCCGCCGCCGAGGACGTCGACCGGGCGTACGCCGCCGCCGACGCCGCCTTCGACGGGTGGGGCTACGCCACGCCCCAGGACCGGTCCAACGCGCTGCTGAAGCTCGCGTCGGCGATCGAGGAGCGGGTCGACGAGATCAACGCCGTCGAGTGCCAGGACACCGGCAAGCCGGTGCAGCTCACGATGGACGAGGAGATGCCGTACGCCTCCGACCACTTCAAGTTCTTCGCCGGCGCGGCCCGCCTGATGGAGGGCAAGGCGGCGGGGGAGTACATGGCCGACCACACCTCCTGGGTACGCCGCGAGCCGATCGGCGTGGTCGGTCAGGTGACGCCGTGGAACTACCCGCTGCTGATGATGATCTGGAAGATCGCGCCCGCGCTGGCCGCCGGCAACACCGTGGTCCTCAAGCCGAGCGACACCACCCCGGCCAGCTCGACGCTGCTGGCCGAGATCGCGCAGGAGTTCCTCCCGCCGGGGGTGCTCAACGTGATCTGTGGCGACCGTGACACCGGCCGGGCGCTGGTGTCCCACAAGACCCCCCAGATGGTGGCCATCACCGGCTCGGTGCGGGCCGGCATGCAGGTCGCCGAGGCCGCGTCGCACGACCTGAAGAAGGTGCACCTCGAGCTCGGTGGCAAGGCGCCGGTCATCGTCTTCGACGACGCCGACATCGCGAGTGCCGCCGAGGGCATCGCCGGTGCCGGGCTGTTCAACGCCGGCCAGGACTGCACCGCGGCCACCCGGGTGCTGGTGCAGCAGGGCATCCACGACGAGTTCGTGGCGGCGCTGGCCGAGGCGGCGAAGGGCATGCCGACCGGCCTGCCGGACGACGAGGCGACGTACTACGGTCCCCTCAACAACGCCAACCAGCTCGCCCACGTCTCCGGCATGGTCGACCGGCTGCCCGACCACGCGACGATCCAGACCGGCGGCGCCCGCAAGGGCGAACGCGGCTACTTCTACGAGCCCACCGTCCTCTCCGGGCTCCAGCAGGCCGACGAGCAGATCCAGACCGAGATCTTCGGCCCGGTCATGACCGTGCAGAAGTTCACCGACGAGGCGCAGGCGCTCACCTGGGCCAACGACGTCCAGTACGGCCTGTCCTCCAGCGTCTGGACGAAGGATCACGCCCGCGCCCTGCGCATGTCGCGCCGGCTCGACTTCGGTGCGGTGTGGATCAACACGCACATCCCGTTCGTCTCCGAGATGCCGCACGGCGGCTTCAAGCACTCCGGCTACGGCAAGGACCTCTCCGGCTACGGCTTCGAGGACTACACGCGGATCAAGCACGTCATGAGCTACATCGGGGAATGACGGTCCTCACGGTGGTCGAGGTGCGAGTGGAGGTGCCGAATCCGGGTGAGGCAAGGAACAGCCCCGATCGAGGCCGTCGTACGGCTCTGGGTTTCGAGGCTCAGGACTTCGTCCTTCGCACCTCAACCAGCGTGGGTGGTGGGTGACGGTGGTTGAGGTGCGAGCGGAGCGAGCCTCGAAACCTGGTGAGTCGAGAGGCGGCCTTGATGGAGGCCGTCGTAGGGCTTACTGGGTTTCGAGGCTCAGGACTTCGTCCTTCGCACCTCAACCAGCGTGGGGGCCGCTCGGGATTTCGTCCTTCGCACCTCAACCCAGCGTCGGGTGACGTGAAAGGAACAGCAGCGTGAGGATCCTCCTGATCGGCGCCGGCGGGGTGGGTGGTGCGTTCGCGGCCATCGCGGCGCGGCGCGACTTCTTCGAGACGATCGTGATCGCCGACTACGACGAGGCGAAGGCCGAGCGGGCGGCCGCCGCCGACGAGCGGTACGCCGCCGCGCGGGTCGACGCGAGCAGTGTGGACAGCGTCGCCGCGCTGTGCCGCGAGCACGACATCACGCACGTGATGAACGCCGTCGACCCCGTCTTCAACATGAGCATCTTCGGCGGCGCGTTCGCGGCGGGCGCCGACTACCTCGACATGGCGATGTCGCTGTCGAAGCCGCACCCGACCGCGCCGTACGAGAAGACCGGGGTGAAGCTCGGCGACGAGCAGTTCGCGCTCGCCGAGCGGTGGGAGGGCGCCGGCCGGCTCGCGCTCGTCGGCATCGGCGTCGAGCCGGGGTTGTCCGACGTGTTCGCGCGGTACGCCGCCGACCACCTGTTCAGCGAGATCGACGAGCTCGGCACCCGCGACGGCGCCAACCTCGTGGTCACCGACGACGACGGCCAGGAGATCTTCGCGCCGTCGTTCTCGATGTGGACCACGATCGAGGAGTGCCTCAACCCGCCGGTGATCTGGCAGGACGGCGACTGGCACACCACGCCGCCGTTCAGCGAGCCGGAGGTCTTCGACTTCCCCGAGGGCATCGGGCCGGTCGAGTGCGTCAACGTGGAGCACGAGGAGGTGCTCCTCATGCCGCGCTGGATCGAGTGCCGGCGCGCGACGTTCAAGTACGGCCTCGGCGACGAGTTCATCAACATCCTGAAGGTGCTGCACACGCTCGGGCTCGACTCGACAGAGAAGGTGCGGGTCAAGGCCGTCGAGGTCAGCCCGCGCGACGTCGTCGCCGCGGTCCTCCCGGACCCGGCCACGGTCGGCCCCCGGATGACCGGCAAGACCTGCGCCGGCCTGTGGGTCACCGGGAAGGGCAAGGACGGCGAGCCGCGGTCGACGTACCTCTACCACGTGGTCGACAACGAGTGGACGATGCGCGAGTACGGCCACCAGTGCGTGGTCTGGCAGACCGCGATCAACCCCGTCGTCGCCCTCGAGCTCCTCGCGCGCGGCACCTGGACGGGGGCGGGCGTGCTCGGTCCGGAGGCGTTCGACGCCGTACCGTTCCTCGACCTGCTCACGGAGTACGGCAGCCCGTGGGGGATGGAGGAGCGCTGATGCGCGCCTGGGTCCGTGAGTCGTACGGCGGACCCGGCGTCCTCCGCCTCGAGGAGCGGCCCGACCCGGTGGCCGGCCCCGGCGAGCTGCTGGTGCGCGTGCACGCGTCCACGGTCAACCGGACGGACCTGGCCTACCTGACCGGCCGGCCATGGGTGAACCGTGCCGTCTGCGGCTGGCCGCGCCCACGCGCGTGGGCCCGCGTGCTGGGCTCGGAGTACGCCGGAGTCGTCGAGGCGGTCGGTCCCGGGGTGACGTCGTACGCCGTGGGCGATCGGGTCTGCGGCTTCGCGGACGGCCGTCCCGGTGCCCATGCCGAGCGGGTCGTGGTCGCGGCCGACTCGCTCGTCGCGCGGCTCCCCGGCGGCTGGTCGTTCGCCGGGGCCGCGCCGGCGATGGAGGGCGCGCACTACGCGCTGGCCATGCCGCGGGTCGCGCGCACGCGGCCGGGCGACCGGGTCCTCATACTCGGCGCCACCGGCGCGATCGGGTCGGCCCTCGTGCAGCTGCTGGTCGCCGACGACGTCGCCGTCACGGCGGTATCCGACCAGCCGCTGCCGGACGCGCTACGCGAGCTTCCCGTCACCGAGGAGGTCGCCGGTCCGTACGACGTCGTGGCCGACGCTGCGGGCAAGAGCTCGTTCGCGGCCTGTCGCCACCTGCTGGCCCCGCGTGGCACCTACGTCTCGTCCGACCTCGGCCGCGGCGGGGTCAACCTGCTGCTGGCGGCGGCTCATCCCCGGGTGCGCTTCCCGGTGCCGAAAGCCGGTCCGGAGGTGGCCACCGAGATCGCGGGGCGAATGGCGGCGGGCAGCTACCGGCCGCTGATCGACCGGACCTACGCGTTCGACGAGTTGCCGGCGGCGTACGCCTACGTCGCAACCGGTCGCAAGGTCGGCAACGTCGTGGTCACCCACGACGCCGCGTCCTAGCCGAAGAGCGTCTCGGCGGCCCGGGAGTCGGCGTACTCCTCGAAGCGGGCGATCCGGCCCTCGCTCAGGGTGACGACCAGGCAGGTCGGCACCCGTACCGGGTCGCCGGACGCGTTGGTGCCGACGGTGGTCGTCTGCAGGACCCAGCCGCCGTCGAAGACCCGGAGCCGGACGTCCTCGACCCGGAGGTCGGCCCCACCCTGGACCTGACGCGTGCGCGAGGGCGTGCGCTGGATCTCCACCTCGCGCTCGCCGATGTTGTGCCAGGTGCTGACGCCGTCCGCGTACAGGTCGTCGTCCGCGCGCCGCCCCTCGAGGAAGGCGGGCAGCCAGCGCTCGGCCAGGGCGCGCGCCTGGTCGATCCCGGCGGGGGAGGGCGTCTCGATCACCCGCCGTTTCTACACCACCGTCCCGCGATACCTTGCCCGTCGTGACGAGTCATCACGAACACCCGGCCGGGACGGTCCGGATCCGGCCCGAGGAGCCGGCCGACGCCCTCGCGATCGCCGACGTCGTCGGCGCCGCGTTCGCCGGCGCGGCGCACTCGGCACCTCCGGTGCACGAGGGCGGCCCGCCCGGCGAGGTCACCCTGCTGGAGTGGCTGCGCGAGGACGAGGGCTGGCTGCCGCGGCTCGCCCTGGTCGCGGAGTCGGACGGCCGCGTCGTCGGGCACGTCGTGTGCACCCGCGGGAGCGTCGACGGCGTACCCGCGCTCGGACTCGGCCCGCTCAGCGTCCATCCCGACCGACAGGGTGAGGGGATCGGCGGTCTGCTGATGCGTGAGACCCTGGCCCGCGCAGAGGAGTACGGCGAGCCGCTGGTGGCCCTGCTCGGCGACCCGGCGTACTACGCGCGGTTCGGGTTCGTCCCGTCCACGCGGTGCGGGATCGAGTCGCCGGAGGCGGAGTACGGCGACTACTTCCAGGTGCGCACCTTGGGCGCAGGCCTGCACCCGCGCGGACGTTTCACGTACGCCGCGCCGTTCTCGCGGCTCTGACCGCTTACTCGATGCACTTGCGCCACACACCCGCGCCCCACCCGCCGGACTCCGTGCGCCAGACGTCGACCTGGACGAGGCGTCGACCTCGCCGATCGAGCAGGTCCACGATGCGCACGACCTCCTCGCCTGCCCCGACGCCGGGGCCTCGTGGCTGCGTGCGCACCTCCGCGACCGGTCGCGCCCACTGGGTGCCGCGCAGCATCTCCTGCTCCAGGTCCTCCCAGGTGGCCGCGGCGGCGACGGGCTCGTGGTGGCTCACGCAGTCGTCGCCCTCGATCGTCCCCACGGTGGTGCATCCGCCGAGGAGCCCGCAGACCAGGACACCGAGGACGAGCTGTCGAGGGAACGTCATGCGCATGTGACGCAGGATCCCACCGGGACGTTCCGCAGGACGACTACCGTGCGCCCGTGGACGTCTACCTGCTGTGGCACATCCGGCACGCGAGGAACCTCGACGGCTCGCCGACCGTGCATCGCGACGAGAGCGGCGATCTGGTGATCAACGAGGAGGACGGCGACGACGTGAAGCTGATCGGCGTCTACAGCACGGTCGAGCTGGCGATGGCGGCGATCGACCGGTCGCGCGGGCTTGAGGGCTTCCGCGACGAGCCGGACTGCTTCATCGCCGATCCGTACACCCTGGACCAGGACCACTGGACAGACGGCTTCATCTCCGTGCCGCACGACGAGAGCTAGGCGAAATGCGGCCGGGCCGTGCCGACCCCGAGATCGACACGGCCCGGCCGCGGTGGTTCGCGCGTCAGCGCACCCGGAGCACGACCGGCTTGCTCGTCGCCGACCGGAGCCGCGGGTCGGCCTTGACCGTCACCGTGAGGCGGTGGTTGCCCCGCGCGAGGCGGGGGAGCCGCACGCGCGTCGTACCGGACGCGTTCGGCTTGAGCGTGGCACGCAGGATCACCTTCCGTCCGTCGCGGACGACGATCTTCCCGGTGGCACGCAGGCTGCTCCCGGGGACGGTGGCGACGACGGCGAGGCGGGCTCGCGCGGCGCGTCGTACCGTCTTCTTGGGCAGCTTGGCCCGCAGGCTCGGGGTCGCCTTCGTGATCCGCAGGCTGTCGCTCCCCGCGGAGGCGGCGAGCCGGTCGGCGCCGAGGAACCTCACCTGCACGGCGTACGAGCCGGGCACGATCCCGGCCGGCGTCGTGCTGGACGCCCGACCGTCGACGACCGGAGCCGTCCACGTGCGGCCGGCCGTGCTGAGCTGCGCGGTGCCGTTGACGGCCTGACGTCCCTCCGCGCTGACGGCGACCCGCACCGGGACGCCCCGGCCGTACGGCGTGGCGCCGCCGACGAGCACGGTGGTGGCGGTCGTGACCGGCTCCTCGGGGGTGCCCGGCTCCTCCGGCACGTCACCGAGCCCGAGGGTGCCGCTGAGCGGGTCGAGCGCCGTCGCCGCGGGGTAGAAGTCGGCGAACGCCGGCACTCCCGCCTCGGTGAGGGTGGCGGGCACGTTCGACAGGCTCAGCGTGTCGCCGGTCGCCTGGACCCGACCGTCGGTGTCGAGGTCAGCCAGCACCACGTCGTCGTACGTCGCCGTCTGCCCGCTGCTGAGCCCGCGGGAGGTGACGTCCGCGACCAACGTGGCGTCGTCCGTGCCGATGACGATGCGCGGCTCCGTGATGGTGAGGTCGAGCTGCGGTCCGGTGGCGCCGTCGTGCCCGGTGAACCGGACGGAGCCGCCGAGGTTCACGGTGCTGGTGCCCCGGGGGTCCCACACGCCGTCGACGACCGGGAACGCGTAGGTGCCGTCGCTGTTCGCCGTGACGCCTCCGGTCGTGGTGATCTGGCCGTGCGCGATCGGTCCGCTGATGTAGTTGCGGAAGGACGCCTTCACGCCCCAGTCGACGGTGCCCGAGGTGATCGCGCGGACCTCCGTCGCGGGCTCGGCGACGGTCACCGTGGCCCGCTCGCTGGTCACCGACCCGACCGGGTTGGTCAGCCGCGCCCGGAACACCGTCCCGGACAGGCTGGCGTCGACGTCACCCAACCGCAGGGTGGCACCGGACTCGCCGGGCACGTCGTGCCAGACCCCGCCGATGCGCTGCTGCCACTGCACGTCCGGTGCCGGGGTCCCGTCCGGCATGACCTTCAGCTCGACGTCGTCGCCGGGGGCGACCGCGACGTCGGCGGGCTGCACCATGATCCGCGGCGCGGTACGCAGCTGGAGGGAGACACGCTCGCTGGCGACCCGGCCGGCGGCGTTCTCGGCGACGAGCCGGTACTGCCGGCCGGTGTCGGCGGTGGTCACCTCGTCGGTGAGGGTGTCGCCGTCGGCCCCCTCGGTGACGTCCGTCCAGGACTGCCCGACGATCCGGGTCTGCCACGTGAGGGTCGGCGTGGGCGTGCCGGTGACCTCGGCGGACAGGGTGACCGTGGCGGTGTCGCCGACGAGGTCGGCTGTCGGTGCGGTCGGCTGGGTCGGGAACGCCGGGCTCACGCCCGCGGACCCGACGACCTGGAGCTGGCCGTCCAGCACGCCCCACACGTCACCGTCGGGCGTGAGGCCGAGGACGTGGCCGCCGCCGTACGGGCCGCTGTCGAGGGGGCCGCGCGCGACGACGGCTCCGCGCTGGAGCCGGGTGAGGTTGGTGCTCGAGTCGGTGACGCCGACGAGGGTGTCGGTGGCGTAGTCGGAGACGAGAGCGCCCAGGTTGAGGTTGGAGTCGGTCGCGGCGTTGAACGGTACGGCGGGCTCGGCGTCCGCGAGGCGCCGGTTGTCGGCGTACCCGACGAGGGGGAGGTAGACGGCCCGGTCGCCGGCGGCGACGGCGTACACGCCGTTGCGGGTGCGGAGCACGCGGTCGGGCTGGATGTCTCCGGCCTCGGTCAGCGGCTCACCCCGGTAGCCGTCGCCGACCTTCACGATGCGCTGCAGCGGCTTGCCCCCGAACAGGGTGGTCGCGAGGAACACGGTGCGACCGTTGTCGGGGACGGCGACCAGGTTGACGATCGAGTTCTCGAACGACCAGCCGCCGGTGACGCTCAGGGTCACGGGGCCGAGCTTGCGCGCGGTCCAGGTCCCGGCGACGTCGACGACCTCCCACAGGTCCGAGGCGGTGTTCGACCGGGCGCGAGCGACGACGTAGCGGTCGTTCTCCGGGTCCCACGCGCCGGCGTTGCCGCCGTCGTGGATCAGGTCCGGGGCGTGGCTGCCGGCGACCTCGGTGACGGTCAGCGTGGTGCCGTCCCAGTCGAAGGTGGTCAGCCGCCGGTCCTGCTGGTTGGTGGTCATGGTGGACGCGAAGATCGTGTCGGTCGCGGGGTCGATGGCGATCGAGTCGCGCACGATGTCCCCGGTGACGCCGGGCCCGCGGACCCAGGCGCTCCTCGGGGCGAGGGTCTGCGGGTCCAGGATCGCGACCCGGGCGCCGTTGCCCCAGCCGACGAGGCTGCCGTCGGACAGGGTGCCCATCACCCGGGTGGGCACCTCGGCGGGCTGCGGGTCGGCGGGCGTGGCGTGGTGCACGGTCCGGCCGGGCGCGTCCCAGGTCTCGCCGACGGGCTTGCCGCCGGGACCGTCGTACCCGAAGGAGACGGGGTCGACGACGGTGCCGGCGCCGTAGTTGAAGATCCGCTCGCCCTCGATGGTCATCGTGGCGGCCAGGTCCGACCAGCGGGTGGCGCCGCCGGACACGACCGGGGCGGCGTCCTCGACGTCGAGGTCGACGAGCGGTACGTCATCGTACCGCACGATCTCGCCGCCGGCGATGGGACGGCTCTCGGCGTCGACGAAGACGCTGGCGTGGTCCTCGGTGATCTCCACGCGGATGTCGTCGAGGGTCAGGTCCAGGTCGCAGGGACGCACGTGGGTGCCGCCCGCGCCGTGGCAGTGGCCGAGGAACTCGATGGTCCCGGCGAAGCCGACGACGGTGGTGCGGGTCGCGTCGTCGTAGCTGCCGCCGGCCACGGGGAGGTGGAACGTGCCGTCCTCGTTGCGGGTGGCTCCGTCGGACAGGGTCGTCCCGGCGGCGCCGATGTAGTTGCGCCAGGACTCCTTGATCCCCCAGTCGAGCCCGGCGCCGGCCGTGACCGGCGTGACGGCGGCCTGGGCGGGAGCGGCGCTCAGCGCCACCGCGCTGAGCGAGCCGAGGAGGAGGGACGTCAGGGCCGCGGCCGTGCTGGCGCGTCTCCGACGAGTGGATGCGGGCATCTCGGGTGCCTTTCCATCATGGTGATTAGGTAAGGCAAACCTAATTTAGAGAGACCTGTTGAACGAGAGCGTGTCCAAATGCGAGACGGAATGACGGATCTCGGGGGAATCGGGCGGCGTCGTGCCTGTGCCCTCCGCGCTCGCCGGCCACGATCGGCGCCGCGCTGCCAGCCGACGGCGGAAGCCCTCGCGACCACGCTCCGATCCGGAGGCGCGGCGCGAGTCCGGCGTGGCTCGAGGCCCGGCGGATCCGCCGGGCCTCGAGCTGGACGTCAGCGCTTCCTGACCACCACGAGCCGGACGGTCTTGGACGACGACCTCGCGGTCGTGGACGACCCGAGGTAGGTCACGCGGACTTTGTGCCGCCCAGCCTTCAGCTTCGGAAGGCGTACGGCCGCTCGGCCGTTCTTCAGGACAGCGGTGGAGCGTGCCTTGCCGTCGACGACGACCCTGATCCTGCCTGCGGCACGAGCCTTCCCGGCGGTGGTGACGAGGACCTTGGCGGTCGCGCGCTTGCCGGTCCTGACCCGGTTCGGGGTCACCTTCAGGGTCGTCGTGGTGGCCCGCTTGACCGTGGGTGCGGGCGGGTTCGGCGCGGCCGGAGCCTTGACCTCGACCTGGCCGTACGGAACGAGCTGGACGGGGCCGAGCAGGCCCGCGGGCAGTTCGGGTCGCGAGGCGAAGTTGCCGTACCCGGGGGTGCCGGCCTGGGCGGTGGCGCGCATCGCGTTGTTGAGGGTGGTGGACAGCTCGATCCGCACCGTGTTGACGCCGGACCGGAGGTGGTCGGTGACGTCGACCTCGTTGGTGCCGGGGACCTGTGACACCGGCACCGGCCTGTCGTTGATCCAGGCGCGGACGGCGCCGGCGAACTCGCCGAGCCGGAGCACGGTGCCGCGGTCGGGCCCGGTGAAGCTGGCCGGCAGGTCGACGGTCGCGGTGTAGACCCCGGTTCCGGACCTGCCCCTCAGCGCCGGGAGGTCCTTCCAGTCGGCGAGGGTGTCGAGCTCGATGTCTGTCTCGGTGGTGCCGGCCGGGAGTGTGGTCGTCGCGTGCAGCGACCAGCCGGCGTCGATGGTCACGGCGTCAGGCAGGGCCGGCAGGGTGGCCGTGCGGACGGTGCCGTCGGACATGGTGAACGTCCGGGCGCCCGGCTGGCCGTCGCGGGCCAGCAGTCCGGCGCCGGCGCGGACGACCTGGTCGGCGTCGGTGGCGGTGACGGCCAGGGCGCGGGCGCCGCCGTTGCGGGTGTCGAAGACGAAGGCCGCGGTGTCCTCGGCCTCGATGCGGACGG
This sequence comes from Nocardioides sp., assembly GCF_035503875.1. Classification (GTDB taxonomy): domain Bacteria; phylum Actinomycetota; class Actinomycetes; order Propionibacteriales; family Nocardioidaceae; genus Nocardioides. The sequence continues at coordinate 13,225 of NZ_DATJTA010000003.1, forward strand.
GCACGGTGACGGTGGTCGCGCCGGAGGCGCTCTTGCCGACGGCGTACCGTCCGAGCCTGGTGACCTCGCCGGTCCACAGGTCGATCTCGGTCGGGGCGCCCGGGGTGGTGAAGGTGATGGTCCCGTCGACCGGTGCGGTGGAGTTGTTGTAGAGGAACCACGCGTCACCGGACGCCGTACGCCGGTGGACCGGGACGACGTCCTTGACGACGGGGCCGGTGATGTCGGCGGTCACCTCGAGGCCCTGGACGGTGGCGGCCACGATGGCGGGGTCGTCGACGAAAGCGACGCCGGGCAGGGTGCGGAGTCGCGCGATCGCGTCCCGGACGCGCGCGTCCTCGCGGGCGGGCGCCTTCATGCTCTCCCCGGCGTCCGGCGCGCTGCCCTGGACGACGACGGGCAGGCCCGCCTCGGCGAGCCCGACGATCCGCTCGGCGGTCGCGGCGGGCAGGGACGGCTCGTCGTGGACGACGAGCGCCTTGTAGGCGGGGCCGTCGGGCAGGAGCCGGCCGGCCTCGACCTCGCCGGCGGCGCGGAGGTCGTGTGCGCTGATGGAGTCCCAGTTGAAACCGGCGTCGGAGAGGGACTTGCGGAAGTCGTCGACCGGCGTGCCGACGGGGTCGGGCTTGGAGGTGCCGTTCATGTCCGCCTCGCTGTCCAGGACGACGAGGTCGACCTGCGGGCGGCCGGTGCGGACCACGGCTCCGGCACGTCCGGTGTAGTCGGACCAGCGGGCGAGCGCCTTGAACTGCGGGAAGTCCTGGTTCCAGGAGTCGGCGAAGCCGAGGAAGCTGGCGCACCAGGGGCACCAGCCGACCCAGGGGTTCGAGCTGGCCGTGGTGTCGTTGTAGTCCTTGTACGCGAAGCCGTGAAGGATCATCCGGGACACCCCGGCGGCCAGCGAGTGATCGGCGAGCTGCTTGATGTCGATCGCGTTCTGACGGTAGGCGCCGAACAGGGAGGCGCCGATCTCGTTGGAGACCTCGTCCGCGCCGGACCGGTGTGCGCCGGACACGACCTGGCGGTAGCGGTCGATGACGGCCCGGCTGTCACCGGTGCCCGGCGGGCGGGGGCCAGCGGTGGTGCCGGGCTGGTAGGCGGTGGTGTTGGGGTCGCCGAAGCCGAGCGACTCGACGTCCGGCTTGGGGACCTGGGCCGAGAGGCGTCCGGCGTCGGTGGGCAGGTGGCCGTCGCCCTGGTAGGTCTGGGCACGGAAGGTCATGCCCTTGTCGGAGACCCACGCCTCGATGGGGGCGAGGTGGTCGGTGACCAGCAGCGAGTTCACAGTGTCGTCGTAGTCGGCCTTGACCCGCGCGTCGGCTCCACCGGTGAAGGCGATCTCGTCGAAGAGGCCGGGCAGGTACCTGGTGACCGAGTAGTCCTGGATCGTGGTCCAGTTCCGGAGCATGCCACTGGTCCAGAAAACCGCGGACTGGCCCGCGGGGACGGGACCGTGGGCGAGCTCGAGGGAGTCCTCGAAGATGTCGCCGCCGGTCGCGCGCAGCAGAGGCGCGAGCTCGTCGAGGGCGCGGGAGTCGAAGCTGGCCAGCGCGGTGCGGACCGCCTCGCGGTTGAGGTGGTCGACGACCAGGCCGCCGCTGCCGCCGGCGGCGCCGCTCGCGCCGCCACCGCCGCCGAGCTTGTTGACCTGCAGGGTCGGCCGCATCCAGAAGCCGAAGATCCGCCACGACCCCTCGTCCGGTGCGGTCCACTCGACGGCGCCATCCCTGACCCGAGGGGTCAGGTTGACCGTGCTGTCGGGGTCGAGCACCAGTGGCGTGACGCCCGGAGCACTGACGACCCGGGCGGCCGTCACAGCCACCAGTCGGCGTACGGCGCTCGCGTTGGTGCCCGGGTTGTCGGGGACGACGCCGTCGTACGTCGCGCCTGCGGCGACGTCGACCGTGCCGTAGCCGAGGTCCTGTGAGGAGAGGTCCTCGTCGATGGCCGGCGCGGAGACCGGCCAGCCCGGCCCGAGAGTGATGTCGAAGGTCAGGCCGAGCTCCCTCGCCTTCGTCAGCGCATGCGTCATGCTCGCCATGAATGCCGGGGTGCCCCATCGATCGACGTTGCGCAGCGTCGTCTGCTCGACGCCGGAGAATCCGGCTTCCTTGATCGCGGTCAGCTCGGCATCGATCTCGGCTGTGCTGAGCGCGTCGGTGGGCCACCACCAGCGGAACTTCGGCCGGAACTGATCCGGTACGTCGGCCAGCGCGGAGGGGTCGCCGACCAGGTCGAGTGCGGCGCCGCTCCCGCTGGCCGACGGCGCGGATGCGGCCGTCGGGTCATTCGCCGTGGCGGGCGCGGATCCGAGCGAGGCGACGGTGCCGGCTGCTAGCGAGAGCGCGAGCAAGGAGCCGAGCGCCTGAGACCGGCGCCTCGGTGCGCGGACGAGCGGAGTTCTGCGGGTCATGGTTCCTTCCGGCAACAACGATGAGCCCGCGACGCGAGGCGTCGGGGCAGGACGGGAGAGCGCTCACCGCGGTGGAGGCGGCCACGAGAATGTGATGTGAAACGATTCACATCGGCGCACGACGACTGTATGGCGGTCGCCACACGATGTGCAAGCATTTTGGAAACTCGAGTTTCCTTTTCGCCCTTCCGGATGGGAAGCGCCGAAGCCGGATGGTCGCGCCTGCCACAGTTGCGTCGTGGCCGACGATCAGACCGCCCCGCAGCGCCGTCGCGGCAGGCTCCTGGAGGACGCCCTCCTCGAAGCCGCGTGGCTGGAGATCAAGGAGCACGGCTGGTCGGACTTCAGCATGAGCCGCACCGCCGATCGCGCCGGCGCGTCGAAGAAGTCGCTCTACGCGCGCTGGCCGGACAAAGGCGCCCTGGTCGCAGCGACCCTCTTCCACAAGTCCGCCACCCGTGCGCGGCCGTTCGAGCCGGTAGGTGACCTCCGCGAGGACCTGCGACGGGTGATGTCGGCGGCTGCGGACATGCTGGCCGGGCCGATGGGCACGGCCGTCCGCGGCCTGTACGCCTCGCTGCCCACGCTGCCGTCGGAGTACCGGCTGCTGACCGACGAGAACCGCCCGGCGCGGGCCGTTCAGGATGTCCTTGACCAGGCACGTGCGAACGGGCAGCTGGGCGAGGGACCGATCCCGCCGCGCGTCATCGGGCTCGGGACGCACCTCGTGACGATGCACTACCTCGGGCGGGACGCCCCACCCGACGCGGTGGTGATCGAGGAGATCCTCGACCACGTCTGGCTGCCCAGCCTCCGCGCTGCCGCCACGGAGGCCGACGTCGCCCGTTGACGGGTCGGGCCGTGGCGCAGCGTCAGCGGTCCTCGCCCCAGTTGGCGATGATCACCGCGATCGGCGGGAGCACGGCGGCGACGAGCGACATGGCGACGGCCGCCGTCGTCGACCACAGCCGGACGACGTTCCAGGCCAGGACGATCAGCGCCACGCAGGTCCCCATCAGGGCGAAGTACCACCGCTGACGCCGGCGCAGTCGCTCGCTCTGCGGCCGGCGTACGCCGGTGACCGTGGCGCGTTGGCGTCGCCTCATCCCTCCACTGTGGCACCGGTCCGCTCGAGGCCCGGAGAGTTTTCTGGAAGATTTCTGGTCGACGGTGTCGAATCCGGCTGCGCGCCCCGACGTCCGGGTGAAAGGCAAGGTTCCACACCACCTACGACGCCCCAGGAGGCTCCCATGAAGTACATGCTGCTGCTCCGTCACGAGGTCAACGCCGGTCCCGCGGAGGGCACGCCCGAGTTCGACGCCGAGATGGCCCAGTGGGGCCAGGTGATGGGGGAGCTCGGCCAGTCCGGCGCGATGGTCGCCGCCCACGGCCTCGACACCGAGGCGACCGCCACCACCGTCCGCATCCGGAACGACGAGGCCCTGGTCTCCGACGGTCCGTTCGCCGAGACGAAGGAGGCGTTCTTCAGCTACATCATCATCGACGTCCCCGACCTCGACGCGGCCCTCGGCTGGGCCAAGCGGATGCCGCACGTGACGTACGGCTCGGTCGAGGTCCGGCCGCTGTCCAGCCACGAGCAGGACGCTTGACCGAGGCGGCCGAGGCCGTCGAGCGGGCGTACCGCGAGGAGTGGACCGTGCTCCTCGCGGCGCTCGCCGGCCAGGTAGGTGGCGACATCGGGCTGGCCGAGGAGGCGGTGGCCGATGCGTTCGCCGCCGCGGTGGCCGAGTGGCCCACCAAGGGAGTCCCGTCCCGGCCGGGGGCGTGGCTGACCACCGTCGCCCGCCGCCGGGCGATCGACCGGATCCGACGGGAGACCACGCGGTCGGCCGCCCTCGATCGTCTGGAGACGCTGATGAGGGACGACGACCTCTCCGAACCGGAGCCGCCCGACCACAGCGGCGTGGCCGACGACCGGCTGCGGCTGCTGTTCACCTGCTGCCACCCCGCGCTGGCGCTGGAGGCCCGCGTCGCGCTCACCCTCCGGGTCGTGGGCGGGCTCGAGGTCCCCGAGGTGGCGCGCGCGTTCCTGACCACCGAGACCACGATGTACCAGCGCCTCGTCCGGGCGAAGCGCAAGATCAAGACGGCCCGGATCCCGTACCGGGTGCCGGACGCCGAGGAACTGCCCGCTCGGGTGTACGGCGTCCTGCACGTGATCCACCTCGTCTACACCGAGGGCCACGTGGCCAGCTCGGGGGACGACCTCGTGCGGGTCGACCTGTGCCGCGAGGCGATCAGGCTGGGCCGCCTGCTCGCCGCGCTGCTGCCGGAGGACGCCGAGGTGCTCGGGCTGCTGGCGTACCTGCTGCTGACCGACGCACGACGCCCGGCCCGCACCGACGACCGGGGGCGGCCCGTGGCCCTGCAGGACCAGGACCGCGGCCGTTGGGACCGGGCGCTCGTCGCCGAGGGGACGGAGCTCGTCGAGCGCGCGCTCCGCCTCGGGGAGCCGGGACCGTTCCAGGTCCAGGCGGCCATCGCGGCGCTGCACGCCGAGGCGCCGCACTGGGACGCCACCGACTGGCCCCAGATCGCGGCGCTGTACGGCGAGCTGTCCCGGATGACCCCGTCGCCGGTCGTGACGATCAACCGGGCGGCCGCGCTGGCCATGGCCGACGGCCCGCACGTCGGCCTCGCGCTGCTGGCCGAGCTCGAGGACGATGGGCGACTCGACCGCTACCAGCCGCTGCACGCGACCCGGGCCGAGCTGCTGGCCCGCGCGGGGGATCACGAGGGCGCCGCGGCGGCGTACCGGCGGGCGATCGAGCTCACCGGCAACGCCGCCGAGCGCGAGGCCCTGGCCTTGCGCGCCCGCCGGTGGGAGCGTGGAGGCGACCCGTCCACCTGATCCCTCGGGAGTCACCATGAGCTACCAGGTCGCCTACTTCGTCGGGAGTCTCTCGTCGACCTCGATCAACCGAACCCTCAGCCAGGCGCTGATCAAGGTCGCGCCGGACGACCTCGAGTTCACCGAGATCCCCATCGGCAACCTGCCGCTCTACAGCCCGGACTTCGACAGCAGCTACCCGCCGGAGGCCCAGGCCCTCAAAGACGCCATCGCGGCGTCCGACGCGGTCCTGTTCGTCACCCCCGAGTACAACCGGTCGATCCCGGGCGCGCTGAAGAACGCGATCGACTGGGCCTCGCGGCCCTGGGGCCAGAACTCGTTCGACCACATGCCGGCGGCGGTCATCGGGGCCTCGATCGGGCAGATCGGGACCGCAGTCGCCCAGCAGAGCCTGCGCGGCGTGCTCAGCTTCTGCAACGCCCGCCAGATGACGGCCCCGGAGGCCTACATCTACTTCCAGCCGGAGACGTACGCCGCGTCCGGCGAGGTGACCGACGAGGCCACCGCGGACTTCCTGCGCACGTTCATGCAGGAGTTCCGCACCCACATCGAGCGGGTCCTGACGGTCATCCCGCGGCCCTGACCGGGGAGGGGCCGTCGACCGCTCGCGGCGGAGACGGCACGATGGCCCCCGATGACGACGACGAGCCACACGCCGACCGAGGTCCTCTCCCGGGTCTTCGGGTACGACGCCTTCCGCGGGGACCAGTCCCAGATCATCGACACCCTCGTCGGCGGCGGGGACGCCCTGGTGCTGATGCCCACCGGTGGCGGCAAGTCGCTCTGCTACCAGATCCCGGCCTTGGTGCGTCCCGGGACGGGCATCGTCATCTCCCCGCTGATCGCGCTGATGCAGGACCAGGTCGACGCGCTGGCCGCCCTCGGCGTACGCGCCTCGTTCCTGAACTCCACCCAGTCGCCGGAGGAGCGCCGGGCCGTCGAGACGGCGTACGTCGCCGGCGAGCTCGACCTGCTCTACCTGGCCCCGGAGCGCCTGTCGGTGCCGTCGACGATGGCGCTGCTGGACCGCGGCACGATCTCGCTGTTCGCGATCGACGAGGCGCACTGCGTCTCGTCGTGGGGCCACGACTTCCGGCCGGACTACCTCGCGCTCGCGGTCCTGGGGGAGCGGTGGCCCGCCGTACCCCGGATCGCGCTGACCGCGACGGCGACCGCGGCGACCCGCGCCGACATCGTCGCCCGGCTCGGCCTGGACGGGGCGCGGGTCTTCGTGTCGTCGTTCGACCGGCCCAACATCGAGTACCGCATCGTCGCCAAGGACAACCCGCGCAAGCAGCTCCTCGACTTCCTCCAGGCCGAGCACGCGGGCGACTCGGGCATCGTCTACTGCCTGTCGCGGAAGTCGGTGGAGGAGGCGGCGGCGTTCCTGACGCGCAACGGCATCCCGGCGCTGCCGTACCACGCCGGCATGGACGCCCGGCAGCGCGCCGAGCACCAGTCGCGCTTCCTGCGCGAGCCCGGGCTGGTCATCTGCGCCACCATCGCCTTCGGCATGGGCATCGACAAGCCCGACGTCCGCTTCGTCGCGCATCTCGACCTGCCGAAGTCGGTCGAGGGCTACTACCAGGAGACCGGCCGCGCGGGTCGCGACGGCAAGCCGTCGACGGCGTGGCTGGCCTACGGCCTCGCCGACGTCGTCCAGCAGCGGAAGATGGTGCAGACCTCCGACGGCGATGCGGCCCACAAGCGTCGCCTGGGCGCGAACCTCGACGCGATGCTCGCCCTCTGCGAGACCGTCGAGTGTCGTCGTGCGCAGCTCCTGGCCTACTTCGGTCAGCCCGCGTCGGGCGGTTGCGGAAACTGCGACACCTGCACCGCGCCGCCCGAGACCTGGGACGGCACCACCGCCGCCCAGAAGTTCCTCTCCGCGATCTGGCGGTTGGCCGAGCGTCGGCAGCGGTACGGCGCCGGCCACGTCATCGACATCCTGCTGGGGAGGACGAACGACCGGATCGTCTCGCTCGACCACACGTCGCTGACGGTCTACGGCATCGGCACCGAGCTCGACGAGCGACAGTGGCGCGGCGTCGTACGGCAGCTCCTGGCGCAGCGACTGCTCACCGTCGGCGATGACGGCTACGGGACGCTGGAGCTCACGTCGGACTCCGCCGCGGTGCTCCGTGGCGAGCGCGCGGTTCGTCTTCGGCACGAGGTCAAGCCGGCCTCGACCCGTCGCTCCTCGTCCTCCTCCCGCAAGGCGAAGGCCGACGACGTACCCCTCGACGCGGCGGGGGAGTCGCTGTTCGAGCAGCTCCGCGCCTGGCGCGCGGCGACGGCCAAGGAGGCCGGTCTCCCGGCGTACGTCGTCTTCCACGACGCGACGCTGCGGCAGATCGCTGCCCTGCGCCCGACGAGCCGGGAGCAGCTGGCCGGGATCTCGGGGCTCGGTGCCGCCAAGCTGGAGAAGTACGGCGAGGCGTTGCTGGGGGTCACCAGCGCGTAGCCCGAGACAAAGGGGGCTCGGTTGGTGCGATCGTCCCGTCTCGACGACCGAGCTGCGCCCACCAGAGCTTCAGCTGCGAGCACACCCAGGCGACACCGATGGAAGCGGCCGCCACGATTCCCAGGACGATGCACCAGGCCAGAGCACCCTCCCGGGCGCCGCCCGACGGCCACAGCGAGGCCGCGAGGACTCCGATCATCGACAGCGTCAGAAGTCCGAGGAGCGTGATCGCCAACCAACGCGGCGAGCGCTGGAGGATGAGCATGCAGATCAACACGAAGGCACCGAGCCCCACCGTCACCGCCAGCGCGTAACCCACGTCGAGGATGCTGATGAGCGTCACCAGCGCCAGCCCCGCCGAGCCTCCCGCGGTCAGGTCGCTGAGCAGTTGAGGGGCGGTCCGGCCTGCCTTCGGCCACAGCCTCCCCGCGAGCGAGGTGGCCGCGCCCAGGAGCCCGAGAAGCATCGATGCGAAGGCCAGTCCGAGGGTGGGCGGGTAACCGTCACCGGCGCTGGTCAGGACGCCGGCGTCCAGGCACATGCCGACCTGGTTGAGGGTCCAGGTCGCTGACTCAGCCGTGACCGGTTGCTCTGCCTGCTTGACCGTGCTCTTCAGCGAGGTGAGCGCGTCCGCGCCCACGAGACCGGAGCAGACCTCGTCCACGAATCCCGCGGTAGCTACGAAGCCGATCGGTGTCAGGACGAGGACTCCGATGAGGAAGGAGAGTAGGCCCGCACGATCGCCCGTCGGGGTCGACGTCGCGGACTCGTCCTGTTGTGGGGCGGTCAACGGAACAGCTCGACGGGCATCTGGCTCCCTGTTCTGGGATTTCTCGTCTCGATCGTTCGCTTCGGCGCCGGCTCACTCCGGCGGGAAGTGGAACTCCTTCACCCGGACGCGAACGGTCCGGTAGCCCTTCTTCGTGAAGGTCAGCTTGGCGGTGACTCGTCGCTTGCCGATGCTCCACACGTCGTCGGGACCTTCCGTCAAGCGCGGGTGCTCGAAGCGCAGGTGGTTGTTGCTGTCCCAGCCGTCGTTCTTGACCTTGCGCCGCTCTTTGAGCACGACCTTCTTGCCGACGTACCAGCGAGCGGTGAGGCGGAAGGAGCCGCGGATGCTCGGCCTGAAGTCGTCGTTCATCTCGTCGTAGCACCTGACGGGGTTCCCACCCATGGAGTCGTACCAACGGCCGGAGTGCACCAGGATGTTCAGCGCCGGCGTCGACTCGTACTCCGGGTGATGGTGGTAGGCGCACGTCTGAACGTGCCGCCACTTCTTCGGTTTGGCTGCGTTCGCGGGCGCGGCGATGACAGAGGCGACGAGAAGGACGCACACGGTGGCGAGGAGCGCGCGAGACCGGAGCAGCATGAGCGGGAACGTAGCAGCGCCGAGCCCACCTCGCGCAGGGAATGGTTGCTTGCGTGCCGATCCGCTGAGCCGATCGGATGGCAGCCCACTGAGGCTGTGAAAACCCCCTTGCGATCGAACGCGTGTTCGACCATACTGAGATGGTCATCTCGTAGAGGTTTCGGAGACTCGTATGGCCCACCCGATCCGCCTGGCCGCGGCCGAGATCGCCGGTGTGCTGAAGTCGGTGGCCGACGTGAACCCGGCCTTCATGACCACGCCGGACAAGGCGGCGGCGCTGGTCGAGCTGGCCGCGGTCGAGGTACGTGTTGCCGAGCTCCGGCTCCGGATCTCTGCGGACGCCGCTGACGTGGCCGAGGAGACCGGCGCCCGCGACGTGGGCGCCTGGGCCGCGGCCGCGACGCATCGACGCCGGGGCGACTGCGCGGCTGAGTTCCGTCTCGCTCTGGCCCTCGCGGACCGCCCGGTGCTCGCGACCGCGTTGCGGGAAGGGCGCGTGAACCTCGAACAGGCCCACGTCATCGCCACCGCCCTGGCCAAGCTCCCGGCCGAGGTGTCCTCGTCGGTGGTCGACGAGGCCGAGGCCGCCTTGGTGGGGTACGCCGACCGCTTCGACCCCACCGAGCTGGCCCGCCTGGGCCGTCGCATCCTCGACGTCATCGCCCCGGAGATCGCGGAAGCGGTGGAGGCGCGTCATCTCGCCGACCTTGAAGCTTCCGCCCAGCAGCGGATGCGCCTCGGTCTCCGCGCGCTCGGTGACGGCACGACCCGGATCAGCGGCCTGATCCCCGACGCGTCCGCGGCCCGGCTTGCGACGTACCTGCATGCGTTCACCAACCCTCGCCGCGACGACGCCGACTCAACGCTGGTTGAGGTGCGAGCGGAGCGAGCCGCGAAACCCAGTGAGCCAAGCAGCAGCCCCGTGCCCTACGGGCGCAAGACAGCCCAGGCGTTCTGCCACCTCCTGGAAACCCTCGACCCCACCCGCCTCCCGATCCACGGCGGCGACGCCACCACCCTCGTGGTGACGATGTCGCTGGACTCGCTCCGAGCAGACCTCGCCACCGCGACCCTCGGTAACCCCGCTCCGGGCGACTCTCACGACCGGATCACCGCCGCCGAGGCCCGCCGCCTGGCCTGCACGGCCGGGATCGTCCCCGCAGTCCTCGACGGCAAGAGCGAGGTCCTCGACCTCGGCCGCTCCCAGCGCTTCTTCGGCCGCTCCCAGCGCCGCGCCCTCGCCCTCCGCGACAAGGAGTGCCGAGCTGAGGGTTGTCACATCCCGGCACCGTGGTGCGAAGCCCACCACGCCGGCACCCCCTGGGCCGCCGGCGGCCGCACCGACCTCGCCGACGGGCTACTGCTGTGCTCCCACCATCACCACCGAGCCCACGACCCGACCTACGCCACCGAACGCCTGCCCGACGGCGGCGTCCGATTCCACCGACGAACGTAGGCCGGGGTCGCGTCAATTGACGAGCTCGACGTCGGACCACTGGCTGGTGCGGATGACGCCCAGGGCGCTGGACTGGATCCAGATGCCGACCTGGTCACCCGCGTCGACCGCCAGCAGGAAGCTGCGCTGGATCGACTGCGGTCCCATGGTCTCGACATCGAGCGGGGTGATCGTCTGGCTGCCGGGGACGATCGGCTCGTTGGGGCCACGGCTGGCCCCGACGGTCGCGTGGGTCGTGATCGCGGTCGCCGTCGGCAGCAGTGGGAGCTGCACGTCCACGCCGTAGGAGATCCGGTAGGTCCCGGCGCGGGTGAAGGTCAGTGCGCTGCCGTCGAGGTAGGCGGGACCGTCGCCGAGCTTGGTGTAGCCGACGCCGGCGAAGAGCTGCGGGGTCGTCGTGTTCAGGATGGGGATGGCGATCGAGTTGGGGGCGGCCGACGAGTACTCCGCATAGGCGGCGCCACCCGACCCCGCCGGTCCGGCTGGCCCGGTGGCTCCCGTGGCTCCCGCGGGACCGGGGGCGCCGGTGTCGCCCCGGGGTCCGGTGGCTCCCGGGGCGCCGGCGGGGCCGACGTCGCCCGCACGCCCTGCGGGGCCCGCCGGGCCGGTCTTGCCCTGGGGGCCGGGGGCCCCGGCCACGAGCTCGCCCGGGCGGAAGTCCCTCGCGCGCAGGGTGCCGTCCTTCACGCGCCTGCTGGTGATGGCGTCCTTGGCGATCTTGGACTTGGTCACCGAGCGGGGTGCGAGGTTGGAGGTCTCGACCTCGTGACGGCCGAGCTCGTGGGCGGCGTAGGCCGTCCCGGAGACGGCGACGGCGAGGGCGAGGGACGACACGACCAGTGCGGCTGGTCCGGTGGCGCGGGAGGAGGGCTTCACGGGGGAGGGCCTTTCGGGGTCCAGGCCGCGGTCCGGGTGCCGCGGGCGTCAACGCTAGAAGTGCATTCGACCGGCGGCGGCCCGGCTGAAGACATTTCTCGGCGTGACGCAGCGCCCCACGGCCGGCCCGCTCACGACGGCGGGGACGTCCGTCAGTCCGTGGCGTAGGCCACCCAGGTGATGAACATGAACAGGGCGATGATCGCCGCGTCGACCGAGATCGCGAACGCGAAGGCGGCGATCACGACCTTCCGGTCGTCGTCTTTCCACGAGGGCGCCTGCTCGTGCTCCCGCAGGGCGTACCCGGTCGTGCGGTCCTCGCTCGCGCTCATGGTCGCCTCCCTGGACTGCGGATCGGCTCGACGGCCGGCCGTTCGATCCCGGCCGTTCCATCGTCCGTCGCACGGTCCCGGTCCGCATCACCTCCGGCGGGTGAGTCGCCGCGACCCGGAGACGAGGTCGTCTACAGGTCGGCGGTGGCGTCGTACACCCAGCTCGTGTCTGCGGTGGCGAGCCCCTCGACCCACGAGGCGGGCGCGTTGTTCATGATGGCGCCGTAGTCCCAGTAGTCCTTCCAGAGGCACACGCGGCCGTCGCGCACCTTGTGCACGGTGGCGAAGGGGAGGGTGAAGACCTCGCCGGACTTGAAGGTCCAGGTCTCGGAGTGCTCGTAGATCACGTCGTCACCGGAAGCGACCAGGACGCCGTCGTGGTTCTCGTAGCCCGCGAGCTCGCCCCAGCCGACGCGAAGCCGCTTGGCGATGTCCTCCGGGCCACGGGCCGACAGGGACGGGCCGAGGGGCATGTCCATGTAGAGGCAGTCCTCGGTGACCCAGTCGGCGATGCCGTCGTAGTCGCGCGCGGACAGGGTGCGCCAGAGGCCGCGGACGGCCTCCTCGGGGGTGCGGGTCACGAGGCGATCTCCGTGGTCGAGGGACGAGGCGTCTGAGGGGTACGACGGGCCGCGGTCAGCGGCGATCGGGACTGCTCGCCGGTCCGCAGGAACCGGCCGGTCCGCTCGCGGCCGAGCAGCGACGTGGCGCGACCGGAGCGCCAGACCGTGCGGCCGCCGACCATGACGAGCGGGACGGTGGCGTCGTTGCGGTTGACCATGCGGGAGAGGCCGCCGTACTGCGCGACGGGCTCCTCGTTGTACTCCTCCAGCGAGGAGTCGAGCCGCGAGGGGTCGAGCACCATCAGGTCGGCGCGGTCGCCGAGACGTAGGTGGCCGGCGTCGAGGCCGTACCAGTCGGCCAGCTCGCCGGTCAGCCGGTGCACGGCGTGCTCGACCGTCACGAACGGCTTGCCGGCGACCTCCGCGTCGCGCACGTGCCGCAGCAGCCGCAGCCCGAAGTTGTAGAAGGCCATGTTGCGCAGGTGCGCGCCGGCGTCGGAGAAGCCCATCTGCACCCCCGGCTCCCGGGCGATCTTGCGCAGTACGCCGGGGCGGTGGTTGGAGATCGTGGTGCGCCAGCGGAGGTCGGTGCCGTGGTCGAGCACCAGGTCCAGGAACGCGTCGACCGGGTGGGCGCCACCGCGCTCCTGTCCGACCTGTCCGAAGGACTTGCCGACCACGGAGGCGTCCGGGCAGGCGACGATCTCGGCGTCGAAGAAGTCGCGGTGCCACACCCGCGGGCCGTACTTGGACTCGTAGTCCTTCCGGAAGCGGGCACGGTACGCCGGGTCGCGCATCAGCTCGTCGCGCGCGAGCTTCTCCTGCAGGTGCAGCGCCTGCGCGCCGGCGCCGAACTCCTCGAAGATCACCAGGTCGATGCCGTCGGCGTACACCTCGAACGGCACCGGGAGGTGCTGGAAGCGGAAGTCGCCGCCGAGCCGGTTGACCAGTCCCGCCAGCCCACGCAGGAGGTGGATGACGAACGGGATGGCCTTGATGTCGGCGGCCGACAACAGGCTGGTCTTCAGCGGCCTGCCGCCCAGACCGATCGAGCCGAACGCCTGGGTGAGGAGCGTGTGCGGGCGGCCGACGTCCGGTCCGGCCTGCAGGGCGCGGCCCCGCTGGCGCAGGATCCGGCGCAGTCCGCGCATCTCCCGTCCGCGGGCGTACGTCGACGGCAGGGTGCGCGAGCGGCACAGGTCGCCGTCGAGCTTGTCGAACAGCAGCTGCTGGGCCGACATGCCGACGAAGCCGGCGTCCAGGGCCTCGCGGAGCATGCGCTCCATCCGCGCCTGCTCGGCCGCGCTCGGCCGGACCTCCTTGCGGGTGGCCCGGTCCAGGCCCATCGTCGCGGTGCGCATGTCGGAGTGGCCGATGAACGCGGCCAGGTTGGGACCGAGGGGGAGCGACTCCAGCGCGGCGACGTACTGGCCGGCGTTCTCCCAGGTCCGCTTCTCGTCGACCGCGGAGATGACGTGCTGGCGGGGGATCGCCTCGACCCGGCCGAACAGGTCGCCGGCGTCCACGCCGCCGACGTGCACGGTCGAGAGCGAGCAGGAGCCCAGCAGGATCGTGGTGACCCCGTGCCGCAGCGACTCGGTCAGGTCGGGGCCGCGCAGCACCTCGACGTCGTAGTGGGTGTGGATGTCGACCATCCCCGGGAGCACCCACTGCCCGGCCGCCTCGACGACCTCGCCGCAGCCCGTCTCGTCGAGCGGCTCCTCGGAGATCGCCGCGACGACGCCGTCGCGGATCCCGACGTGGCGCACGGCCGACGGGCCGCCGCTGCCGTCGAAGAAGCGACCGTCCTTGATGATGGTGTCGTAGGTCACATTGCGCATCGAACCCCTCGGGTTGACACGCGTCAAGTGGTTCCCGTCAGGCGGTCGCGGCGAACGCCTCCGCGACCACGTCGAACGCCTCGTCGAGCAGGGCGTCGGAGATGGACAGGGGCGGCAGGAAGCGGAAGACGTTGCCCCACGTGCCGCAGGTCAGGGTGACGACCCCGTGGGCGTGGCAGTACGCCGAGACCGCCGCCGCCCGTGCCGCGTCGGGCTCGGTGGTGCCCGGGGCGCACAGCTCGATCGCCATCATCGCGCCCCGCCCGCGCACGTCGCCGATCACGGGGTACGACGCCCGCAGCGTCTCCAGGCGCGACCGCATCCGCTCGCCGATCGCCCGAGCGCGACCCACGAGGTCGTGCTCGCGCATCTCCTCGATGGCGCCCAGGCCGGCGGCGCAGGCGACGGGGTTGCCGCCGTACGTCCCGCCGAGCCCGCCCACATGGACCGCGTCCATCAGGTCGGCGCGGCCGGTGACCGCTGCCAGCGGCAGCCCGCCGGCGATGCCCTTGGCGGTGGTGACCAGGTCGGGGACGACGCCCTCGTCGTCGGAGGCGAACCAGTCGCCGGTGCGGCAGAAGCCCGACTGGATCTCGTCGGCGACGAAGACCACGTCGTGGGCGGCGCACCACGCGGCGATGGCCGGCAGGAACCCGGGTGCGGGCACCACGAACCCGCCCTCGCCCTGGATGGGCTCGATGACCACGCAGGCCAGGTTGGTCGCGCCGACCTGCTTCTCGATCACGTCGATCGCGCGGGCCGCGGCCTCGGCGCCGGACAGCCCGTCGCGGAAGGGGTACGACATCGGAGCTCGGTAGACCTCGCCGGCGAACGGCCCGAAGCCGTGCTTGTAGGGCATGTTCTTCGCGGTCATGGCCATCGTGAGGTTGGTGCGGCCGTGGTACGCATGGTCGAAGACGACGACCGCGTCCCGGCCGGTCGCGGCGCGCGCGATCTTCACGGCGTTCTCGACGGCCTCGGCGCCGGAGTTGAACAGCGCGCTCTTCTTCGCATGGCTTCCCGGCGTGAGCTCGGCGAGCTGCTCGCACACGTCGACGTAGCCGTCGTACGGCGTGATCATGAAGCAGGTGTGCGTGAACGCCGCCACCTGCTCGCTCACGCGACGGACGACCGACGGCGCGCTGTTGCCGACGGTGGTGACCGCGATGCCGGAGCCGAGGTCGATCAGCGCGTTGCCGTCGACGTCGAGCAGGATCCCACCGCCCGCGGCGACCACGAAGACCGGCAGCGTCGTGCCGACGCCGTCGGCGACCACCGCCTTCTTGCGGTCGAGGCGCTCCAGGGAGGCGGGGCCGGGGATCGCGGTGACGAGCCGGCGCTCCTGCGGGAGCGCGGGCCCACCGGTGGCGGGGATGGTGGTCATGAGATGACTGTAGAGCCGACCTGGGACGATGGTCGCGTGGCAATTCGTGACTCCCGGCGGGACGTCGTCGTCCTCGGCTCGACCGGCTCCATCGGCACCCAGGCACTCGAGCTGATCCGGCGGAACCCCGACCGGTTCCGGGTCGTCGGACTGACCGCCGGCGGGTCCAACCGCGAGCTGTTCCGGCAGCAGGTCGACGAGTTCGCGCCGGCGTACTCCGGGCTGGGGGAGGACGCCTCGGTCGAGGCCGCGGGCCGGCCGTGCGACGTCGTCCTCAACGGCATCACCGGGGCCGTGGGGCTGCGGCCGACGCTGGCCGCGCTCGACGCCGGCCGCACGCTCGCGCTGGCCAACAAGGAGTCGCTGATCATGGGCGGCCCGCTGGTCCTGGAGCGCGCCGGACCGGACCAGATCGTGCCGGTCGACTCCGAGCACTCCGCGCTCGCCCAGTGCTTGAGGGGCGGGACGCCCCAGGAGGTACGACGCCTCGTGCTCACTGCCAGCGGCGGCCCGTTCCGGGGTCGCACCCGCGAGCAGCTGGCCGGCGTGACGCCGCAGGAGGCGATGAACCACCCGACCTGGGACATGGGGCCGGTCATCACCATCAACTCCGCGACCCTGGTCAACAAGGGCCTGGAGGTGATCGAGGCGCACCTGCTCTTCGGCATCCCCTTCGACCGCATCGAGGTCGTGGTGCACCCGACGAGCGTCGTGCACTCGATGGTCGAGTTCGTCGACGGCTCGACACTGGTCCAGGCCAGTCCGCCGACCATGCTGATCCCCATCGCGCTCGGCCTGTCCTGGCCCGACCGGGTGCCCGACGCCGCGCCGCCGGTCGACTGGACCCGCCCCGAGACCTGGGAGTTCTTCCCCCTGGACGACGAGGCGTTCCCGGCCGTGGCGCTGGCCCGGGCCGCGGGGGAGACGGGCAGCACCGCGCCCGCCGTCTACAACGCGGCCAACGAGGTCTGTGTCGACGCCTTCCGCCGGGGCGAGCTCACGTTCATCGACATCGTGCCCACGATTCAGGCTGTTCTCAGCCGACACGACGTACCCTCGGACGTGGCCGTCGAGGACATCCTGGCCGCCGATGCCTGGGCCCGCGCCGAGGCGACACGACTGATCGAAGGGCCCGCATGACCGCGCTGTTCTACCTCCTCGGAGTGGTGATCTTCGCGCTCGCCATCCTGGTCTCGATCGGCCTGCACGAGCTCGGCCACCTGATCCCGGCCAAGAGGTTCGGCGGCAAGGTCACCCAGTACTTCGTCGGCTTCGGCCCCACGGTGTGGAGCAAGCAGGTCGGCGAGACCGAGTACGGCGTCAAGGCGATCCCGCTCGGCGGCTACGTCAAGATCGTCGGGATGCTGCCCCCGGGGGCGACCGCGCTCGCCGACGAGGTGACGTACGACGCCGACGGCAACCAGGTCACCAAGGTCCGCAAGTCGAACACGGGCATGTTCACCCAGCTGATCTCCGACGCTCGCGCCGCGGAGTGGGAGCTGGTCGGTCCCGACGACAACGACCGGCTCTTCTACAAGCTCCCGTGGTGGAAGAAGGTGATCGTGATGGCCGGCGGGCCCACGGTCAACCTGCTCATCGCGTTCTTCCTCTTCCTGCTGGTCTTCTCCACCTACGGCGTGAAGACCGAGGAGGTCGCCCCGGGTCCGCCCGTGATCGAGGCGGTCTCGAAGTGCGTGATCCCGTACGCCGAGAGAGATCGCAAGTGTCGCGAGAGCGACGAGATCAGCCCCGCCCTCGACGCCGGCCTGCTGCCCGGGGACACCGTCACCTCCTTCAACGGCATCCCCATCACCGGCTGGGAGCAGCTGCGGAAGCTGATCCGCGACAACGACGGCGGCACCGCCACCATCGGCTACGAGCGCGACGGACAGAGCCTGACCGGCACCACCAGCACCACGGTCGAGGCCCGGCCGGAGTCCGAGACCAGCGAGACGCTGCGCGAGGTCGGCTTCCTGGGCGTCGTCCCGACCATGCACACCACGACCGAGACCGGCGGGGTGCTGTTCACCCTCGACCAGATGGGCACCATGACCGTCCACACGGTCGAGGCGCTCGCGACGCTCCCGGTGAAGGTCTGGGACGTCGGCCAGGCGATCCTCGGCATGGAGGAGCGGG
Source organism: Nocardioides sp. (assembly GCF_035503875.1). Taxonomy (GTDB): domain Bacteria; phylum Actinomycetota; class Actinomycetes; order Propionibacteriales; family Nocardioidaceae; genus Nocardioides. The sequence goes on from NZ_DATJTA010000003.1 coordinate 30,931, forward strand.
CGGCCGACAGCCCGGTCAGCATCGTGGGCGGCGGCCGGCTGGCCGGGGAGACGGTCTCCCACGACACGTTCCCCGTGCTCGACAAGGCCGTGCTCCTGGTCATGCTGATCGCGGGCTTCAACTTCTTCATCGGGATGTTCAACTTCGTCCCGCTGCTGCCGCTCGACGGTGGCCACATCGCCAGCGCGCTGTGGGAGGGGATCCGCCGGGGGATCGCGCGGCTCCGTCGGCGGCCCGATCCCGGGTACGTCGACGCGGCCAAGCTGCTCCCGGTCGCCTACGTCGTCGCCTCGGCGATGCTGGTGATGGGCGTGGTGCTGATCATCGGCGACCTCGTCGTACCCCTGCACCTGGAGGGGTAGCCGCGGAGGCCGGGACGCTCGCTGTGCTCGGATAGTCTGGCTCCCGGTCCGGTGCCTGCCGGGAGAGCGAGATCGTCCGGCTGTGGCGACTGAGGAGAGTCTTGACCCACCCCGCCCCCCATCCCCGCGTCCTCGCCGTCGGCGCCTACGAGCGCGACAACTTCGGCGACCTGCTCTTCCTGCTCGTCACCGAGCGCTACCTGGAGGGCAGCGAGGTCGTCTCCGCCTCGCCGTTCAGCGCCGATATGACGGCGCTGCTCGACCGGCAGGTGGTGGCCCTCGGCGACGAGCTGCAGGAGCGCGAGTACGACGCGATCTGGTCCGTCGGCGGCCAGGTCGGCGGGATCAGCATCGAGACCGCCTACCGCCTCTCGACCCCGCGCGAGGAGTACGCCGCCTACCGGCGCGCCACCCCCGACGTCCAGGAGCGGTTGATCGCCGAGGCGCTGAACGGTGCGCCGATCGTCTCGCCGTACATCCCGACGCCGGCCGCCTTCGAGCGCAACGCCGGAGCGGTCACGGTCCTCAACTCCGTCGGCGTGGCCGGGATCGCCGGACGCCCGGTCCGCATCCACCACGAGCTGGTCTCGGTGCTCAAGACGACCGACATCGTCTCGGTGCGCGACAAGGAGTCCAGTGACTTCCTGACCGGCCTCGGCGTCGAGCACACCCTGGCTCCCGACGTGGTCCACGCCATCGGGGTCCTGGAGCCGTTCGAGCCCGCCCCCGACAACGACGTGGTCGTGCTCCAGGTGTCGAGCGGCATCGCCGCGCAGCTGGGCCACGAGGCCATCGCCGAGCAGCTCGTCGGCAGCCGCCACCTCGGCGGCTCGACGGTCCGCTTCGTGCAGGCCGGCCTGGCCGCGGGCCACGACTCGATGGCCGACGCCGAGCGGATCGCCGAGCGGATCCGGCAGCTCTCGCCGAGCACCGGGATCGAGTTCGCGACCGGGCGTCGTCCGATGGAGGTCGTCGAGGCGATCCGCGACTCCCGCCTGGTGATCGGCACCTCGCTCCACGTGCGGATCATCGCGGCGTCGTACGCCCGGCCACGGGTGACCTTCGTCCGCAAGAAGCCGACCCGCTACGCCCGCCACTGGGACCCGCACATGCCGTACAACGTCGCCGTGGCCGACCTCGAGGAGGCGATGGGCGCGGCGCTCGAGGCCGGTCAGCGGCCCGAGGTCGTGGAGGCGTCGCGCGAGCTGTCGCGGCTCGCCGACCAGAACGTCCGCTCGATCGCCGAGCGGGTGCGCGAGCTGTCGGCCCAGCGCGCGGGCAGCGTCCGCGAGCAGCGTGCCGAGGCGCGCCGGGCCGCGCTCGCCGACGCCGCCGGGCGCGCCGACCTCGACGTCGACGGCATCCGCCGGGAGCTGGGCAAGACCCGGGCGGAGCTGCGCGCGACCCAGACCGAGCTGGCTCGCACCAAGGAGCAGCTGGCGCAGGCCCGCTCCGACGCGCAGGCCCGCGGTCGCGGGCTGGGCGAGCGGCTGCTGCGGCGCTCGGGCCTCGCCGGCCGCTGATGTCGGGCGCCGCCGGTCCGGCCAGTAGATTGGCGGCATGACCGAGATCAACCTGGGCATGCCCGCGGCCCCGCCGCCCGTGCTCGCCCCGCGCCGCCAGACCCGCCAGATCCAGGTCGGCAAGGTCGGGGTCGGCAGCGACCACCCGGTCTCGGTGCAGTCGATGACGACGACGCTCACGAGCGACGTCAACAGCACCCTCCAGCAGATCGCCGAGCTGACGGCGTCCGGCTGCGACATCGTGCGGGTCGCGTGCCCGAGCCAGGACGACGCCGACGCGCTCCCGGCGATCGCGCAGAAGTCGCAGATCCCGGTCATCGCCGACATCCACTTCCAGCCCAAGTACGTCTACGCCGCCATCGAGGCCGGCTGCGCGGCGGTCCGGGTCAACCCCGGCAACATCCGCAAGTTCGACGACCAGGTCAAGGAGATCGCCCGGGCCGCCCAGGACCACGGCACCTCCATCCGGATCGGCGTCAACGCCGGCTCGCTGGACCCGCGGCTGCTGCAGAAGTACGGCAAGGCCACGCCCGAGGCGCTCGTGGAGTCGGCGAAGTGGGAGGCGAGCCTCTTCGAGGAGCACGGCTTCCGCGACTTCAAGATCTCGGTCAAGCACAACGACCCCGTCGTGATGGTCCGGGCCTACGAGCTGCTCGCGGCCGAGGGCGACTGGCCGCTGCATCTCGGCGTGACCGAGGCGGGTCCGGCGTTCCAGGGCACGATCAAGTCCGCGACGGCGTTCGGCGCCCTGCTCAGCCAGGGCATCGGCGACACGATCCGGGTCTCGCTCTCCGCACCGCCCGTGGAGGAGGTGAAGGTCGGGATCCAGATCCTGCAGTCGCTCAACCTGCGCCCGCGCAAGCTGGAGATCGTCTCCTGCCCCTCGTGCGGCCGCGCCCAGGTCGACGTCTACACCCTCGCCGAGCAGGTCACCGCCGGCCTCGAGGGCATGGAGGTCCCGCTGCGGGTCGCCGTCATGGGCTGTGTCGTCAACGGGCCGGGGGAGGCCCGCGAGGCCGACCTCGGCGTCGCCTCCGGCAACGGCAAGGGCCAGATCTTCGTCAAGGGCGAGGTCATCAAGACCGTCCCCGAGTCGCAGATCGTCGAGACCCTGATCGAGGAGGCGATGCGCATCGCCGAGGGCATGGAGGCCGTCGACGGTGCCACCGCCGAGGTCTTCGTCGGCTGATCCGTGCCGCTCGGCGTCCGGAGACGTAGGCTTCGCCCGTGTTGACGACGCGCCACGGAGTGCGCCCCCTCGCGGCCCCCGATCTCGACGCGTTCCTCCAGCTCACGGCGCAGGACCCGGTCGTCAACGTCTTCGCCGACTACCGCGCCCGCACCACCAACCTCGAGCCGCGCTGGCTCGGCGGGGAGATGTGGGGCCGGTTCGTGGACGGCGACCTCGTCGCCGCCTGCCACGTCGGCGCCAACCTGGTGCCGGTGCAGGCGAGCGCCGACGACGCCCGGACGTTCGCGGAGCGCGCGCTGACCCGCGGACGTACCGTCTCGACGATCGTCGGGCCGCACGACGCGGTCCGGGTGCTCTGGGACGGGCTGGCCGGCTCGTGGGGCCGCCCGCGCGAGACCCGGTGGGAGCAGCCGCACCTCGAGCTGAGCGGCGCGCCGCTGGTCGAGCCCGACCCCGGCGTACGACGCACCACGCGCGAGGACCTCGAGGAGCTCTACCCGGCCTGCGTCGCGATGTACACCGAGGAGGTCGGCGTCTCCCCGGAGTACGGCGGGGGAGCCGATCTCTACCGCGCCCGGGTCACCCAGCTGATGAACCGCGGCTGGTCGTTCGCCCGCTTCGACGACGGCCGGCTGGTCTTCAAGGCCGAGGTCGCGTGCGCGTCGCCGTACGCCGCCCAGGTCCAGGGGGTCTGGGTGCCGCCGGACCGGCGCGGCGAGGGGCTGGCGATCAGCGGGATGGCCGCGGTCGCCGACCTGGTCCGCCGCGAGATCGCTCCGGTGGTCTCGCTGTACGTCAACGAGTGGAACACCCCCGCCCGGCGCGCGTACGCGAGCGTGGGCTTCCGGGAGACGGCCCGCTTCTCGACCGTCATGTTCTGAGAGGGTGGCGCGATGAGCCTCCCCACCAGCGCCAAGGTGCTCGCCACCGGCTTCGCCGTCAGCGGCACCATCCACCTCGTCAAGCCCGAGGTGTACGAGCCGATCATGCCGTCGTGGGTCCCGGCCCACCGCGAGGTGATCCTGGCCAGCGGGGTCGCCGAGCTCCTCTGCGCCGCCGGTCTCGCCGTGCCCCGGACCCGCCGGCTGGCCGGCTGGGCCAGCGCGCTGCTGCTGGTCGGTGTCTTCCCGGGGAACCTGCAGATGGCCCAGGACGCGTCGAAGACCCGCAACACGAAGTTCAAGGCTGCCGCCTACGCCCGGCTGCCGCTCCAGCTGCCGATGATCCGGGCGGCGCTGCGGGCGACCCGTGAAGGGTGAACTGGTTCGCTGACGGGGGAGTCCGGGAAGTAGCCTTGCGCCCCATGAGCACCTCCCGGATCCTGCGCATGTCGAGCCTCTTCGTCCGCACGCTGCGCGACGACCCGGCCGACGCCGAGGTGCCCAGCCACAAGCTGCTCGTCCGCGCCGGCTACATCCGCCGCGCGGCCCCCGGCATCTACACCTGGCTGCCCCTCGGGCTGAAGGTGCTGCGCAAGATCGAGGGCATCGTCCGCGACGAGATGGACGGCATCGGCGCCCAGGAGCTCAGCTTCCCCGCGCTGCTGCCCCGCGAGCCCTACGAGGCCAGCAACCGGTGGAACGAGTACGGCGACAACCTCTTCCGGCTGCAGGACCGCAAGGGCGGGGACTACCTGCTCGGTCCCACCCACGAGGAGATGTTCACCCTCGTGGTCAAGGACCTCTACAGCAGCTACAAGGACCTGCCGCTGTCGATCTACCAGATCCAGACCAAGTACCGCGACGAGGCGCGCCCCCGCGCCGGCGTCCTGCGCGGGCGCGAGTTCACGATGAAGGACTCCTACTCCTTCGACGTCGACGACGCGGGCCTCGACGAGAGCTACCAGAAGCACCGCGACGCCTACGTCCGGATCTTCGACCGGCTCGGCTTCGACTACGCCATCGTCAAGGCGACCTCGGGGGCGATGGGCGGCTCGAAGTCCGAGGAGTTCCTCGCCAAGGCCGAGGTCGGCGAGGACACCTACGTGCGCTGCACGACCTGCGACTACGCCGCCAACGTCGAGGCCGTCCAGGTCCGCCCGCCCAGCCCGGTGCCCTACGACGACGCGCCCGAGGCGCACGCCGAGCAGACCCCCGACACCCCCACCATCCAGACCCTGGTCGACCACCTCAACGCAGCCTTCCCCCGGGACGACCGCCCGTGGACCGCGGGCGACACGCTGAAGAACGTCCTGGTGATGCTCAAGCACGTCGACGGCACCCGCGAGCCGGTCGCCATCGGCGTGCCCGGCGACCGCGAGGTCGACCAGAAGCGCCTGGAGGGCCAGCTCGAGCCCACCGAGGTCGAGCCCTTCGACGAGGCCGAGTTCGTCAAGCACCCGAGCCTGGTCAAGGGCTACATCGGCCCCGGCGTCCTGGGGGAGAAGAACGCCTCCGGCATCCGCTACCTCGTCGACCCCCGTGTCGTCGAGGGCACCCGCTGGGTCACCGGCGCCGACGTCTCCGGCAGCCACGTCCTCGACCTGGTCGCCGGCCGCGACTTCACCCCCGACGGCACCATCGAGGCCGCCGAGGTGCGCGACGGCGACGAGTGCCCCAACTGCGACGCGGGAGTCCTCGAGACCGCCCGCGGCATCGAGATGGGCCACATCTTCCAGCTCGGACGCAAGTACGCCGACGCCCTCGACCTCCAGGTGCTCGACGAGAACGGCAAGCTCGTCACGGTCACCATGGGCTCCTACGGCATCGGCTGCACCCGCGCGGTCGCGGCGATCGCCGAGGGCACCCTCGACGAGGTCGGCTTGTGCTGGCCGCGCAACGTGGCTCCTGCCGACGTCCACCTGGTCGCCGCCGGCAAGGACGAGGCGATCTTCGCCGCCGCTGACCGGATCGCCCACGAGCTCGCGGAGCAGGGCGTCGAGGTCCTGTACGACGACCGCGCCGGCCGGATCAGCCCCGGGGTGAAGTTCAAGGACGCCGAGCTGATCGGGATCCCGACCATCGTGGTCGTCGGCAAGAGCCTCGCCGAGTCGGGCACCGTCGAGGTGCGCGAGCGACGCACGGGCGAGCGCGAGGACGTCGTCGCCGACCACGTCGTCGACCACCTCGTCCGCCTGGTCCGGGCCTGAGTCACACCCGCCGGTACAGCGGCGTGCGGCCGTCCCTGCCGGCGGGCGCGACCAGCTCCATCAGCCGCAGGCAGTAGACGACCCGCTGGGTCAGCACCCTCGGTGCGCCCAGCAGCGCCGCCAGGTCGCGGGTGCTGAACGGGACCTCGGGCACGTCGACGCCCAGCAGTGCGAGCGCGTCGGCCGGGCGGCGTACCTCGTGCCTGGCGAGGACGGCGTCGAGGTGGCGGGTACCCGGGTCCTTGGTCCGGCGCCGGTTGCCGGTGCTCCGGACCGGGGCAGGACCGCGCACGTGGTCCTCGCGGCACAGCAGCACCTCGACCACCAGGTGGGGGTGCCCGACCAGGGACGGGAAGGCGACCAGGCGGTCGAAGACCTCCAGCACCGACGCGGACTTCGGCGAGCGGCGCTCGGACAGGACGACGCCGTCCGCGTCGACCCGGACGATCCGCCGCTCGGCCGGCACCGGGTGCACGATCCGCATCCGGTGGCCGTCGAGCAGCGCGTCCAGCTTGGGACCGAGCGGCCCGAACCCGCCGGTCTGGATCTCCACCAGCTCCCCGTCGGCCCGCACCAGGTCGATGACGAACCGGTCGACGGGCACCTCGACGCGGTCGCCCGGCCGCGCCAGCCACTGCTTCACCGCGGCGTGCAGCGGGCCTTCCGCGAGGGTCCCGATGCCGGTCACGATCAGAACCTTAGGGTTTGAGCATGGCTGGCATCGACGCGGTGATCTTCGACTGGGGCGGCACCCTGACCCGCTGGCACGACGTGGACTTCCACGCGGAGTCGCTCGCCCTGGCCCAGGCGGTCATCGACGTCGACCACCCCGTCGAGGTCTCCCAGGCGCGGCTGCACGAGGCCAACCGGGCGATCTGGGGACGCAGCCGGGACCACCAGCAGAGCGCCACGATCGCCGACCTGTTCACCGAGGCCGGGCTCGCCCACGACCCGGAGCTGCTCGCGGCGTACTACGAGTTCTGGGAGCCGCACACCGAGACCGACCCCGACGTCGCCCCGCTCTTCGAGGCGCTGCGCGCGGAGGGGATCAAGGTCGGCGTGCTGTCGAACACCATCTGGCCGCGTGCGTGGCACGAGGGCTTCTTCGACCGCGACGGCGTGCTGCACCTGCTCGACGGCGACGTCTACACCAGCGAGATCGCCTGGACGAAGCCGTCGCCCGACGCCTTCCGGGCCGCGATGGCGGCGGTCGACGTGGCCGATCCGAGCCGCTGCGTGTACGTCGGCGACCGGCTCTTCGACGACGTCTGGGGTGCCCAGAACGCCGGCCTGCGCGCGATCCACGTGCCGCACAGCACGATCCCGCCCGACCAGTTCGGCCACACCGAGGGGGAGCCGGACGCCGTCGCGCACCGGCTCGCCGACGTCCTCGACGTCGTCCGTCGCTGGTCCTGACGCGACTGCAGGTTTCTGCATTGCAGGTTTGTGAGGATGGCGGCACGTCGCGCTCTGGCAGCGTGTGTTGCAGACTTGTGCAAGCAGGAAGCCGCCGGTCCCCACCATGTAGTGCGGCTCCTCGCAACGGCCTCCGTGTCCAGGCCATCAGCGGCTCGTGTGCTTGTCGGTTCCGGGGAACATCTCGGGAGTTCCCCGCGATCGACAAGCACCGGGCCGCTGCTCATGTCCGGCCGACCCGGCTCAGATGCCGGGGAGCTCCTCGGGCTCGGCGCCGAAGGCCAGCCCGCGCACCGCGGCGTCGGTCAGCGACTCGACGGCCCAGCGGCGCAGCGCCCCGGTCGTGCTGGCCACCCAGAACCCGTACGTCGCCGCGCATCCTGCCTCCAGCTCGCGGGCGCGCGCGGTGACGGCCGCGGTGCTGCCGAGGTCCGCAGACAGCTCGTAGGCCGGCGCCGCGGGCACGGGCGTGGCGTCCAGGCCCTCCAGTTGGGCGACGACCCGGTCGCGGCGGTCCCGGTGGACAGCGTGCGCGTCCTGGAGGGCCGCGTAGAGGCCCGGCTGTGCCGAGGCGGAGGTCTGGCCGCCCAGGGCGCCGTACACGTGGACCGCCGCGTGCTCGGCGGCCAGCACGGTCTGCAGCGCGTCGACCTCGCTCATCGGGCACCCACCTCCCCGGGCAGCGCGGCGAGGTGCTGGGCCACCGCGGCGGACATCGCGGCGAGCAGGCGGGCCAGCTCGCCGCTCTGGGCGGCAACCGCCGCCGTGGCGAGGCGGCCCTGCAGCCGCCGCTCCTGACGGACGGCCTCGGCGGCGGCGACCGGCTCCGAGGCGGGGACGGACGGCGAGGCCGCCGTCACGGCCTCGTCCGCACCGAGCGCGAGGAGGTGCTGCCGGTGCAGCCGGGCCAGGGGACGGAACGCCGCCCGCTCGGGGCGGGGGACCGCACGGACCGTCGCCAGGAGACCGGTCAGGTCCACCACGACCCCGGCCACCAGGGTCGTGTCCGCGTCCTCCGGGGGCGCCGAGGAGTCCGGGTCGGTCGGGCTGGTGGGATCCGAGCGCGGGTCGAGGTCGTCGAGGTCGCAGCCGGCGACGGCGGCCAGGCCGAGCAGCGCGACGCCGACCGTCGTACGACGGGTGACGGAGGGCTGACGGCGTGGCACGGCGTGACCCTATCCGCCGGGATGATCCCGGGTCGCACAGCGGTTAGGGTGTGCCGACAAGGACGAGTTGCAGACAACAGAACAGGGAGGTCGCTCACCCGTGAGCAGTGCCAGCCAGGATGCCCTCAGGGATCGGATCGAGGCAGAGCTCGCCGGCCCCCTGCGTGCTCTCGAGCTCGACGTCGAGGCGGTCGAGATCACTCCGGCCGGGAAGCGTCGGGTGCTGCGTGTCGCCGTCGACAAGGACGGCGGGGTGACGCTCGACGACGTCGCCGAGGCGACCCGCGAGGTCGACCGCACCCTCGAGGCCTCCGACGTGATGGGGGAGCACCCCTACACCCTCGAGGTGACCTCCCGTGGCGTCGACCGTCCCCTGTCCCTCCCTCGCCACTGGCGCCGCAACGTCGAGCGCTTGGTGCGCGTCGTGCTGACCGACGGCTCCGTGGTCGTCGGCCGGATCCGGGAGTGGGACGAGGACGACGCGGGAGCCGCGACCCTCGACGTCGACGGCGAGCGGCGCGAGCTGCCGTACTCCGAGATCGCCAAGGCGCTCGTCCAGATCGAGTTCAACCGTCCCTCAGAGGAGAGCTAGATGGATATCGACCTGAGCATCCTGCGCATGCTCGAGCGCGAGAAGGAGATCTCCTTCGACGTGCTCGTCGAGGCCATCGAGCAGGCCCTCCTGACGGCGTACCACAAGACCCCGGGCGCGCAGGACGCCGCGCGCGTCCTCCTCGACCGCAAGACCGGGCATGTCAGCGTGCTGGTCCGCGACGCCGACGCCGACGGCAATCCCGAGGGCGAGGAGTACGACGACACCCCGCAGGGCTTCGGCCGGATCGCGGCGACGACGGCGAAGCAGATCATGCTGCAGCGGCTGCGCGACGCCGAGGACGACATCCGCTTCGGGGAGTTCGCCGGCAAGGAGGGCGACATCATCTCGGGCGTGATCCAGCAGGGTCGCAACCCCGACGACGTGATGGTCGACCTCGGCAAGCTGGAGGCGCTGCTGCCGGTCAGCGAGCGGGTGCCGGGCGAGGACTACTCCCACGGCACCCGGATCAAGTGCCTGGTCGTCTCGGTGCGCAAGGGGATGCGCGGCCCGCAGATCACGCTCTCCCGCTCGCACCCGAGCCTGGTGAAGAAGCTGTTCGCCCTGGAGGTCCCCGAGATCGCCGACGGCACCGTCGAGATCGCCGCCATCGCCCGCGAGGCAGGGCACCGCACCAAGATCGCGGTGAAGTCGACCACCTCCGGCGTGAACGCCAAGGGGGCCTGCATCGGCCCGATGGGCCAGCGGGTCCGCAACGTGATGGCCGAGCTGCACGGCGAGAAGATCGACATCGTCGACTGGTCCGAGGACCCCGCCGAGCTGGTCGCCCACGCGCTCTCGCCGGCCCGGGTCACCTCCGTCGAGGTGATCGACCTCGCGGCCCGCTCGGCGCGCGTCGTCGTCCCCGACTTCCAGCTGTCGCTGGCCATCGGCAAGGAGGGCCAGAACGCCCGCCTCGCCGCGCGGCTGACCGGCTGGCGCATCGACATCCGCTCCGACGACGAGCCGGCCGGCGACGCCTGAGGAACGGAGCCGGCGCTAGCCGTGACCTGAGATCTCGGAGACCTCCAGGCGCGGCACCAGGTGCTCGTCGCCGCCCACCGACCAGCCGGGGAAGTCGAAGACGGCCAGCATCAGCTGGAGGGGGTACGCCGGCGGCCGCGGGCAGCGGCGTACCTCGTGCTCGTCGACGGTGAAGACGACCTCGTCGCGGTCCCAGACGGCCGCGTACGTATGCCAGCCCGACACGTCGAGCGGCAGTCGCGGGGCGGCGAAGTCCTCGGCGAGGTCGGGGTCGCGGAAGGCGTGCAGCCCGTGGCCGACCTCGGCGCTGGTGCCGGCGCCCTCGGTGCGGAGGGAGCGTCCGAAGACCTCGAACACGCAGATCTCGCCGCAGCGCTCGGGCCGGTCCTCGAGGCCGACCAGCCACAAGGAGGCCATCGAGCGCGCCGAGAGGCTCATCCGGCACCGGAGGGAGACGGCGGCCGGTGCGCTCAGCAGCCGCCCCTCGAACCGGGGCTGCTCCTCGCGCACGACCTGACCGGCCCGGAACGGCTGCTGCCCGAGGGTGCTGCCGGCCGGTCCGGAGAAGCTGCCGGACTGGAGTGCCGACACGCGCAGCGGCGGCTCGTGGTCGCCGGCGCACCACACGGGATGGTCGACGGGGACGTCGAGGACGAGCCCGTCCGGGCCGAGGCGGTACGACGCGGCCGAGGCCGCGCGTGAGCTCCACGCGGGCAGGTAGTGCGGCAGCCAGGTGTCCCGGTCGAGACCGGGACCGAGGAATCGGTCCGAGAAGGTCACCTCGAAAGCCTAAGGTCGCGCGATCCCGCGGCGCCCGGTTCGGATTCGAGCAGGGGTTGCGGGTAGAGTTGGAGAGCAGTGGCCCGCCTACAGACATCTTCGGCATGCCCGGACTCCGTTTCCCCGTTGGGACCGGTCCGGACGTGCGTCGGATGCCGGAAGCGGGCCGCGAAGCGCGAGCTGTTGCGGGTGACCGTGGGCTCGGACGCGGACGGCCATCCGGCGGTCTCGCCCGATCCACGCGGCACCGCACCCGGCCGGGGGGCGCACCTGCACCCCACGACCGAGTGTTACGACCTCGCGGTGCGGAGGAAGGCCTTCGCCCGTGCCCTGCGGTTCACCGCGGGCGGGGCGGGACTCTCCACCGAGCCGCTGGGGGAGTTCCTGCAGAAGGCGGCGACAGCGAGCCACGAACCACCACCACCGACCGACAGAAACTGGAGCAGCAGCTCATGAGCACTCGATGAGTACTTCCCGATGAGTTTGCACAACCACTAACGGTCTCGAGCACCACCCCGAACTTCCGAGCTCGCGGGTCTCGAGGCCAGAAGGAGAAGCGTGGCCAAGACCCGAGTACACGAGCTCGCCAAGGAGTTCGGAGTCGAGAGCAAGTTCGTTCTCGAGAAGTTCAAGGAGATGGGGGAGTTCGTCAAGTCGGCGAGCTCGACCGTCGAGTTGCCTGCGGAGATGCGTTTCCGCAAGGAGGTCGGCGAGTCCCTGAAGGCCTCCGGCGGCGCCGCTGCGCCCGCCGAGGCGCCCGCGGCGTCGGCGCCCAAGCCGGCTCCCCACAAGCCCGCCGCCCCGAAGCCCGCCGACGCTCCCGCGCCGGCCGCCGAGGCTCCCGCGGCACCTGCTGCTCCGGCACCGGAGGCTCCGGCCGCCGCAGCGCCGCAGGCTCCGGCTCCCAAGGCCGCCCCCCGACCGGGTCCCAAGCCCGGCCCGGCGGCCCCCGCCAGCAAGCCCGCTGCCGAGCAGCCTGCCGCTCCCGCGGCTCCGGCCGCGCCCGCCGCCCCGGCGGCGTCGGCCGCCCCGGCTCCCGCCGCGCCCAAGGCGCCGACCCCGGCCCCGCGGCCGGTCGGCCGTCCGGGCGCGCCGCGACCGGGCAACAACCCGTTCGCGCCCAGCCAGGGCATGGGCCGCAAGCCCGCCCCGCCGCGTGGCGGGGAGACCCCCGCCGCCGGTGCTCCGGCCGCCCCGGCCGCCGGTGGCGAGCAGCGTCCGCCGCGGCCGCCGGCCGCTCGTGACGGTGGCGCTCCGGGTCGTCCCGGCATGCCGCGTCCGAACCCGGCGATGATGCCCAAGTCCCCGGCCGCCTTCGGTAACGGTCCCGGTGGCCGTGGCCCGGGTGGCCCCGGTGCCCGTCCCGGTGCGCCGGGTCGCGGTGGCCCGGGTGCCGGTCGTCCGGGTGCTCCCGGTCGTGGTGGCCCCGGTGGCGGCGCGGGTGCGCCCGGTCGTCCGGGTGGCTTCGGCCCCGCCGGCGGCGGTCGCCCCGGCGGCGGCAACCGTCCCGGCCAGCGTGGTCAGACCCAGGGTGCCTTCGGTCGCCCGGGTGGCCCGTCGCGTCGTGGTCGCAAGTCGAAGCGGGCGCGGCGCCAGGAGTTCGAGGCCATGCAGGCCCCGACGATCGGCGGCGTGCGGGTTCGCAAGGGCGACGGCGAGACCGTCCGCCTGCCGCGCGGCGCCTCGCTGACCGACTTCGCCGAGAAGATCGGCGTCGACGCGGCCCAGCTCGTGCAGATGCTGTTCAGCCTCGGCGAGATGGTGACCGCGACCGAGTCGGTCAACGACGAGACGCTGGAGCTGCTCGGCGAGGAGCTCAACTACGTCGTCCAGGTCGTCTCGCCCGAGGACGAGGACCGCGAGCTGCTCGAGGGCTTCGACCTGGAGTTCGGCGCCGACGAGGGCGACGAGGCCGACCTGGTCGTCCGTCCGCCGGTCGTCACCGTCATGGGTCACGTCGACCACGGCAAGACCAAGCTCCTCGACGCGCTGCGCAGCGCCAACGTCGTCGACAAGGAGGCCGGTGGCATCACCCAGCACATCGGTGCCTACCAGGTCGCGGCCGAGGTCGACGGCGAAGAGCGTCGGATCACCCTCATCGACACCCCGGGTCACGAGGCCTTCACGGCCATGCGTGCTCGTGGTGCCCAGGCGACCGACATCGCGATCCTCGTGGTGGCGGCCGACGACGGCGTCATGCCGCAGACGGTCGAGGCGCTCAACCACGCCAAGGCCGCCGGTGTGCCGATCGTCGTGGCGGTCAACAAGATCGACAAGCCCGACGCCGACCCGACCAAGGTCCGCGGCCAGCTGACCGAGTACGGCCTGGTCCCCGAGGAGTACGGCGGCGACTCGATGTTCGTCGACGTCTCGGCCAAGTCCCAGCTCAACCTGGACAAGCTGCTCGAGGCGGTCGTCCTGACCGCCGACGCGTCGCTCGACCTGCGGGCCAACCCGACGCAGGACGCGCAGGGTCTGGTCGTCGAGGCCCACCTGGACCGCGGTCGCGGCCCGGTGGCCACGGTGCTGGTCCAGCGCGGCACGCTGCGCGTGGGCGACTCGATCGTCGCCGGTCCGGCCTTCGGCCGCGTCCGGGCGATGCTCGACGAGCACGGCCAGGAGCTCACCGAGGCCACGCCGGCCCGTCCGGCGATGGTCCTGGGTCTGAGCGCGGTGCCGGGCGCGGGTCAGAACTTCCTGGTCGTCGAGGACGACCGGATGGCCCGTCAGATCGCCGAGAAGCGCGAGGCCCGCGAGCGGGCGGCCATGCAGGCCAAGCGCCGCGTGCGTCGTACCCTCGAGGACTTCATGGCCTCCATGGAGAAGGGCGAGAGCCAGGAGCTCAACCTCATCCTCAAGGGCGACGTGTCCGGTTCGGTCGAGGCGCTCGAGGACGCCCTGTCGCAGATCGACGTCGGCGACGAGGTCAGCCTGCGGGTCATCGACCGCGGTGTCGGTGCGATCACCGAGACCAACGTCGACCTGGCCGCCGCCTCCGACGCCATCATCATCGGCTTCAACGTCCGCCCGCAGGGCAAGGCGACCGAGATGGCCGACAAGGAGGGCGTGGAGATCCGGTACTACTCGGTCATCTACCAGGCCATCGAGGAGATCGAGGCGGCCCTCAAGGGGATGCTCAAGCCGATCTTCGAGGAGTCCGTCCTCGGGCAGGCCGAGATCCGCAACATCTTCCGTTCGTCGAAGATCGGCAACATCGCCGGTTGCATGGTCACCAGTGGTGTCGTGCGGCGCAACGCGAAGGCGCGGCTGCTCCGCGACGGCAAGGTCATCGCCGACAACCTCGACCTGGCCTCGCTCAAGCGCGAGAAGGACGACGCTTCCGAGGTCCGCGAGGGCTTCGAGTGCGGTCTGGTCCTGAAGAACTACCAGAACATCGAGATCGGCGACATCGTGGAGTCGTTCGAGATGCGCGAGATCGCTCGCAGCTGATCCACCCTGCCGAGTCGGCGCCAGCCTCCGCATCGTCGGGGGCTGGCGCCGACTCGCGTCTACGAGTCTTCTGAGAGAGTGAGCACCATGGCCAATCCCCGTGTCCGCAAGATCGCCGATCGCATCCAGGTCGTCGTCGCCGAGATGCTGGAGCGCCGGATCAAGGATCCGCGCCTGGGCTTCGTGACCATCACGGACGTCCGGGTGACGGGCGACTCCCAGCAGGCCACGATCTTCTACACCGTCCTCGACTCGACGGGCGACGACGAGGCCGCGCTGGCCGCGACGGCCGCCGCCCTGGAGTCGGCCAAGGGCCTGATCCGCTCCGAGGTGGCCAAGCAGCTCGGCACCCGGATCGTCCCGACGCTCACCTTCGTCGCGGACGCGCTGCCGGAGTCGGCGCGTCATCTCGACGAGGTGCTGGCCCGGGCGAAGGCCCAGGACGACGCGGTCGCGGCCCAGCGTGGCGCGGCGTACGCCGGCGACGCCGACCCGTACAAGAAGCCCCGCGAGACCGCGGACTCCGACGCCGACCTCGACGTCGACGACTCCGACGACGAGTGAGCGACTCCGCCACCGCGGCGGGCCTCGTCGTCGTCGACAAGGCGGGCGGCATGACCTCCCACGACGTCGTCGCGAAGGTCCGCCGCCTCGCCGGCACGCGCAAGGTCGGCCACGCCGGCACGCTGGACCCGATGGCGACCGGGGTGCTGGTGCTCGGGGTCAACCGGGCCACCCGCCTGCTCGGGCACCTGATGCTCACCGAGAAGGCGTACGACGCCACCGTCCGCCTCGGCGTCGCGACCACCACCGACGACGCTGAAGGTGAGGCGACGGCGGCGGTCGACGCGTCCCACCTGGACCCCGCGAGCGTGCGGGCGGCCTTCGCCGAGCAGGTCGGCGACATCGAGCAGGTCCCGACGGCGGTCTCGGCGATCAAGATCGACGGCAAGCGCGCCTACCAGCGGGTCCGCGACGGCGAGCAGGTCGAGCTGAAGGCGCGGACGGTGACGGTCCACGAGCTCGTGGTCCACGACGTCCGCCCGGAGGGCGCCGTCGTCGACGTGGACATCTCGCTGCGCTGCTCCAGCGGCACCTACGTGCGCGCCATCGCCCGCGACGTGGGCGCCGCGCTCGACGTCGGCGGCCACCTGACGGCGCTGCGGCGTACCGCCGTCGGGCCGTACGACCTGGGCGTCGCCCGGACCCTCGACGAGCTCGGGGAGTCGTTCGCCGTGCTGCCGGTCGCCGAGGCCGCGCGCGCGGCGTTCCCGGTCGTCGAGCTCGACGAGGACCAGGCGCGTGACGTCCGGGTCGGCCGGCCCCTCGACGTACCGCTCGACGCGCTGGCGGCCGTCTTCGCGCCCGACGGGGAGTTCCTGGCCCTCTACGAGCCGCGCGAGGGGCGAGCCCGCCCGGTCGCCGTCTTCGTCTGAGCTAGCTGAGACCGTTTGGGTGGTCGAGCCCGCGCCTGAGTAGGGTTTCGGCGTGCAGATCTGGCGCTCCCTCCACGACGTCCCGGCCGACCTCGGCCCGACGGCCGTCGTCGTCGGCAACTTCGACGGGGTCCACCTCGGTCATCGGCAGGTGCTCGCCCGCGCCCGTGCTCTCGCCGACGAGAGCGGCCTGACCCTGGTGGCGGTGACCTTCGACCCCCACCCGATGGCGGTGCTGCGACCCGAGCACGCCCCGAGCACGCTGACCTCCATCGAGGTGCGTGCCGAGCTGCTGGCCGAGGCCGGTGCCGACGCCGTGCTCGCCGTACCCTTCGACCTCGACGTCGCCGGCTGGGAGCCCGACGAGTTCGTCCAGCGCGTGCTCGTCGACGCGCTGAGCGCGGCCCGGGTCGTGGTCGGGGCCAACTTCCGGTTCGGTCGCAAGGCCGCCGGCGACGTGGCCACCCTCCAGGCCGCGGGGGAGCGGCTCGGCTTCGTCGCCGAGGGGATCCCGCTCGACGGCGGTCCGATGGTCTGGTCCTCCACCTACGTCCGCACCTGCCTGGCGACCGGTGACGTCGCCGGTGCGGCGGAGGCGCTGGGCCGCCCGTACGCCGTACGCGGCGTGGTCGTCCACGGCGACCAGCGCGGCCGCGAGCTCGGCTTCCCGACGGCCAACGTCCCCACCGACGGCCTGACCGCCGCCCCGGCTGACGGCGTGTACGCCGGCCGCCTGCAGCGGCTGGACACCGGCGAGATCTTCCCCGCGGCCATCAGCGTCGGCACGAACCCCACGTTCAACGGCGTCCGCGAGCGCCGGGTGGAGAGCTACGTGCTGGACCGCACGGACCTGGAGCTGTACGGCGTCGAGGTCGAGGTCTCCTTCGTCGACCGGCTGCGCGGCATGGTCGCCTTCGAGTCGGTCGAGAAGCTCGTCGAGCAGATGGACGCCGACGTCGACCGGGCGCGGGTACTGCTCACCTCGTGACTCCCGTGAGCCCCGTGACGCCGGAGACCATCGCCGCCACCGACCGGTGGTTCCTGCAGCACGGCCTCGCCTACTTCGTCCCCGAGCAGCGGGCCGCCGTCCGGGCAGCGCTGCGCCCGCGCCGGGTCCTGCCGCTGCTCGCCGCCACCGCCCTGGGCGCCGCCGGGGTCGCGGTCGCGGTGACGCTGCTGGCGGACGAGATCAGCTTCCTGCCCTCCATCCTGTGGACCGGGTTCGGGATCGTCGCGACCTGGTACGCCCTCACGGCGCTGGAGGCCCGCTCGATCGTCACCTGGGCGCTGGCCCGGACCTTCCGCAGCCTGTGGACCCTGATGCCGATGATGACGCGGGCGCTGCCGCTGCTGCTGCTCTTCGTCACGTTCCTGTTCGTGAACGCGGAGGCCTGGGAGGTCGCCTCGCACCTCGACGGCGGCGAGCTGTGGCTGGTGGCCCTGCTCTTCGGCACCATGGCCGGCGCGTTCCTGCTGGTGCGGCTGCCCGAGGAGGTCGACCGCACCGACGACCACGTCGACGACGCGCTGCTGCTCGCGTCGACGACCGGGACCCCGCTCGAAGCGGCGGCGCAGGAGCTGGTGGCCGACCCGGATGCCGACCCCGCGTCGTACGCCGAGGTCAGCGGGTACGAGCGCTGGAACCTGGTGCTCGTGCTGGTGGTCATCCAGGCCACTCAGGTGCTGCTGCTGGCCGTCGGGGTGTTCCTGTTCTTCATGCTCTTCGGCGCGATCACGATGGAGTCGGGCATCGTGACCGGCTGGACCGGGGAGGAGGCGCACAGCCTCCCGGGTCGGTTCTCGAACATCTCCGTCGAGCTGGTCCAGGTCTCGGTGTTCCTGGCGGCCTTCTCGAGCCTGTACCTCACGGTCTCGACGGTCACCGACGAGACGTACCGCGCCCAGTTCTTCGGCAGCGTGCTGCACGAGCTGGAACGAGCGGTCGGCGTACGAGCGGTCTACCTTGCCCTGCGCGCTTCGACTCCCGGAGGCCCGACCACCTGACCCGCCGAGTCGGCAGAAGTTGCGCGTCGAGTCGGCAGAAGTTGCCGTCAGGTCTGACGTGAACTTCTGCCGACTCGGCGGTCAGGCGTCCAGGTCCTTCTCGACGAGGGCGGCGATCGCGTCCACGTCCGCCTGGCTGTCGCCGGAGACCTCGACGGTGTCGCCCTTGCCGGCGCCCAGGGTCATGATCAGCAGCGCGGAGCTGGCGTCGACGGCCTCGTCGCCGGGGATGCCGATCAGCACCTCGGAGTCGAGCTCACCAGCGGCCTCGGAGATGATCGCGGCGGGACGGGCGTGCAGGCCGACGGCGGAGCCGACGACGACGGACTTGGTGGGCATGGACTCTCCTTGAGCTCGGGGTTCGGTGGGGTGGAGCGGTCAGGCGGGGACGGCGGCCGGGCTGCGGCCGATGGACTTCAGGGCGATGACGGCGATGGCGCCGACGACGACGCCGACCGCCAGGGAGCCGAAGAACCAGATCACGTTGTCGACGGCGAAGATCACGAAGATGCCGCCGTGCGGGGCGCGCACGCTGACGTCGAGGGCCATCGACATGCCGCCGGTCACCGCGCTGCCGAGCATGATCCCCGGGATCACCCGCAGCGGGTCGGCGGCCGCGAACGGGATCGCGCCCTCGGTGATGAACGACGCGCCGAGCAGCCAGCCCGCCTTGCCGTTCTCGCGCTCGGGCACCGTGAACAGCCCCGGGCGTACGACGGTGGCGAGCGCCAGCGCGATCGGCGGAACCATGCCGGCGAGCATGACCGCCGCCATGATCTTCAGCTCCGGGGCGTCGGACGCGAGGGCCGCGCCGCCCACGCCGGCGGCTGCGAAGCTGTAGGCGACCTTGTTCAGCGGGCCGCCCATGTCGAAGGCCATCATCAGGCCGAGGACGACGCCGAGCAGGATGGCGTAGCTGCCGCTCATGTCGTTCAGGCCGTCGTTGAGCTGCTCCATCAGCCAGCCGATGGGCTTGCCGAGGACCACGATCATCAGCAGTCCGGCGAGGATCGAGGTGAACAGCGGGATGACCAGCACCGGCATCAGGCCGCGAGCCCAGGTGGGCACCTTCCAGCCGGCGATCCAGTGCGCGATCAGTCCGGCGACCACGCCGCCGACGATGGCGCCGAGGAAGCCGGTCACGGGTGCGGCGGTGTTGCCGGAGATGCCGTCGCCGTTCTGGACGTTGAAGATGTTCGCCGCGAGACCGCCCACGATGAAGCCCGGTGCGATGCCCGGCCGGTCGGCGATCGCGTACGCGATGTAGCCGGCCAGGGCGGGGACGAAGAACATGAACGCCGTCTTGCCGATGACGAAGAACAGCGCGCCCAGATAGGCCAGCAACCCCGAGCCGAGCAGCGCGTGGTCGAGGCCGAAGGCGTCGACGTCCGGCAGGTCGAACAGC
This sequence comes from Nocardioides sp., assembly GCF_035503875.1. Classification (GTDB taxonomy): domain Bacteria; phylum Actinomycetota; class Actinomycetes; order Propionibacteriales; family Nocardioidaceae; genus Nocardioides. The sequence goes on from NZ_DATJTA010000003.1 coordinate 50,329, forward strand.
GTGTTGTCGACCATGATCTTGCCGTAGTTGTTGTCGTTGGCGATCTCGTAGCCGGCCAGCAGGAAGCCGAGCGCGATGAGCAGGCCGCCGGCCGCGACGAACGGGATCATGTACGACACGCCGGTCATCAGGACGCGACGGGTCCGGCCGCCCCAGGTCTCCCCGGCGCCCGTGGACGCCATGCTGTCGCCGCCGCCGGAGGACCCCTCTACGCGCGGGGCGTTCGGGTCGCCGGCGTACCGGAGCGCCTCGGCGATCATCGCGTCGCCCTCGTCGATCGGCCGCTTCACCCCGGACGAGACGACCGGCTTGCCGGCGAACCGGTGCCGGTCGCGGACCCCGACGTCGACGGCGAAGATGACGGCGTCGGCGGCCGCGATGGTCTCGGGGGAGAGCGGCTTGGCGCCGGCGGAGCCCTGGGTCTCGACCGCGATTTCGACGCCGGCCTTCGCGGCGGCGGCCTCCAGGGCCTCGGCGGCCATGTAGGTGTGCGCGATGCCCGTGGGGCAGGCGGTGACGGCGACGAGGCGCCGGGCCTCGGTCGTGGTCGCGGGCTGTTCCGAGGCGGCCTCGGCGGGCTTGTCGGCGGGCGGCGCGGGCGCGGCCGGCTTCGGGGCCGGTGGCGGGCCGAGCACCAGCTCGATGTGCTCGACGACCTCCTCGGCCGTCTCGGCCTCGCGCAGCGAGTCGGTGAAGGCGGGCTTGACCAGCGCCCGCGCGAGCTTGGTCAGCAGCTGCAGGTGGGTGGCGTCGCCGCCGGCGGGGGCGGTGATCAGGAACGCGAGATCGGCCGGTCCGTCCTTGGCGCCGAACTCGACCGGCGGGTCGAGGCGGGCGAAGGCCAGCGTCGGTACGTCGACGCCCGCCGTCCGGCAGTGCGGGATGGCTATGCCGCCCGGGAGGCCGGTGGGAGAGGTCGCCTCGCGGGCGAGCGCGTCCGTGACGATCTGGTCGGCGTCGGTGGCGCGGCCGGCGTCGGAGACGACGCCCGCGAGGGCGCGGATCACGTCGTGCTTGTCGGCGCCGAGATCCGCATCGAGGCGGACCAGAGCCGTGGTGATCAGGTCGGGCATTCAGTCTCCCTGGGTGGGCCGCAGGTCGCGGACCGAGACGAGCTCGGGCCGGACCTCGGTGGGGTGCGGGATGGTCGTGCCGGGCAGTCCGGCGGCCGCGCTGCCGTAGGCGACGGCGAGCGCGAGTCGTTGGGCGGGTGGTCTGTTCTCGATGTCACCGAGGAGGTACCCGAACAGGCTGGAGTCCCCTGCGCCGACGGTGCTGACGACCTCGGTCGGCGGGGGTGCGGCGTACCAGGCGCCGTCGGCCGTGACCAGCACGGCGCCGTGGGCGCCGAGCGTGGCCAGGACGGTCTCGACGCCCCGCTCGACCAGGGAGTACGCCGCCTTCGCGGCCGCCTCCGCGTCGGACTCGAGGACGTCGGCGTCGCCGCCGGTGAAGGAGGCGAGCTCCTCGCCGTTCGGCTTCATCAGGTGCGGTGGAGCGTGGTCCAGCCGCTCGACGAGGGAGCGCAGCGGCGCGTCGCTGGTGTCGACGGCGATCCGGGCGCCGGCGTCGCGCAGGGCACCGACGAGCTCGGCGTACCACTCGACCGGGGCGCCCGGGGGCAGCGAGCCGGCGAGCACGATCCAGTCGGCGGACGCGGCGCGCCGGCGCAGCGACTCGGCCAGTCCGCGCAGCACCAGCGGGGTCACGGCGGGGCCGGGGCTGTTCAGCTTCGTCGTGGTGCCGTCGGGCTCGCTGATGGTGATGTTGACCCGCAGCGTGCCCTCGTTCGGAACGGGGCGGCAGTCGATGCCGGCACCGAGCAGCTCCAGGACGTACGGGTCGTCCTTCGCGGCGGGGAGTACGGCGATCGACGGGATGCCGGCGGCGACCGAGGCGCGCGAGATGTTCACGCCCTTGCCGCCCGCCTGGGAGAGCACGGACTCGGCGCGCTGGACCGCACCGCGCTCCAGGGGGCCGGTGAGGGTCACCGTCCGGTCGTGGCTGGGATTGGCCGTGAGCGTGATGATCATGCGGTGCGGACCTCCATCCCCGAGGCGGCGAAGGTCGCCTGGTCGGCAGGGTCGATGCCGGTGTCGGTGACGAGCACGTCGACCTCGTCGAGCGAGGCGAACCGGACCGGCGCCTCCACCCCCACCTTGCTGGCGTCTGCGAGCGCCACCACCTGGCGGGCGCAGTGCACCATCGCCCGCTTCACGGCCGCCTCGTCGTGGTCGGGGGTCGAGAGGCCGTGCTCGGCCGTGACGCCGTTGCTGCCGAGGAACACCACGTCGGCGCGGAGCCGCTCCAGTGCCGCGACGGTGTCGGCGCCGACGGCGGCCTGGGTGGTCGCGCGGACGCGGCCCGGGAGCAGGTGCAGCTCGACCTGCGGGTTGCCGGCCAGCCGCGCCGCCACCGGCACGGCGTGGGTGAGGACGACGAGACGGTGGTCGCGGGGGAGCAGGCTGGCCAGCCGGTTGGTGGTGGAGCCGGCGTCCATCAGCACCGTCGAGCCCGCGGGCGGGAGCAGCTCGAGCGCCGCGCGCGCGATCCGTTCCTTCTGCGGCGTGTTCGCCTGGTCGCGCTCGATCAGGCCCGACTCGATGACGGCGAGGCTGTCGGACGGTACGGCGCCGCCGTGCACGCGGCGTACCAGGCCCATCCGCTCGAGGGACGACAGGTCGCGCCGGACCGTCTCGGTCGTGACGTCGTACCGTTCGGCGAGTACGTTGACCGACAGACGCCCGTGCTCGGCGACGAGTTGGGCCATCGCCTGCTGGCGCTCCTCGGCGTACATCCGCCACCGTCCTCTCAGCCTGCGCGGATCTGTGTATCTGTTGTTTTAGACCCGTTTGTGTTGACTGTCAAGCCCGACCGGGCGTTTACTGTGAGCATGGTCACCGGTTCCCCCACCCCTGCCGCCGTCGTCCTGACGGGCACCCCCGTGGTCCCGGGTGCGGCGTACGGCCCCGCCCTGCTGGTCCGTGCCGAGATCTCACCGGCCGCCGTCGAGGCCTTCGGCTCCGGCGGGTACGCCGACGACGAGGCCGCGCTCGCGGCGTACGACGACGCCGTGGCCGCCGTCGCCGACGGCTTCGCCCGCAAGGCCGAGAAGGCGTCGGGTGCCGCGGCGGAGGTGCTCACCGCCAGCGCCGGACTCGCCAAGGACAAGGGACTGCGGGGAGCGGTCCGCAAGCACCTGCGTGCGGGCGACGACCTGCTGGCGTCGCTGCACGCGGCGGTCGAGCAGTTCGTCGGGGTGTTCACCGGCATGGGCGGGCTGATGGCCGAGCGGGTCACGGACCTGCGCGACATCGAGCGGCGCGTGACCGCGCACCTGGTGGGTGAGCCGGAGCCCGGCGTACCCACGCCCGAGATGCCGTCGGTGCTGGTCGCCGAGGACCTCGCCCCCTCCGACACCGCGGGTCTCGATCCCGCGCTGGTCATGGCACTGGTGACCGAACGGGGCGGTCCGACCAGCCACACGGCGATCATCGCGCGCCAGCTCGGCATCCCCTGCGTGGTCGGCGTCGGCGGCGCGCTGGCGCTCGTAGGCGGGACGCCGGTGCTGGTGGACGGCACCGCCGGCACCGTCGAGAGCCACCCCGACGCCGCCGAGGCCGAGCGCAAGGTCGCCGCCGACCGGGAGAGCCGGGCGGCCCTGGCGGCCTGGGAGGGGCCGGGACGTACGGCGGACGGCACCGCCGTGAAGATCCTGGCCAACGTCGCCGACGGGGAGTCGGCGACGCAGTCGGCCGAGGCGCCCGTCGAGGGGGTCGGGCTGTTCCGTACCGAGCTGTGCTTCCTCAACCGCAAGGACGAGCCCTCGGTCGAGGAGCAGGCCGGGATCTACGCCGACGTGCTGCGGCCCTTCCGGGACCGGTACGTCGTGGTGCGCACCCTGGACGCCGGCTCCGACAAGCCGGTCGCGTTCGCGACGCACGAGGGCGAGGAGAACCCTGCCCTGGGCGTGCGCGGGCTGCGGCTCTCCTTCGACAACCCCGCGCTGCTGGAGCGCCAGCTCGACGGCATCGCCGCCGCCGCGGAGTCGACCGGCACCGAGACCTGGGTGATGGCGCCGATGGTCGCCACCGTCGCGGAGGCGCGGGCGTTCTCCGCGCAGGTCCGCAGCCGGGGGCTGAAGGCCGGCGTGATGGTGGAGGTGCCCTCGGCGGCCCTGCTCGCGCACCGGATGCTGGAGGCGGTCGACTTCCTCTCGATCGGCACCAACGACCTCACCCAGTACGCCATGGCCGCCGACCGGATGGCCACCGACCTCGCGCACCTCACCGACCCGTGGCAGCCCGCGGTCCTGCAGCTCATCGCCATCACCGCCCACGCCGGTCAGCAGGCCGGCAAGCCGGTCGGAGTCTGCGGCGAGGCCGCCGCCGACCCGCTGCTGGCCTGCGCGCTGGTCGGCATGGGCATCACGTCACTGTCGATGGCTGCGGCCGCCGTACGCCCCGTCGGCGCGCGGCTGGCGTCGGTCACCCTGGACGAGTGCGAGGAGGCCGCCGAGGCCGCCCTCTCCGCCGCCGACCCGATGGCCGGCCGCGCCGCGGTGCTGGAGGTGCTGGAGCGGGGCTGAGGAGGCGGCGGCGGACGTCATACGAGCTGGGTGCTGGAGGCGCCGGGTCGTATGACGTCCCGGCGGGCGGTGAGCCGTCAGTCGTCCACAAACTCACGAGTGCTCGGAGTTCTCCACCGCTCGACGACGGCTCGACCCCCGCCGTCCTGACCGGGCGGCAACGTCGGTGCCATGGCGACGACATCGGACGAGGATCCGTCGGCGGAAGCAGGCCCAGCGCGCCGGGAGCGCCTGGAGCGCCTCGAGCGCCTGGAGAAGCGTGCGCGCGAGCAGGCAGGCGTGATCTCCCGGCAGGAGCTGTACGCCGCCGGCCTGACCAGGGGCGAGGTGCGCGCCCAGGTTCGGGCGCGGCGATGGCAGCGGGTCGGGGCGCACTGCCTCGTCGTGCACACCGGCCCGCTGAGCACCGAGGCGCGGCACTGGGTGGCGGAGATCGAGTCCGGTCCGCGTGGGTTCATCGACGGTGCCTCGGCCCTGGTGCTCGCCGGGCTGAAGCGGTACGAGCCCGAGCGGATCCGGGTGACCGTGCCTCGGGGCGCGAGGATCCGTCACCGTCCGTCGCCGTCCCTGGATATCCGTCAGACCAGGCGATGGAGCCCGAGCGACCTGGTCGAGGGGGAGCGGCCGCGGCGCGCGAGGGTTCCCGTCGCAGCGGTCCGGGCGGCGCTCTGGGCACGGTCGGACCGACAGGCGATGCTGGTGTTGACGATGACCGTGCAGCAGCGCCTCTGCACCGTCGAGGAGATCGTCCGCGAGATGCTCCGGGTTCGCCGCGACCGACGCCGGTTGCTGATCCACGAGGCGCTGATCGACCTGGCGGGCGGCATCGGATCGCTTGCCGAGCTCGACGTCCTCCGCGGCTGTCGCGAGCGAGGCATTCCCGAGCCGGACCTCCAAGCGGCTCGCAGGACGGCGTCGGGCAGCTACTTCCTGGACTTCCGCTGGTCGCGGTGGCGCACCGTGCTCGAGGTGGACGGCATCCAGCACACCTGGGCGGAGCACCTCGTGGGCGACGCGTTACGTCACAACAGCATCGCCATCGACGGCGATGTGGTGCTCCGGATGCCGGTGCTCGGACTCAGGGTCTGTCCCGACGACTTCTTCGACCAGGTGCGGAGGTCGTTGCATCGTGCAGGTTGGGCAGCCTGACGTCGCCCGGGACGTCATACGACCTGGCACCCGGGGCGACCAGCACGTATGACGTCCGCGTGGCCTCGGGGGCAGGTTCGCCGTCAGAGGCGCAGCCAGGTCAGCACGGCGCGGACCCGGCGGTGGTCGTCGGTGTCGAGGGGGAGGTCGAGCTTGGTGAAGATGCCGTTGATGTGCTTGGCGACGGCCTTCTCGGTGACCACGAGCTCGGTGGCGATGGCGGCGTTGGAGCGGCCCTCGGCCATCAGCGCGAGGACCTCGCGCTCGCGGGGGCTGAGCCGGTCGACGGGCTCCTCGCGGCGGCGGGCCATGATCGTGGCGACGACCTCGGGGTCGAGGACGGTGCCGCCGGCGAGCACGCGCCGTACGCCCTCGACGAACTCCTCGACGTCGGAGACCCGGTCCTTGAGCAGGTAGCCGACCGCGCCCTCGCCGCTGGCGAGCAGCTCGCGGGCGTAGAGGTGCTCGACGTACTGCGAGAGCACCATGACGGGGAACGCCGGCCGCTCGGTGCGTACGGCGATCGCCGCGCGCAGGCCCTCGTCGGTGTGCGTCGGCGGCATCCGGACGTCGAGTACGGCGCCCTCCGCCTCGGGCAGCCGGAGCGCGCTCTGCAGGTCGCCCGCGTTGTCGACCGCCGCGACGATCGTGAAGCCGTTGCCCTCGAGGAGCTGGATCAGGCCGGCCCGGAGGAGGGCGTGGTCTTCGGCGAGGACAAGCCGCACGGAACCTCCAGGGTGACGATGGTCGGCCCGCCGGTCGGGCTCGAGACCATCATCGTGCCGTCGAAGGCTCCCAGACGCCGCATGACACCCCGCATCCCGGTCCCGCCGTCGGGATCGGCCCCGCCGCGGCCGTCGTCGCCGACCTCCGCGCGCAGCACCCCGTCCGCGTGGCCGATCCGGATCCAGGCGTGCTCCGCCCCGGCGTGCTTGCCGATGTTCGCCAGGCACTCGGCCACCGCGAAGTAGACCGCCGACTCGACCGGGGCGGGCGGCCGGCCGGTGAGCGACGCGCTCACGTCCACCGGGATCGCCATGTCCAGCGCGAGCGCCTCGACGGCCCCGGCGAGCCCGCGGTCGGCGAGCACCGGCGGGTGGATGCCACGGACGACGGACCGCAGCTCGCCCAGTGCCGCGGTCGTGGTGTCGCGCGCGTCGCTGACCATCTTCCGGGCGGCCTCGGGGTCGCGGGCGAACATCGAGTCCGCCATCCCCAGGCTCATCGACAGCGCGACCAGCCGGGCCTGCGCGCCGTCGTGCAGGTCCCGCTCCAGGCGCCGCAGCTCGGCGGCGGAGTGGTCGACCAGGTCCGCGCGGGTCTCGGTCAGCTGCTGGACCCGCTGCTCCAGCCGCTCGGTGGTGCCGGGGGAGAGGAGTGTCCGGTCGAGGGCGCTGCGCAGCCGCATCAGCGGCGGGCCGGCGTACCACCAGATCCACCAGGTCACGACGGCGATGAGGAGTACGACGACGAGCAGCGAGATCGCGAAGCCGACCGTCATCGCCATCAGCATCCAGCCCAGGTCCCGCCAGGTCATCGGGTCCAGCGCGACCGCACGCATCCGCTCCACGGGACCCAGCCCCTGCAACGGCGTGTACGGCGCGGGCAGCGGATGGCCCAGCACCCGTCCGGCCATCCGGCGGTGCGCGTTCGCCAGCGCCCGCGTGGCCGGGACCGCCACGGCGAGCAGGAGCGCGCCCACCCAGACGATCATGAGCACGCCGCCGACGACCCAGAGCACGAACAGCAGGACCACCGGCACGAACGCCAGCACCTGCAGCCCGGCGTACCCCGTCATCAGCAGCCGGCTCGGGGGGCGGAGATCCGGGGCAGGGGCGTTCGCAGTCACCCCCTCATCCTCGCCGAGACCGAGGCGGGACGCGGTGGTGCTGACACCACTCTCGGTCGGGGTCCGCACGCCCCTGCCGAGCGGGCCGGCGCGCACGAGGCTGGCGGTCATGACCAATCCCCTCACCTCCGTACCCATCCGGGCCGCCCGTTGGAGCGCGGCCCACCCGTGGCGGGCCATCCTCGGCTGGCTCGCGCTCGTGATCGTGGCGGTCGGCCTTGCGGCCGCCGTCCCGACCCAGGAGACGACCGACGCGGACTACCGCCTCGGCGAGTCCGGCCGTGCCGACCAGCTGATCAGCGAGGCCGGGCTCTCCGAGCCGGACTCCGAGGTCGTCCTCATCACCGGCGAGCCCGCCGCGGCCGACGCGGCGGCGGCCGACCTGGTCGCCGCGATGACGGCGGTCGACGGCGTCGAGGCGGTCGCGGAGCCGCAGTGGAGCCCGGACCGCTCCGCGCTGCTGGTCGCGATCCGGCTGGCCGAGGACGGTGAGGGACGCGACTCCGACGACGAGGCGAGCGTCGCGCCGCTGCAGGCCGCCACGAAGGACGTCGCCGCGGCCCACCCGGACGTGTCGCTGCGCCAGAGCGGCGACCTGTCGCTCGACGTGGCCATCGACGAGCGGGTGGGCGAGGACCTGGCCTCCGCCGAGATCATCAGCCTCCCGGTCACCCTCGTGCTGATGCTCGTCGCGTTCGGCGCGCTGATCGCCGCCGGGCTCCCGGTCCTGCTGGCCGCGACCAGCGTCGCCGCCACGATCGGCATCAGCGCTCCGCTCTCGCACCTCGTGCACGCCGACTCCACCGTGACCAGCATGATCGTGCTCATCGGCATGGCGGTCGGGGTCGACTACTCGCTCTTCTACCTCAAGCGCGAGCGGGAGGAACGGGCGAAGGGCCGCAGCACGATCGACGCGGTCGAGATCGCGGCGCAGACCTCCGGGCACTCGATCCTCGTGTCGGGCGGCGCGGTGATCGCCTCGATGGCGGGCCTGTTCCTGATGGGGGACACGACCTTCAACTCGCTGGCCGTGGGCTCCATCCTCGTGGTCGCGATCGCCGTGCTCGGTTCGATCACCGTGCTCCCCGCCCTGCTCGCCGGCCTCGGCCGCTGGGTGGACCGGCCCCGCGTGCCGCTGCTGTGGCGGCTCAACTCCCGCATCGGCCGGGGCGGGATCAGCCGCCGGCTGCTCTCGCCGGTCGTCGCGCACCCGAAGGTCGCCCTGCTGCTGGCGGGTGCGGTCGTCGCGGCGCTCGCCGTACCGGCCCTCGGGATGAAGACCCACTCGGCGAACCTCGAGACGCTCCCCGCGTCCATCCCCGAGGTGCAGACGATGCGCGACGTCTCCGCGGCGTTCCCGTCGGAGGGCTCGGTGGCCGACGTCGTCGTCCACGCCGACGCCGACCAGCGGGACGACGTGGTGGCCGCGCTCGAGCGGCTGGACCGCGAGGCCGCGGCCACCGGCTCGTTCGTCAGCACCGGTGAGCCGGTGCTCACCTCCGCCGACGGCCGTACGTCGGTGCTGGAGATCTCGATGCCCTTCGAGGAGTCCGACGAGCGGGTCGACGACGCGCTGCGTCAGCTCCGCGACGACCTCGTCCCTGCGGCGGGCCTCCCGAACGGGGCGGAGCACGCTGTCGGCGGCGGCCCCGCCGAGTCGCTGGACTTCGTGGAGCGCCAGCAGGAGCGGCTCCCGCTGATCATCGGGTTCGTCCTGCTGCTGACCCTGGTCATCATGGCGACGACGTTCCGCAGCCTGCCGGTGGCGCTCGTCTCGACGGTGCTCAACCTCGGCTCGGTCGGTGTCGCCTTCGGGCTGATGACGCTGGTCTTCCAGCACGGCTGGTTCGAGTCCCTGCTCGGCTTCGAGAGCTCCGGGTTCGTGATCGACTGGCTGCCGCTGTTCGTCCTGGTGGTGCTGGTCGGGCTGTCGATGGACTACCACGTCTTCGTCGTCAGCCGGATCCGCGAGTACGTCGACCAGGGCCTGCCGACCCGCCTCGCCGTGCAGCGGGGCGTCGCCGACACGGCCGGCGTCGTGACCAGCGCCGCCGCCGTCATGGTCTCGGTGTTCGCGATCTTCGCGACCCTGTCCATGCTGGAGATGAAGATGATGGGCGTCGCGCTGTCCGCCGCGATCCTGCTCGACGCGACGCTGGTCCGTCTGGTGCTGCTGCCGGCGGCGCTGGTGCTGCTGGGCGAGCGCGCCTGGTGGCCCCGGCGACCGGTCCGACCGCGCGGACAGCTCGTGGTCGAGACCGACCCGGCGTACGACGTCCACGACCCCGGGTTTGCGGGGGCGACCCACCGGTGACTGGGCAGGAGGATCCGTCCGCAGGGGGACGGCCGGACGAAAGGAACCGCTATGGGGTACGGACTGGGGATCTTCCTCCTGGCCCTCGGCTTGATCCTGGCCTTCGCCGTCGGTGACTCGATCGCCAGCGTCGACCTGTACACCGCCGGGCTCATCCTGGCCGGCGTCGGCGTGCTCGCGCTGATCCTGACCGCGGCCACGACCATGGGCCGGCGCCGTACGGGCACCGTCGCCACGACGACCCACCCGGACGGCTCGCAGACCGTCCAGGAGCGGCGCTCGACGCACGCCGACCCCGGCGGCGTCTGAGAGTCCTCCGACTGCCGTCCATCCCGTGGGGGATGGGCGGCAGTCGTGCATTTGGGGGGTGCGCGGTCGCGCGATAGCCTTGCTCGGTTGTCCAGTACGGACAGCCGCACCATCACGACCACCGCCGTGCAACGGCCGCGGATCCAGAGTGCCCGGGTGAACAGGCCCCGGCGCGCCGCGCAGCGAACCAGAGAGGAAGCCCCGCATGTCCATCGGTACCGACGCGGAGACCAAGAAGAAGATCATCGCCGAGTACGCCACGACCGAGGGTGACACCGGTTCGCCCGAGGTGCAGATCGCGCTGCTCAGCTACCGGATCAGCCACCTGACCGAGCACCTCAAGCAGCACAAGCACGACCACCACAGCCGTCGTGGTCTGCTGCTGCTCGTCGGCCAGCGCCGCCGCCTGCTGAACTACCTGCAGAAGACCGAGATCGAGCGCTACCGCTCGATCGTCGAGCGTCTCGGCCTGCGCCGCTGACTCGTCGTGAAGGACCCACTCCGGTGGGTCCTTCACGCTTTACCGGCCCGGCCCGCGGGCTGCGCTAGATTTCCAACTGAACACCCCACCACAGGAGCGACCCGCCCGTTCTGGCTCGGTCCTCGGTAGTGGCCCTCAGGACGCCGATCCGCATCGGCTCCGTGCTGCGGGCCTCGATCGAAGACCGGCCTCCGCCCAATCACGCGGGACGCCGTGGATCGCTCCGCGAGCAAGACAAGGACGAATCCTTGACCGATCCCGTCATCCACGCCGTAGAGACCGTTCTCGACAACGGCAAGTTCGGCACCCGCACCGTCAAGTTCGAGACCGGGCTGCTGGCCCGCCAGGCCGCCGGTTCCGTGACCGCCTACCTCGACGACGACACGATGCTGCTCTCGGCGACCACCGCCGGCAAGCACCCCAAGGACCACTTCGACTTCTTCCCCCTGACGATCGACGTCGAGGAGCGGATGTACGCCGCGGGCAAGATCCCCGGCTCGTTCTTCCGTTCCGAGGGTCGTCCGGGCGAGGACGCGATCCTCACCTGCCGCCTGATCGACCGCCCGCTGCGCCCGACCTTCAAGAAGGGCCTGCGCAACGAGGTCCAGGTCGTCATCACCGTGCTGGCGCTCAACCCCGACGCGCCGTACGACGTCCTCGCGATCAACGCCGCGTCGATGTCCACCCAGCTCTCCGGCCTGCCGTTCTCCGGCCCGGTCGGCGGCGTCCGCGTCGCGCTGATCCGCGGCCAGTGGGTCGCGTTCCCGACGCACAGCCAGCTCGAGGAGGCCGTGTTCGACATGGTCGTCGCGGGTCGGGTCACCGAGACCGGCGACGTCGCGATCATGATGGTCGAGGCCGAGGCCACCGAGCAGACCATCGAGCTGGTCTCCGGCGGCGCCACCGCGCCGACCGAGGAGGTCGTCGCCGGCGGTCTCGACGCCGCGAAGCCGTTCATCAAGCAGCTCGTCGAGGCGCAGCAGGAGCTGGCCAACGTCGCGGCGAAGCCGATCCAGGAGTTCCCGATCTTCCTCGACTTCGAGGACGACGTGTTCGAGGCCGTGCAGGCCGCCGTCGGCACCGCGGTCACCGACCTCTACAGCGTCGGCGGCGACCGCGAGCGCGTGCTGTCGAAGCTGGAGCGCGAGGAGGAGGGCGACCGGATCAAGGCCTCCCTGCTCGAGCAGCTCGGCGAGCAGTTCGAGGGCCGCGAGAAGGAGGTCGGCGCGGCGTACAAGGCCGTGACCAAGCAGGCCATCCGCACCCAGGTGCTGCGCGACAAGGTCCGCATCGACGGCCGCGGCCTCGCCGACATCCGCCCCCTGCACGCCGAGGTCGACGTGATCCCGCGGGTGCACGGCTCGGCGCTGTTCGAGCGCGGCGAGACCCAGATCCTGGGCGTCACCACCCTCGACATGCTGAAGCTGGAGCAGCAGCTCGACACGCTGTCCCCGGAGAAGCACCGCCGCTACATGCACAAGTACGTCTTCCCGCCGTTCTCCACCGGTGAGACCGGCCGGGTCGGCTCCCCGAAGCGTCGCGAGGTCGGCCACGGTGCGCTGGCCCGCCGCGCGCTGCTGCCGGTGCTGCCCACCCGCGAGGAGTTCCCCTACGCGATCCGCCAGCTCTCCGAGGCCATGGGCTCCAACGGCTCGACCTCGATGGGCTCGGTCTGCGCCTCGACCATGTCGCTGCTGCAGGCGGGCGTGCCGCTGAAGGCGCCGGTCGCCGGCATCGCGATGGGCCTGATCTCGGGCGAGGTCGAGGGCCAGACCCAGTACGTCGCGCTCACCGACATCCTCGGTGCCGAGGACGCGTTCGGCGACATGGACTTCAAGGTCGCCGGCACCCGTCAGTTCGTCACCGCGCTGCAGCTCGACACCAAGCTCGACGGCATCCCCGCCGAGGTCCTGGCGGCCGCGCTCAACCAGGCCAAGGACGCCCGGCTCGCGATCCTCGACGTGATGGCCGAGGCCATCGACGAGCCCGAGGAGATGGCGTCCACCGCGCCGCGGATCATCACCGTGAAGATCCCCGTCGACAAGATCGGCGAGGTCATCGGCCCCAAGGGCAAGGTGATCAACCAGATCCAGGACGACACGGGCGCGTCGATCTCGATCGAGGACGACGGCACCATCTACATCGGTGCCACCAACGGCGACTCCGCCGATGCCGCCCGCGCGGCGATCAACCAGATCGCCAACCCGACGATGCCCGAGGTCGGCGAGCGCTACCTCGGCACCGTCGTGAAGACGACCAACTTCGGCGCGTTCGTCTCGCTGATGCCCGGCAAGGACGGCCTGCTGCACATCAGCAAGCTCCGCCCGCTCGCCGGCGGCAAGCGCGTCGACGCCGTCGAGGACGTCCTCTCGGTGGGTCAGAAGATCCAGGTCCAGATCGGCGAGATCGACGACCGCGGCAAGCTGTCGCTGGTCCCGGTCGTCGAGGAGGCCGAGGGCTCCGAGGAGTCCGCCGAGGGCACCTCCGAGGAGGCCTGACCCGCACCGTGGCACCCCGCACCACGCCGACCGGCCAGCAGGATTCTGCTGGCCGGTCGGCCCTTTCTCAGCAGAAGGTCGGCTCGACGCGGACCCTGCACACCGTCCGCGACGCCGACGGCCAGGTGACCTCGCTCGTACGCCGTACCGTCCTGCCGGGCGGACTGCGCGTCATCAGCGAGCGCCTCACCGGTACGCGCTCGGCGGCCGTGGGCGTCTGGGTGGGCGTCGGCTCGCGCGACGAGTCCGCGACCCTGCACGGCTGCTCGCACTTCCTGGAGCACCTGCTGTTCAAGGGGACCGCCGAGCGCTCCGCCCTGGACATCTCGATCGCGCTCGACGCCGTCGGCGGTGAGTTCAACGCCTTCACCGCGAAGGAGTACACCTGCTTCCACGCGCGGGTCCTCGACGAGGACCTGCCGCTGGCCGTCGACGTGCTGGGGGACATGATCACGTCCTCGACGATCACCGCCGAGGACGTCGAGGCCGAGCGCGACGTCATCCTCGACGAGCTCGCCATGCACGACGACGACCCCGACGACGTCGTCCACAACCTCTTCGCCGAGCAGGCCTGGGGTCGGACCTCGCCGCTCGGGCGTGACATCGGCGGCAGCGAGGCGTCGATCACGGCGCTGACCCGGACCCAGATCCGGCGCTTCTACCGCAAGCACTACCGGCCGGCGAACATGGTCGTCTCCGTCGCCGGCAACGTCGACCACGCCGCGCTGGTCCGCCAGGTCCGCCGGGCCTTCGGTCGCAACGACTTCCTGGTCGGCGACGAGCCGCCGGCCCCGCCGCGGCCGGCGTCCAGGGCCGTGCGGGTACGCCCCGGCACGGTCGAGGCGACCCGCCCGTTCGAGCAGGTCAACGTCGTGCTCGGGATGAAGGGCCTGACCCGCAACGACGAGCGCCGCTTCGCGCTCGGGGTCCTGAACACCGCGCTCGGCGGCGGCACCTCCAGCCGGCTGTTCCAGGAGGTGCGCGAGCGCCGCGGCCTGGCGTACTCCGTCTTCTCCTTCGCCAGCCACCACGCCGACTCGGGCCTGGTCGGCGTGTCCGTCGGGTGCCTGCCCAGCAAGCTCGACGACGTGCTGGCGGTGGTCCGCGCCGAGCTCGCCCGGGTCGCCGACGAGGGCATCACCGCCGAGGAGCTCGCCCGGGGCAAGGGGCAGCTGCGCGGCGGACTGGTCCTGGGACTGGAGGACTCGGCGTCCCGGATGTCGCGGATCGGCAAGGCCGAGCTGGTGTACGACGAGCTGCTCAGCATCGACGACGTGCTGGCCCGCATCGAGGCGGTCACGCTCGACGACGTCCGCTCGATCGCGGCCGAGGTGTTCGGTCAGCCCGAGATCCTCGCGGTGGTCGGACCGGCCTGACCTCAGGAGCCGGCGGCCGGCGGCTCGGCGTACAACGCGGCCATCGCGCGCCCGAAGCCGGCGACGAGCTCCGCGAAGGGGACACCGTCGCCGGCGGCCACCACGAGCGGGCCGAAGCGGGTGACGGCGTGGTGGATCATCGACAGCGGCCAGGCGACCACCCCGGGGTCGAGCGGGTGGACCGAGAGGGCCTGGGTGTGGCGGAAGACCACGGTCGACACGCTCTCGCCGAGCTCGAACCCCGTCAGGGGGAGGGCGGCGTTCACCTGGTGCAGGAACCGTGCCGTCGTCGGGACGGCGTCGTCGCGGATGTCGTCGTCCACGACGACGAGGTACTGCAGGACCGCGGGCGAGGCGTGCTCGGGCAGGAAGCAGACGTGCGCGGTCCAGGACGCGCCGTCCTCGGCGACCAGGGGCACCATGAGCTGGGCCGGGACCTCGTCGTCCCCCGGCAGCAGCGAGGCCTCGATGCCGCCGGCCGCGAACTCCTCGGCCAGCAGCCCCAACAGCTCGTACGCCGGATCCGCCTCCGGATCGTACGGCGGGTCGGGCTCGGTCACCTCCGTCACATGGACTCCACCTTCGAGAGCTTGCGTTCGATGAGGTCCTGACCGGACTCGGAGAGCGCCTCCTCGAGGTTGACGTTGATCGAGTCGAGCAGCAGGTAGGCGTCGTGCAGCTCGCGCTCGGTCTCCCCGGGGATCCAGGCCCCGCGGTCGGCCTTGGGGTTCTGCTGGAACTCGTGCAGCGCCTTGTGCACGACGTCCGCCTCACCGGCCTGCAGGGCGCTGCGCAGCTCGTCGGCGAGCCGGGCGTTGGTCGAGGCGAGTCGGGAGACCTCGTTGGCCTCCTGGATCGCCGCCGACCGCGCCTTGCCCTCGGTGGTCTTCGGGTTCTTGGGAGCGGGGCCGGCGAAGCCGCGGTTCGAGCTGAGCTTGCCCGCCGCCTTGGCCTCGGGCAGCGACATCTGCCCGCGCGTCTTCGCCCGGGGACGGGGCTCGCGCATCTCCTCGAACTCCTCCTCCGCGCCCTCGCTCTCGACGCCGCGCTCGAAGACGTTCTCGAGGTCGCCGCCCTGCTCGGTCTCGACGCCGCGCTCGAAGATCCCCTCGCCCAGCACCTCCTCGGACTTGCGGCCCTGGGCGATCGCCTCCGCGGCCTTGCGGCGGTCCCAGGTGTTCTTCAGCTTGCCGGCGATCTTCGCGCCGGCGTACACGCCTCCGGCGATGGCCGCGGCGATCCCGATGCCCCAGCCGATGGGGTTGCTGACGATGAGCAGGGCGCCCGCGGCGATGCCGAGCGCCCCGAGGGTGATCTTCATGGCGGCGACGGCGCCCTTGAACTTCTCGGCCGAGACGATGGCGGACTTCCAGTCCTGGCCGCGCTTGCTCAGCATCGTCTTGGCGCGACCCCAGGTGAGGCGGCAGAGCTTCTGGACGGCCTTGCCGCCGCGCCACATCCCCTGGAGGACCTGGGCGGACCCGGCGGCCACGCCGAGCGCCCCGGCGGCCGTGCCGAGCGCTGCGTTGCCGGTGCTGGCGACGAAGTCCTTGGCGCTTCCGCCGCTCTGCACGAAGGCCGTGCCCACGCCCGCCTTGGCGGTCGAGAGCGCCGCGCCCGCGAGCGCGTTGCCCTGGTTCTTCCCCTTGCGCCCGGCCATGTTCTTCATGCCCGCGTCGTCGAACCTGGTGCCGTCGTTGTCCATCTTGCGGGCGTTGTTCAGCCCCATGAGGGAGTCGCCGACGAGCAGGCCGCCGAGCGCCTCGCTCGCGCCTCCGGCGGCCTTGCCGAGGTGGGTGCCGAGCGCGATGCTGCCGACGGCCACGCCCGCGCCTCCGGGCTTGCCGCCCTCCATCCACAGGTTGTCCATGGTCCCCGCAGGACCGGTGTAGGCCGGCACCGCGGGCTTGGCGGGCTCCGGCTTCGGCGCCGGCGCCTCCTTCTTCTTGCGCCACGGCAGCTCCCAGCGGGAGATCCGGGTGCCGGTGGCGACGCCGCGACCGATCGCCGCGCGGGCCTGCGGCGAGATCGCGGTGGTCGCCACGAGCCGCTGCGCGCCGCCCGCGGGCTGCAGCGTGTGCGCGAGCTCGTGGGCGAGCACCTTGTCGCCGGCGGGGGTTCCGGGGGCGTACTGGCCCTTGCCGAAGAACACGTCCTTGCCGGTGGTGAACGCCCGGGCCGAGACGGCGGTGTTGAGCTTGGCGGCCGCGTCGTCGGCGTGGATCCGGACGCCGGAGAAGCTGGAGCCGAAGGCGCCCTCCATCCGGCGGCGTACCTCGGCGTCGAGCGGCCGGCCCGCGCCGCGGCGGCTCTCGATGGCGGAGCTGGTGGCGGAGTCGAGCGCGCCGCCCTCGTAGCCGACGACCGGGTTCCCGCTGGGCGCGGGGGAGCGGCGCAGGTGGTCGCAGCCGGGACCGTGCTGGTGGGCGTCGGCGTCGCCCCCGGCGGTGCCGTCGGCCAGCTCGAGGCGGCGCAGGCGGGAGAGGGCGGCGTCGGCCATCTGGTCGGCGTCGGCCTCGGCGCGGTCCTCGGCGTGCCCGACGACGAGGCTGCCCGTCGCGGGTGCCGCCACGGGCAGGGGGACGGGGGCGACGGGCGCGGGGCTCTCGATCGGTGCCTGCTGGACCGGTGCGGGGGCGACGTCCGCTGCGGCCCGGTCGCGATCGGTGCTCATGGGACGAATTCTGTCGGCCGCCGAGGCCCACCCGTGGCCGAACGCGCGAAAGTTTGTCTTCCGGACTAGCGCACGACCGGTGGGCGGCGACCGAGCTTGATGTGCTCGCGGCGGACCGCGTCGGCGACGTGGCGCATGCCGACGGCGCTGCCCTCGGCGACGGCGGCGTACACGGAGGAGAGCACCATGTTGCGGATGTCACCACCGGCGAGCTCGACCGAGGTGGAGAGCCACTCGACGTCGACCGGGTCGTCGGCATCGACGGCGAGCCCGTCGAGGTGGTGCTCCCACAGCCGTCGACGGGTGGGCTGGTCGGGGTCGGGGAAGGCGACCATGAAGTGCAGGCGCCGCGCGAACGCGGGGTCGAGGTTGCCGCGCAGGTTGCTGGCCAGCACGGTGATGCCGTCGAACTGCTCCATCCGCTGGAGCAGGTAGGCGATCTCCTGGTTGGCGTAGCGGTCCTTGGCGTCCTTGACCTCCGAGCGGGACCCGAACAGCGCGTCGGCCTCGTCGAAGAAGAGCACGGCGTTGGTCGCCTCGGCCTCCTGGAAGACGCGCTCGAGGTTCTTCTCGGTCTCCCCGATGTACTTGTCGACGATCGTGGAGAGGTCGACCTGGTAGAGGTCCATCCCGAGGGAGTCGGCGACGACGTGCGCGGCCAGGGTCTTGCCGGTGCCGGGCGGTCCGGAGAAGAGGGCGCAGATGCCCACGCCCTTGCCCCCCTTGCCGTGCAGGGGTCCCATCGCGACCACCTCGTCGCGGAACCGTGCCCAGTCGAGCATCCGGGTCACCTCGCCGAGGGCCGCGGGCGGGAGGACGAGGTCGTCCAGGCTCACCGACGACCCGGCGTTGGCGCGCACCGACCGGCCCCGGCTCAGCTCGCGGGCGGAGTGGCGGATCCGCTCGGCCGAGATGCCCTCCTCCCCGTGCAGGGAGGCCGTGGTCGCGGCGTGCCGTCCGACGTTGACGATCTGCTCGGGCGACAGCGGCATCCCGGTGATCTCGCGGCTGCCGGCCAGGTCGCCCAGCAGCGGCTCCCAGAGCGACTGACGCTCCGCGACCGAGAGCCGGGGCGCCGGCACGGTGAGCGGAAGGTCGGCCGGCCAGGCGGGGTCCCAGGGCTCGGCACTCACGGCGATGACCGGGACGACCGACCGCGAGTAGGAGTCGGCCCGCGCCTTCTCCGCGTTGACCAGGACCAGCACGGTCCCGGAGAGGCCGCACTCCACCAGCAGGTCGAGGACGACGTCGGAGACCTGGGCGGTGGGTTCGAGGCGCCCGAGGTCGGCGATCAGGCAGGACACGCCGAGCTCGTGGCAGGCGGCGGTCGCCATGGCCGCGCCGGCGCCGCCGCCGGTGGCGTGCACCCAGACCAGGCGCTGACCGGCGCGGAGCGCGGACGCGAGCAGCTCGGTGCCCTCGACGGCGACGGGGACGCCGTCGAGCAGCAGCCCCAGCACGGCCCGGCTCGGGACGTCGTCGCCCGCGAGGAAGCCCGAGACCCGCTCCGGCACGACGACGCGCCTGCTGAGCAGCACGTCGGTGCCGGCGACGCTCACCAGGCCGAAGCGGACCAGCGGTGAGCGCTCGCCGAAGTGGGTCCGGGCGGAGCGCGCGTCGGCGGGGAGTCCGGCGAGCTCCAGTGCCACGGCGACGGTCGGGCGGCCCGGATGGCCGTCGCCGGCGAGCAGGCCGAGGAGCAGGTGGCCGCTGACGCTCTGCTCGGCGGCGGCCGCGACCTCCAGAAGGTCGGTCTCCTGCTCGCCGAGGCCGAACTGGTGACGGATGGTCTTGAGCGCGTCGGCGAGCGCGGGGTCGACGCCGTCGGCGACGACGGCCTCCAGCGCGGCCCGGGCGGTCGCGGCCTGGTCCCAGCCGGCATCGGCCCGTCGCTCGACGGCACCCGTCAGTCGGGCGGCGAGGGTCTGCACGGGGTCAGGATCGCACGTGCCGCGTGCGATGTCCGGCGTACGGCGGCAGCGCGGTCAGCGCAGCAGGACCAGGTGCACCACGCCGGCGCACGCGCAGGCCCAGAGCACGCTGGTGAAGGTGCCGATGATGAACCGCTCGGCCGCGCCGGCGGAGGCGCCGTTGCGCAGTTCGGGATAGCGGCCCAGACCCTTGACGGCCAGGGCGATGGCGATCCCCTCCGGCATGCCGCCGACCAGGCTGGCGAACACCGCCGTCCGCTCCAGCGCACCGATCCAGGCTCCGCCGCGCAGCACGGAGCCGGCGGTGTGGATCGGCTGCTGGTCGCCGGTCGGAGGATGGTCGTGCCGGTCGACCCAGGCGAAGACGAGCGAGGTCAGTGGTCCGCCGCCGATCGCCGCGAGAGCGCCCGCCAGGATCACCAGCAGGGTGACCCCGCCGTGCCCGCCGACCTGGACCCCGGGGACGGCGGCCGCGGTGATCGTCGTGGCGGCCAG
Source organism: Nocardioides sp. (assembly GCF_035503875.1). Lineage (GTDB taxonomy): Bacteria > Actinomycetota > Actinomycetes > Propionibacteriales > Nocardioidaceae > Nocardioides. Next base: position 69,993 of record NZ_DATJTA010000003.1, read on the forward strand.
CAGCACGGCCGAGCAGGGTGCCCACACGTCGCGCCCGGCGGCCGTCCAGCCGACGGTCGCGGCGAGGAGGGCCGCGCCCACGAGGACGAGGATGATGAGGCCGGCGGTGTCGGTGCTCATCCGCGCGCCTCCTCCAGGGCGGTGGTGGCCAGGTGCGTGACGAGCTCGCGGGCGCGCCGGCCCTCCACGATGCCGGCGGCCTGGGCGCGCTGGCTGACCGCCGACTGGCTGATGCCGAGGCGGCGGGCGGCCTCGTCGTACGACAGGCCGGTGTCGGCGAGGTCGGCGACCTCCCAGCCGCGCGGGGTGCGACGTGCCAGCACCGCGGCCCACAGCCACAGCGCCGACTCCAGCTGACGGGCGCCGGGACGCTCGCCGACGACCCGGAGGTGCCAGGGACTGGTCTTGGCCGCCGTGACGCCCGCGCGAGCATGGAGGTACGCCGGGCCGGCGCCGGCCCGTGCGTGCGGTGGCAGGGGCAGGTCGACGGGACCGACTCCGATCCCGATACTCCAGGTCCCGGCGCGCAGCAGTGGCTCGACGGCGGCGGGAAGGGCGGCGGGGTCGTCCAGCACGCCCTGGAGCTCGTCACCGGCGGTCCGCTCGAAGGAGCGCAGCGCGGCGACCCCGCCGAGCAGCTCCAGGGCCGTGGGGACCTGATCGCGCCCGCGGCGGCTGTCGCGCTGGTCGACGGTGAGCACCAGGACGGACATGCGTTCCCCCTCGGTCGTGCCCTGATGCCGAGGCTACATTAGGAAATAACCTTAGGGAAGGGGACTATAAGGCGGCAGCCTTCACCGGCGGCCGATGATGCCGACGACCGCGGGTGTCTTCTGCTCGACGACCGAGACCCGGAAGCCGCCACCGGCGAGCGCGGCCGACGCCTTCTCGACGATGGTGGGCAGCTGGTCGGGGAACTTCACCTCGTAGAAGAGGAACACGGCGCCGCCCGGCAGCACCCGCTCGTGGAGCAGGGCGATCTCGTCGGCGCAGTCGCGCACCCAGAACAGGTTGACGTTGAACGCGTAGACCTTGGTCAGCCGCTTCACCGGCACCCGCAGCGTCGCCAGGTCGATCTGGCGCACGGTGAGCCGGCCCGACTCGACGTACTTCGCGCAGCGCCGCTTGGTGCGGTCGACGCCGGACTCCGAGCGGTCGATCGCGAACAGCTTGCCGGTCTCCAGCTTGCTGCAGATCGCCTCGGCACCCGCGCCGGGTCCGCAGCCGATCTCCAGGACGTGGTCCGAGGGCTGGACGTCCATGAACTCGACCGCCCACCGGATCCGGGACGGAATCGCCTGCGCCACCATGGGGCCAAGCCTGCCAGAACGGGCACCCGGATGGGATCACCGGATGGCCCACTACGGTGGTGACGTGGGTGACGTGATCAAGGTGGGCGTGCTCGGCGCGCGGGGCAAGGTCGGCGCCGAGGTGTGCCGCGCGGTCGAGGAGAGCGCCGATCTGGCGCTGGTCGCGACGGTCGACGCGGGCGACCCGATCCAGGCGCTGGTCGACGCCGGCGCGGAGGCGGTGGTCGACTTCACCCACCCCGACGTGGTCATGGACAACCTCCGGTTCTGCGTCGCCCACGGCATCCACGCGGTCGTCGGCACCACCGGATTCGACGAGTCCCGGCTCGACACGCTCCGCGGCTGGCTCGCCGAGTCGCCCGCCACCGGCGTCCTGATCGCCCCCAACTTCTCCATCGGCGCGATCCTGATGATGCGCTTCGCGGCTGCCGCCGCTCCGTTCTACGAGTCGGTGGAGGTCGTCGAGCTGCACCACCCCGACAAGGCCGACGCGCCGTCCGGCACGGCCCGTCGTACGGCGGAGCTGATCGCCGCCGCGCGCCGCGACGCGGGGTGCCCGCCCGTGCCGGACGCCACCTCGACCTCGCTCGACGGCGCCCGGGGCGCCGACGTCGACGGCATCCGGGTGCACGGGCTGCGGATCCGCGGGCTCGTGGCGCACCAGGAGGTCGTCCTCGGCGGCGTGGGGGAGACCCTGACCATCCGCCACGACTCCCTCGACCGGGCCTCGTTCACGCCCGGTGTGCTGACCGGGCTGAGGGCCATCGCCGCGCACCCCGGCCTCACGGTCGGACTCGAGCACTTCCTCGATCTCGACTAGCTCTCCGTAGCCCCCACCGGGCTCTGCTCGTTGGCTCGTCGGATCCGCCACTCGGGGCGGGTCGGGACGAGAGGGAACCACATGCGCAGGAGCTGGGGAGTCGCCACGCTGGCGACGGTCGCGATCGGGACGCTCGGGGTCGCGGGCGGCGGCGGGGCCGCCGGAGCGGCCGAGGGTGCCGCGGAGACGTCGTTCACGGTGACGGACGTCGTCACCGATCCCGGCGGGGCCACCCACGTCCGGGTGGACCGGACGTACGACGGGCTGCGGGTGCTCGGCGGTGACCGGGTCGTCCACCGCGGCCCCGACGACTCCCTGCAGGGGGTCAGTCAGACCCTGGACTCGGCGCTGAGACTGGCGACCGATCCTCTGGTGCCGGCCGACCGTGCGGAGACGCGAGCTCTCGCCCCGGCCCGGGCCACCGCCGCGATCGACGGCCTGCGCGCCGAGGGCGCCCCGGAGCTGGTGGTCGACGCGCTCGGCGACGCGCCGCGGCTCGCCTGGGAGGTCACCACCCACGGCACGCAGGACGACGGCACGCCGAGCCGGCTCGCGACGTACGTCGACGCGCGCACCGGCGCCGTGCTGCGCCGGGTGGAGGGCATCCACACCGCCGAGGGCTCCGGGCAGTCGCTCTACAGCGGGACGGTGCCGCTGTCGATCACGCAGTCCGGGTCGTCGTACACGCTGACCGACCCGGCACGCGGCAACGCGCGGACCACCGACATGAGGAACCGGGAGGACTCGATCCTGTGCCAGCTGCTCCGCGTCGGCTGCTCGGCCGGTACGGCGTACTCCAGCACCGACACGTCCTTCGGCAGCGGCACGAACGCGAACCGCGAGTCCGCCGCCGTCGACGCCCACTACGGCGGCGCGACGACCTTCGACTACTTCAAGCTGGTCCACGGCCGCAACGGCATCTTCGGCGACGGCCGGGGTGTCCCGAGCCGGGTCCACTACGGCAACGGCTACGTCAACGCCTTCTGGGACGGCTCCCAGATGACGTACGGCGACGGCGACGGCACCGAGTTCGGTCCGCTGGTCTCGCTGGACGTGGCGGGTCACGAGATGACCCACGGCGTCACCGAGAACACCGCGAACCTCACCTACTCCGGGGAGTCCGGCGGCCTGAACGAGGCGACCTCGGACATCTTCGGGACCATGGTGGAGTTCCACGCCGCCAACTCCGCCGACCCGGGCGACTACCTGATCGGCGAGGAGTTCGACCTGGGCGACCACCGCGGCTTCCGCCGGATGGACGACCCGGACTCCGACGGCGCCTCGCAGAACTGCTGGACGAGCGGCACCCAGGACCTCGACGTCCACTACTCCTCGGGCGTCGGCAACCACTTCTTCTACCTGCTCGCCGAGGGCTCCGGGGCGAGGACGATCGGCGGCGTCGCGCACAGCTCGAGCACCTGCGACGGCTCCACCGTCGCCGGCATCGGCCGGGACGCGGCGGCCCGGATCTGGTTCCGGGCGCTGAGCGTCTACATGACCTCGGGCACGGACTACGCCGGAGCGCGAACCGCCACGCTCGACGCGGCGTCCGACCTGTACGGCGCCGCGAGCGCCCAGCGCGCCGCCGTGGCGGCGGCCTGGAGCGCTGTGAACGTGTCCTGACGCTGCGGCGGCAGGATGCGCCGAGGCCCGTGCTGGAGGGGGATCCGGCACGGGCCTCGTGTGTGCGGGGGAGTCGTGGACGACTCGGTCGGTCAGGGCTCGACGGTGACCTTAATGGCGCGGCCCGCCTTGACGATCTCGAAGGCGTCCAGCACCCGCTCGAGGGGGATGTGCTCGGTGATGAGGTCCTTGACCGGGACCTGACCGGTGGAGATGTACTCCAGCGCCCGCTTGTTGTGCTCGGGGGCCGAGCCGTTGGCGCCGTGGATGTGCAGCTGCCGGTAGTGCACGACGTTGGAGTCGCAGGTGATGGTCGGGTTCGTCTTCGGCAGGCCGCCGAAGAACGAGATCCGGCCGTTGCGCGCGGCCATCGCGATGGCCTGCTCCTGGGTCACGTTGGCGGCGGTGGCGGTGATGATCACGTCGGCGCCGCGACCGCCGGTGAGCTCCATGACCCGCTCGACCACGTCGACCTGGGAGCCGTCGATCGTCTCGTCGGGCTGCACGGCCTCGGCCGACATCTTCAGCCGCTCGGCGTTCACGTCGACGAGGTAGACGGGGCCGACCTTGTGCACGCCACGCGCGATGCGGATGTGCATGCAGCCGATCGGGCCGGCTCCGAAGACGACGACGGTGTCGCCCTCCTCGATGCCGAGCAGCTCCTGGGCGTTGATCGCGCACGCGAACGGCTCGGCGGCCGACGCCTCGTCGTACCCCACGTTCTCGGGGATACGGTTGAGGCCGTCGACATTCAGCACCTGTCGCGGCACGATCATGTACTCGGCGAAGCCGCCGTCGTACTGGTAGCCGACGGAGGTCTGGTTCTGGCACACGGCCATCCAGCCCTTGCGGCACTCGTGGCACTCGCCGCAGGGGACGGCGGCGATCACCTGGGCGCGGTCGCCCGGCTTCCAGTCCGTGCCGTACGTCGCGTTGACGTCGGCCCCGACCTCGACGACCTCGCCGGCGATCTCGTGGCCGATGGTCCGCGGGGGCGTGAGGTTCTGGTGGCCGTTGTGGAAGATCTTCACGTCCGTGCCGCAGGTCGAGCAGTTCTTGACCTTCAGCTTGATCTCGTCGGGACCGCACTCCGGCTCCGGCACGTCCTCGAGCCGGACGTCCTCGGGTGCGTAGAACCGCAGGGCCTTCATGGTTGTCCTCCTGGTGACGGGTCGCGAGACCGGAAGCCTACCGCATCTGTGTGGTGTTGTTTCTGAATGTGTTGGTTTTGGGGTCTTGACCCCTGAAACAGGCGGGCATATAAAGGCAATCAAAGGTGCTTGTGATCGGGGTCACAGGCGAGCGACGGGCACCGAGCGGCGACCGGTTTCGGAAGGAAGCGTCCATGGCCACCACTACTCACCCGGCTCCCAGCAGAGGGAGCGCACGGGTCCGCGTCCAGCAGTTCGGCACGTTCCTGTCCAACATGATCATGCCCAACATCGGCGCGATCATCGCCTGGGGACTCATCACCGCGTTCTTCATCCCGGACGGGTGGACCCCCAACGAGAAGATCGCCACGATGGTCGGCCCGACGATCACCTACCTGCTGCCGATCCTGATCGCCTACACCGGCGGCCGGCTCGTGTACGACGTCCGCGGGGGTGTCGTCGGTGCCACCTCCGTGATGGGCGTGATCCTCGCGACCAGCGACCCGATCTTCATCGGCGACGGCAACGGCTCGCCGATGTTCCTCGGCGCCATGATCATGGGTCCGTTGTCCGCCCTGATCATGAAGCGGCTCGACGCGCTGTGGGAGCACCGGATCAAGCCGGGCTTCGAGATGCTGGTCAACAACTTCTCGGCCGGCATCCTGGCCGGCCTGCTGGCCATCGCGGGGATGTTCCTGCTCGCGCCGGTGCTGCGCCGCATCACCGAGTGGTTCGGGGACGCGGTCAACTTCCTGGTCGACAACTCCCTGCTGCCGCTGACCTCGATCGTCATCGAGCCGGCGAAGGTGCTCTTCCTCAACAACGCCATCAACCACGGCGTCCTCACGCCGCTCGGCATCCAGGAGGTCGCCGAGCAGGGCAAGTCGGTCCTCTTCCTCCTGGAGGCCAACCCGGGTCCCGGTCTCGGCCTGCTGATGGCCTACACCTTCTTCGGGCGGGGGATCGCCCGGGCCTCGGCGCCGGGTGCGGCGATCATCCAGTTCTTCGGCGGCATCCACGAGATCTACTTCCCGTATGTGCTGATGAAGCCGAAGATGATCCTCGCCACCATCGCCGGCGGCATGACGGGCATCTTCCTGTTCGTCCTCTTCGACGTGGGGCTGCGGGCTCCGGCCGCGCCGGGCTCGATCGCCGCGGTCTACGCCCAGACGCCCAGCGGCGACTTCCTCGGCATCACGCTCGGGGTCTTCGGTGCCGCGGCGGTCTCCTTCCTGGTCGGGGCGGTGCTGCTGCGCACCGACCGGACCACGGAGGACGGCGACCTCGCGGGGGCGACCGCCGACATGGAGGCGATGAAGGGCAAGCGGTCCGTGGCCTCCTCGGTGCTCGCCGGCGCCCCGGACGCGGCGGGCTCGACGGGTCCGATCGAGTCGATCGTCTTCGCCTGCGACGCCGGCATGGGCTCCTCGGCCATGGGTGCCTCGGTGCTCCGCAAGAAGATCCACGCGGCGGGCTTCCCCGAGGTCACGGTCGTCAACAAGGCGATCGCCAGCCTCGGCGACGACTGCGACCTGGTGGTCACCCACCAGGACCTGACCGCCCGGGCCCAGCAGCGGACCGCCTCGGCCGTCCACGTCTCGGTGGACAACTTCATGGCGAGTCCGCGCTACGACGAGATCGTCGAGCTGGTGCGCCAGCGCAACGGCGCGGGCGAGGACACCGAGGTCGCGGAGCCGGCCGCCACGATCGACCCCGCCGGACTGCTGGAGGCGGAATCGATCGTGCTCGACGCTGCGAGCGAGACCCGCGAGGCCGCGATCACCCGGGCCGGCGAGCTGCTGGTCGCGGCGGGGGCGGTGGAGGCGTCGTACGTCGACGCGATGCACGCCCGCGAGCAGTCGGTCTCGACCTTCATGGGCAACGGCCTGGCGATCCCGCACGGCACCAACGAGGCGAAGGCCGACGTACGCCGCACGGCGATCTCGTTCGTGCGCTATGCCGAGCCGGTCGAGTGGAAGAACAAGCAGGTGCGGTTCGTCGTGGGGATCGCGGCCCTCGGCGACGACCACCTCAAGCTCCTGGGGCGGATCGCGGAGATCTTCCTCGACAAGGAGCAGGTGGCCCGCCTCGAGCAGGCGGCCACCCCGGACGAGGTGATGGCGATCCTGGGGGCCGTCCAGCCCGCCTGATCGGCACCCTCCCGCACGCGGTCCTGGCCCGGCTCCCGTCCCCTACAGCCGGACCAGGGCCGCCGTGGCGGCGGCGCCGACCACGACGAGGAGGAACGGCGCCCGCACGAGCAGCAGCACGACCGCCGCGCCCAGGCCCGCCGCGCGGGCGTCGAGGACCACCCGGTGGCCGTCCGCGAACACCTGCACCGCGACCAGCGCCGCCAGGAGCGCGACGGGGATCAGGTCGGCGATCCGCCGTACGACGGGCCGCTCCAGCACCGACGCGGGGACGGAGAGCCCGGCGAGCTTGAGCAGGTAGCAGCCGACGCCGGCGGCGAGGATGGCGGCCCAGATCATCGCGGACCCCTCGCGAGGGCGCCGACCAGGAGCGCGACGCCGCCGGCGGCGAGCACCGGCACGCCGGCCGGCACGAACGGGACGACGCCGAGCGCGACCGCGACCGCGAGGACCGCGACCAGGCGGTTGCGCGGCTCGGACAGCCGGGGCCACAGCAGGGCGAGGAACGCGCCGCCCGCCGCCGCGTCCAGCCCGTAGGTGCGCGGGTCGCCGATCGCCTCGCCGGCGACCGCGCCGACCAGGGTGAAGAGGTTCCACAGCACGAAGATGGAGGCGCCCGTGACGAGGAAACCGGTGCGGGCGCGCTCGGTCGTGTCCCGGGTGACCGACATAGCGCTCGACTCGTCGATCAGGAGGTGGGCCGCGCCGAGGCGTCGTACGCCCCGCCAGGCGAGCAGCGGTGCCAGGCGCAGCCCGTAGAGGGTGTTGCGGGTGCCGAGCAGCACGGCCGCCGCGGCGCCGGACGCGGGCGAGCCGCCGCCCGCCAGGACGCCGACCAGCGCGAACTGGGAGGCACTCGTGAACATCAGCAGCGACAGCACGCAGGTCTGCGCGACGCTCAGCCCGGCGGCCACCGACAGGGCGCCGAAGGAGACGCCGTACAACCCGGTGGCGATCCCGACGCCGAGACTGTCCCGGACGATCCCCGCCCGCTGCGGGTCGACCCCCTCGACCGACGTGCTCACGCCAGCGCGGTGTGCAGGCGCACCTGCTTGACGAGCGTGGTGCCCTCGCCGTCGAGGTCGAGCTCGCGGTGGGCGCCGTCGGCCCCCCAGCCGGCGGCCACCAGGAACGCGCGCAGCCGGTCGTCGGAGGCGACGGTCCAGGTCACGGCGCGCGTGAAGCGGTCCGCGACCATCGTGTCGGCCGCCGCCTGCAGCAGCCGCGAGCCGTGCCCCTTCCCGCGCTCGGCGGCGTCGACGGTCAGCTCGGCGAGCTCGCCGTCGGCGACCGGGTCGCAGTCGGGGTCGGTCGTCGGGCCCGTGATCGCGAAGCCGCAGACCCGGTTGCGCTCGAGCGCGACCAGGACCCGGTGGCGGGCGTCCTGCGGGCGGGTGAGCGCGGCCCGCCAGGTCTCGGCGGCGTGCGCCGTCGCCTCGGGGCCGCTCGGGAACGCGTCGGCCGGCACCAGCCCGCCGTACATCTCGGGCCAGGCGCGCAGCTGCAGGTCGGCGATCGCGGCCGCGTCGTCGGCCCAGGCCACGCGGACGGAGACGTCGGCGGTGGGGGAGCTCATGGCGCTCATCCTCGCAGGCCGACACCCGCTCAGTAGGGTCGAGTCATGGAGATCCGCAACCTCGGCAGCAGCGGCCTGAAGATCTCGGCCATCTCGTACGGCAACTGGCTCACCCACGGCTCGCAGGTGGAGGAGGACGCCGCCACCGCGTGCGTGCGACAGGCCCTCGACGAGGGCATCACCACCTTCGACACCGCGGACGTCTACGCCAACACCGCCGCGGAGACCGTCCTCGGCAAGGCGCTGGCGGGGGAGCGGCGCGAGGGTCTGGAGATCTTCACCAAGGTCTTCTGGCCCACCGGCCCCGGGCGGCACAACGACCACGGGCTCTCGCGCAAGCACATCCTCGAGGCGATCGACGGCTCGCTGCGCCGGCTCGGCACCGACTACGTCGACCTGTACCAGGCACACCGCTACGACCACGAGACGCCGCTGGAGGAGACGATGGAGGCCTTCGCCGACGTCGTCCGCTCCGGCAAGGCGCTCTACATCGGCGTCTCGGAGTGGCGCGCCGAGGAGATCCGCGCCGCGCACGCGCTGGCCCGCGAGCTGCGGATCCCGCTGGTGTCCAACCAGCCGCAGTACTCCATGCTCTGGCGCGTCATCGAGGCCGAGGTGGTCCCGACCTCCGAGGAGCTGGGGATCGGCCAGGTCGTCTGGTCGCCGATCGCGCAGGGCGTGCTGACGGGCAAGTACCAGCCGGGGCAGCCGCACCCCGAGGGCTCGCGCGCGACCGACGAGAAGGGCGGCGCGAACATGATCAGCCGCTGGCTGCGCGACGACGTCCTGGAGCGGGTGCAGCGCCTGCAGCCCATCGCCGCCGACGCCGGGCTCTCCATGGCCCAGCTCGCGGTCGCGTGGGTGCTGCAGAACCCCAACGTCTCCTCGGCGATCATCGGCGCCAGCCGGCCGGAGCAGGTCACCGACAACGTGAAGGCCGCCGGCGTGACGCTGGACGCCGACGTACTCGCCGCCATCGACGAGGTCGTCGGCCCGGTCGTGGAGCGCGACCCGGCCAAGACGCAGTCGCCGCCGCGGCGGGACTTCTGAGCGGCGGGAGTCGCAGCAGTCGCAGCTTCATCACGGTATGCAGACCAGTTGTCGCCTCCCACGCCGTACCCACCGTGGGGAGTGACAGCTCGGCTGCATACCGTGATGAGCCTGCACACCGGCCCCGGTCGCCGGCCGAGTGATCAGCCCTCGGCCTGCTGCGCCTGGGTCAGTCGTACGGCGCCGATCGTGGAGAGCACCAGGCCGAGCAGGATCGACCACCACCAGCCCTCGCGCACGCCGTCGCCGAGCAGGGCGACGCCGACCAGCGCGGGGATGAACGTCTGGCCGACGATCATCGGCGCAGTGGTGGCCGAGACCGAGTCGCTGTGCATGCCCCGCGAGTAGAGCCAGAAGGCCACCAGGCTGAAGGACGGTACGGCGAGGGCGGCGAGGACCGTGCCGGTGTCGACCGGCGTGCCGACGCCGCGCACGGCGATCGCGGAGCCGGCGTACCCGAGGCCGGCCAGGGTGCCAAGACCGGCACCGCCGAGCCGTCCGCCGAGCGTCGAGGCGACGGCGAGCAGCGCGACGCCGACCCACAGGCAGAGCAGGAACGCCGAGTCGGTGCGCACCGAGCCGGCGGACCCGGAGCCGAGGGCGAGCAGGACCAGGCCGCCGGAGACCAGGCCGATCGAGGTCCACTGGCTCCGGTCGAGCCGCTCCGCGAGCCGGCGCGAGGTGAACGCGGTCACCGGCAGCGACATCGCGATGGTGGCCTGCGCCAGGTAGAGGGGGAGCAGCCAGATCGCCACCGCGTGCAGCAGGAAGCCCACGAGGTAGGCGACCAGCACCGCCCAGGTCCACGGGTCGCGGACCGAGGCCAGCACGAACGACGCGAGCCGGTCGGGCGAGGTCGCGTGGCGTCGTACGCCGTGGGCCTGGGCGACCGCCGCGACGCCGAAGACGAAGGCGCTGAGGAGCCCGGCCGCCAGGCCGTAGACCTGGTCGGTGGTCACGGGCGGTCAGTTCAGCGGTAGGTCTCGGGGAGGCTCTGGCCGATCTTGACCTGGGGCTTGGGCATCCGCAGGAAGCGCGGGTTCAGCGCGCGGCTGATGCCGTAGTAGGTGGTGCCCTTGGTGCTCTCGCCCGGGAAGCGCGCGGCGAGCTCGCGGCGCAGCCGGAACCGGAGCCGGAGGATGTCGAAGAACAGCATCAGCATCGTCGCGAGCAGCAGGAAGCTGCTGAGCTCCATCAGGCTGTCGACGCCGGTGTAGCCGAGGATCATCGAGACGATCAGCAGCGGGAACAGGATGTCGAGGAAGGTGAAGCGGCAGTCGACGAAGTCGCGCACGAAGCGGCGCATCGGCCCCTTGTCGCGCGGCATGTAGTAGCGCTCGTCGCCCGACTTCATCGCCGCGCGGACCTTCTGGCTCGACTCGGACCGTGCCTCGCGCTGCGCGCGGGCGAGCTCCTTGCGGGTGCGCGGGGTCTTCGCGCGGGCCCGGGCGGCGGCCTCGGCCTCCTTGCGGGTGGGGGTCGGCCGCCCCTTGCCGCCGGGCTTGACCTCGGCGGGTTGCGGGGACTCGGTCTCGGACTTGCTGCGACGGAACAACGGTGGCCTTCTGATCGAGCTGACATGCGGGGCAACGGGCCCCACTACCCTACCGGCGCCCGCCTCGGCGCGTGCCGTCCCGGGTCGCCTGACCTTGGGGATCGGTCATAGGGTGAGAGGCACGTGGCGGCAGCGCTGGAACACCATCGAGAGGGACCCCCATGAGCCTGATGAAGCGCATGAGCTTGATCTTCAAGTCCAAGGCCCACAAGGCCCTCGACCGCGCCGAGGACCCGCGCGAGACCCTCGACTACAGCTACCAGCGTCAGCTCGACCTGCTCTCCAAGGTACGCCGCGGGGTCGCCGACGTCGTCACCAGCCGCAAGCGCGTGGAGCTGCAGATCAAGCAGCTCGAGCAGCAGCAGGCGAAGCTCCAGACCCAGGCGCAGCAGGCCATCGACATGAACCGCGAGGACCTGGCCCGCGAGGCGCTGACCCGCAAGTCCGGGCTGACCGGTCAGATCAACGACCTGAACGCCCAGCTCGAGCAGCTGCAGGGCGAGGAGGAGAAGCTCACCCGCGCCCAGCAGCAGCTGCAGACCAAGGTCGAGGCGTTCCGCACCCGCAAGGAGACGATCAAGGCGACGTACACCGCCGCCGAGGCGTCGACGCGCATCAACGAGGCGATGTCCGGCATCGGCGACGAGATGGGCGACGTCGGCCAGGCGATCCAGCGCGCCGAGGACAAGACCGCGCAGATGCAGGCCCGCGCCGGCGCGATCGACGAGCTGATCGCCTCCGGCGTCCTCGACGACGCGAGCTCGACCAACCGCGGCGACGACATCGCCCGCGAGCTGGAGGCGATGAGCTCCCAGTCCGAGGTCGAGGCCGAGCTGGCCCGGCTCAAGGGCGGTACGCCGCCGCCGGCCGCGCTCGAGGCGGGCGAGGAGCCCGGCACGGCGGGCAACGGTGTGGCCTACGAGGCGACCGAGAAGCCCACCGAGGAACCCCGCTGACCCTCACAGGAACCTCTTGGGAAGACCCGGGAGAATAAGGACATGGCACACAGCCGCTTCCTCCCAGACCGCGGGCTGACCGCCCGGATGACCCTCGTGATGTTCCTGCTCGGCGGCCTCTTCGTCGCGCTGATCGTCGTCCTGATGGGCGTCGCCGGCAACATGTTCGGCTCGGGCGCCATCCTGATCGTCGGTCTGATCGGCATCGGCATCGCGGTCTACCAGTGGTGGAGCTCCGACACCGTCGCGATGCGCGCCATGCGGGCGCGCGAGGTCACCCCGGAGCAGGCCCCCGAGCTGCACGGCATGATCGACCGGCTGTGCGCGATGGCCGACATGCCGAAGCCGCGGGTCGGCATCGCCGACATGGCCATCCCGAACGCGTTCGCGACGGGCCGCTCGCCCGACCGCGCGGTCGTGTGCGTGACCACCGGCATCCTGGGCACCCTCACGGCCGAGGAGCTCGAGGGCGTGCTCGCCCACGAGCTCTCGCACGTCGCGCACCGCGACGTCCTGGTGATGACGGTGGCGTCCAGCGCCGGCATCGTCGCCGGCATGCTCACCCAGGGTGCCCAGTACGGCGCGATCTTCGGCGGGAACCGCCGCGACAACAACAACGGCCTGCCGATCTGGCTGGTCGTCTTGCTCGTCAGCATGGTCGTGTACGCCGTCAGCTTCGTGCTGCTCAAGCTCCTGTCGCGCTACCGCGAGATGTCCGCCGACCGAGCGGGCGCGTACCTCACGATGAAGCCGCAGGCGCTCGCCTCCGCGCTGCAGAAGATCACCGGCGAGATGAACGCCATCCCGACCCAGGACCTGCGGGCCTCGCAGGCCATGAACGCCTTCTTCATCGCCCCGGCCGTCAAGGGCGTCTCGCTGCGCACGCTCACCTCGACGCACCCCACGCTCGAGCAGCGGCTCGAGCAGCTGGCCGAGATCCAGGCCGACCTGAGCCGGCGTACCCCCTGATGGGGCTGTGGGACTCGCTGCTCGGGAGGTCCAAGCCGAAGCAGGCGAACCTCGACGCGCTCTTCGGCGTCGCGAACGCCGCCGTCACGCTGGAGACCACGCTGGGTCTGGTGCCGACCGGTGACGGCTCGGTCTGCTATCGCGGCGCCTCCGGGGTCGCGTTCGCCGAGACCGAGCGCGACCTGGTCGAGCTGATCCGCAGCACCGGCGACGCGCCCGAGGTGCGCGTGACCGGCGACGAGTTCGGCTTCACCTGGGTCGAGGTCGACCGGGAGCCGGGCTCCGGCGTCGAGGGGCTCAGCGCCAGCCTGCACGCCGTGAACACGAGCCTGGAGGCCCAGGGCTTCGGGCCGGGTCTGCTGTGCACGGTCGTGACCTTCGAGGACCATGCGGGACGCCACGTCGGCCTGGTCTACCTCTACAAGCAGGGCACCTTCTACCCGTTCGCGCCGACCGGTCCCCAGCAGCGCGACAACCTGCTGGAGATCCAGATCCGCGACGCGCTGCGCGGCGAGCTCCCGATCGAGGAGGACCTGTCCCGGTGGCTGGCCGTCTGGGGCGCGCCGGGTCTCACAGGCTCCTCCTAGGTTCGACCCACCGCCGCCACAGACCCGCTGACGAGTCTCGTGCCGACGGGCCCGACCAGGGCCTGCGGACTCGTCGGAGGGATCGTTCGTGCCCAGGTTGTTGCGTGGGAGGTCGCGTCGGCTGCTGGCGATCTCGGTCGTCCTGCTCGTCGCCGGTGGCGGCACCGGAGCCTGGCTCCTGGCCCGGGACGAGTCGGTCGCCGTCGAGCCGACCACGGCCACGGTGTCGGCGGAGACCGTCCGCGAGACCGTCGCCGCCAGCGGCACGATCGCTCCGGCGCGCAGCGCCGAGCTCTCCTTCGAGGTCTCCGGCACCGTCACCCGGGTGCTGGTCGCCGAGGGCGACACGGTGCGCAAGGGCCAGGCGCTGGCTCGGGTCGGCACCGGCACGCTGGTCGCCGAGCGCACCGCCGCGGTGGCCGCCCTCGACGCGGCGTACGCCCAGCTCGAGGAGGACGAGGACGACGGCGCCTCGGCGACCCAGCTCGCCGCCGACCGCGCGAGCATCCTGTCGGCGGAGGACAGCGTGGCGGAGGCGCGCGAGGCCGTCCGCGACGCGACCCTGCGCTCCACCGTCCGCGGCACCGTCGTCAGCCTCGACCTCGCCCGGGGCGACGTGGTCGGCACCTCCTCCGGAGGCGGAAGCGCGCCGGGGAGCACGGGCGGTACGGACACCTCGTCGTCCGGCGACACGGGCACGATCACGGTCGTGTCGACCTCGAGCTTCGTCGTCGACGCCACCGTCGCGGCGGCGGACGCGGCGCGGCTGGAGAGGGGACTGCAGGCCGAGATCACGCCGAGCGGGGCGACCGAGGTCGTCTACGGCACGGTCGCCGACGTCGGCCTGGTGGCCGAGACGAACACCAGCGGGGCGGCGGTCTTCCCGGTCGTCGTCGAAGTCACCGGCACCCCGGAGGACCTGTACGCCGGCACCTCGGCCGACGTCTCCATCATCGTCACGCAGACCGCCGGCGTGCTGACCGTCCCGAGCCGCGCGCTCACGACGGAGGACGACACGACGTACGTGACGAGGATCGTCGACGGCGAGAAGGTCACGACCGAGGTCGAGACGGGGACGGCGTACGGCATGTCCACCGAGGTGGTCGCCGGCCTCGCCGAGGGTGACGTCGTCGAGATCCCGGGGTTCTCCGGACCCGCCGGCGGTGGCGGCGGAGGCGGTGGTGACCGGCCGGGGCAGTTCCCCGGCGGGGGCGAGATGCCCGACTTCGGCCAGATGCCCCCGGGCGGCCTGGGCGGGGCGCCCTCGTGAGCGGGATCATCGAGCTGGAGGGCGTCCGCAAGACCTACCGCTCCGGCAGCATCGAGTTCGAGGCCCTGCGCGGCGTCGACACCACGATCACCGAGGGCGAGTACGTCGCCGTCATCGGCCCCTCCGGCTCGGGCAAGTCGACGCTGATGAACATCCTCGGCTGCCTGGACACCCCCTCCGAGGGTCGCTACCTGCTCGCCGGCGAGGACGTCTCCGGCATGAGCGAGGACCAGCTGGCGGAGGTGCGCAACCGACGCATCGGGTTCGTGTTCCAGCAGTTCAACCTGCTGGCGACGCTCCCGGCCTGGCGCAACGTCGAGCTCCCGCTCGTGTACGCCGGCGTACCCCGCGCCGAGCGCCGGGAGCGGGCGGTCGCGGCGCTGGGCCGGGTCGGTCTCGCCGACCGGATCGACAACCGGCCCGGAGAGCTGTCCGGTGGGCAGCAGCAGCGGGTCGCTGTCGCGCGGGCGCTGGTCACCGAGCCGGCGATGATCCTGGCCGACGAGCCGACCGGCAACCTCGACTCGCAGTCCACCACCGACGTGCTCGCGCTGCTCGACGAGCTGCACCGGGCCGGGCGCACCATCGTGCTGATCACCCACGAGCTCGACGTCGCGGCCCGTGCCGGTCGCAACCTGGTCATCCGCGACGGTGCGATCACCTCCGACGAGCGGATCGGCGGGGTCCCGGCATGAGCTGGACGGAGACCCTGCGGGCCGGGGCCGAGGCGGTGCGCGCCCACCGGCTCCGCTCGACCCTGACCATGCTGGGCATCGTCATCGGCATCTCCTCGGTGATCCTCACCGTCGGCCTCGGCCAGGGCGCCCAGGACCAGGTGCGCCAGCAGATCAGCGCGCTCGGCAGCAACCTGCTGATCGTCTCGCCGGGCAGCAGCACCGACTCCAGCGGGATGCGCGGCGGCTTCGGCTCCGCGTCCACCCTGACCCTGCGCGACGCGGAGGCGATCGCCGACGAGACCGCTGTCCCGGACGCGGCCCGGGTGGCGCCCACGACCTCGACCTCGACCTCGCTGGAGGCGGGGGAGACCAACTGGACCAGCTCGGTCGTGGGCACCACCACCAGCTGGCTCGACGTCCGCGCCCGTGAGCTGTCCTCGGGACGCTTCTTCACCTCCGCGGAGGTGACGTCGGCGGCCGACGTCGTCGTCCTCGGCCCCGACACGGCGAGCGAGCTGTTCGAGCGCACCAGCCCGGTCGGGCAGACGGTCTCCGTCGACGGCACGCCGATGACGGTGGTCGGCGTGCTGACCTCCTCCGGCGCCTCGTCGTCCGGCAGCAGCGAGGACGACGTCGCGGTGGTGCCGATCAGCACGGCCAAGCGGCTCACCGGGACGACGTCGTCCTCGGTCTCGACGATCTACGTCGAGGCAGCCTCGGCCGACCTGCTGAGCGCGGCGTACCAGGAGGTGAACGCGCTGCTGCTGACCCTGCACGACGTGGGCGCCGACGAGGCGGACTTCTCCATCTCGACCCAGGCGTCCCTGGTCGAGACGGCCAACTCCACCAACGAGACGATGACGGTGCTGCTCGCGGGCATCGCGGCGATCTCGCTGCTCGTCGGCGGCATCGGCGTCATGAACATCATGCTCGTCTCCGTCACCGAGCGGATCCGCGAGATCGGCCTGCGCAAGGCGCTCGGCGCCACGCCCGGCGTCATCCGGCGCCAGTTCCTGGTGGAGGCCTCCCTGCTGGGGCTCACCGGGGGCGTGGTCGGCGTACTGATCGGTGTGGCCGGCTCCCAGGTGCTGCCGAGCCTGATCGACCAGCCGGTCTCCGTCTCGCCCGTGGCGACCCTCGGCGCGATCGGCACCGCCGTGGCGCTCGGCATCGGCTTCGGCGTCTACCCCGCGAGCCGGGCCGCCCGGCTCACCCCCATCGACGCGCTGCGCAGCGAATGACCCGCGCGCGACCCCACCGGAAGGAAGAACCCCGACCCATGAAGCTCTCCCGTCTCACCGGCACCGCGTGCGCGGTGCTCCTGCTCGCCTCGCTGACCGCGTGCGGCGGGGACGACGACTCGGCCACTGACGGGGGAGCCGCCGCGCCGGCCGCTCCCGCCGACCGGGGCGGACCCGGCGGCGCCGGCATGCCTGGAGCTCCCGGAGCCTCCGGCCTCGTCGCGGCCGTCAGCGGTCGGACGATGCAGGTCCAGAGCTCCGACGCGGGGCAGGTCGCGGTCACCTGGACCGCGGAGACCGCGTTCCTCGAGCAGGTGACGGGCTCGCTCGACGACGTCACCGTCGGCACCTGCGTGTTCGTCACCACCGAGGGCGAGACCGAGGACGGCGAGCCGGTCGCGGCCGACGCCGTACGCATCACCGAGGCGGGTGAGGACGGCGAGTGCGTCGGCGGCTTCGGCGGTGCCGGCGGGCCCGCCGGTGAGCGTCCCGAGGGGATGCCGACCGACCTGCCCACCGACCGTCCCACCGACCGCCCGACCGACCGTCCGGGCGGCTTCGGCGGGACATCCGGGAAGGTGGTCGCGGTGAGCACCACCGGCTTCACCGTCGAGTCGGCAGAAGTTGACGCCGAGGTCACGGTCACCGCGGACACGACGTACTCCACGACGACCGAGGCGGACGCCGCCGCGGCCGAGGTCGGGCGCTGCGTCATGGCGGTCGGCGAGGCCGACGACACCGGCGCCGTGACGGCGACCCGGATCAACGTCAGCGACGCCGTCGACGGCGAGTGCGCCGCTGGTCGCGGCTTCGGCGGCCCGCCGGCCCGGGGCGAGGACTCGTGAGGACGGTACGGCGCGGCGGTGCGGCGGCGCTCGTCCTCGCGCTGGCCGGAGGCGGGTACGCTGCCTACGCCGCGTCGGACGAGCCCGCGACGGCGTACCGCACCGCGGACGTGACGCTCGCCGACGTGGAGGGGACCCTGGCGCTGGCGGGGACGCTCGCGCCCGCGGGGCGCGCCGACGTCGCGTTCGGCACCGACGGGACGATCGAGGCGATCCCGGTGGCGACCGGGGCCCGAGTCGCTGCCGGCGACGTACTCGCCCGGCTCGACCGGACCCCGCTGCGGCGCGCCGTACGACGGGCCGAGGCGACGCTGGCCACCGCGCGGGCCCAGCTGGAGTCCGACCAGGACGCCCAGGTCGAGGCCGTCAGCGCGTCGACCACCGCCCCGGCGGCCTCGGGATCGTCGTCCTCGGGATCGGAGGACCAGCAGCAGGACCAGTCCGAGGAGAGGAGCGAACAGTCCTCCGGCGGGCAGTCGGGCGACGTGTCGCCGGACGTCTCGGCGGCGATGGCCGCAGCCCTCGCCCGGTTGGCCGCGCAGCAGCAGGCCGTCACGACGGCGCAGTCGACCGCGTCCGCCGCGATCACGGAGGCCGGCGCGGCCCTGGTCGCCCAGACCGAGGCGTGCACCGATGCGTTCGAGGCCGAGCCGCCCGCGGACGCCGCCGAGCCGGGCGAGGAATCGTCGGAGTCCGCGACCTCCGACCCGGCCGACGAGGCCTGCGCCGCCGCGCTGGGCAGCGTCCAGGAGGCCCAGCAGGAGGTGGTGACGGCTCAGTCCGTGCTGCAGCGCGCGCTCGAGACGCTCGCCGGCACGCTCTCCGCGGCGGTCGGCAAGCTCGGCGACCTCGACGAGTCCGGCTCCGACGCCGGCCAGGGTGCGCAGTCGGAGTCCCCGTCGGCCCAGCCGTCCGCGCAGCCCAGCCAGCAGGTGCAGGCCAGCGCGCCGTCGGGCGGATCGACCGGGCGGTCGGGCACCGTCACGGCGGCCACCCTGGCCCGGGACCAGGCCGCGATCGACGCGGCGAAAGCCGAACTGGTCGCCGCCCGGGAGGCGCTGGCGTCGGCGACCCTGCGGGCGCCGTACGCCGGGACCGTGGTCGACGTCGCCGCCGAGGAGGGGGCGACGACGGCGGCGGGCACCACCGTCGTGAGCGTCGCGGCCCGCGGCAGCACCACCGTCACCGTGGCCGCGACCGAGGCCCAGGTACGGCGGCTGGAGGTCGGCCAGCGGGCGTCGGTGCTTCCGGCGGGCGCCGAGGAGTCGCTGGACGGCGAGGTCACCTCGGTCGGGGTGCTGGCGGACACCTCGTCGGGCAGCACGACGTACCCGGTCCTCGTCACCCTCGACGGCCGCGACCTCGGCCTCCCGTCGGGCGCGACGGCCTCGGTCGGCGTCGTGGTCGGGACGGCCCGGGACGTGCTGACGGTGCCGAGCTCGGCGGTCTCCTCGGGGAGCGTCCGCGTCGTCGAGGGCGGTACGGCGACCCGGACGCCGGTCGTCACGGGCGTCGTCGGGAGCACCCGCACCGAGATCACCTCCGGGGTCGAGGAGGGGGACCAGGTGGTCCTCGCCGAGCTGGGCGCGGAGCTGCCGAGCGGTGATGCCGACACGGGCTGGGGCTTCGGCGGCCGCGGCGGCGGCTCGATGCCGCAGCGCCCGGGAGGCTGAGGCCACCTCCGGACCCGGCGTGGCTACACTCCGGATCCGAGGCCTCGACCCCCCGCGAAGGAGCCGATCTGTGAGCGTGTCCATCGACACGGACGAGGTGCGCGTCGCCCAGATCGGGCGCTACCAGGTGGTCACCCGGCCACCGCGCCGCGACCTCGTGGCACTGGTGGACGTCGCCGCCCAGGTGGCCGGCGTGCCGATGGCGACGATCAACCTGATCACGGCCACCGAGCAGCACCAGATCGCGACCGCCGGCTTCGAGGCGGCGGTGTGCGCGCGCGAGGACTCGATGTGCAACGTCGTCTTCCAGGGCGGCGTACCGGTGATCGTGGCAGATGCGAGCCAGGACGACCGGTTCCGGGACAACCCGTTCGTCACCGGGGTGATCGGCGACGTCCGGTTCTACGCGACACACCCGCTCGCGACGCCGGACGGGACGTTGATCGGCACCCTGTGCGTGTTCGACACGGTGCCGCGCACGCTCACCGACGACCAGAGGCGCGCGTTGGAGCACCTGGCCGACCGGGTCGTCGACCTGCTCGAGCTGGAGCTGCGCACCCGCGAGCTCAGCTCGACCGTCGACGACCTGCGCAGCACGCAGTCGGAGCTGGAGCGGTCCAACGAGGTGCTGGCCGCGTTCGCCGGCCAGGTCAGCCACGACCTGCGCAACCCGCTGTCCGCGGTGATGATGGCGCTGAACCTGATCGCCGAGCAGGCCGAGGAGTCCGGCGGCTCGACGTTCCTCATGGACCGGGCGATCAGCGGCGCCGAGCGCATGCAGGCGCTGATCGACGACCTGCTGAGCTTCGCCCGCCTCGGCGGCGAGCTCTCCCGGGTGCCCGTCGACCTCGCCGCCGTCGTCGCCGACGTCCGTGACGACCTCGCCTCCGCCCTGGCCGGGGCCACGGTCGAGGTCACCGACCTGCCCGTGGTGACGGGGGACCCGGTCCAGCTGCGTGCGGTCGTCCAGAACCTGGTCGGCAACGCCGCCAAGTTCACCCTCCCCGGGGAGAGGGCGCGGATCGAGATCGGCGCGGTCCGGGAGGCCGACGGCTGGCGGATCGAGATCTGCGACCACGGCCGCGGCATCGCCCCCGAGCAGCGCGACCGCGTCTTCCAACCGCTCGCCCGGGTCGACGAGTCGGTCGAGGGATCCGGCATCGGCCTCGCCACCTGCCGCCGGATCGTCGAGGCGCACGGCGGCCAGATCGGCCTGGACGACTCCCCGAGCGGCGGGACCCGCGCCTGGTTGACCGTCCCCGCTTGAGCGCGACCCGTCACTTTCCCGGCGGTTTCGTCGGTGTGTCGCGGCGCGATTGACGGGTCGGCTGACCGCCCGCGTCGTACGACGGGGGCGGCGAGCCGTCGATCCTGCGCCGACACGCCGCGAGAACCGCCGAGAAAGTGACGGGTCGGCGATCAGTCCCGGGAGGTCTTACCCGGCAGGGCGAGCATCCGCTCGAGGGCGACCAGCGCCCACTTCTCGGTCTCGGGGTCGACGGTGATCTGGTTCGGGACGGTGCCGGCGACGAGGGACTCCAGCGCCCACACGAAGTGGGGCAGGTCGATCCGGTTCATCGTCGAGCAGTAGCAGACCGTCTTGTCGAGGAACGTGATCCGCTTGTCCGGGTGCGCGTTCGCGAGCCGCTTGACCAGGTTGAGCTCGGTGCCGATCGCCCAGGCCGAGCCCGGCGGAGCCGCCTCGATCGCCTTGATGATGAACTCCGTCGAGCCGACGAGGTCGGCCTTCAGCACGACCTCGTGCTGGCACTCGGGGTGGACCAGGATCTGCACGTCCGGAATGGTCGCGCGCAGCTCGTCGACGACGTCGGGGGAGAAGCGGCCGTGCACCGAGCAGTGGCCCTTCCACAGGATCATCCGCGCGTTCTGCAGCTCCTCGGCGGTGAGCCCGCCGTTCGGCTTGAGCGGGTTCCACACGACGCACTCGTCGAGGGAGATGCCCATCTTCAGGACCGCGGTGTTGCGGCCGAGGTGCTGGTCGGGTAGGAACAGGATCTTGGCGTCGGGGCGCTGCTCGAAGGCCCACTCGAGGGCGACCTCCGCGTTGCTGGAGGTGCACACGACGCCGCCGTTGCGGCCGCAGAACGCCTTGATGTCGGCGCTGGAGTTCATGTACGTCACCGGGACCACGGAGTCGACGACCCCGGCCGCGGTCAGCGCGTCCCACGCGCTCTCGACCTGCGCGAGGCGGGCCATGTCGGCCATCGAGCAACCGGCGGCGAGGTCGGGCAGGATGACCTTCTGGTCCGGCCCGGTGAGGATGTCGGCGGACTCCGCCATGAAGTGCACGCCGCAGAAGACGATGAACTCGGCGTCCGGGCGGGCCGCGGCGTCGCGGGCCAGCTTGAACGAGTCGCCCGTGACGTCGGCGAACGCGATCACCTCGTCGCGCTGGTAGTGGTGCCCCAGCACGAAGAGCCGCTCGCCCAGGGCGGCCTTGGCCGCCTCGGCACGCGCGACCAGGTCGGGGTCGGACGGCGCGGGCAGGTCGCCCGGGCAGTCGACGCCTCGCTCGGAGGCGATGTCGGTGCCGCGACCGAGCGGCAGCAGCGGGAGGTCGACGGTCGTCATGTCCGGATCGTATTCCTGTGCTCGGGCGGGGCCGTAAACGTCACAGCAGGGCACCGTTGTGAACGTACGGCGCCGGCGGTTTCATCCCGCGCAGTCCCAGGTAGCCCTCCTGGTGCAGCTCGAGCCGTGCGGCCATCCCCACGTCGATCGCCCACTCGTTGGCCGTGGTCAGGTGCGGGACGACGGTCTCGCCGGTGCTGTCGGCGAGGACGGCCCACAGCAGGCGCGCCGCCGTACGACGGTTGCTCGCGGCCAGCAGCGCGAGGGAGCCGTCGTGGCCGACGTACGCGTAGCCCGACCCGCTGGACGTGTCGGACACCAGCAGCCGCCACGCGGCCAGCATCAGCCGATGGTCCGGCCCGTGCGCGGACCCGCGCGTCCGCCGGTCCAGCGAGTCGAGCAGGTCGACGTCGCCCGCCGTACCTTCGCGGACCTTGTCGACGACCGGGATCGCGCTCCGGTCGACGGTGCCGGACAGGAACATCTGCGGGTGCAGCGAGAACCCGGCGAGCCGGTAGCGCCGTACCGCCTTCGGGTCCGACGACGCCGACAGCATCCCGCGCAGGCAACCGCGGCCGTGCTCCATCGCGGTGTCGAGCAACCGCTTGCCGAGGCCCTGCCCCTGCAGGCCCGGTCGTACGGCGAAGGTCGCCAGGCACCAGGTCAGCTCGCGGACGAACGACGTCGCGAACCCGACCAGCTCGCCGTCCATCTCCGCCACCCAGCAGCCGCCGGGATCGGTGTCCAGGAAGTGGGTGGTCCGGGTGATCCAGTTGCCGGCGCGCGTGGGCGGCCGCAGCTCCGGCACCGGGAACCCGGGCCGGTGGGTGCGGACGTCGAGCTCGTAGAAGCTCTCCGCGCTCAGCCGCTCGGCAGCGGCCACGTCGCCGGGTCGCATCGGCCGGATCAGCACCTCGCTCACGGGTTCGACCCTAGGCTCCTAAGGTGTGCGCCATGCGCATCCTGGTCGCCCCCGACAAGTTCGCGGGCACGCTCACGGCGCCCGAGGCTGCGGCGGCGATCGCCGCCGGCTGGCACCGGCACGCCCCCGACGACGAGCTCGACCTCGCGCCCATGGCCGACGGCGGCCCCGGCTTCGTCGACGTCCTCCACACCGCGCTCGGCGGCAGCCTGCTCGCGGTCACCGTTCGCGGCCCGTTCGGCGACCCGGTTCCCGGCACCGTGCTCGTGGCGGGGGAGACGGCGTACGTCGAGAGCGCCCAGGCGTGCGGGCTGCACCTGACGGGAGCGGAACGTGCCGAGGAGGCCACGACGTACGGCGTGGGCCAGCTGGTCCTGGCCGCCGCCGAGGCCGGGGCGTCGACCGTGGTGGTCGGTCTCGGGGGCAGTGGCACCAACGACGGGGGAGCGGGCCTGCTCGCCGCCCTGGGCGCGACGGCCGACCGGCCGCTGGACCGGGGCGCGGCCGGTCTCGCGGGCATCACCACGGTGACGGTGCCCGAGGTCGGCGTGCGCCTGGTCGCCGCCAGCGACGTGGACAACCCGCTGACCGGCCTGCTGGGTGCGACCAAGACCTTCGGCCCGCAGAAGGGGATCCCCGAGGAGCGGCTTCCGGTGGTCGACGGCTGGCTCGAGGAGCTGGCCGTCGCGGCAGGACGGCGTACCGCGTTGGAGAAGGGCGCCGGCGCGGCGGGCGGCCTCGGATTCGGCCTCCTCCTGCTCGGCGCGACCCGCGAGCCCGGCATCGACCTCGTGGCCGATGCGGTCCGACTCGCCGAGCGCGCCCGCGCCGCCGACCTCGTGCTGACCGGCGAGGGTGCCTTCGACTTCTCCAGCCGCTCCGGGAAGGTGCCGTACGGCGTCGCCACCGTCGCCGAGTCCGCGCTCCGCCCCTGCGTCGCGCTCGCCGGCCAGGTGCTGGTCGGCTCCCGCGAGATGAGGGCGCTCGGTGTGGAGTCGGCGTACTCCCTCGTCGACCTGGTGGGCCAGGACCGCGCCTTCGCCGACCCCGCCGGCTCGCTCTCCGACCTCGCCGCCCGCGTCGCCCGCACCTGGTCCCGCTGAACCGCGAGTCGGCAGAAGTTCACGTCAGACCTGACTGCAACTTCTGCCGACTCGGCGCGCAACTTCTGCCGACTCGGCGGTGACTGGCTGGCCGGGAGGGGAATAGCCCCGGGTGTGCGACGATTGAGTCAGTAGCCGACACACCCCCGCATCTATCTGGGAGCAGACACATGACCGAGCAGGTGGACACGACCGCAGAGCGTCGCACCGACCAGATCAACCTGAGCCCGGTGGCGGCGACGAAGGTGAAGAGCCTTCTCGACCAGGAGGGCCGCGACGACCTGCAGCTGCGGATCTCGGTGCAGCCGGGCGGCTGCTCGGGCCTGCGCTACCAGCTCTTCTTCGACGAGCGCACCCTCGACGGTGACGTCGTCACCGACTTCGACGGCGTGGCCGTGGTCGTCGACCGGATGAGCGTCCCCTACCTCAACGGCGCGATGATCGACTTCGTCGACAGCATCGAGAAGCAGGGCTTCACCATCGACAACCCCAACGCCACGGGCTCGTGCGCGTGCGGTGACTCGTTCCACTGATCGAGGACGCGCCAGCGCACCACCACGCAACACAACAGCCCCCGCCGGTGACCGGCGGGGGCTGTTGGCGTCCAACGGCCGAGGGAGGGGTGGCCGTCGAAGTGCGGGGGGAGCGGCTCAGTCCAGGTGCAGCTGGAGCGCGTTGGCGATCCTCGTGGCGGCCTCGGTGATCTCGATCTCCGGCTTCGGGACGTCGCGCGGGTAGTCCTCGTAGCGCAGCGACGGCGCCGGGTCCGGCAGGTGGCGTACGGCGGCCTCGCAGTCGGCCCGCATCTCCTGCAGCGAGCCCAGGTCGTCGTGGGAGAGCTGAGTCATGCCGAGGACGCTACGGCCTACTCCGAAGTAGTCCCAGCGGTACCAGCCGGTAGTGTTCCGTCCCATGTCGCTGCTGATCGCCGGTTCCATCGCCACCGACCACCTGATGGGCTACGCCGGGAAGTTCGCCGACTCCCTGGTGGTCGAGCAGCTGGACAAGCTCTCGCTGTCCTTCCTCGTCGACGACCTCGAGATCCGGCGCGGGGGAGTGGCGGCCAACATGTGCTTCGGCCTGGGCCGGCTCGGCCTGCGCCCGGTGCTCGTCGGGGCGGCCGGCGAGGACTTCGCCGACTACCGCTCCTGGCTGGAGCGGCACGGGGTGGACTGCTCCCACGTCCGCATCTCCGAGACCCGCCACACCGCCCGGTTCGTGTGCACCACCGACCCGACCGGCGCGCAGATCGCCTCCTTCTACCCCGGCGCGATGAGCGAGGCGCGGCTGATGGAGCTCGGTCCGATCGTCGACCGGGTCGGGGAGCCGACGTACGTCCTGATCGGCGCCGACGACCCCGACGGCATGCTGCGCCACACCCAGGAGTGCCGCCAGCGCGGCTACCCGTTCATCGCAGACCCGAGCCAGCAGCTCGCGTTCAGCGACGGCGAGCTGATCCGCGACCTGGTCGACGGCGCCGCGATCCTGTTCTCCAACGAGTACGAGTCGCACCTGATCGAGCAGAAGACCGGCTGGTCCGCCGAGGAGGTCCTCTCCCGGGTCGGCACCCAGGTCACCACGCTCGGCGCCCAGGGCGTCCGGGTGAGCCGCCGCGGCGAGGCCGACATCGTGCTGCCCGCCGCCAAGAACGTCACGGCCATCGAGCCCACCGGCGTCGGCGACGCCTTCCGCTCCGGCTTCCTCGCCGCCGTCACGTGGGGCCTCGACCACGAGCGCGCGGCCCAGGTCGGCTGCGTGCTCGCGGCGTACGTCGTCGAGACGGTCGGCACCCAGGAGTACACCTTCA
This sequence comes from Nocardioides sp., assembly GCF_035503875.1. Taxonomy (GTDB): domain Bacteria; phylum Actinomycetota; class Actinomycetes; order Propionibacteriales; family Nocardioidaceae; genus Nocardioides. The sequence continues at coordinate 95,870 of NZ_DATJTA010000003.1, forward strand.
CCCGCGACCAGTTCCTGGCCCGGCTGGAGGAGTCCTACGGCCCCGAGGCGGCCAAGGCCGTCGAGCCGCACCTCGCGCTCGTCAGGTGACCCGACGCACCAGGTAGCGCGGGACGCCGTCGTCGGCGATCTCCTCGCCGACGTACTCCTGCCCGCGCATCCGGCACCATGCAGGTACGTCGTGGCGCGCCGCCACGTCGTCGGCGACGACGGCCACCAGTGCGCCCGGGGGCACCTCGGCGTAGCGGCGCCCGAGCTCGATGACCGGCAGCGGGCAGAGCAGGCCGCGGCAGTCGAGCTCGAGGTCGACCGCGGTGCTCACAGGCCCGCGTCCGCTCGGATGCCGGCGACCACCTCGGGCAGCGCGGCCAGGAAGGCGTCCACGTCGTCCTCGGTCGCGTCGCGGGTGAGCGAGAGCCGCACGTTGCCGTGCGTCAGGGCGCCCATCGCCGCCAGGACCCGGCTCGGCTCCAGGCTGGACGAGGTGCACGCCGAGCCGCTCGCGACCGAGAATCCCCTCCGGGCCAGCCCGTCGACGAGCGCCTCGCCGTCGACGTAGAGGCAGGAGAAGGTGACCAGGTGGGGGAGCCGGTCGATCGGGTCGCCGACGACCTCGACGTCCGGCACCGCGGCCACCCCCGCGCGCACGCGGTCGACCAGCGCGGCCTGACGGGCGTTGACGGCGTCCCGTTCCGCGACGACCGCCTGCAGCGCCGCCGCGGCCGCGAGGGCGGCCGGGACGTTCTCGAAGCCCGAGACCCGCTCGTCCACCCGGTCGTCGCCCGGGAACGGCGTCACCCAGCGCACCCCCTTGCGCACCAGGAGTACGCCGACCCCGGCCGGCCCGCCCCACTTGTGCGCCGAGCCCGCGGCGGCCGACCAGCCGTCCGGCAGCGGCAGCCGGCCCATCGACGCGCACGCGTCGACGAGGAGCGGCACGTCGTACGACGCGGCGCGGAGCGCGGACGCCACCTCCGTGACCGGCTGCAGCGTCCCGACCTCGTGGTTGGCGCTCTGGACGGCGACGACCCCGACCTCGGGGGAGCCGGCCGCGGCGACGACGTCCTCGGGCGCCACCCGTCCCGTGCGGTCGACCGGCACCTCCAGGTGCCCCTCGGGGCGGCGCCACGCGGCGGCGTGGACGACGGCCGAGTGCTCGACCGCGGTGCGCACCACCCGGTCGCCCCGGCCGGGCCGGGCCGCGACCAGACCGAGCAGCCCGCGGTGCACCGCGTCGGTTCCGGAGGAGGTGAAGGAGACCTCGTCGGGGCGCACCTCCAGGCACTCGGCGACCACGGCGCGGGCGTTGTCGAGCAGCAGCCGCGCGCTCCGCGCCGGGCCGTGCAGGCGGCGCGGGTCGGCGTACCCCTGGTCGAGCGCGGCGAGCAGCGTCTCACGGGCCGCCGGGTGCAGCGACTCCGCCGAGGCGGTGTCGAAGTAGCGGGGCAGGGGTACCCCGGACCGGGCCGCGGCTTTTGTCACACCGGGAACCTACCGGGTACCCGCTCCCGCGACCGGAGTGCGATTCGGATAGTGTTCGACAGTACTTGTGAATGCCCGAGAGGAAGGCTCCAGCGTTGAGTCTGCAACTCCCCAGGCGCGGGACCGGAGGGCGCGGATACCTCCGCCGCCTGCTCCTGCTCTCCGTGCTCGGTGTCAGCGTCGTGGCCCTCGCCGGCTGTGGTTCGGATAGCGGTGAATGGAAGCGTCTGGCGATGCCAGAGCCGGCGACCGAGCAGGGCGAGCACACGCTCGACCTGTGGCAGGGCGCGTGGATCGCCGCCCTGATCACCGGTCTCGTGGTCTGGGGGCTCATCGCCTGGGTCGTCATCCGCTACCGCCGCCGCAGCGACGACGAGATCCCGATCCAGACCCGTTACAACCTGCCGCTCGAGATCTTCTACACGATCGCGCCGATCATGATGGTCGTCGTCTTCTTCCAGCAGACCGTCGAGACGCAGAACATCCTGCTCGACCGCTCCGACGAGCCCGACAACATCGTCGAGGTCACGGCGCAGCAGTGGAGCTGGGCGTTCAACCACGGCGTCGGCGAGGTCGACTACAGCGCCGACGAGAAGGGCGAGAACGACGACGACGAGTACCCGTACGACGAGTACGCCTACGTCTCCGGCACCGGGTCCGACATCCCGACCCTGTACCTGCCGGTCGGCGTGACGACGCGGTTCAACCTGCACTCGCCGGACGTGATCCACAACTTCGGCGTGCCCGGCTTCCTGATGAAGATGGACGTCATCCCGGGTCGCGTGAACACCTTCGAGGTCACGCCCAAGACGACCGGCACCTTCGCCGGCAAGTGCTACGAGCTGTGCGGCGTCTACCACTCGCGGATGCTCTTCGAGGTCAAGGTCGTCAGCCTCAAGGAGTACGACGCCTACGTCGAGACGCTCGCCGAAGAGGGCTCGACGTCCGAGAAGCCGCTGATCGGCGGCCGGTACGCCGACACGCAGGTGGGCCTGGAGTCCGCCGAGCACGAGGGAGCAGCGAAGTGACCGCCACCGCGAGCAGGCCGGCGATCGCCCCGGCCCGCAAGCCGCTGGGCCAGGAGCTGGTCCGGCTGATGACCACGACCGATCACAAGCTGATCGGCAAGATGTACCTGATCACGTCGTTCGCGTGGTTCCTGATCGGCGGCCTGATGGCCCTGCTGATCCGCTCCGAGCTGGCCTACCCGGGCAACCAGCTCGTCAACGACGAGCTCTACAACCAGCTCTTCACCATGCACGGCACGATCATGCTGCTGCTGTTCGCGACGCCGCTGTTCTTCGGCTTCGCCAACGTGATCATGCCGCTACAGATCGGCTCCCCGGACGTGGCCTTCCCGCGCCTGAACATGTTCAGCTACTGGCTGTTCCTGTTCGGTGGTCTGATCGCGGCCTCCGGCTTCCTGACGCCGCAGGGCGCGGCCGACTTCGGCTGGTTCGCCTACACGCCGCTCTCGGACGCCGTGCGCTCGCCGGGCGTCGGCGGCGACCTGTGGATCATGGGTCTGTGGATGGCCGGTCTCGGCACCATCCTCGGCGCGGTCAACTTCATCACGACGATCATCTGCATGCGTGCCCCCGGCATGACCATGTTCCGGATGCCGCTGTTCGTCTGGAACACGCTGATCACCTCGCTGCTGGTGCTCATCGCGTTCCCGGTGCTCGCCGGCGCGCTGCTCTCGCTCGAGGCGGACCGCCAGCTCGGGGCGCACGTGTTCGACACCGCCCACGGCGGCGCGATCCTGTGGCAGCACCTGTTCTGGTTCTTCGGGCACCCGGAGGTGTACATCGTGGCGCTGCCGTTCTTCGGCATCGTCTCCGAGGTCTTCCCGGTGTTCGCCCGCAAGCCGATCTTCGGCTACTCCGGCCTGGTGTTCGCGACCCTGAGCATCGCCGGCCTGTCGGTGACCGTGTGGGCGCACCACATGTTCACCACCGGCGCGGTCATGCTCCCGTTCTTCGCGTTCATGACCTACCTGATCGCGGTGCCCACCGGAGTGAAGTTCTTCAACTGGGTCGGTACGATCTGGCGAGGTCAGATCACCTTCGAACCCGCGATGCTCTTCATCCTCGGGTTCCTGATCGTCTTCCTGTTCGGTGGTCTGACCGGCGTCATCCTGGCATCGCCGCCGCTGGACTTCGCGGTGAGCGACTCCTACTTC
>NZ_DATJTA010000004.1:0-94874 GCF_035503875.1 Nocardioides sp.
GGCGACACCTTCGAGACCGTCGACGTGCCGAATGACCACCTCGAGGTCGCCCGCGAGTGGCGTGAGCGGCTGCTCGAAACGGCCGCCGAAAACGACGACGAGCTGATGGAGAAGTACCTCGAGGGCGAGGAGCCCAGCACCGCTGAGCTCATGGCCGGCATCCGCCGTGCCACCATCGCGAGCAAGATCAACCCGGTGCTGTGCGGCACCGCGTTCAAGAACAAGGGCGTCCAGCCCCTGCTCGACGCGGTCGTCAAGTACCTCCCGTCGCCGCTCGACATCGACGCGATCATCGGCCACAAGCCGAACGACGAGGAGACCGAGATCGCTCGGAAGCCCTCCGACAGCGAGCCGTTCTCCGGCCTCGCCTACAAGATCGCCTCCGACCCGCACCTCGGCAAGCTGATCTACGTCCGCGTCTACTCCGGGAAGCTGGAGGCCGGCTCGACCGTCGTCAACTCGGTCAACGGCAAGAAGGAGCGGATCGGCAAGGTCTACCAGATGCACGCCAACAAGCGTGAGGAGATCGCGTCGGTCGGCGCCGGCCAGATCGTGGCCGTCATGGGTCTGAAGGACACCAAGACCGGTCACACCCTGTCCGACCCGCAGAACCAGGTCGTCCTGGAGTCGATGACGTTCCCGGCCCCGGTGATCGAGGTCGCCATCGAGCCGAAGACGAAGAGCGACCAGGAGAAGCTCGGCACCGCGATCCAGCGGCTCTCCGACGAGGACCCGACCTTCACGGTCAACACCGACGAGGAGACCGGCCAGACGATCATCGCCGGCATGGGCGAGCTCCACCTGGAGATCCTCGTCGACCGGATGAAGCGCGAGTTCCGCGTCGAGGCGACCGTCGGCAAGCCGCAGGTGGCCTACCGCGAGACCATCCGCCGCAAGGTGGAGAACCACAGCTACACGCACAAGAAGCAGACCGGTGGTTCGGGTCAGTTCGCGAAGGTCGTCGTCTCGCTGGAGCCGAACATCGACCCCGAGACCGGCACCGGTGCGGGCTACGAGTTCGTCAACAACGTGAGCGGTGGCCGCGTGCCGCGCGAGTACATCCCGTCGGTCGACCAGGGCGGCCAGGACGCCATGGAGTTCGGCGTGCTCGCCGGTTACCCGATGGTCGACGTGAAGTTCACGCTCGAGGACGGCGCCTACCACGACGTCGACTCCTCCGAGCTCGCGTTCAAGATCGCCGGCAACCAGGCCTTCAAGGAGGCCGCCCGCCAGGCGAAGGCCGTGCTGCTGGAGCCGATGTTCGCCGTGGAGGTGACGACCCCCGAGTCGTTCCTCGGCACGGTCATCGGCGACATCAACAGCCGTCGCGGCCAGATCCGCGCGCAGGAGGAGCGGCACGGCGACATCGTCGTCGCGGCCCTCGTGCCGCTGTCCGAGATGTTCGGGTACGTTGGCGACCTGAGGTCCAAGACCTCCGGCCAGGCGTCGTACTCGATGGAGTTCGACTCGTACGCCGAGGTTCCCACGAACATCGCCGACGAGATCATCAAGAAGGTTCGTGGGGAGTGACCCACCCGGGTCTCTCTGCGCGCACCTTCGGCACCACCCCCGTCAGTACGAGTCAGCAACACACAACCAGGAGGAGCCCCAGTGGCTAAGGCGAAGTTCGAGCGGACCAAGCCGCACGTCAACATCGGCACCATCGGTCACATCGACCACGGCAAGACGACGCTCACCGCGGCGATCACCAAGGTGCTGCACGACAAGCACCCGGACCTCAACGCCGCGTCGGCGTTCGAGGACATCGACAAGGCTCCCGAGGAGCGTCAGCGCGGTATCACGATCTCGATCGCGCACGTCGAGTACCAGACGGAGGCGCGTCACTACGCGCACGTCGACTGCCCCGGTCACGCCGACTACATCAAGAACATGATCACCGGTGCGGCGCAGATGGACGGCGCGATCCTGGTCGTGGCGGCCACCGACGGCCCGATGCCGCAGACGCGTGAGCACGTCCTGCTCGCCCGCCAGGTCGGCGTGCCCGCCCTGGTCGTCGCGCTCAACAAGTGCGACATGGTCGACGACGAGGAGCTCATCGAGCTCGTCGAGATGGAGGTGCGCGAGCTCCTCTCCGAGTACGAGTTCCCGGGCGACGACATCCCGGTCGTTCGCGTTGCCGCCTTCCCGGCGCTGCAGGGCGACGCCAAGTGGGGCGACTCGATCATGGAGCTCATGAACGCGGTCGACGAGGCCATCCCGACCCCCGAGCGTGAGACGGACAAGCCGTTCCTCATGCCCGTCGAGGACGTCTTCACCATCACCGGTCGTGGCACCGTCATCACCGGCCGCATCGAGCGCGGCATCGTGAAGGTCAACGAGGAGGTCGAGATCGTCGGCATCCGCGAGGGCTCGATGAAGTCGACCGTCACCGGTGTCGAGATGTTCCGCAAGCTCCTCGACGAGGGCCAGGCGGGCGAGAACGTCGGTCTGCTCCTCCGTGGCACCAAGCGCGAGGACGTCGAGCGCGGCATGGTCGTCATCAAGCCGGGCACCACGACCCCGCACACCAACTTCGAGGCCTCGGTCTACATCCTCTCGAAGGAGGAGGGCGGCCGTCACACGCCGTTCTTCAACAACTACCGTCCGCAGTTCTACTTCCGGACCACGGACGTCACGGGCGTCGTCACGCTGCCCGAGGGCACCGAGATGGTCATGCCCGGTGACAACACCGAGATGGCCGTCGAGCTGATCCAGCCCATCGCCATGGACGAGGGCCTGCGGTTCGCGATCCGTGAGGGTGGCCGCACCGTCGGCGCCGGCCGGGTCACCAAGATCACCAAGTGATCTAGCCTCACCCAGCTCCACCAGCACGGCCCCGGACCTGATGGTCCGGGGCCGTTCTGCATTTCGGCTATCGGGGGAGGAGGGCGGAGAGGGCGTCGGCGTACACCTCGGTGTGGCGGTCGACGTCGGCCTCCGTGTGGTGCGGGCTGAAGAGCGCCATGTTGTGGAACGGCGTGAGCAGGACGCCGCGGTTCAGGCACCACAGGTGCAGGAACGCCTCCAGCTGCTCGTCGACCGCGGCCGCCGCGGCGGCGCCGTCGCGCGGAGGCGGGCAGAACCAGTACTCCGCGCGGCAGCCGAGGCGCTGGACGTGCCAGGGCAGGCCGTGCTCGGCGATGACTCCGGCGACCCCGTCGGTGAACCGCTCCGCCAGCGGTACGGCGACCGCGAAGTCCTCCTCGCGCAGGCAGGTCGAGAGCGTCGCGCGGACCGCCGCGAGGGCGAGCGCATTGGCGGTCAGCGTGCCGCCGACCCCGGCCACGTCGATCTCGTGGCCGAGCATCGGGCCGGAGAGCTGTTCGGCCACCTCGGCCGTCATCCCGTACGCCGCCGCCGGTACGCCGCCGGCGATCGCCTTCCCCACGACGACCAGGTCGGGCTCCAGCTCCCAGGCCGCCGTACAGCCGCCCGGGCCGGCGCACATCGTGTGCGTCTCGTCGATCACCAGCAGCACACCGTGCCGGCGGGTGACCTCCCGGACCCCGGCGAGGTATCCGTCGTCGGGCAGCACGATGCCGATGTTGGTCAGGGCCGGCTCCATCAGCAGGCAGGCGACATCGCCCTCGGCGAGCCGGCGGTCCAGGGCGTCCAGGTCGTTGAACGGGACCACCGCGGTGGTTTCACCGACGTCGACCTGCGGTCCCAGGGCGCCCGGCCGCGGCACCACCCGGTCGCCGTCGAGCACGGCCAGCGTCTCGTCGACCGTGCCGTGGTAGCACCAGTCCATCACCGCGATCCGCGGCCGCTGCGTGAGGTGCCGGGCGAAGCGGAGCACGAACCGGTTCGCGTCGGTCGCCGACATCGCGAGCTGCCAGGTCGGCAGCCCGAAGCGCCGGGCCAGCTCCTCGCCGACCCAGACCGCGTCCGCGGACGGCAGCATCGTGGTGATGCCCCTGCGCGCACGCTCGGCCACGACGTCGGCCACCTGGGGAAGGGCGTGCCCGGTCATCGCCCCGGTGTCGCCGAGGCAGAGGTCGACGTACTCGTGCCCGTCGACGTCGACGAGTCGGGCACCGGAGGCGGACTCCACGAAGACCGGGAAGGCCCCGGGCCATCGGGTCATCCACGGCATGGGTACGCCGGCCAGCAGCGGACCGCGTGCCTGCTCGGCCAGGGCGGCGGACCGGGGGTGGAGCGAGACGAAGCGCTGCTCCTCGTCGGCGTGCAGGCGGGCCAGGCGGTCGTGGTCGATCATGATGGAAACGTAGTGGTGAGGGAGGATGGACGTCATGCACGAGCACGGCGTCCGACCCGCCCGACCCCACCACCGACTGACCGAGGACGGTCGACGGATGCGGGAGGTGCTGAGCTACTCGCGGCGCGGTGCGCGGTTCACGCCCAACCAGGCCGCCGCCTGGGCCGCGCACCAGGAGAAGTGGGTGATCCCGGACGCCGCGGTCGACCAGTCCGATTTCTCCTGGCAGCAGTGGTTCGGGCGCGAGGCGCCGCTGATCGTCGAGATCGGCTCCGGGGTCGGCGAGGCCACCGCGGCGCTGGCGGCCACGCGGCCGTCGTACGACGTGCTCGCCTTCGAGGTCTGGCGACCCGGCGTGGCCGACACCCTGTGGCGGCTCGCCGACGCGGGCGCCGAGAACGTCCGGCTCTGCAGCGTGGACGCGGTCTGGTCCCTGGAGCACCTGCTCGCCGAGCGGAGCATCAGCGAGCTGTGGACGTTCTTCCCGGACCCGTGGCACAAGAAGAAGCACCGCAAGCGGCGGCTGGTCGACGCCGACTTCGCCCGGCTGGTCGCGAGCCGGCTGGCGCCCGGCGGGGCCTGGCGGCTGGCGACGGACTGGGCCGACTACGCCGAGCAGATGCGCGAGGTCCTCGACGCCGAGCCCGCCCTGGAGGGCGGCGTCGTCGAGCGCTGGGACGAGCGACCGGTCACCAAGTTCGAGCGCAAGGGCATCGAGGCCGGCCGCGAGATCACGGATCTGCTCTACCGCGCCGTCGATCGCTGATCCCTCCACCGCCGACCCGGCGTGAATGTGGTGCCGACCCGGCGTGAATGTGGTGCCGACCCGGCATTCGACTCAACCTTCCTGCCGCCTGAGGTGTCCTTCCCTGTCGTGAGCACCAGGGAGGTCCGATGAGCGAGCTCGGGTTCGACGAGTTCATGGCGGCGCGCTGGGCGCCGCTCTACCGCACGGCGTACCTGCTGACCGGCGACCGCCACCAGGCCGAGGACCTGCTGCAGGACGCCCTCGCGCGCACCTGCGTGCGCTGGTCCTCGATCCGCGACAAGGGCGCCGCCGACGCCTACGTGCGCCAGGCGATGGTCCGGCAGATGACGCGGCAGTGGCCGAGACGGCGCCGGGAGGTGCCGACCGAGGAGCTGCCCGAGACCGGGTACGCCGGCGGCCTGGACGTGCGCGCCGAGCACCTCGACCTGTGGGCGGAGGTCCGCCGGCTGCCGCCGCGGATGCGCGCGACCCTGGTGCTGCGCTACGTCGAGGACCTGACGGCCGAGGCCACCGCGCGGGAGCTCGGCTGCTCGGTCGGGTCGGTGAAGAGCCAGACCCACCACGCCATCAAACGGCTGCGCGCCGCCCTCCCTGACCTCCACCCCGCCGCCCTGTCCGCCGAGGAGCCGTCATGAGCAGCATCGACATCGAGATCCGCACCGCACTGACCGGGGTCCGCGACGCCGTCGAGGCGCCATCACTCGACCGGGTGGCCGTCCAGGCCCGGGTTCGCGCCGAGCGCCGCCGTCGTACGACGGGGCGGGTGGCGGTCGCGATCGGCGGCGTGGCCGCGGCGGCGGTCGCGGCGGTCGGCCTGTCGGTCGTCCTCGAGGACGCGGCGCCGCCGACCACCGACGCCGCCGCCCGACCGGTCGCCGACCCGCGTCACCTGGTCGGGTTCGTGGTCGAGGACCGGCTGGTGGTGGGTGGCCCCGACGGCTTCGACACGACGGAGGTGCCCGCCCGCAACGTGCTCGGCGACCTCACCGACGTCATCGTGCTCACCGACTCGACCGGTGCGCTGGTCGGCGTCCCGGTCGACGGCGGGCGCGCAGGCGCGGCCGAGCGGCTGCTCGCCGGTGTGGTCGACCAGGCGTGGCTCGACTCCTCCGGCGTGCTGCGCGCCCAGCGTGCGGACGGCGCGCTGGTCCGCGGCACCCTGCGGGACGGGTGGGAGACCGACGTCTCGCCCACGGGCGACCTGTACCTGGTCGACGGGCGCACCCGCGTCGAGTCGGACGAGGACGGGCTGTCGCTGCTGCGGGAGCAGGAGGTGCTGCGCCGGATCCCGAGCGGACGCGGGGTCATCGGCGGATCGCTGGCCTCGGGATCGCTGGCCGTCGAGACCCAGCGCGGCGTGCGCTTCTACGACGCGGGTACGGGGCGCCGTACCGCCGCCGTCGCGAGCACGGACGGCGGCGTCGGACGCCTCTCTCAGGACGGCAGCCGCTACGCGCGGGTGGCCGACGGCGACCTCACCCTCGTCGACCCCCGCACCGGGACCGTCGAACTGGTCGACGGCCCCGGCGGGTACGACGGCGGCATCGCCTGGACCTCACCCGACACCTTCGTCGTGGTCGCGCGCGACCCGGCGGGCAACAGCCTGTGGGAGTGCGGGACGGAGCGCCGTACGTGCCGGGAGCTGTTCCGCGACCCGGGAGGCACCCTGAAGCTGCACTCCTGAGGCGACTCAGCCCTCGAAGCCGGCGAAGTCCTCGGGGGCGTACTCGCGGTGCTCGACCAGCACCATCCAGTTGCCGGAGTTGTCGCGCATGAGCGCCTCCACGCCGTACGGCCGCTGGGTGGGCTCCTGCAGGAAGACCACACCCTTCGCGGAGAGCTCCTCGAAGGTCTTCTGGCAGTCGTCGACCGCAAGGCCGAGCCCGGGGAGCCCGCCCTCCGCTTGGGCGCGGCGCATGGCGGCGATCAGGTCGTCGGAGAGCGGCGCGCTGGGCGTGGTCAGGTGGACCTGCAGCTCGGGCTGGCTGGGGTGGACGACGGTGCACCAGCGGAAGTCCTCGCCGAGCATGAGGTCGTCCTTGGTCTCGAAGCCGAGGACGTCGGTGTAGAAGGCGAGGGAGTCGTCGATGTCGGTGACCCAGACGCTGACCAGGGAGATGTTGGAGATCATGCGGCCACGCTAGGAGGGTGGGACCGGGGTCTGCTTCTCCTCGCTTGCGGGGTTCGCCGGCCGCCGCTCGGCCAGGCCCCACATGAAGACGTAGCAGCCGGGGATCCGGGACCCGCCGGTGCCGGCGTACCGCTGCTGGAACGCGCTCGGCGGCTCGCCCACCAGCTGCCGGAACCGGCTGCTGAACGACCCCAGGCTGGAGAACCCCACCGCGTGGCACACCTCGGTGACCGTCAGGTTCGTGGCCCGGAGCAGGTCCTGGGCCCGCTCGATCCGGCGCTCGGAGAGGTACGCCGCCGGGCTGCGTCCGTACGTCGCGGTGAACAGCCGCTGGAAGTGGAACTTGCTGATCCCCGCGATCGCGGCCAGCGACTGCAGGTCCAGCGGCTCGGCGAAGTGGCGGTCGGCGTGGTCGCGGGCGCGGCGCAGGTGGACGAGCGCGTCGTCCGGCGCGCGGGCGGTCATCGCCGGGTGAGCCGCCGTCGCAGCTCGGCCTCGCGCGCCAGCCGGGCGCCGTCCCGCTCGCGGCGGGCGGCGACCACGGCGGCCAGGAAGGCCTCCGGCGGCGTGCCCGGAGGCGGCGCCGGGGCGACGTACGACGAGACCCGGCCGGCCAGGTCGGCCCCGATCCGCTCGCGCGAGACCGGGTCGAGCTGGGGGAGGCGGGAGAGGTACTGCCGGACGGCCAGCGCCAGTCCCGTCGGCAGCGACCGCAGGTCCGCCGTACGCGCCCAGCCGGCCAGGGGCGGCGGCATCGCCGGAGGAGGGGCGAGCTGCAGCCGGACCCGGTCGCGGACGACGTACGTGCCCGCGGCGTAGTCGCCGAGCCGCTTCCCGCGCGAGCTGACCATCGCGGAGATCAGCGCCGGGGCGCCGGAGAAGGCCCAGATCTCGACGAGGCCGATCAGCGCACGGACGAAGGCCTGGTGGAAGCCGATCGGGCCCGCGTCGTCGCGCACGGTCCGCAGCCCCATGGCGAGCTTGCCGACCGAGCGGCCCCGGGTGAGCGTCTCGATGGCGGTCGGGTAGACGAGGAAGACCGTGATCAGGGTGCCGACCAGGGCGATGTGGAAGATGGCGCCGTCGGCCTGGAGTGCCGCCACCATGTAGACGAGCAGCACCACGGCCAGCACCAGGAACGTCAGGCAGACGTCGATCAGGCCCGAGACCATCCGGGCGCCCAGGCCCGCCGGCGGCAGGTCGAGCGCGACGGCCTCGCCGGTGACCAGGTCATCGGCGGTGAGGGTCGCGAACTCCGGGGCGGTCATCGCGGCCGAGTGTAGGCGTGGCGGGCCGTAGGCTGCGCGCGTGGACCTCGACGCCTACGTGCTCGCGCATGCGCCGGAGTGGCGGCGCCTCGAGGAGCTCCAGCGCCGCAGCCGCCTGACGGGCGCGGAGGCCGACGAGCTGGTCGAGCTCTACCAGCGGGTCGCCACCCACCTGTCCGTCGTCCGGACGTCGGCGCCCGACGGTGCCCTGATCGCGCACCTGTCGTCCCTGCTGGCGCGCACCCGGTACCGCACCGTCGGCACCCGCGTCGGGTCCTGGCGCGGTATCGCCACCTTCTTCACCGACCGCTTCCCGGCGGCCCTGTACCGGCTGCGCTGGTGGTGGCTGGGCTGCCTCGCGGCCAACGTGGTCGTGATCGCCGTGATGATGCTCTGGCTCCTCGACAACCCCGCGGTCGAGCAGAGCCTGCTCTCGCCCGCCGAGGTGGACCAGCTGGTCGACGAGGACTTCGAGGGCTACTACAGCGAGTACGCCGCCGGGAACTTCGCCGCTCAGGTGTGGATCAACAACGCCTGGGTCACCGCCCTGTGCCTCGCCCTCGGCATCCTCGGCTTCCCGGTCGTCTACCTGCTCTTCCAGAACATCTCGAACCTGGCGGTCATCGGCTCGATCATGCATCGCCACGACCACGGCCAGCACTTCTGGGGCCTGCTGCTGCCGCACGGCCTGCTGGAGCTCACGGCGGTCTTCGTCGCCGGCGGCGTCGGGCTCCGGCTGTTCTGGTCCTGGGTCGAGCCGCGCGGCCTCACGCGTGCGCAGTCGATCGCGCGGGAGGGTCGTACGGCGGGCACGGTCGCCCTCGGCCTGGTGGCGGTGCTGTTCGTCAGCGGGCTGATCGAGGGCTTCGTGACGCCGTCCGGCCTGCCCACCGCGGCCCGCGTCGGCATCGGCGTACTCGCCGAGCTGCTGTTCCTCGCCTACGTGTTCGTGCTCGGTCGCAACGCCGTGCTGCGCGGCGGCACCGGCGACGTCGACGCCTCGCTGCTCGAGGACCGGGTGGCCACGGCGGAGTGACGGGAGGGGTTCTCGGCCGACCCCGGACGTTCTGGGGGGGAAGTTCTGCCTGGGAACGTCCAGGTTCCCCGGTGGACCGGGGAATCTGCGTCCCCGCTACAACAACCCCCGCGCCTTCAGCGACAGGTAATGATCGGCGAGCGCGGGCGCGAGCCGGTCGGCGTCGGCGTCGACCAGGTCGACGCCGAGCGCCCCGAGCAGGTCGGCGGTGGCGCGCCGGCGGCGCAGGGCCTGCTCGGCCGCGGCGGCGCCGTACACCTCGTCGAGGGAGGTACGGCGGGCGGCGAGCTCGTCGAGGGCGGGATCGCGCACGGAGGCGACGACGACCCGGTGGTGGCGGGTGAGCGTGGGGAGCACCGGCAGCAGGCCCTCCTCGACCGCGGCGGGCTCCAGCGGGGTGAGGAGCACGACCAGCGCGCGCTGGCGTCCGAGCGCGGTCACCGCGCCGGCGAGGGCCGTCCAGTCGGCCTCCGCGATGACCGGCTCCAGGTCGGCCATGACGTCCTGCAGGCGGGCGGCCACGTCGCGGGAGCCCGACGAGCGCAGCCGGGCGCGGACGCGCCGGTCGCCCGCGACCAGGTCGACCCGGTCGCCGGCGCGCGAGGCGAGCGCGGCGAGCAGCAAGGTCGCGTCCATGGCGGCATCGAGACGCGGCACCCCGACGCCGGAGTCGACCCGGCCGGAGGAGGTCCGCGACGTGTCCAGGACGAGCACGACCCGGCGGTCCCGCTCGGGCTGCCAGGTCCGGACGACGACGCTACGGTTGCGGGCCGAGGCGCGCCAGTCGATGGACCGTACGTCGTCGCCGCGGACGTACTCGCGCAGCGAGTCGAACTCCGTGCCCTGCCCGCGGACCCGGACGGCCGCCCGGCCGTCGAGCTCGCGCAGCCGGGCCAGCCGGGAGGGCAGGTGGCGCCGCGAGGGGAACGCGGGCAGCGCGCGCACGTGTCCGGGGACGTCGAGGGTGGCCTGGCGGGAGCCGAGACCGAGCGGCCCGTGTGCCCGGACGGTCACGCCCACGGCCCGCAGGTCGCCCCGGCGGCGGGGCAGCAACGGCGTCCGCAGCACGGTGCTGTCGCCCGACGGCAGCGAGACCCGGTGCCGGTTGTGGCTCGCGCCCGCGGTCGGCTGCCAGGCGTCGCGGACCAGGGCACGGAGCCGGCGCGGGCCGTCGTACGACACCCGCAGCCGGGACGCGGTCGGCTCGCCGGTGCGGACCGCGCCGATCGGACCGCGCTCCACCCGCAACCGTCGGGGTCGTGGAGCGAGGAGCACGTCCACGGTGACGACGAGCGCCACCGTGAGGAACCAGAGCCACACCGTGCTGGCCTCGGGCCGCAGCACCACCGGGACCAGGCCCAGCAGCAGGAGCAGCGGCACGCGGCCGGAGACGGCCACGGCTAGCGGGGGACCGGGACGGACCCGAGGGCCGAGGCCAGGACCTGCGCGACGTCGACGCCCTCCAGCTCGGCCTCCGGTCGCAGTCCCAGCCGGTGCACGAGCGTCGCGTGCGCGAGTGCCTTCACGTCGTCGGGCGTCACGAAGTCGCGTCCGGTCAGCCAGGCCCAGGCCCGGGACGCCCGCAGCAGCGCGGTCGCGCCCCGGGGGCTGACCCCGAGGCTGAGCGACGGCGACTCGCGGGTCGCGCGGGCGATGTCGACGACGTACCCCGCGACCTCCGGCGAGACCTGCACCCGCCGTAAGGCGGCCTGACCGGCCGCGATGTCGTCCGGTCCGGCGACGGCGGTGACCCCGGCGCCCGCGACGTCGCGCGGGTCGAAGCCCTCGGCGTGCCGACGCAGGATCTCCAGCTCCTCGGCCCGCCCGGGGATCGGCAGCACCACCTTCAGCAGGAACCGGTCCAGCTGGGCCTCCGGCAGCGGGTAGGTGCCCTCGTACTCGACGGGGTTCTGGGTGGCGGCGACCAGGAACGGCCGCGGCAGCGGGCGGGAGACGCCGTCGACCGAGACCTGCCCCTCCTCCATCGCCTCCAGCAGGGCCGACTGGGTCTTCGGCGGCGTCCGGTTGATCTCGTCGGCGAGCAGCAGGTTCGTGAAGACCGGTCCCTCGCGGAAGCTGAGCTCGCCCGCGTGCGAGTCGATGACCATCGAGCCGGTGATGTCGCCCGGCATCAGGTCGGGGGTGAACTGCACGCGCCGGGTCCCGACGTCGAGCGCCCCCGCGAGGGTCCGCACCAGCAGCGTCTTGGCGGTGCCCGGCACGCCTTCCATCAGCACGTGCCCGCCGCACAGCAGCGCGACCAGCAGGCCGGACACCGCGGCGTCCTGGCCCACCACGGCCTTCGCCACCTCGCCGCGGACGGCGGCGAGCCGTTCGCGGGCGCGGGCGTCGTCGAGCGCGGCGGGGGTCTGGGTCAGGGGCTCGGTCATCGGAGGGACACCTCTTCCTCGAGTGCGGCCAGCGTCGTGGCCAGGGCGATCAGGTCCGTGTCGCGCGCCGGCGCCGCGGCGTCGGGCGACAGCAGGGCGTACAGCTCGGGAGCCGGGCGGTCGCTGTGCAGGGCGACGGCGCGCACCAGCTCGTCCGGGGGTACGGCGGCGCCGAGCGCCAGCCGCTCGCACAGCCGGGTCCGGGTCGCGGCGCGCAGCGTCCGGGCGGCGTGCGCGCGGTCTCCGCCGTGGCGGTAGAGCCGCCCCTGGCTGCGCACGGTCTCGGCGGCGGTCACCACGACCGGCAGCGGCTCGACCGCCAGTCGGCCGAGCCGGCGCCCGCGCCACAGCATCAGGGAGCCGACGACCAGGGTGAGCAGGAACAGCGCCGGTCCGATCCAGCGGGGGACCAGCGCGCCGGCACTGACGCCGTCGTCACCGGTGAGGTCGGTCAGGGACGGGACGTACCAGACCAGGCGGTCCTCCTGGCCGAGCAGGCGCAGGGCGAGGGCGGCGTTGTCGGCCCGGAGCACCTGGTCGTTGGTGAGCGCCTGGTCCGCGCCCAGCAGCACGAGATCGCCCGGTCCGTCGACCAGCACCGCGCCGCCGGGTCCGTCGAAGCAGCCGTCGAGGGGGTACGCGAGGGCGAGGTCGATCTCGATCCGCAGGTCCTCGACGAGCGGGTCCGCGCAGCTCGCGTCCCGTCCCTCGCCGAGGTCCACCGTCGACGGCGCGGCGACGCCGAGGGCCTCGGCCGCCCCGGGGGAGGCGCCGGCGACGACCAGCCGCGCGGCGGCCGAGGCGTGGTCGAGCAGCCGCTCCACCGTCGAGTCGCCGAGCAGGTCGGGACGGGCCACCAGCACGGTGGTGCCGGCGTCGACGGCGGTGTCCTCGAGCTCGTCGGCACCGCGGACGACGGTGACGTCGACGCCCTCGTCGGCGAGCACCCGCGCGACGGCCTGCGCCCCCTGCGGCCCGGGGTTCGCCGGGTCGAGCGGGTCGCTCGTGCGGGCGCGGCCGAGGACGAGCGCGACCACCGCGACGGCGAGCACAACCACGGCGAGCAGCAGCACCGTCGAGCGGTGCCGACGCCAGCCGGAGGCGGCCGGCACGTCGGAGGACGCCGGCGCGTTCACGACGGTCGGGGCGCTCACCGGACGCCCGCCAGCTCGTCGTCGAGGGCGAGTACGGCGACCGCCTGCTCGCGGGTGGCCTTGCGGTCGCCGTACCGGACCAGGTCGAAGAGCATCGCCCCGTCGAGGATCCGGGACCGCAGCGCGGGGCGGTCCGCCGCGAGCGTGTCGGCGACCTCGTGGGCGGTGGTTCCCGGTCGGTCCTCGAGGCGGCCCCGCTCCACCTGGCCGACGGTCAGCGCGCGGAAGCCCTCGACCACGGCGTCCTCGTAGCGCTCCTCGGCCAGGGCCGTCCGTGCCCGGGACCGGAGCTCGGCGGCGGTCACGACCTCCTCGGTGAGCGCGGCACCGACCGTCTCGGCCCGCGGGGCGCCCCGGATCCGCGAGAGCAGCAGCCCGAGGGCGGTGACGAGCAGCACGGCCACCACGATGGCGGCCGCGGCCCTGAGCGTCGGCGTACCGGCGGCGGCGTCCAGGGTGGACCCGAGCCAGCGGTCGAGCGTGGTCAGGATCCGGTCGAGGACGTTCTGGTCGTGGTACTCCGGGTTCAGCAGCTCCCGGCGCAGGCGTGAGCGCGCCTCGTCGGGGGACGGGTCGAGCGGGGGACCGGCCGCCGCCCGGAGCAGGACCGTCACGACGCGACGATCCCCGCCCTCGTCATCAGCTCGACGTCGAACGCCTCCTTGCGCATCCGCAGGTCGACGTACTGCAGGGTGGACACGGTCGTCACGAACGGGGTGATGAGCGCGGCCGAGAGCACCGTCGTCACCGCCTGCGCGACCACGTTGGCCAGCAGCTCGTACTCCGGCGAGACCGTCAGCGTGAGGACCCCGCCCACCAGCGAGAGCGGGCAGGTGAGCACCATCGAGGCGACGTAGGCGAGCACGACGGTCAGCAGGGAGATGCCGAAGGTGCGCCAGAACGCACCGGAGGTCAGCCGGAAGCAACGACGGACGGCGCCGATCATGCCGACGTCCTCGAGGACCAGTGCCGGGACCGCGACGTAGGTGAACCGGATGCAGAGGAACGCGGACAGGGCGATCACGGCCGGTCCCGAGACCAGGCCGAAGACGACCAGGAAGGCGGTGGAGTCGATCGCGAGTGCCAGCACCACCCACAACCCGACGTACGCCGCGAGACCCACGAGGTAGACCAGGCCCAGGAGCAGCGCGAGGCCGAGGATCCGCCAGCGCTTGCCGTACGTCGCCCGCCAGGCCTCGGCGAGGCCGAGCCGGCGTCCCACCGCGGCGGCGAGCACCACGTGGGCGATCATCCCGGTGACCAGCAGCGAGCCGACGGACTGGGCGAGCACACCGAGCACGAACGAGCCGATCAGCGCGATCAGGGCGACGGTCTCGCCGGTCGACAGGTCGGCACCGTCGGCCTCGGCGTCGACCGCGGACCCGGCCGTCCAGGTGAGCACGACGCTCAGCAGCACGGGGATCAGCAGCGCCAGCGCCGAGACCAGCACCGGAGCGCCGACGGTGACCTTCGGGTTGTAGCGGATGATCTTGAACGCGCCGTCGTACAGGTCGCCGAGCCCCAGCGGGCGCAGCGGGATGGCGCCCGGCTTGTGGGCCGCCCCGAGCATGCCGGGCGCCGGCTGCCAGGCGGGGTACGACGGGGCGGGTCCACCGGGACCGACCGGCGGCCAGCCCGCGGGCGGCGGCGGAGGGTACGGCGAGCCGCCGTACGGCGGGGGCGGGCTGCCGGGGGGAGGGACGGGGGACCCGCCCGGGGGCGGGTAGCTCTCGTGACCCGACATCTGCTCTCCCGTCGCGCTCCGTACTCGGCGCGCACATCCTGTCAGGTGGGCGCCCGTCGGGAGTCAGCGTCGCGACAAGTGGTCCGGCAGCACGCAGGCGGCGTCGAGCCCGAGCACCCGGTTCAGCCGCCCGAAGGCGATCCAGGACCCGAGGCACATCGACAGCTCGACGATCTCGCGGTCGGTGTAGGCGGCCTTCATCCGGGTCCAGAAGGCGTCGTCGAGCCCGTGGTGGTCGAGGGCGTACCGCTCGGCGTACTCCGCGGCGAGCCGGGCGCGCTCGTCGAGGGCCGGGCTGGTGCGCCAGGCGGTGACCGCGTCGGGGAAGTCGTCCTCGACCTTGACGCCGTCGCGCTCGGTGCGCCAGTCCTGGCAGAACAGGCAGCCGTTGATCTGGGCGGTGCGGAGCCGGGCTGCCTCGAAGGCGCGCAGCTCGATGGTGCCGTGCTCGTAGACGCTCTGCGAGAACGCCGCCGCCGCGGGGCCGATCCCGGGGACCATCCGCCCCCACACGTGCATGATCGGGTCCGCGCCTTCGGGGATGTCGATGATCATCGGGTCACCTTCGTGGTCGTGCGGCCCAGTCGGCCGATGGGTGGGGAGAGGGGTACGTCGAGGCCGTCGTACAGGCCGGGTTCGGCGGAGCGCAGCCAGGCGATCGCGTTCACGAGTCGGTTGGCGGCGGTCGCGTTGCCGCCCGCCGCACGGTTGCCGACCCCGTCGACGAACTCGTCGGTGGCCTCCAGGCTGACCTCGATCCGCGGCCGGCCCTCGATCACCACCCGGTGGGTCCCGTCCCCGCCGTCCGGGGGGACCGGCCAGTCCGGGGCGACCCCGGGGGTGATCCGGGTGACGTGCTCGACGACGATCGCGGGCTCGCCGTCGACGATGCCCTGGACCTCGAAGCGCAGCGCGCCCTGGCTGCCGCGCACGAAGGTACCCATCGCGTTCGTCACCTCGGTGTCCAGCGCCCGGCGCTCGAGGGTCTCGCGGATCTCGTCGAGCTCGACCCCCAGCGCCCGGGCGATCATCCGCACCTGACCGCCCCACACCATGGTCGGCACCCCGGGCGCGACCATCGGGGGCTCGTAGTCCATCGGCTCGCCCATCCCGACCAGGAAGCGCACGGCGTCGGGGGCGTCGTACGTCGCGTAGTCGAAGATCTCCTGGCACCGGACCTGGTCGATGGTCCCCGCCAGCGAGCTGACCAGGACGGGCAGCAGGTCGTTGCCCCAGCCGGGGTCGACACCGCTGACGAACAGCGCGGAGCCCCCGGCCCGGGCCGCGGCGAGCAGCGGCTCCCGCAGCTCGGCCGGGGCGTTGCGCGGGTCGTAGAGCGCGTAGAGGGCAGGCGTCACCACGACGGCTCCGCCCGACAGCGCGCTGGCGATGTCGGCGACGGCCTCGGCGGGCCGGGTGTCGCCCGAGGCCATGTAGGCGACCGCGCCCCCGCCCTCCAGCGCCGCGAGCGCGGCAGCGACGTCCGCGGTGGCCGCGACCCCGAGCCGGGCGTCGAGGCCGGCCAGCTCACCGGCGTCGAGACCCACCTTGGCCGGACTGGCGACGATCACCGCCGCCAGCGTGAGGCCGGGATGGGCGGTGACGGCGCGAATCGCCGCGCGGCCCATGTTCCCCGTTCCCCAGACGACGACGGGTACCGTCTCCTCCGCACCGTCCGGCGTCGAAGAGAACGTGTTCTCGTTCCGCATGGACGGACAGTAGCCGACCCGGCGGCCCGCATCCGGCGGCCTGTCCGCCGGATTTGGCGCTGCCTGGGATCTCTGCCAAGATAGTCCGGTTGCTCCGGTGGGTCACCGGGGTGCGGCACATCTTGACTCCTGAATCGCGTCTCCCTCTCCAACACGGAGAACCTCGGTGGTCTGGTGTGCGTCCGCACCGGCTCTGCAGTGATGCAGAGGGGAGACCCGATCTCGACGAACCGTCGGGAGCCACACGAACCAAAGCTCAGGATCCCGGTCCTGTGTTGCGCCTCAAAGCCGCGACACGCCCGACCGCGGGGGTCGGGGGCGAGGGTGGTGGGCAGCAGGGCGGGACCTACTCAGCCGGAGGACGTCCTGGACAAGCACGCGGCAGCTGAGAAGTAAGGACGAGAGAGACCTATGGCGGGACAGAAGATCCGCATCAGGCTCAAGGCCTATGACCACGAGGTGATCGACACCTCGGCGCGCAAGATCGTGGACACGGTCACCCGCACGGGTGCCAAGGTCGCCGGCCCGGTGCCGCTGCCGACCGAGAAGAACGTGTACTGCGTCATCCGCTCGCCCCACAAGTACAAGGACTCCCGCGAGCACTTCGAGATGCGCACCCACAAGCGCCTCATCGACATCATCGACCCCACGCCGAAGACCGTCGACTCGCTGATGCGGCTCGACCTGCCCGCCGGCGTCGACATCGAGATCAAGCTCTGAGGTCTGAGGACATGACTTTCGAACGCAACGTGAAGGGGCTGCTGGGCACCAAGCTCGGCATGACCCAGCTGTGGGACGAGAACAACCGGATCGTCCCGGTGACCGTGATCGCCGCCGACACCAACGTCGTGACCCAGGTCCGCACCCCCGACGTGGACGGCTACAACGCCATCCAGGTCGGCTTCGGTGAGATCGAGGGCCGCAAGGTGACGAAGCCGCGCGCCGGTCACTTCGAGAAGGCCGGCATCACCCCGCGCCGCCACCTCGTCGAGATCCGCACCACCGCGGCGACCGAGTTCACCGTGGGCCAGGAGCTGCCCGTCGACACCTTCGCCGCCGGCGAGGAGATCGACGTGACCGGCACCAGCAAGGGCAAGGGCTTCGCCGGAACGATGAAGCGCCACGGCTTCGCCGGTGTCTCCGCCTCGCACGGTGCCCACCGCAACCACCGCAAGCCGGGTTCGATCGGCGCCTGCGCCACCCCGGGTCGCGTGTTCAAGGGCGTCCGCATGGCCGGCCGGATGGGTAACGACACCGTCACCACCCAGAACGTCACCGTGCACGCCGTCGACGTCGAGAAGGGCCTGATCCTCCTCAAGGGTGCCGTTCCCGGCCCCAAGGGTGGTCTCGTCGTGCTCCGCTCGGCCGCCAAGAAGACGCAGGAGGCCTGAGCATGGCTACCAAGAGCGTGAAGGTCGACTTCCCCGCCGAGATCTTCGACGTCGAGGTCAACGTTCCCCTGATCCACCAGGTCGTCGTGGCCCAGCAGGCCGCCGCCCGCCAGGGCACGCACGCCACGAAGACCCGCGCCGACGTGCGCGGCGGTGGCCGCAAGCCCTACAAGCAGAAGGGCACCGGCCGCGCCCGCCAGGGCTCGACCCGCGCGCCGCAGTTCGCCGGCGGTGGCGTCGTCCACGGCCCGCAGCCGCGCGACTACAGCCAGCGCACCCCCAAGAAGATGAAGGCCGCCGCCCTGCGCGGTGCCCTCTCCGACCGGGCGCGCAACGAGCGCATCCACGTCGTCGAGGGCCTCGTGTCGGGTGACACCCCGTCGACGAAGTCCGCGCTGGCCGCGCTGGCCGGCGTCGCCGACCGGACCAACTTCCTGGTCGTGCTGGAGCGCACCGACACCGTCACCTGGCTCTCGCTGCGCAACGCCCCGCAGGTGCACCTGGTGGCCGTCGACCAGCTGAACACGTACGACGTGCTCGCGGCTGACGACATCGTCTTCAGCAAGGGCGCGTACGACGCGTTCGTGAGCGGCACCGCGAAGGAGGCCTCCAAGTGAGCACCCTGCACAAGGACCACCGCGACATCCTGATCGCGCCGGTCGTGTCCGAGAAGAGCTACAGCCTCCTCGACGCCAACAAGTACACCTTCGTCGTGCGTCCCGACGCCAACAAGACCGAGATCAAGATCGCGGTCGAGAAGATCTTCGGTGTCAAGGTCACCTCGGTGAACACGATCAACCGCCAGGGCAAGACCCGTCGCACCCGCAACGGTCTGGGCAAGCGCAAGGACACCAAGCGGGCGATCGTGTCGCTCGCCGAGGGCCACCGCATCGACATCTTCGGAGGTCCGGTCTCCTGACCGGGCCTGGATAACGAGGAAATACAGACATGGCTATCCGCAAGTACAAGCCGACCACCCCGGGCCGTCGCGGCTCCTCGGTGGCCGACTTCGTCGAGATCACCCGGACCACGCCCGAGAAGTCGCTGACGCGTCCGCTGCCCAAGAAGGGCGGCCGCAACAACCAGGGCCGGATCACCACCCGGCACCAGGGCGGTGGCCACAAGCGCGCCTACCGCATCATCGACTTCCGTCGCTACGACAAGGACGGCGTGCCGGCCAAGGTCGCGCACATCGAGTACGACCCGAACCGCACCGCGCGCATCGCGCTCCTGCACTACGTCGACGGCGAGAAGCGCTACATCGTCGCGCCGAAGGGCCTCGAGCAGGGGACGCCGGTCGAGTCGGGTCCGAACTCCGACATCAAGCCGGGCAACAACCTGCCGCTGCGCAACATCCCTGTCGGTACCACCATCCACTGCGTGGAGCTGCGTCCGGGCGGCGGTGCGAAGATCGCCCGCTCCGCCGGCAACAGCGCCCAGCTGGTCGCCCGTGAGGGCAGCCGCGCCACGCTGCGTATGCCCTCGGGCGAGATGCGCTTCGTCGACGTGCGCTGCCGCGCCACGGTCGGCGAGGTCGGCAACGCCGAGCAGTCGAACATCAACTGGGGCAAGGCCGGCCGGATGCGCTGGAAGGGCAAGCGCCCGACCGTCCGCGGTGTCGTCATGAACCCGGTCGACCACCCGCACGGTGGTGGCGAGGGCAAGACCTCGGGTGGTCGTCACCCGGTGTCCCCCTGGGGCAAGCCCGAGGGCCGTACGCGCAAGCGCAAGGCCAGCGACTCCCAGATCATCCGCCGTCGCAAGTCCGGCAAGAACAAGCGCTGATAGGGAAGACAGACAGATGCCTCGCAGCCTGAAGAAGGGCCCGTTCGTCGACGACCACCTCCAGAAGAAGGTGGACGCGGAGAACGCCAAGGGCTCTCACAACGTCATCAAGACCTGGTCGCG
This sequence comes from Nocardioides sp., assembly GCF_035503875.1. Lineage (GTDB taxonomy): Bacteria > Actinomycetota > Actinomycetes > Propionibacteriales > Nocardioidaceae > Nocardioides. Next base: position 19,720 of record NZ_DATJTA010000004.1, read on the forward strand.
CCGGTCGATGATCGTGCCGGACATGATCGGTCACACCATCGCCGTGCACGACGGCCGCAAGCACGTGCCGGTGTTCGTGACCGACTCGATGGTCGGCCACAAGCTGGGCGAGTTCGCCCCCACCCGCACCTACCGCGGGCACGTGAAGGAAGACCGGAAGGGACGTCGCCGATGAGCACCACTGAGCGTCAGCGCACCAGCGCCCGTCGCGAGTCGCTGCTCGGTGACGAGCCCGGTGCCTTCGCGAGCGCCCGCTTCGTGCGGATCACCCCGATGAAGGCCCGTCGCGTCGTCGACATGGTCCGCGGCATGCCCGTCGACCAGGCCCTCTCGCTCCTGCAGTTCGCGCCGCAGGCCGCCTCCGAGACCGTCTACAAGGTCCTGGAGAGCGCCATCGCGAACGCGACGACCACCGAGGGCCTCGACGGCAACGACCTGGTCGTGTCCGTCGCCCGGGTCGACGAGGGTCCGACGATGAAGCGCTGGCGCCCGCGGGCCCAGGGCCGCGCGACCCGCATCAACAAGCGCACCAGCCACATCACGCTGGTCGTGCAGCCGGCCGCACTGGTCGCCGAGAAGAAGGGACGGAAGGCCTGATGGGTCAGAAGATCAACCCGAACGGGTTCCGCCTCGGCATCTCCACCGACCACAAGTCGCGGTGGTACGCCGACAAGCTGTACAAGGCGTACGTCGGCGAGGACGTCGCCATCCGCAAGCTGCTCAGCAAGGGCATGGAGCGGGCCGGCATCTCCAAGGTGGAGATCGAGCGCACCCGTGAGCGGGTCCGCGTCGACATCCACACCGCGCGTCCGGGCATCGTCATCGGTCGCCGTGGCGCCGAGGCCGACCGCATCCGTGGCGAGCTGGAGAAGCTGACCGGCAAGCAGGTCCAGCTGAACATCCTCGAGGTCAAGAACCCCGAGATCGACGCGCAGCTGGTCGCCCAGGGTGTCGCCGAGCAGCTCGCCGGCCGCGTGCAGTTCCGCCGCGCGATGCGCAAGGCGATGCAGACCTCGATGCGCTCCGGTGCCAAGGGCATCCGGATCCAGTGCTCCGGCCGCCTCAACGGCGCCGAGATGTCGCGCACCGAGTTCTACCGCGAGGGTCGCGTCCCGCTGCACACCCTGCGTGCGGACATCGACTACGGCTTCTACGAGGCCAAGACGACCTTCGGCCGCATCGGCGTGAAGGTCTGGATCTACAAGGGCGAGGTCGCCGGCTCCCGTGCCGAGCGCCAGGCCCAGGCTGCCGCCCGCGCCGGTGTCCCCGGTCGCGGTGGCCGTCCGCAGCGTGGGGGTGACCGCCCGACCCGTGGGTCGCGCGGCGACCGTCCGTCGCGGGCGGACCGTGGCGCCGAGGGTGCCCCCGCCGCCGACGCTCCGGCCGAGGCCGCTGCCGCTCCGGCCGAGACCCCCCAGGAGGGCTGACCCATGCTGATGCCCCGTCGTGTCAAGCACCGCAAGCAGCACCACCCCAAGCGGACCGGTGCGGCCAAGGGTGGCACGAAGCTCGCCTTCGGCGACTTCGGCATCCAGGCGGTCGAGGGCCACTACGTGACCAACCGCCAGATCGAGTCGGCGCGTATCGCGATGACCCGTCACATCAAGCGTGGCGGCAAGGTGTGGATCAACATCTACCCGGACCGCCCGCTGACCAAGAAGCCCGCCGAGACCCGCATGGGTTCGGGTAAGGGCTCGCCCGAGTGGTGGGTCGCGAACGTCAAGCCCGGCCGTGTCATGTTCGAACTCTCCGGTGTGGATGAGGCCGTTGCTCGCGAGGCCATGCGCCGCGCGATGCACAAGCTCCCCATGAAGTGCCGGTTCATCACCCGTGAGGCAGGTGAATTCTGATGGCTACCACCGCTCACGAGCTCGACGAGATGAACGACATCGACCTCGAGGCCAAGCTGCGCGAGGCCAAGGAGGAGCTCTTCAACCTCCGCTTCCAGGCGGCCACGGGCCAGCTGGAGAGCCACGGCCGGCTCCGCACGGTCAAGAAGGACATCGCCCGGATCTACACCGTGGTGCGTGAGCGCGAGCTCGGCATCCGGACCGCGCCGGACGCTGGCGACAACCAGAGCAACGAGGATGGTGCCGCATGAGCGAGCAGACCCCGACCACCGAGCGCAACGCGCGCAAGGTCCGTGAGGGCCTGGTCGTCAGCGACAAGATGGACAAGACCGTCGTCGTGTCCGTCGAGGACCGCGTCAAGCACGCGCTCTACGGCAAGGTCCTCCGCCGCACGAGCAAGCTCAAGGCGCACGACGAGGCCAACGAGTGCGGCATCGGCGACCGGGTCCTCCTGATGGAGACCCGTCCGCTGTCGGCCACCAAGCGCTGGCGCGTCGTCCAGGTCATCGAGAAGGCCAAGTGAGCGAGGGCGACTCCGAGCAGGCTCCGAGTCGCCCGAGCGAACGAGTCCTTGCCGCCGCAGGCGGCTGAAGGCCACGTAACAACCCCACCCGTTCGGCCAGGCTCAGCGTTCACGAGACGCTGAGAACCGGCTCGACAACCAGGAGAGAAACTCATGATCCAGCAGGAGTCGCGACTCAAGGTCGCCGACAACACCGGTGCGAAGGAGATCCTCTGCATCCGTGTTCTCGGTGGCTCGGGTCGGCGCTACGCCGGTATCGGCGACGTCATCGTCGCCACCGTGAAGGACGCGATCCCCGGTGGCAACGTCAAGAAGGGTGACGTGGTCAAGGCCGTCATCGTGCGCACCGTCAAGGAGCGCCGCCGCCCGGACGGCTCGTACATCCGTTTCGACGAGAACGCCGCGGTCATCCTCAAGAGCGACGGGGAGCCGCGGGGCACCCGCATCTTCGGCCCCGTCGGCCGTGAGCTCCGCGAGAAGAAGTTCATGAAGATCATCTCGCTCGCGCCGGAGGTGCTGTGATGACGCAGTCGAAGAACAAGTCGCTCAACATCAAGAAGGGCGACACCGTCAAGGTGATCGCCGGCAAGGACAAGGGCGCCGAGGGCAAGGTCATCCAGGTGCTCCGCGAGGAGCAGCGGGTGATCGTCGAGGGTGTCAACCGCGTCAAGCGGCACACCAAGGTCGTCAACCAGGGCGGCCGCGCCGGCACCACCGGCGGCATCATCACCGCCGAGGCGCCGATCCACGTGTCCAACGTGATGCTCGTCGAGGGCGACGGCGTGACCCGGATCGGCTTCCGCCGTGACGAGGTCACCAAGCGGCGCCCCGACGGCTCGACGTACTCCGCGACGCGCAGCGTCCGCATCTCGCGCAAGACCGGCAAGGAAATCTGATGACCGAGACCCAGACCTCCGCCTCCGCGGCCGTCACCCCGCGTCTGAAGACCCGCTACCGCGAGGAGATCGTCCCCGCGCTGAAGTCCGAGTTCGAGATCGCCAACATCATGCAGGTCCCCGGTCTGGTGAAGATCGTGGTCAACATGGGTGTCGGCGAGGCGGCTCGTGACTCGAAGCTGATCGAGGGTGCGGTCCGCGACCTCACCGCGATCACGGGCCAGAAGCCGCTGGTGACCAAGGCCCGCAAGTCCATCGCGCAGTTCAAGCTGCGTGAGGGCATGCCGATCGGTGCGCACACCACGCTGCGCGGCGACCGCATGTGGGAGTTCCTCGACCGCCTGCTCTCGCTGGCGCTGCCCCGGATCCGCGACTTCCGCGGCCTGAACCCGGGCCAGTTCGACGGTCGTGGCAACTACACGTTCGGTCTGACCGAGCAGGTCATGTTCCACGAGATCGACCAGGACAAGATCGACCGGTCGCGCGGCATGGACATCACCATCGTGACCACGGCCACCAACGACGACCAGGGCCGCGCGCTGCTCAAGCAGCTCGGCTTCCCGTTCAAGGAGAACTGACATGGCGAAGACCGCTCTGAAGGTCAAGGCCGCGAAGAAGCCGAAGTTCGCGGTGCGCGGCTACACCCGCTGCCAGCGCTGCGGCCGGCCCAAGGCCGTCTACCGCAAGTTCGGCCTGTGCCGCATCTGCCTGCGCGAGATGGCGCACCGCGGCGAGCTGCCCGGCGTCACCAAGTCCTCCTGGTGAGTTCCAGGACCCACGACCGCTGAAGGTCGCCCGCCCGCGCGGCGAGCGAAACCACAGAAGAGAGAGAACGACCTTCCATGACGATGACTGACCCGATCGCAGACATGCTCACTCGTCTGCGTAACGCCAACCAGGCGTACCACGACGCGGTTTCCATGCCGTACAGCAAGCTGAAGCAGGGTGTCGCTGACATCCTCAAGCAGGAGGGCTACATCACGTCGTACGACGTGGCCGAGCCCGCCGAGGGCGAGGTCGGCAAGACGCTGACCATCACCCTGAAGTACGGCCGCAACCGCGAGCGCTCCATCGCCGGCGTCCGCCGGATCAGCAAGCCCGGCCTCCGGGTCTACGCCAAGCACACGGGTCTCCCGAAGGTGCTCGGCGGACTGGGTGTCGCGATCATCTCGACCAGCCAGGGCCTGCTCACCGACCGCCAGGCCAACCAGAAGGGCGTGGGTGGGGAAGTCCTCGCCTACGTCTGGTAACGACGAGAACTGCGAAGGAGTAACAACAGCATGTCGCGCATTGGCAAGCTCCCCGTCGCGGTCCCGTCGGGTGTCGACGTGGCGATCGACGGTCCGCTGGTGACGGTCAAGGGGCCCAAGGGCACCCTGTCGCACACCGTGGCCGCCCCGATCACCGTGGAGAAGAACGACGGCGTCCTCGACGTCAAGCGTCCCGACGACGAGCGTCTGAGCAAGTCGCTCCACGGTCTGACCCGCACGCTGGTCAACAACATGGTCGTGGGCGTGACCGACGGCTACGAGAAGAAGCTCGAGATCGTCGGCGTCGGCTACCGCGTCCTGTCCAAGGGCCCGACCCAGCTGGAGTTCCAGCTCGGGTACTCCCACTCGATCATCTTCGACGCGCCGGAGGGCATCACCTTCGCCGTCGAGAGCCCCACCAAGCTCGGTGTCGTCGGCATCGACAAGCAGCTGGTCGGCGAGGTTGCGGCCAAGATCCGCAAGCTGCGCAAGCCGGAGCCCTACAAGGGCAAGGGCGTCCGTTACGCCGGCGAGCACATCCGCCGCAAGGTCGGAAAGGCCGGTAAGTGACATGGCGATCTCGCTGAAGAACAACAAGCACACCGCGGGCCGCGTGAAGTCGCGCCTGCGTCGCCAGGTCCGCGGCCGCAAGAAGGTCAACGGCACCGCCGAGCGTCCGCGCCTGGTCGTGACCCGCAGCTCGAAGCACATCACCGTCCAGGTCGTCGACGACCTGGTCGGGAAGACGCTGGCCTACGCCTCCACCATGGAGGCCGACCTGCGCTCGGCGTCGGGCGACAAGACCGAGAAGTCGAAGCGCGTGGGCGAGCTCGTCGCCGAGCGGGCCAAGGCTGCCGGTGTCGACTCGGTCGTCTTCGACCGGGCCGGCAACAAGTACCACGGTCGCGTCGCGGCCCTCGCCGACGGCGCCCGCGCCGGTGGCCTGACCTTCTGATCGCAAGAGCCAGAAAGAGAAGAGGAACAGTCTCATGAGCGGAGCCCAGCGCGGACAGCGCGGTGGCGAGCGCCGGGGCGGTCGCGACGATCGTCGCGGCGGCCAGGGTGCTGACAAGACCGCCTACATCGAGCGCGTCGTTGCGATCAACCGTGTCGCCAAGGTCGTGAAGGGTGGTCGTCGCTTCAGCTTCACCGCCCTGGTCGTCGTCGGTGACGGTGAAGGTCTGGTCGGGGTCGGCTACGGCAAGGCCAAGGAGGTCCCCGCGGCGATCGCCAAGGGTGTCGAGGAGGCGAAGAAGAACTTCTTCCGCGTCCCCCGCATCCAGGGCACGATCCCGCACCCGGTCCAGGGTGAGAAGGCCGCCGGCGTGGTCATGCTGCGCCCGGCCGCGCCCGGTACCGGTGTGATCGCCGGTGGTCCGGTGCGCGCCGTCCTGGAGTGCGCCGGCATCCACGACATCCTGAGCAAGTCGCTCGGGTCGTCGAACCAGATCAACATCGTGCACGCGACCGTCGAGGCGCTGCGGATGCTGGAGCAGCCCGAGGCTGTTGCGGCTCGCCGTGGCCTGCCCGTCGAGGACGTCGCCCCGGCCGCGCTGCTGAAGGCGCGCGCCGAGGTCGTCGCCCCCGTGGGGGGTGCCTCCTGATGGCCCAGCTGAAGGTGCGTCAGGACCGCGGTCTCGTGGGCCTGAAGAAGAACCAGCGCGAGACCCTGCGCACGCTCGGTCTCAAGCGCATCGGCGACGTCGTCGTCAAGGAGGACCGGCCGGAGATCCGCGGCATGGTCAACACCGTCCGTCACCTGGTGACGGTCGAGGAGGTGGAGTGACATGACGCTCAAGCTGCACCACCTGCGTCCCGCGCCCGGGGCCAAGACCGCCAAGACCCGCGTGGGTCGTGGTGAGGGCTCGAAGGGTAAGACGGCGGGTCGCGGTACCAAGGGCACCAAGGCCCGCTACCAGGTTCCGGTCGCCTTCGAGGGTGGCCAGATGCCGATCCACATGCGGCTCCCCAAGCTGAAGGGGTTCAAGAACCCGTTCAAGGTGGAGTTCCAGGTCGTGAACCTCGACCGGATCAGCAAGCTGTTCCCCGAGGGCGGTGCCGTCACCGTCGAGGAGCTCGTCGCGCGCGGCGCGGTCCGCAAGGGCCAGCCGGTGAAGGTCCTGGGCCAGGGCGAGCTGTCGGTCAAGGTCGACGTCAGCGTCCAGGCGGTCTCCGCCTCGGCGAAGGAGAAGATCGAGGCCGCGGGCGGAACCACCACCCTCGTCTGAGTCGTTGTGACATTGGGCGCGGCCAGGCTGCACAGCGCAGCCCGGCCGCGCCCTTTGTCGTCATCCGGTGCCACTTTGGCGCCGAATCCGTGACGGTGTCCGAGCCCTGTTAGGCTTCCCGGGGTTTCTGGGCGCTGACTGCGGAGACCTTGATTTTCTGCTGGGAGAAAGAGGAACCTCTCGTGCTAGGCGCGTTCGCCAACGCTTTCCGGACACCGGACCTGCGGCGCAAGCTGCTGTTCGTCCTGATGATCATCGTGATCTTCCGGGCCGGTTCTCAGATTCCCGCACCCGGGGTGCACGTCGCCAACGTCGACACGTGCCTCAATCAGCTGGAGGACTCGAGCCTCTACAGTCTGATCAACCTCTTCTCAGGTGGAGCACTGCTCCAGCTGACGATCTTCGCGCTCGGCATCATGCCGTACATCACCGCCAGCATCATCCTGCAGCTGCTCGTCGTGGTGATCCCGCGGCTCGAAGCGCTGAAGAAGGAGGGCCAGGCGGGCCAGACGAAGATCACGCAGTACACCCGCTACCTCACGCTCGGCCTGGCCCTGCTGCAGGCGACGGGCATCGTGGCCCTCGCCCGGTCGGGCAACCTGCTGCAGAACTGCAACCAGCCACTGCTGCACGACGACGGCACGGCGACCTTCCTGGTCCTCGTCATCACCATGACCGCCGGCACGGCCGTGATCATGTGGCTCGGTGAGCTGATCACCGACCGCGGTGTCGGCAACGGCATGTCGATCCTGATCTTCTGCCAGGTGGTCGCCACCTTCCCGACCGCGCTCTGGCAGGTCCAGAAGTCGCAGGGCTGGTGGACCTTCGGTGTCGTCATGGCCATCGGTCTGGTCATCGTCGCCGCGGTCATCTTCATCGAGCAGGCCCAGCGCCGGATCCCGGTCCAGTACGCCCGCCGGATGGTCGGCCGCAAGATGTTCGGCGGCAGCTCGACGTACATCCCGCTCAAGGTGAACCAGGCCGGCATCATCCCGGTCATCTTCGCCTCGTCGCTGCTGTACCTGCCCGCCATGGCGGTGCAGTTCAACAACACCAGCAGCGCGGGCTGGGTCGGCTTCCTCAACGACTACTTCGTCGACGGATCGCACCCCCTGTACATGGCGGTGTTCTTCCTGATGATCATCTTCTTCACCTACTTCTACGTGTCGATCACCTTCAACCCGCACGAGGTGGCCGACAACATGAAGAAGTACGGCGGCTTCATCCCCGGAATCCGGGCGGGCAAGCCGACCGAGGACTACCTGTCCTACGTCCTGTCCCGCATCACTCTGCCGGGCGCGCTCTATCTCGGGCTCATCTCCCTGATCCCGTTGATCGCGCTGGTTCTCATCGACGCGAACCAGAACTTCCCCTTCGGCGGCACGTCCATCCTGATCATGGTGGGCGTCGCCCTCGACACGGTGAAGCAGATCGAGAGCCAGCTGCAGCAGCGCAACTACGAAGGATTCCTCGGCTAAATGCGACTGATCATCATGGGTCCCCCGGGAGCGGGAAAGGGCACGCAGGCCAAGTTCATCGCCGATCACTTCGGCATCCCTGCGGTCTCGACCGGCGACATCTTCCGGGCCAACGTCTCCCAGGGCACCCCGCTCGGTGTTGAGGCCAAGCGGTTCATGGACGCGGGGGAGTACGTCCCCGACGAGGTCACCAACCTCATGGTCCGCAACCGCATCGACGAGCCCGACGCCGAACCCGGCTTCCTGTTGGACGGCTACCCCCGCACCCTCGCGCAGGTCGAGGAGCTGGACGGGATGATCAAGTTCACCGGCCACGCCCTCGACGCCGTCGTGGTGCTGACCGTCGACCAGGACGAGATCGTCAGCCGGCTGCTGCAGCGGGCGCAGGTCGAGGGACGCGCCGACGACACCGAAGAGGTCATCCGCCGGCGCCAGGTGGTGTACGCCGAGCAGACCGAGCCGCTCATCGAGGTCTACCGCGAGCGCGGCCTGCTCGTCGAGATCGACGGCATGGGTGAGGTCGACGACGTCACCAAGCGCATCTTCGAAGCACTCGACGTACTTCCCGAGAGCTGATGGGCTTCCTCGACCGCGGCCTGGAGATCAAGACCCCGGCCCAGTTCGACGGGATGCGCCGGGCGGGCCTGGTCGTCGGGCGCACCCTGGAACTGTTGCGCGAGTCGGTCCGGCCGGGGATCAGCACCGCCGAGCTCGACGCGATCGCCGAGGACAGCATCCGGTCCGCGGGCGGGACCCCGTCGTTCAAGGGCTACCACGGCTTCCCGGCGTCGATCTGTGCGTCGGTCAACGACGAGGTCGTCCACGGCATCCCGGGGGAGCGGGTCCTGCAGCCCGGTGACGTGATCTCGATCGACTGCGGCGCGATCGTCGCCGACGACGCCGGTCAGGGCTGGCACGGTGACGCGGCGGTGACCGTCGCGGTCGGTGAGGTCGCCGACGAGGTGACCGAGCTGATGCGGGTCACCGAGGCGGCGCTGTGGCGGGGGATCGCGGCCGCGCGGGTCGGCGGCCGGGTCACCGACATCTCCCACGCGGTGGAGACCCACGTCCGCGGGGCCGGCTCGTACGGCATCCTCGAGGACTACGTCGGGCACGGCATCGGCACCCAGATGCACCTGCCCCCGAACGTCCCCAACTTCGGCAAGCCCGGGCGCGGTCCCCGGTTGGTCCAGGGCCTGGCCCTCGCCGTCGAGCCGATGATCACGCTCGGCGGCAAGGAGTCCGACGTCCTCGACGACGACTGGACCGTCGTGACCACCGACGGGAGCTGGGCGGCGCACTTCGAGCACACCTTCGTGCTCACCGACACCGGCGCCTGGGTGCTGACCGCCCTCGACGGCGGCGAGGAGATGCTCGCCTCGCTGGGCGTTCCTTTCGGCGGGCGTCCGGGTACCGAGCGCTGAGCGGAGTCTCTGAACTCCTGGGTGACGTGCGAGGATGTGCGTCGCAGGAGGGGAGTATTCCTTCGTCGCGACCTCGTCAGCACGTCCGGCTCAGCAGCCGGTCCGGGGCCGCGGGCCGCGTCGGCGGTGGAAGAGACCTCAGGCGACAAGCCATCCCCTGAACCAGGAGGAACCTGTGGACGTCTCCGGCCTCGAGTGGGGCATCACGATCGCGATCACCTGCGCCGTGCTGCTCTTCGACGTCATCATCATCGCCCGCAACCCGCACGAGCCGTCGATGCGGGAGTGCACGATCGCGTTCGTCATCTACATGGCCGCCGCCGCGGTCTTCGGCATCTGGACCATCGGGTACCACGGGACCGACTACGGCATCGACTTCTACACGGGCTTCATCGTCGAGAAGAGCCTGTCGGTCGACAACCTCTTCGTCTTCATCGTGCTGATGTCCGCTCTCAAGGTCCCGCGGAAGTACCAGCAGGAAGCCCTGATGGTCGGGATCATCCTCGCGCTGATCTTCCGCGGCATCTTCATCGCGCTCGGCTACCAGCTGGTCGAGAACTTCAGCTGGGTCTTCTACGTCTTCGGCGCGTTCCTCGTCTACACCGCGATCAACCTGGTCCGCTCCTACCGCAAGCACGAGGAGGAGCACCCCGAAGACTCGCGGATCGTCAAGTTCGCGCAGCAGCACCTCAACGTCGGTGACAAGTGGCAGGGCCTGAAGCTCTTCTACCGCGAGAACGGCGTCCGCTTCGCCTCTCCGATGCTGGTCGTCATCATCGCGCTCGGCGCGACCGACCTGCTGTTCGCGCTCGACTCGATCCCCGCGATCTTCGGCATCACGCAGGAGCCGTACCTGGTCTTCACGGCCAACGTGTTCGCGCTGATGGGTCTGCGCCAGCTCTACTTCCTCATCGGCGGGCTGCTGCAGCGGCTGGTCTACCTGTCGCTCGGCCTGGCCTTCATCCTGGCCTGGATCGGCGCCAAGCTGTTCATCCACGCGCTCTACAAGAGCGGCGTGCTCGACTGGGAGGTGCCGACCCTCCTCAGCCTCGCCGTCATCCTCGTGACGCTCGCGGTGACCGCCGTCGCGAGCCTCGCGAAGGACAAGAAGGACCGCGAGAAGGACCCGGCCGCCGCCTGATCGTCGCGGAATAGTCGTGGATCGGAGGGGGTTGGGAGAGTCGATGAGCGACTTCCCGACCCTCTCCGTCCTGGACCTCGTGCCGGTCCGTCACGACCAGAGCACCGGCGACGCGCTCGCCGCGACCCTGGAGCTGGCCCGGGCGGCCGACGAGCTGGGCTACCGCCGCTACTGGCTGGCGGAGCACCACAACATGCCGGCCGTCGCTGCGACGAACCCGCCGGTGCTCATCGCGATGGTCGCGGGCGCGACCCGACGGCTGCGGGTGGGCTCGGGCGGCGTGATGCTGCCCAACCACGCCCCGCTCGTGGTCGCCGAGCAGTTCGCGCTCCTGGAGGCGGCGTACCCCGGCCGGATCGACCTGGGCATCGGCCGGGCTCCGGGCACCGACCCGGTGACCGGCTGGGCGCTGCGCCACGGCGCCGGCGGGGTCACCGACGAGGCGGTCTCCCGCTTCCCCGAGTACGTCGACAACGTGCTCGCGATGATGGACGCCGCCGGGGTCGGTCTCGCGGTCCAGGGCCGCACGCACGTCCTGAAGGCCACGCCGGGTGCGACCTCCGTGCCGCAGATCTGGCTGCTCGGCTCCTCGGACTACTCCGCCCGGTTGGCGGCCGAGAAGGGCATGCCGTACGTCTTCGCCCACCACTTCTCCGGGAGCGGCACCGCCGAGGCGCTCGAGCTCTACCGCACGACCTTCCGGCCCTCGCCCGAGCTGGCCGAGCCGCGGACCTTCCTGACGGTGAACGCCTCGGTCGCGCACGACGCCGACGAGGCGCGCCGTCGCGCCCTCCCACAGTTGCTGATGATGCTCGCCCTCCGCACCGGTCAGCCGCTCGGCCCGCAGTTCGCGGTCGAGGAGGCCGAGAAGGTCGAGCTCGCCGGCGACCAGCGCGAGCTGGTCGAGAAGATGGCGAGTCGCTGGGTGATCGGGACCGCCGGGGAGGCGCGGGAACGGGTCGCCGACCTGGCCGCGACGTACGGCGTCGACGAGGTGATGGTCAACCCCGTGGCGGGTGCCTCGCTCGCGACCGACCCGGCCACCAGCCCGTCTCGATCCGAGACGCTGCGCCTGCTGGCCGGGTGAGCCGCCAGTCCGATTCGTGTTTCTCGTCAGGTTTTGACTAGACTGGCGTGTCGGCCCAACGTGGGTCTGTCCTGTGGTGCCTCGCGGCTGCCCGGAACACCAGTGAGTGGCTCCTCGGAGCGGTTCGTCTGCGTGCCTGGGAAGAGGCATCGGGGACGGCTGCACGAGGTCCACCGTCCTCGCGGGCGGAGGTTCCCGGGCCAGCCGCGACCGGTCCGTGCCGGTCCCGGTGCAGCAGAACGGTAGACATCGATCGACAGATTGTGGAGGACATGCCGAAGAAAGAAGGCGTGATCGAGCTCGAGGGCACCATTACGGAGGCCCTTCCGAATGCCATGTTCCGCGTCGAGCTGAGCAACGGCCACAAGGTGCTCGCCCACATCAGCGGCAAGATGCGCCAGCACTACATCCGGATCCTCCCCGAGGACCGCGTGGTGGTGGAGCTCTCGCCGTACGACCTCACGCGAGGTCGGATCGTCTACCGCTACAAGTAGCCAGCCGAGCATCCGAGAGGACCTCCTCGTGAAGGTCAACCCCAGCGTCAAGCCCATCTGTGACAAGTGCAAGGTGATCCGTCGCCACGGCCGCGTCATGGTGATCTGCGAGAACCCGCGTCACAAGCAGCGCCAGGGCTGAGCGCGCGAGCCTGCGGGCTCGCGAGCGACAACTGAAGAACCCACACAACGTGATCGCTTAGCCCCGTCGTACGACCGGGCGAACCACCTCCGGAGCAGCAGGCCGGAGCCCACCTCGCGAGGCCCGGGACGCGTCACGACCGAAACCGCTGCGAACAACCAGAAGGACAAGCCACATGGCACGCCTCGTTGGTGTCGACCTCCCGCGCGACAAGCGCATCGAGATCGCACTCACCTACATCTACGGCATCGGCCGTACCCGCGCCCAGCAGCTGCTGGAGGCCACCGGGGTCAACCCGAACCTCCGCGTCCACCAGCTGGGCGACGAGGAGCTGGTCAAGCTCCGCGACGAGATCGAAGCCAACTTCAAGATCGAGGGTGACCTCCGTCGCGAGGTCCAGGCGGACATCCGCCGCAAGATCGAGATCGGCAGCTACCAGGGTCGCCGCCACCGCATGGGCCTCCCGGTCCGCGGTCAGCGCACCAAGACCAACGCGCGCACCCGCAAGGGTCCGAAGCGCACGGTTGCCGGCAAGAAGAAGGCGAAGTGATCCGGCGCTGATGCGCCGATCACCGTCCACCGAGCTTTTCGACCAGAACCTCAGGAGAAACTGAATGCCTCCCAAGAGCCGCACCGCGGCCGGCGCCAAGAAGGTGCGCCGCAAGGAGAAGAAGAACATCGCTCAGGGCGAAGCCCACATCAAGAGCACGTTCAACAACACGATCGTCACGATCACCGACCCGACCGGTGCGGTGATCTCGTGGGCCTCGGCCGGCACCGTCGGCTTCAAGGGCTCGCGCAAGTCCACCCCGTTCGCCGCGCAGATGGCCGCCGAGGCCGCCGGACGCCGGGCGATGGAGCACGGCATGAAGAAGATCGACGTCTTCGTCAAGGGCCCGGGTTCGGGTCGCGAGACGGCGATCCGGTCCCTGGGTGCGATCGGCCTCGAGGTCGGCACCATCCAGGACGTCACGCCCACGCCCCACAACGGCTGCCGCCCGCCCAAGCGCCGGCGCGTCTGAGACGCCCGAACGGATTTAGGAGACTTACGAGATGGCCCGTTACACCGGCCCCATGACCCGCAAGTCGCGCCGCCTGGGCGTCGACCTGGTGGGCGGCGACGCCGCGTTCGAGCGTCGCCCGTACGCCCCCGGCCAGCACGGCCGCGCGCGCATCAAGGAGAGCGAGTACCGCTCGCAGCTGCAGGAGAAGCAGAAGGCCCGCTTCACCTACGGCGTCCTGGAGCGCCAGTTCCACAACTACTACGTCGAGGCCTCCCGGCGCGCCGGCAAGACGGGTGACAACCTGCTCCAGCTGCTCGAGTGCCGTCTCGACAACGTGGTCTACCGTGCCGGCTTCGCCCGGACGCGTCGCCACGCCCGCCAGCTGGTGACCCACGGTCACTTCCTGGTCAACGGCAAGAAGGTCGACATCCCGTCCTTCCAGGTGACGCAGCACGACATCATCGACGTGCGCGAGAAGTCCCTGGAGATGACCCCGTTCATCGTGGCTCGCGAGACCCACGGCGAGCGCGTCGTCCCCGCCTGGCTCGAGGCGCTGCCGAACCGGATGCGGGTGCTGGTCCACCAGCTCCCCACCCGGGCGCAGATCGACCTGCCGGTCCAGGAGCAGCTCATCGTCGAGTTCTACTCGAAGAAGTGATCCTCCGGCGCCTGTCCCGTCTCACCACGGGACAGGCGCCACCTTCCTTCCGTCACCCAGCACATTCGGACCTGTCAAATAGCGGGTAGGTCCGGAAAGGAAAGAATCAGTGCTTATCGCACAGCGCCCCACCCTGTCGGAAGAGTCCGTCGACGAGTTCCGCTCGCGGTTCGTGATCGAGCCCCTGGAGCCCGGCTTCGGCTACACGCTCGGCAACTCGCTGCGCCGTACCCTCCTGTCGTCGATCCCCGGTGCCTCGGTCACGAGCATCAAGGTCGACGGCGTCCTGCACGAGTTCTCGACCATCGAGGGGGTCAAGGAGGACATCACCGAGGTCATCTTGAACCTCAAGGGTCTCGTCGTCTCCTCCGAGCACGACGAGCCCGTGACGATGTACCTGCGCAAGTCGGGTGCCGGTGACGTCACCGGCGCCGACATCACGCCGCCCGCCGGCGTTGAGGTGCACAACCCCGAGCTGAAGCTCGCCACCCTGTCCGACAAGGGCAAGCTGGAGATGGAGCTCGTCGTCGAGCGCGGCCGCGGCTACGTCTCCGCCGTCCAGAACAAGGGCGCCGACAACGAGATCGGCCGGATGCCGGTCGACTCGATCTACAGCCCCGTGCTGAAGGTGACCTACAAGGTCGAGGCCACCCGAGTCGAGCAGCGCACCGACTTCGACAAGCTCGTCATCGACGTCGAGACCAAGCCGTCGATCCGTCCCCGTGACGCGATCGCCTCGGCCGGCAAGACCCTGGTCGAGCTGTTCGGCCTGGCCCGGGAGCTGAACGTCGAGGCCGAGGGCATCGACATCGGCCCGTCGCCCGTCGACGAGCAGCTGGCCGCCGACCTCGCCCTCCCGGTCGAGGACCTGCAGCTGACCGTCCGTTCGTACAACTGCCTCAAGCGCGAGGGCATCCACACCGTGGGTGAGCTCATCAGCCGCTCGGAGCAGGACCTGCTCGACATCCGCAACTTCGGCGCGAAGTCGATCGACGAGGTCAAGGCCAAGCTGGTCGAGATGGGCCTGTCCCTCAAGGACAGCGCGCCCGGCTTCGACCCGCACGCGGCCCTCGCCGCGTACGGCGACGACGACGATGACGCTTTCGTCGAGGACGAGCAGTACTGACCCATCACTGACCGGCGGGACCCTCCGCCGGCCGACTACCCCGGTACCTGACACGGCCGGGGAGGAACGAGAGAGACATGCCGAAGCCCACCAAGGGTCCCCGCCTCGGCGGCAGCCCGTCGCACCAGCGCCTCATCCTGGCGAACCTGGCCACCCAGCTCTTCGAGCACGGCCGGATCACCACCACCGAGGCGCGGGCGCGCGCGCTGCGTCCGCACGCCGAGAAGCTGATCACCAAGGCCAAGAAGGGCGACCTGCACAACCGTCGCGAGGTCCTCAAGACCATCCGTGACAAGGGTGTCGTGCACGTGCTGTTCACCGAGATCGCGCCGACCTTCTCGGAGCGTCCGGGCGGCTACACCCGGATCACCAAGATCGGCCCCCGCAAGGGCGACAACGCCCCCATGGCGGTCATCGAGCTGGTGACCGAGGCGTACCAGCCGTCGGCCCCGAAGGCGAAGCCCGCTCCGGCGGCCGCCGCCCCGGTCGAGGAGGCTCCCGCCGAGGAGACCGTCGCCGAGGACGCGCCCACCGCGCAGACCGAGGAGGCGTCGCCCGAGGAGAGCGTCGTCGCCGAGGAGACGCAGGTCGACGAGGTCGAGGCGGAGTCCGCCGACGCCGAGGCGACCGAGGACGAGCCGAAGGCCTGATCCTCCGCAGTACCGCACACCGGCCCGCTACCCGTCAGGGTGGCGGGCCGGTGTCATTCCCGGCACGTCGCGGCCCGGACCACGCGGTCGTTGGCCGGCGTGGGGATGCCGTGCAGCCGGCCGAGCAGGACGATCTCGCCGCTGCGTCCGGTACGGCGGCGCATCAGGTCGCCGCGGCGTACGGGGTCGTCCGCGGCGCTCTGGTCAGCGGGCTCGGACCAGGCGACCTCGGTGGAGAGCCGGCGAAACCGGTACCCGGACCAGGTGACGCCCGTCGGCCCGGTCCAGGAGAAGGCCGTCGGCCCGGATCCGGTCGAGGTGCGAGCCGCGGGCGACGAAGGTGACGGATCGGCCGGCGAGGTGCAGGTTGGCGCCGATCACCCCGCCGACGGCGCCGGCCCCGAGGACGACGTACCTCACGACCAGGCCTCCTCGAGCAGGCGCACCGCCTCGGCGCGGGTGAGGCCGAGCCGGCGGGCGGCGCCGGCGTACTCCTGCGCGGCGGAGAGCGCGGCCCCGGACGACGCGGTCGCGCCCGAGGCGACGAAGGTGCCGCGGCGGCCCTCGGTGACGACGACGCCGTCGGCCTCCAGCTCCCGGTAGGCGCGGGCGACGGTGCCGGCCGCGACGCCCAGGTCGGCGGCCAGGGCGCGCACGGTGGGGAGCTTGGTGCCGGCAGGGAGATCGCCCGAGGCGGCGCGGGTGGCGAGCTGGGCGCGCAGCTGCTCGTACGGCGGGGTGGCGGCGTCGGGGTCCAGCGGGTGAACCAGCATGCGGGTCACCCTAGGGTGATCGGCATGGATCGGGACGTGCTGGTGGTCGGGGAGGCGCTCGTCGACGTCGTACGACGGGCCGACGGGTCGGTCGCCGAGCACGCGGGCGGGAGCGCGGCGAACGTGGCGGTGGCGCTGGCGCGCCTCG
The DNA here is from genome assembly GCF_035503875.1 of Nocardioides sp. Lineage (GTDB taxonomy): Bacteria > Actinomycetota > Actinomycetes > Propionibacteriales > Nocardioidaceae > Nocardioides. The sequence continues at coordinate 36,592 of NZ_DATJTA010000004.1, forward strand.
GGCGGCCGGTGCGGTTCGCGACGGCGATCGCCGACGATCGGTACGGCGGGATCGTGGCGGCCTACATCGGCCGGGACGGGGTCCGCCTGGCCTCCGACCCCGAGGTGATCGAGCGGACAGCGACCGCGCAGGCGACCCTCGCCGACGACGGGTCGGCGACCTACGAGTTCGACCTGGAGTGGCGCCTCGGCGAGGTGCCGGACGACCCGCGGCCCCTGGTCGTGCACGCGTGCTCGATCGGGGCGGTGCTGCAGCCGGGAGCGGCCCAGGTGCTCGACCTGCTGGCGCGGATGCGCCCGCACGCGACCGTGACGTACGACGTCAACGCGCGACCGGCCATCACCGGGACCGGCTCCGAGCTGCGCGCGTCGGTCGAGGCCGTGGTCGCGCTCGCGGATGTGGTCAAGGCCAGCGACGAGGACCTGCACGCCCTGCACCCCGACGCCGATCCGGTGACCGCGGCACGGCGGCTGCTGGAGCTCGGCCCGAGCGCCGTGGTCGTCACCCGCGGGGCGGAGGGCGCCACCTGGGTGGCCGCCGACGGCACCGTCGACGTCCCGGCACCACAGACCGTCGTCGTCGACACGATCGCGGCCGGTGACACGTTCGGCGCCGCGCTCGTCGACGGGCTGTGGACCCGCGGCCTGCTCGGCGCGGAGGCCCGGCCCGCCCTCGCGCAGCTGAGCGACGTCGACCGGGCCGCCCTGCTCCAGCACGCGGTCCGCGCCGCAGCCCTGGTCGTCGCGCGGCCCGGCGCGGACCCGCCGTACCGCAACGAGCTGGGCTGATCGTCGCTGGTCGAGACCCTGGCATGCCGCGGAGCGCCGTGATTCAGGTCGTCGTACGGCTCACCGGGTCTCGACGGGCGCTCAGGACTTCGTCCTTCGCTGCTCGACCACCGGGGCGCGACGCCGGGCGCTCAGGACTTCGTCCTTCGCTGCTCGACCGCCGGGGCGCGACGGTGGTCGAGCAGCGAGGAGCCCCGGCGACGAGCGTCCGTCGAGACCCCTGCAGGCCGCGGGTGACGGTGGTGGGGGTTGTGGTGTGGCTTACCGGGTCTCGACGGGCGCTCGGGACTTCGTCCGTCGCTGCTCGACCACCGGGGCGCGACGGTGGTCGAGCAGCGAGGAGCCCCGGCGACGAGCGTCCGTCGAGACCCCTGCAGGCCGCGGGTGACGGTGGTGGGGGTTGTCGTGTGGCTCACCGGGTCTCGACGGGCGCTCAGGACTTCGTCCTTCGCTGCTCGACCAGCGGGCGCTCAGTCGGGAGCCGGGGCCAGGTAGCGGTGCACGAGCGAGACCACGCTGGCGCCCTCGCCGCTGGCGGCGGCGACCCGCTTCATCGAGCCCGAGCGCACGTCGCCGGCGGCGAAGACGCCGGGGACGGTGGTCGCGAGGTCGGCGGGCGGGATGCCGTCGGTCCAGTGCTCGCGCGGCACGTCGCGGCCGGTGAGCACGAAGCCGTGGTCGTCGAGGGCGACCTCGGGCGGGACCCAGGTGCAGGTGGGCTCGGCGCCGAGCAGGAGGAACAGCCCGTACGCGTCTCGCTTCGTCCGTACGCCGGTGCGGGTGTCCTCCAGGCAGAGCCACTCCAGGTGGCCCTCGCCGCCGCCGTCGACGACCCGGGTGCAGACCTCGACGTCGATGCGCGGGTTGTACTCGATCTCGCCGACCAGGTACTGCGACATGGTCTCGGCCAGGCTGGGCCGGCGGACCAGGATGGTCACCGAGCGGGCGAACCGGGACAGGTGCACGGCGGCCTGGCCGGCGGAGTTGCCGCCGCCGACGACGAAGACGTCCTGGTCCTCCATCTCCCGGGCGGCGGTCATCGCAGCGCCGTAGAAGACGCCGTTGCCGACCAGCTCCTCCAGCGGGTCGACCCGCAGCTTGCGGTAGGCAACCCCGCTCGCGATCACCACCGCGCGGGCGTGCACGTCACCGCCGTCCGTGCAGAGCCGGTGGGGCGCGCCGTCGCCGCCCGGGACCAGCCGGTCGACGGTCCAGCCGGTGACGAACTCGGTGCCGAAGCGCAGCGCCTGGTTGCGGGCGCGCTGGGCCAGCCGCATGCCGGAGATCCCGCGCGGGAAGCCGAGGTAGTTGCGGATCATCGAGCTGGTGCCGGCCTGGCCGCCGATCGCCTCGGCCTCCAGCACCACGCACGACAGGCCCTCCGACGCGGCGTACACCGCGGCCGCCAGGCCGGCCGGGCCCGCGCCGACGACGCACACGTCGACGGTGTGGTCGATGTCGAGATCGCCGGGGGCGCCGTACATGTCCATCGCGACCTTGCGGACGGTGGCGGCGTCGATGAAGGGACGGTTCGACACCCACACCAGCGGGTACGTCGGGTCCGGCGGCAGCTGGTCGGCCAGCGGGTGGCCGACGAACTCGTCGGGGTGGTAGACGCGGTGGGGCATGCCGAGCCGGTCGAGGAAGTCGCGGATCGCGAGCACGTCCGGGGTGCGCGTGGGCGCGATGATCTTCGCCGAGACGACCTCGGGATCGGCGATCGTCGCCCCCCAGTCGCTCAGCAGATCGGTGACGGCGTGGTGGAACTCCTCGTCCCGGGTGCCGCGCGGCATCAGCAGGTAGGCGTCGTACTTGCCCTTGGCCATGCCGGCGCGCAGCCCCGGTGCGTCCATGAGGAAGCGGTCCCAGTGGGCGGCGATCATCCGGCGGGCGTTGGGGACGACGGTGCGCCAGCGGTGGAAGCCCTCGAGGACGTGGCAGTCCGGGAGCACGGAGTCGGAGACGAAGAGGGCGACCGTGCGCCCGTTCGCGACCACGTCGCGGGCCGCCTCCTCGGCCGCCGCGCAGCTGGCGGCGACGCGGACGTCGTACTCACGGTCGTAGCGGGTGAACGCGTCGCGCAGGTCGTCGGCGTGGTGCTCGGAGACCAGGATGATCGCGGGGCCTGAGGTCACGATCTCAGCCTACGGAAGCGTACGGAAGGATGGGCGCCGTGCGGCTCCGGATCGACCTCGCCTACGACGGCACCGAATTCCACGGCTGGGCGACGCAGCCCGGGCTGCGGACCGTCCAGGAGACCCTGGGGACGGCGCTCGCGACCTCCCTGCGGGTCCCGTCGGTCGCGGTCGTGTGTGCCGGGCGGACCGACACCGGCGTGCACGCGCGCGGACAGGTCGTGCACACCGACGTCTCCCGCGAAGTGCTGACGGCCTCGGCCGGGCGGTCGCCCGACGACCCCCTCGTCGCGCTGGTACGGCGCCTCAACGGCATCCTCCCGCCCGATGTCCGGGTACGCCGGGCGGCCGAGGCCGCGGACGGCTTCGACGCCCGCTTCTCCGCGCTGTGGCGGCGCTACGCCTACCGGATCGCCGACCGGCCGGACCTGCTCGACCCGCTGACCCGCTCGCACGTGCTGGCCTGGCCGCGTCCTCTCGACGAGGAGCGGATGAACCGGGCGGCGAGCGACCTCGTGGGCCTGCGCGACTTCGCGTCGTTCTGCAAGCAGCGGGAGGGCGCGACCACGATCCGCACCCTGCTCGACCTCTGCTGGGCGCGCACCCCCGACGGCGTACTCGTCGGCACGGTCCGCGCCGACGCGTTCTGCCACAGCATGGTGCGCGCCCTGGTCGGCTGCCTGGTGGCCGTGGGGGAGGGGCGGCGACCCGTCGAGTGGGCCGCCCAGGTGCTGCGGGCGGAGCGCCGGGATCCGGCGGTGTCCGTCGCGCACGCGCACGGGCTGACCCTGGAGGAGGTGGCCTACCCGGTGGACGACGAGCTGGCCGCACGGGACCAGCTGACGAGGGCGCGGAGGACGCAGCCATGAGCGACGAGCACTACTTCAGCGCCGACCCCACGGTCGCCTTCAAACGGGCGCCGGTCAGCGCGTCGGTCTGGGGGCACGAGCTGGAGCTGACCAGCGGCTCGGGGGTCTTCGCCCAGGGCCGGCTCGACGTCGGGACCGCCGTGCTGTTCCGCGAGACCGACCCGCCCGCGCCCGGGCGGGTCCTCGACCTCGGCTGCGGGTACGGCGTCATCGGCCTCGCCGTCGCCGTCGCCGTTCCGGAGGCCGTGGTCACCGCCGTCGACGTGAACGAGCGGGCGGTGCTGCTGGCGAACGAGAACGCGCACGCCCTCGGCCTCTCCGACCGCTACGCGGCCTCCGTCCCGGGCGGGGTCGACCCCGCCGCGCAGTACGACGAGATCTGGTCGAACCCGCCGATCCGGATCGGCAAGGACGCACTGCACGAGCTGCTGCTGACCTGGCTCCCGCGGATGGCCCCCGGCGGTCGGGCGGTCATGGTCGTCGGCAAGAACCTCGGCGCCGACTCGCTCCAGCGCTGGCTCGGTGGGCAGGGCTTCCCCACCACCCGGCTGGCCAGCGCCAAGGGGTTCCGGGTGCTGGAGACGCGACGCATGTAGGGGGCGCCGTGCTCAGGCCCGCCCGTCGAGGAACATCCGGAGCCGGGTGAGCGTCTGGTCCAGGTCCCCGGCGACGTGCCCGTTGACCGCGCGGATCGCCCACCCGAGGCGCAACGCCGGAGTCACGGCGGCCGCCAGGTCGACGCCGGGCAGTCGCTCGGCCCAGGGCGCCAGGTAGGCGTCGCGGAACGGCGTCGTGTCGACCGAGTCCTCGACGTCGTCGAGCCCCCAGGCGATGACCCCCTCCAGCGCCACCGACAGCACGCAGAACGGCTGCGAGACGCAGGCGTCGCCCCAGTCCATCACCAGCTGACGCCCGTCCCGCACGAAGACCTGCGCGTCGTGGAGGTCGTCGTGCTGGATCGAGCCGGGGACGCCGTACGACGCCAGCTCGGCGCAGAGCTCCTCGACGTACCCCTGGGCCGCCCGGAACCGCGGCTCGGCGTCGATCTCGTCCATCAGCCGGGCATACCCGGCCGGTACGCCGGCCAGCCGGTGGTCGGGCACGCCCATCGCCAGCAGCTCGTCGACGTCGTCCGTCACGGCGAGCTGGATCCGGGCGACGGCGGCCAGGGCGTCGTACCAGCGCTCCAGGCTCCGCTCCCGCGCCACCACGACGCGCAGCGTCTCGCCGGCGTCGGCCATCAGCATCCAGCCGCGCTCGGGGTCTGCGGCCAGCAGCGGCGGCACCCGGTCCGGCACCCGCGCCGCCAGCAGGCTCGCTACCCGCGCCTCGTGCCGCAGCTGCTCCTCGTTGGCCTTGAAGAAGACCGCGCCGGCGTCGGTCGGCACCCGCAGCACCGTCGACCACGGGGCTACGTGCGGCTGCTCGATCTCGCCCGTGCGGGTCAGGCCGAGTGCGCCGAGCCGCTCCTCGACCCAGGCGTACGCCGTCGCGAGCCAGGCCTCGTCGGTCCACCGCTGTGCGTCCATGGTCGGCAGTGTGACCGGGGACGGGCTCGAAGCGCTCGCGAGTTCCGCGTCGCTCAGCGGCGGCGCAGGGCGGGGCCGTCGTTCGCAGCCCCGGCGTCCTTGCGACGCCCGATCAGGAACAGCAGCGGCAGCAGCATCGTCGCCAGCGCGGTGGCCAGCCAGACGATCACGGTGGCGGCGATCCAGGTCCCGACGCCGCCGTCGATCGTGACCGCGTCCCCCCAGAGCGTGACGACCAGCAGCGCGACGAAGGTGGCCAGCAGCCCGACGCCGCCGAGCAGGGCGGTGGCGTTCTTGGCGGCCACCCGGGCCAGGAACGGGGAGATGACGCTCTGGATCACCGCGAAGATGACGACGACCAGGAGGAAGCCCTCGGTGGTCACGGTGACGTCGTCCAGCACCAGCGACGCGACGATGAGACCGATGGCGGCGGAGGCCAGGAACACGACCGCGCGGAGGAGGAGGCGGATCACGCCCCGACCGTAGCGTCTCGGACGCGCTGTCGGCCATCGCCTGAATCGGGTGGACTCACCAGAGCGCCCGTCCACTCACCCCCGCGGGACGAGCTCGTCGACCACCTGCCGGAGCATCTCGACGGCGCCCTCGCCCAGCGGGACCCGCAACAGGGAGACGTCACCGCGCGCCAGCCCGTGCTGCACGAGCGGCCGGACGACGTCCAGGTCGGTGTCCGAGGACAGCACCAGGAGTGCGGACGTGCCGGGGACGATCCGGCTGCGGACGTCCTCGAGGAAGGGCTGGTCGATCCCCGTCCCGCCGAGCCGGTCGGCCCAGGCGTTGAGGCCGACGGCCTCCGGGTCGGTGACCGGGACGGCGGTCGGCAGGAGGACGGCGCCGACCAGCGCCCCGAGCACCGACCGTTGCGCGGCGACCTGGGAGGTCGGGTAGCGCAGGTGGCCGATCCGCGGCCGGTGCGCCCCGGGGATCCAGATCACCGTGACCGCGTCGAGGACGAGCACCGCCCTCCGCTTGTGCAGCGCCCGCAACCGCAGCTCGCCCGCCACGGCCCCCATCGGGGTGTCGTAGAGCCAGACGGTGAGCGTGGAGGACGACATGGCTGCACGCTGCTGGTCAGTCCTCGTCGAAGGCGTCGTGCAGCGCGGCCTCCTGCTCGGCGGAGAGGTTCGTGAAGATGAGGTCGTCCGGCGGGTTGTCGGCGAACGCCTCGCGGACCTTGTCGATGACCGCGTCGGAGGACATCACGAACAGCGCCGAGGTCCCGGGCGTGATCTGGTCGCGCACCTTCTTGATGAAGCCGTCGTCGATGCCGACGTCGGTGAGCGAGCCGGCCAGTGCCCCGGCCGCCGCGCCGACCGCGGCGCCGAGCAGCGGGATGAAGAAGATCAGGCCGAACAGCATCCCCCAGAAGGCCCCGCCCAGGGCGCCGGCGCTGGTCGTCGGGGTGTGCTGCTGGGTCTTCGGCTTCTTCTTGCCCTCCTCCCAGGAGACGGTGGCCGCGTCGTGCAGCACGATCGACTGCTCGCTGGCCAGTCGGTTCAGCGTCGCGGACGCGTCGCGGGCGCCGCCGGGAGTGTTGAACTTCCAGACCGTGAGGGTCGCTTTCGCCATGGTGGTGCTCCTGCGTGCTTGTCGGATGGGTACGGCGTCGGTGCCGTGCTGGGCACTCTCCTCCCGCCGCACGAGCAGGTGCCTCGCCCGATTCCGGTGAGGCATCGGCACGCGGCCGAGACCTACCGTCGGCCTCAGGTGGTGAGCGGACGCAGGGCGGCAGGAGGCGCGTGGTGACGAGGACACTGATCCGGGTCGACGCGACCATCTCCGACGAGATCAGCTCGGCCTTCCCCCAGCTCGCCGCCCGGCGGCAGCGGCCCCAGACGACGCTGGTCGGGGACCTCGTCGACCAGCAGGAGCTGCAGGGCGTGCTGAACCTGCTCAGTTCGCTGGGCATCGTCGTCCTGGAGATCTTGACGATCCCCGAGGACTGACGAGGCGCCGTGTCGCGGGCGGTCGTGGGAGGATCGGGCCATGCCGGTCGTCGAACACGAGCACGGAGCCATGCGGGAGAACCTCGTCGCGGCCCTGCGTGCCGACATCATCAGCGGGCAGCTCGGCCCCGGCGAGCCGCTGCGGACCGAGGCGATCATGCAGCGCTTCGGCGTCTCCAACTCGCCGCTGCGCGAGGCCTTCGCCCAGCTGGCGACCGAGGGCCTCGTCGTCGTCCAGCGGAACCGGGGCGCGTCCGTCGCGCCGCTGAGCCGCGAGGCCGCCGACGACGTGATGCGGGTGGGCGGGATGCTCCTCGAGCACGTGCTGCGGTGGGGGATGCCGCAGTACCAGCAGAGCGACGTGGCGGCCCTGCGCCGTACCTCCCTCGACCACGACCTGGCCTACCTCAGCGGTGACCTGGCGATGGCGTTCGTGATGGCCGACCGGTTCATCGACCAGCTGGTCGAGCGCTGCGGGAGCCGGGAGCTCGGCCACGCCTTCCGCGGGCTGCACCCGCAGCTGCAGCGCGTGGTCCGGCTGCTCGAGCCGCTCGTCTACCTGCCCCTGCAGTCCTCGCTGCAGGCGGCGACGATCGCCGCGGGCGAGGACCGCGACGTCAACAGCGCGGTCATGGCCGTCGGCTCGGTGTGGCGCCAGATCGGGCGGTCCGTCGCGGCGCTCGACGCCGAACGCTTCCGCGGCTGAGGCCCGAGGCGATGTCCGCTCTCGTCGAGCACCCCGACCTCCTGGCCCTGAGGCGGCGCCAGCGCGCGGGGGTGCTGGGTCGGCGCGTCGGCTGGGTGCTGCTGCCGGTGGTGATCGCCTCGACCACGCTGCACTACGTGGGGGAGTACCGGATCCTGACGGCGGCGCTGGTCACCCTCGTCGTGCTGCTCAACACCGTGCACATCGCCCTGTCGGTCTACGTCTTCGGCTTCGTGCGACCCCGCCGGACGCTGAAGGTCTTCCACATCTACTTCGGCTACGTGCTCGGCGTGCTGATCTGGGCCTCGCAGACCAACCTCGACCGCGAGCCCCTGCACACCTGGCTCACGGTGCTGATGGGGCTCGGGATCGCCGTGCACCTGCTGCTCGCGGCGCGCTGCGCGGCCCAACGTCGGGCCGCGCAGCACGCCTGGGGTCGAGCGCTCAGCGGCTGACCTTGACCACCGTCCGGGCGGCGGTGTCACGCAGGGTCGGGCTCAGCGTGGTCCCGGCGTAGGTGAACCGGAGCGTGCCCCGACGCGGTGCGCGCCAGGAGAACGAGCCGGCGAAGTCGCCGTTCTTGCCGCGCACGGTGAGCGTCCGCAGCACCTTGGTCTTGCCTCGGGCGGGGTCGAAGACGACCTTCACCCGGCGCGCGGGGCCACCGGTGGCGGCGTCCAGCCGGACGGCGTACGTCGTCCTCTTGGCCTTGCCCTTGCGCTTGGTGGACACGGAGAGGGCGCTGCGCACCGTCTCGGACTTGACCGTGTTCGTGACCGTGGTCGGCACCTCGACCTTGACGACGGGGGTACGCCGCCAGATCGCGAGGGCGTTGCGGTCGAAGGAGCTGAACACGAGCTCGGCGACCTGGTCGCCGTTCAGGTCGGCCACCACGGCACCGCCGGCCTGGCCGAACTCCTCGCCGGGAGCGGTCAGGGTGTGCTGGAGGGTCTTGCCGTCCGCGAGCTGCTCGATCCAGAACAGCCGCCGGTCGCCGTCACCCGAGACCGCGAGGTCGACGTCGCCGTCGCCGTCGATGTCGCCGTACCCGAAGACGCCGGGGGCGCCCTGGCCGTAGGTGGCCCGCGAGGTGATGTCCTCGCCGGGGAAGATCGGCAGGAGGTTGTTGCGGAAGTCGTCCGTGCAGTCCGGCGTGCTGGTCGCCGGGGTGGACAGGGTGTTCAGGGTCCACTGCTGGGTGGGGTCGGCGGGGGGCAGGAACTCCAGCACCTGCTCGCTCGCCAGGATCGGCAGCACACAGCGGTTGGTGTGGTTCGTGCCGATCCAGGAGACGGTGCCGGGAGCGCGGAAGTCGGGCACGGGACGGATCTGGAAGCCCTGGCCGACGCCGCGGCCGCCGGCCGGGGTGTCGTCCAGCGTGGCGATGGTGTGCGGGGTGAAGTCGTCGGCGCTCAGGCCGGGCACGCCGTCGTCGCCGCGCTCCAGCCACAGGAACGTCGCCCGGCCGGCGTCCGCGGCGCCGGAGCCGACGTCGAAGTACTGCGAGGTGATGATGTCGAGCTCGCCGTCGCCGTCGACGTCGTGCACGACCGGGAGGCTGCCGCCGACGTCGCCGAGGGAGACCGGCGCCTCGAAGGTGAGGTCGGCCTTGCCCTTCAGGAACTGGGTCTGCACGTCGTCGTCGGTGAGGTTGCCGGCGACGCGGCCCTGCTCGCCGACGGTGATGATGTCGCGGATGCCGTCGCCGTCGAAGTCGACGTGCTGGACGCCGTGGTACGACCAGGCCTGGCCGGTGAGGATGTTGTGGCGGACGAAGGGGGTGGTGGGCCCGGTGTTCTCCCACCAGGTGAGGCTGCCGCGGTTGACGCCCCCGGCGGACTCGAAGAAGTTGCCGGCCGGCACGATGATGTCGGTGTCGCCGTCCCCGTCGACGTCGGAGAGCGTCGGCTGGTTCGGGAAGATGACGTTCTCGGTCGTGTCGAACACCGTCACCTTGCGCCAGTCGGCCAGGTTGGCCTTCGGGCGGTAGACCTGCAGGGTGCCGCCGCCGACGGGCAGGCCACCGGCACCCAGCGCGCCGAAGCCGGAGGTGACGAGGTTCTGCTCGCCGTCGAAGATCTCACCGACGACGGTGAAGCTGGCGCCCTGGATCCCGGTGTCGACGTTCACCCGGGTGAACTCGGGTGCGGTTGCGGGCGCGGGTGCGGCCGAGGCGCTGGTGGTCGCCGTGACCAGCGAGGCGGGCAGCAGGGCGAGGGCGAGCAGCGTCGTACGCCGGCGCCGGGATGGGTGGCTCACAGGCAGGTCCGTCCTTCGATCGTGGGAACGAAGGACCACCGTGACAGCGATTACGCACAATCACCAGAAGTTTCGCGAAATTTAGTTGAGATGATATAGACCTGTGCCCCGGCGGCGCTCCCACGCCGAAGCGGCGACGAGGACCAGGAAGGCGAGCAGGGCGCCCGCCACGACGTCGATGACGTAGTGCTCGGCGAAATAGACCAGTGCGGTCGACATGGCCAGGGGGTAGAGCAGCAGCAGGAAGCGCCACGGGGTGCGCAGCCGCTGGACGGCGTACATCGCGATCAGGAAGGAGATGCCGGCGTGCAGCGACGGCATGGCCGCGACCGGGTTGCCGACGCCCTGCAGGATCAGGTCGATCCGGTCCAGACCGATGTCGGACCACCCGCGGCTCGTGATCCGCGTGACCTCGCCCATGTAGCCCTGCTCCGAGGCCATCCACGGCGGGGCCATCGGGTAGAGGATGTAGACCACCAGGGCGCCGAAGTTGATGCCGACGTAGCGGCGCATCCACATCAGCCAGTCGCGGCGGTTGCGCACCCACAGCACCGCGGCGATGGTCAGCCCGGCCAGGAAGTGCGTGGCGTAGACCGTGGTGAAGAACAGGTCGTACCAGCGCGGCTCGCTGCCCTTCGTGCACGGGTCGCTGCACCAGGCGTCCTGCAGCCGCTCGGTCGGGGTGATGCCGCCGCCGAGCCACTCGTCGACGCGGATCGGCATCGTGATGTGCACCGGCAGGCCGAGCTCGTCGGTGAGGCCGCGGCTGTAGAAGTAGATGACCAGGCCGACGACGGGGATCCACCAGTCGCGCAGGAAGTACAGGTGGAAGCGCGGCGGCGCCTCGATGTTCCACGCGATGGTGCCGACCCACAGCCACAGGAAGACCTGGATGGTGTCGTTCGGGATGCCGAGCAGGTCGATCCACAGGCCGAGCAGCGCGGCGTACCCGACCATCGCGGCGATCCGCACCTTGCGGCGCGTCGCGCGGCCCGGCAGCGGACGCCCTGACTCGGCGAGGACGACGTTCGGCTCCTCCGCCTGCTGCACCATGCGGAGGAGTCTAAGAGTTGGCTTGGTCGGTTCGTCAGGCGGTGGCCAGCGGGTCCAGGGCGCCGTGCTCCTCGACCCGGGCGGCCAGCGCCCCCAGCTGGAACGCGCCGTCGCCGAGCAGGTGGTCGAGGGCCGTGAGCCGGGCGGTGTAGCTGCCCACGGAGTACTCCGCGGTCATCGCGATCCCGCCGTGCAGCTGGATCGCCTCCTGCCCGACGTGCCGGCTCGCCCGGCTGACCTGGAGCGCCGCCCGGGCCGCGGCGTCGGCGGTGCGGGCCGCGTCGCCGGTCGCGACCACCATCGTCGCCCAGTGCACGAGGCTGGCGGCCAGCTCCACCGAGACGTACATGTCCGCCGCGCGGAAGGTCAGCGCCTGGAAGGTGTTCAGCGTGACGCCGAACTGCTTGCGGCTGGTGAGGTACGACGTGGTCGTGGCCAGCGCGACCTCCATCGCGCCCAGCGCCTCGTGGCCGGCCATGATCCGGCCGATGTCCTGCACGGTGGCGATCGTCGCCTCCAGGTCCTGCCCGGGCGTGCCGAGCGGGGTCGCGGGGGTCGACTCCAGGGCGATCCGGGCCGCGCGGGCGCCGTCGTACGTCCGGTAGCCCGTGCGCGTCAGCCCGGCCGCGTCGGAGGCGACCAGGAACAGGCCGGTGCCGCCCTCGGGGAGCGCGGCGCTGACCACCAGCAGGTCGGCGCGGGCGCCGTGGGGGACGGGCTCCTTGACGCCCGTGAGCGTCCAGGCGTCGCCGTCCTGGGCGGCGGTGACCTGGGTGGCCGAGGGCGCCCAGCGGCTGCCCTCCTCGTCGTGGGCGAAGGCCAGGATGCTCTCGCCGGCCGACAGCGCGCCGAGCACCTCGGCCCGCTGCTCGGGGGTGCCGGCGGCGGAGACGAGACCGCCGGCGAGCACGACGCTGGTGAGGAACGGCTCGGGCGCGAGGACCCGGCCCAGCTCGTGGGCCACGATGCCGATCTCGACCGGCCCGGCACCGACGCCGCCGTCCTCCTCGGCGAACGGCAGGCCCAGCAGACCCATCTCGGCCAGCTGTGCCCAGACCTGCTCGCTGAAGCCCGGGTCGTCCGCGACCGTGCGGCGGCGCTGCTCGAAGTCGGCGTACGCCTTGCCGATCAGGCCGCGTACGGCGTCGCGGAGCGCGACCTGCTCGTCGTCATAGGTGAAGTCCACGGTTGCCCCTCAGAGTCCCAGGATGGTCTTGGCGATGATCTGGCGCTGGATCTCGTTGGACCCGCCGTAGATCGACGCCTTGCGGAGGTTGAGGTACGTCGGCGCCGCGTGCCGCGCCCACGCGGGGACGCCCGAGCCGTCGCCGCTCGCCAGCCCCGCGGGTCCGGCCAGGTCGAGGACCAGCTCGGTGACCGCCTGCTGGAGCTCGGTGCCCTTCAGCTTCAGCACCGAGCTCGCCGGGTGCGGCTCGCCGCCCTCGGAGTGGGCGACCACGCGCAGCGCGGTGAGCTCGAGCGCGAGCAGCTCGTTCTCGATCTCGACGACGCGGGCGCGCACCAGCGGGTCGTCCAGCTGCGAGCCGGCGAGCTGCTTGGCCCGGGCGAGCACCCGCTTGATGGTGCCGACCGGCGCGACGCCGACACGCTCGTTGCCGAGCAGGAACTTCGCGATCGTCCAACCGCCGTTGAGCTCGCCCACCAGCAGGTCGGCCGGCACCCGCACGTCGGTGAACCACACCTCGTTGACCTCGTGGCCGCCGTCGATCAGCTCGATCGGGCGGACCTCGACGCCGGGGGTGGTCATGTCGATGAGCAGCATCGAGATGCCGGCCTGCTTCTTCACGTCGGGGTCGGTGCGGACCAGGGTGAAGATCCAGTCGCCGTACTGCCCCAGCGTGGTCCAGGTCTTCTGCCCGTTCACCACGAAGTCGTCGCCGTCGCGGACGGCGGTGGTGCGCAGGCTCGCCAGGTCCGAGCCGGCGTCCGGCTCGGAGAAGCCCTGGCTCCACCAGATGTCGAGGTTCGCCGTCGGCGGCAGGAACCGCTCCTTGAGCTCCTGCGAGCCGAACTGGGCCAGCACCGGACCGATCATGTTGGCGTTGAACGCCAGCGGCAGCGGCACGGCCGCGGCCTGCATCTCGTCGTTCCACAGGTGCCGCTGGAGGTCGCTCCAGCCGCGCCCGCCCCACTCCACGGGCCAGTGCGGTACGGCGAGGCCCGCGGCGTTCAGCGTGCGCTGGCTCTCGACGTGCTGCTCCTTGGTGAGCTCCTCGCCGGCGATCACCGCGTCGCGGATCTCCTGGGGGAACTTCGTGGTGAAGAACTCGCGCATCTCCTCGCGGAACGCCTGGTCCTCCGGCGACAGCTCCAGCTGCATCGGTGTGCCTCCCTGGTGGTGTGCGCCCATCATGGCGGGTTCCGGCAACCGTGTCGCTGCTGGCGGGTGGCGTGCCGGAGGCCGCGGGACGTCGTACGAGGTGGTGGTCGGGGTCGCCGGGACGTACGACGTCCGGAGCGACGCCGGGCACGAAGGTAAAGAAGATGCCGGAGGCGGCCTGATCCCGGACAATCGGTCGACGTGGGTCACGTGGATGTCGCCGGGGTGCGCTACGAGCTGCCGGACGGTCGGGTGCTGCTCGACGAGGTGTCCTTCCGGGTCGGCGAGGGGGCCAAGGTCGCGCTCGTGGGCGCGAACGGCGCCGGCAAGACGACGCTGCTGCGGATCATCACCGGAGAGCTGCAGCCCCACGCGGGCGTCGTGACCCGCAGCGGAGGACTCGGGGTGATGCGCCAGCACGTCGCGCACGGCTCCACGACCGTGGCCGACCTGCTGCTGAGCGTCTCGCCGCCGCGGGTGCGCGCGGCCGCCGCCGAGGTCGACCGGCTCGAGCTGGCGCTGATGGACAGCGACGACGAGAAGACGCAGATGGCCTACGCCACCGCGCTGGGGGAGTACGCCGACGCCGGCGGGTACGACGTCGAGGTCACCTGGGACGTCTGCACCGTGGCCGCGCTGGGGCTGCCGTACGACCGGGCGAAGTACCGCGAGCTGACCACGCTCTCGGGCGGCGAGCAGAAGCGGCTGGTCCTGGAGTTCCTGCTCCGCGGCCCCGACCAGGTGCTGCTCCTCGACGAGCCCGACAACTACCTCGACGTCCCCGGCAAGATCTGGCTCGAGGGCCGGGTCCGCGAGTCCGAGAAGACGATCCTGATGATCAGCCACGACCGCGAGCTCCTCAACAACACCGCCACCCGGGTGGTGACAGTCGAGCTGGGCGCCGCCGGCAACACCGTGTGGACGCACCCGGGCGGGTTCGCGTCGTACCACGAGGCGCGCCGCGACCGGTTCGCGCGGCTGGAGGAGCTGCGCCGCCGCTGGGACGAGGAGCACGCCAAGCTGAAGGCGCTGGTGCTCCGGCTGAAGATCAAGGCCGAGTACAACGACGGGATGTCGAGCCAGTACCGCGCCGCGCAGACCCGGCTCCGCAAGTTCGAGGAGGCCGGGCCGCCCATGGAGCAGCCGCGCGAGCAGCAGGTCTCGATGCGGCTCCAGGGCGGCCGCACCGGCAAGCGCGCGGTCGTCTGCGAGAACCTCGGGCTCACCGGTCTGATGGAGCCCTTCGACCTCGAGGTCTGGTACGGCGAGCGGGTGGCCGTGCTCGGCTCCAACGGCTCGGGCAAGTCGCACTTCCTGCGCCTGCTCGCCGCCGGCGGCAGCGACCCGGACGTCGAGCACCGGCCGGTGGGGGACGTCGAGATCCGCCCCGTCCCGCACACCGGCAAGGCCAAGCTCGGCGCCCGCGTGCGCCCGGGCTGGTTCGTGCAGACGCACGAGCACCCCGAGCTCATCGGCCGCACCCTGCTGGAGGTGCTGCACCGCGGCGACGGTCACCCCGACGGGCGCCAGGGCATGGGCCGGGAGCAGGCCGCGCGGGTCCTGGACCGCTACGAGCTCGCGCACGCCGGTGAGCAGCCCTTCGAGTCGCTGAGCGGCGGCCAGCAGGCCCGGTTCCAGATCCTGCTGCTGGAGCTGTCCGGGGCCACCCTGCTGCTGCTCGACGAGCCCACCGACAACCTCGACGTGCAGTCGGCCGAGGCACTCGAGGAGGGGCTGGCGGCCTTCGAGGGGACGGTGCTGGCAGTCACCCACGACCGCTGGTTCGCCCGCGGCTTCGACCGCTTCCTCGTGTACGGCGCCGACGGTGCCGTCTACGAGTCCGAGGGGCCGGTCTGGGACGAGGGCCGGGTGCAGCGCGCGCGATGAGCGGGCTGCAGATCGTCGACCTCGACGTCCACGACCGCCCGGCGTTCGACGCCTGGCACGCGGCGTACGACGCCGCCGAGCGGTACGGCCGGGAGGAGGTCGCCGCGGTCTGGCAGCTCGAGGAGCTGCGGGCGATGATGCAGGAGCCCAGCCTCCGCTTCCGGTACGCCGGCTGGTCCGGGCTCGTCGACGGCGAGGTGGTCGCGGCCGGCTGGATGCGGATGCCGCTGCTAGACAACGTGGACCGCGCCGAGCTGGCGGTGCACGTGCGCCCGGAGCACCGCCGGCGCGGGCACGGCAGCGCGATGCTGGCCCATCTGGAGCGGGTCGCCCGCGAGTCGGACCGGAGCATCCTGGCGGGCGAGACCGGCTACGCGTACGACGCCGGACCCGACGGCGTCGGGGAGAGCGGACCGGAGTTCGCCCGGGCGCGGGGCTACGTGCTGGCCCTCGGCGACGTGCAGCGCGCCCTCCCGCTCCCGGTGGCCGACGAGCTGCTCGCACGGCTCGCGGCCGAGGCGGCGCCGTACCACGCGGCGTACACGCTGCGGTCCTGGATGGGGCCGGTGCCCGAGGAGCTGCTGCAGGGCTGGGCCGAGATCACGGCGAGCCTGATGACCGAGGCGCCGACCGGCGAGCTGGACGTCGAGCCCGAGGCCGCCAGCCCGGAGGCCGTCCGCGCCGGCGAGGCCGTGACGGCCAAGCAGGGCCGGACGAAGGTCAACACCGTCGCGCTGACGGCGGACGGCGAGCTGGTGGCGTACTCGGACCTGGCCCTGACCGAGCACGAGTCGGACCGCGCCTACCAGTGGGGGACGCTGGTGCGCCGCGACCACCGCGGCCACCGGCTGGGCATCGCCGTGAAGGTCGCCAACCTGCGGCTGCTGCAGGCCGAGCGCCCCGGCCTGGGTCGGTTGATCACCTACAACGCCGAGGTCAACGAGCACATGGTCGGCGTCAACGACCTGCTGGGCTTCGTGCCGGTGGCGCGGCTGGGCGAGTTCCAGAAGCACCTCTGAGACCCGCCCAGCCGACCGTTCCCCCCACCGGATCCGTCCCCCCACGGTCGGATCAGGACTTGGACGACGACCCGTCGGAGTCGAGCTTCAGCTCGGCGGTCTTCTCGGAGCCGTCGCGCTGGTAGGTGACGGTGACGGTGTCGCCGGGGCGGTAGGACCGGATGGTGGCGATCAGGTCGTCGGAGCTGGAGATCAGCTGGTCGTCCACCTTCGTGATGACGTCGGACGCCTTCAGGCCGGCCTTGCCGGCCGCCGAGCCGTCGCCGATCTCCTGGATCTGCGCGCCCTCGGTGCTCGCCTGCTCCTGCTGCTGTGAGGGGCCGCCGTTGCCGCCCTGGGCGGCGCCCACGTCGGAGACGGTGATGCCGAGCCGGGCGTGGGTCGGCTCCTCGCCGGCCACGATCTGGTCGACGATCGGCATCGCGTCCGAGATCGGGATCGCGAAGCCGAGGCCGATCGAGCCGCCCTCCTGGCTCTGCCCGAACTGCGACGAGGAGCTCGTGGTCTGGATCGAGGAGTTGATGCCGACCACGTGGCCGGCCATGTCGACCAGGGCGCCGCCGCTGTTGCCGGGGTTGATCGCCGCGTCGGTCTGGATGGCGGGGTACGCCGTGGTGTTGCCGTTGCCGTCGCTTCCGACGTCGACGGGGCGGTTGAGCGCGCTGACGATGCCGCTGGTGACGGTGGCGTCGAGGCCGAACGGCGAGCCGATCGCCACGACGCCCTCGCCGACCGACAGGTCGTCGGAGGAGCCGAGCGTGGCGGGCGTGAGGCCGTCGACGTCCTGGGCCTGGATCACCGCGACGTCGGTGAGCGGGTCGGTCCCGACGACCTCGGCGGCCGCCTTCGTGCCGTCGTTGAACGACACCGAGATCCGGCCGCCCTCGCCAGCGAGGGAGACGACGTGGTCGTTGGTCAGGATCTGGCCGTCCGAGCTCAGGATGATCCCGGAGCCCGACCCGGAGCCGCTCGACCCGCTGACGTCGATCTTCACCACCGACGGCAGCACCGAGGAGGCGACCGACTCGACGCTGCCGTCGGCTGCCGGGGTGTCGGGGGTGTCGGCGACCTGGGCCGTCGTCCGCGAGGACGGGCTGGTCCCGGCGGCCGGCTCGTCGTCGAGGGCCGACCAGGCGGCCGCACCACCGACGCCGGCGGCGCCGCCCACGAGGAGCGAGGCCGCGACGACCGCGGCGGCGAAGCCCTTCCGGCCCCGGCGCGGCGGCTGGTGCGCGAGCACCTCGGTCTGGGCGGGCGCCGTGGCCGTTCCCGGAGGCGGGAACGACGGGGGCGGCGGCGGAGGACCGAACACGGGGTGGCTCGCGGTGTCGGTCGGCTGGTCCTGGGGGCTGCCGGGGTAGACCGGCTGGGTGTCGTCGTGGTGGCGGTCGCTCATACCGACGAGAGTGGCCGTCGAGCCTGTGATGATGCTGAGACGGACCTGGAAGAGCGCGAAGAAGCGTCCCCGCCCCGGTGCTGTGCGCCGCGTCACGCCCCGCGGAGCGGCCCGGCAACTGCGCGCCACCAGTCCGCCCACAGCGCGGTAACAGGTCCTCAACAGCCCTTCCCGAGGTGCGTGCGGGCTGCCAGGGTCACGGTGACGACGAGACCTGGGGGGCTTCTTTCGTGGGAACGACTGCACGTGTCCGCGTGGCCGCATCGGCCGCACTGGCACTCGCACTGGCCGGGCTGACGGTGTCGGTGAGCGGGTCGCCCGCCGTGGCCGGCACGGCGTGCGTGAACACCGTCCACCCGTTGGGCCAGGCCACCGGCTGGACCGAGTTCGTCGAGGGCGACGGCTACCGGACGTCGGAGTCGGAGGGGTCGGTCGCCTACGGCGGCGACCTCCCGACCGGGATGACGATCGGGTCCGACCTGACCGTCGCCAAGACGGTCCCGACCCTCGTCGTGGCCGGCACCCACGGCCAGTGGTTCAACCTCAACAAGGGCAGCGCGTACGTCGTCCCGAAGTCGGGCGTCAACCACAACAGCGGCGGCGGCTACCTCGCCACCAACCCGATCGACTTCCCGGCCGCGTTCACCCAGCTGCGCGCGGCCTCCGCCCAGTGGGGAGCCGCGGCGGCCACCGGCACGCTCGTCGAGCAGAGTGACGTGGTCAACCGGATCATCGTGCTGCGTGGCGCCGACCCGAGGCTCAACGTCTTCACGCTCACCCAGGCCGAGCTGAGCGCCGCGAAGACCATCGCGTACGACGTCCCGACCGGCGCCGCGGTGCTCGTCAACGTCCGCGGGGCCGCGGTGAGCATCACCAGCAAGATGACCCTGACGCCGGGCGGAGCCCAGCCGACCACGGCCGGGGTGCGGGCGCGCGGGCCGTTCATCTGGAACTTCCCCGACGCCACCAGCGTGAGCTTCGACGTCGGCTCGGACTTCGGCGGACACGTGATCGCGCCCCGCGCCGACGTGACCGTGCAGCTCGGCGTGCTCGTCGGTCAGGTCGTGGCGAAGTCGTTCCGCTCGCCGAACGAGACCCATGTCGCGTTCCTCCCGGCGACCGTCTGCCTGCCCGGGCCGACCACGCCGACCGTTCCCACGGAGCCCGACCGTTCCGACGTCACCGTCGCCAAGGCCGTGTCGGCCGCCAGCCCGCGCGGCGGCGACCAGGTCACCTACACGCTCACCGCGCGCAACCTGGGTGCGGCCGCCGCAACGGGCGTCGTGGTCCGCGACGTGCTGCCGGCCGGTCTCACCGTGGAGTCCCTGTCGAGCGGCTGCGCGATCGTCGGACGCACGGTCACCTGCACGGTCGGGACCCTCGCGCCCGGCGCGTCGCGGGCGTACGCCGTCGTCGTCACCGTGGACCCCGTCGCGGGTGCCGGCGCTCCGGCCGACCGCTGGGCGCTGCACGAGCTCACCCCGACCAAGCACGAGTGGCACGTCGACCTCGAGGCGGGGGAGACGAGGACGGTCTCGGTCGGCTGTCCGGTCGGCGGCGCGATCCTCAGCGACGGCCAGCTCCGCGTCGACCACGTCGACCAGGGCACCGGCGCGCTCACCGACGTCCGGGTGCTGCGCCAGGAGGCCACCGGCCTCGGGACCTGGAAGGCCGTCGTACGCAACGACGCCACCGGGCGCGCGCAGGCCAAGGCCTTCATCGTCTGCCTGCCGCCGACGACCGAGGTCACCCAGGGCCACCGCCACGCGCTGGACGCGGACACCGCCCCGGTGACGTCGGCGTACACCTGGGCCGCGGGGCGGCGTACCGCCACCCTGTCCTGCCCGGCCGGGACCGTCCCGATCGCTCCCGGCTACACGACGACCGGCGGCGCTCCGCGCTGGTCCGGTTCCGAGCCGTCCGGTGCCACGGGCTGGCGGTTCGTCTTCGACCTCGACGAGGCCACCACCGTGGTCCCCTCGATGCGCTGCCTGCGCCGGGAGGTCTCGGCCGCCGGCGGGCACACGCACGACCTGGTGCTCCAGCACGTCGCCCGCACCGTCACCGTCCCGCCGGGCCAGGTCGTCGAGGAGCAGGTCGTCTGCTCCGATCTCGCGAAGGGGATCACCGCCACCTGGTCGCTGCCGGCCGGCGTCGTCCACCTCGGCAACGACCCGCGGCTCAAGGCCCGTGCCTTCCGGCTGCTCAACACGACCGGAAGCGCGCAGCAGGTGCTCCTCGACCTGGAGTGCCTCGGCGACCGCCCCGGTCCGGAGGTCCGCGGCCACGACCTGCCGGTCGTCGTCGACAACACCGCCACGGTGACCTCGACCTCCGAGGACGCCAACCCGGCCAACAACAGCGCCTCGGTCTCGATGAGCGTCCAGCCCGGCGCGGTCACCGCGACCGCGCTGGCCGCCGCCCGGACGACCCGGCGGGTGGCCGTGGTCCGCATCGTCTCCTCGATGCCCGGCACCGGGACGGTGCTGCTGCGCTCCCAGCGGGCCGTGCTCGCCCGGGGCAAGGTGGCGCTGCGCGCCGGGACGGTCACGGTCGCGACGGTGAAGCTCACGAAGAAGGGCCGCAAGGTCTTCCGCAAGCGCCGCGCGGCCCGGACGGTCGACGTGGTCGTCGTGCCCGCCCGCGGTGCTCGCGACGTACGACGGGTCGTGCTGCGGCGCGGCTGACGCTCAGCGCCTGAACGCCACGACCCCCGACGGTGAGCCGTCGGGGGTCGTGGTGGGTGGTGCGGTGCTCGTTACCGCCAGCGCTCGGAGGCCGGGACGAAGTTCAGCGTCCGGTCGCCGGTGTAGATCTGCTTCGGGCGCGCGATCTTCTGCTCCTTGTCCTGCACCAGCTCGTTCCACTGGGCCAGCCAGCCCGGGGCGCGGCCGATGGCGAACAGGACGGTGAACATCTCCGGCGGGAACTGCAGGGCCTCGTAGATCAGGCCCGAGTAGAAGTCCACGTTGGGGTAGAGCTTGCGCTTGACGAAGTACTCGTCCTCGAGCGCGATCTTCTCCAGCTCCTGGGCGATCTCGAGGAGCGGGTTGATCCCGGTGACCTCGAAGACGTCGTCGCAGGCCTTCTTGATGATCTTGGCGCGCGGGTCGTAGTTCTTGTAGACGCGGTGACCGAAGCCCATCAGCTTCTCGTCGCCGTTCTTCACGCCCTCGATGAAGGCGGGGATGTTCTCCTTGCTGCCGATGCGCTTGAGCATCCGCAGCACCGCCTCGTTGGCGCCACCGTGCAGCGGGCCGAAGAGGGCGCCGACGCCCGCGGCGACCGCGGAGTACGGGTCGACCTGCGAGGAGCCCACCGAGCGGACCGCGTTGGTGGAGCAGTTCTGCTCGTGGTCGGCGTGCAGGATCAGCAGCACGTCGAGGGCCTTGACCAGGCGCTCGTCGGCCTCGTACTTCTGCTCGCTCATCTTGAACAGCATGGAGAGGAAGTTCGCGGTGTAGCCGAGGTCGTTGTCCGGGTAGACGAACGGCTTGCCCTGGGCGTGCCGGAACGACCACGCGCCGAGCGTCGGCATCTTGGCGATCATCCGGACGATCTGCATGTGCCGGTTGTCGGCGTCCGAGATGTTGCGCGCGTCGGGGTAGAACGTCGAGAGGGCTCCCACCGACGCCATCAGCATCCCCATCGGGTGCGCGTCGTAGCGGAAGCCCTCCATGAACGACTTGACGTTCTCGTGGACGAACGTGTGGTACGTGATCTCGTGGACCCACGAGTCGTACTCGGCCTTCGTCGGGAGCGAGCCGTGGACGAGGAGGTAGGCGACCTCGAGGAAGGTCGACTTCTCGGCCAGCTGCTCGATCGGGTAGCCCCGGTACTCGAGGATGCCCTTCTCGCCATCGATGTAGGTCACGGAGGACCGACAGGACGCGGTGTTGACGAAGCCCGGGTCGTAGACGGCGAGGCCGGGAGTCTCTTCCGACGCCTTGATCTTCCCGAGGTCGGCAGCGCGGATGGTGCCGTCGACGATCGGTACGTCGTACTCCTGTCCGGTGCGGTTGTCACGGACGGTGAGGGAATCAGTCACCCGGGCAACTTATCCGTTGCCGATGAACCGTCGACACCCGGTGTCCGCCTCGCGGTCCCCTCGAGGTTTTGACCCCCGTGCTGAGTGGCCCGTATCTTGAGTGGTCGCGCCCCTGCCGCTCTCTCCTCGAGGGCAGACCCGGACGAGTTGGAACCGGGCAGTGTTCGTCAGAAGGCGCAGCACCACCACCCGATCGGCATCCCGGACGGGTCCCTACGAACGAGAAGGCTCTCCTGTGCGCACGTACAGCCCGAAGCCCGGTGACATCCAGCGCGCGTGGCACGTCATCGACGCCACCGACATCGTCCTCGGCAAGCTCGCCGTCACCTCGGCGAACCTGCTGCGGGGCAAGCACAAGGCGATCTTCGCCCCCCACGTCGACACCGGTGACTTCGTCATCGTGATCAACGCGGAGAAGGTCGCGCTGTCCGGCACCAAGAAGACCACCAAGATGGCCTACCGCCACTCCGGCTACCCGGGCGGCCTCTCGGCCACCCCGATCGGTGAGCTGCTGGAGAAGGACGCCCGCAAGGCGATCGAGAAGGCCGTCTGGGGCATGCTCCCGAAGAACAAGCTCGGTCGGCAGATGCTGAAGAAGCTGAAGGTCTACTCCGGCCCGACGCACCCCCACACGGCCCAGCAGGCCGTGCCCTTCGAGATCACCCAGATCTCCCAGTAATCGCATCCGTCGACGAGATCTGAAGAGGAATCACAGTGCCTGACAACACCGAGGTCGAGGAGACCTTCGAGACCAACGAGCAGGGCGTCGCCTACAGCTCGGAGAGCGCCCCGTCCGCCGACGCCCCGCTGCGTCCCGCGACCATCGCTCCCGCCGGCGCCACCGGCCGCCGCAAGGAGGCCGTCGCCCGCGTGCGGATCGTCCCTGGCACCGGCCAGTGGACCGTCAACGGCCGCACGCTGGAGTCGTACTTCCCGAACAAGCTGCACCAGCAGGTCGTCAACGAGCCCTTCGCCGAGCTGCAGCTCGACGGCCGCTTCGACGTCATCGCCCGCATCCACGGCGGCGGCATCACCGGCCAGGCCGGCGCGCTGCGCCTGGGCGTGGCCCGCTGCCTCAACGCGGTCGACGTCGAGGCCAACCGCCCCGCGCTGAAGAAGGCCGGGCTGCTCACGCGTGACGCCCGCGTCATCGAGCGCAAGAAGGCCGGTCTCAAGAAGGCCCGTAAGGCGCCCCAGTTCAGCAAGCGCTGATTCTGGAACGCGTGCCGGGCACCTCGCGGCGTTGCCGCCGCTCGACGACCCGCTCCGCTCAGAGGTCGCCTTCGCAGCGGCGCCTTGCGAGGCACTCCGGCACGCGTCCCAGAAAGTCGTGATGATGACGAAGCTTTTCGGCACGGACGGGGTCCGGGGTCTGGCGAACGGTCAGCTGACCGCTTCGCTGGCCCTGGACCTTTCCGTTGCCGCCGCCCGGGTCCTCGTCGACCGCGGTGGGTACGCCGGTAAGCGGCCGCTCGCCGTCGTCGGCCGGGACACCCGGATCTCGGGTCAGTTCCTGGAGCACGCCGTGGTGGCCGGTCTGGCCTCCGCCGGCGTCGACGTGGTGCGCGTCCGGGTCGTCCCGACGCCCGGCGTCGCCTACCTCACCGACGCCCTCGGGGCGGACGTGGGCGTGGTCATCAGCGCCTCGCACAACCCGATGCCCGACAACGGCATCAAGTTCCTCGCCCGGGGCGGGGTCAAGCTCGACGACGCCATCGAGCAGGCCATCGAGGAGCTGATGGGTCAGCCCTGGCAGCCGCCGACCGGCGGCGACGTCGGGCGGGTCACGCCGTACGCCACCCCGATCCAGGAGTACGTCGGCCACCTGGTCGCGACGACCAAGCCGCTCAGCGGCCTGAAGATCGTCCTCGACTGCGCCCACGGCGCGGCGTCCGAGGCCGGGCCGATGGCGCTGCGCGAGGCCGGCGCCGAGGTGATCGCGATCCACGCCGAGCCCGATGGCCTCAACATCAACGACGGCTGCGGCTCGACCCACCTCGAGCCGCTGCGCGCGGCCGTGCTGGAGCACGGTGCCGACGCCGGCTTCGCCCTCGACGGCGACGCCGACCGCTGCCTGGCGGTCGACCACCGCGGCGAGGTCGTGGACGGCGACCAGATCATGGCGATCCTGGCGCTGGGCCTGCGCGACGCCGGCCGGCTCGCCGACGACACCGTCGTCGTGACCGTGATGAGCAACCTCGGCTTCGTCCGGGCCATGGAGCGGCACGGCGTCACCGTCCGGCAGACCGCGGTCGGTGACCGCTACGTGCTGGAGGCGATGAACGCCGGCGGCTTCTCGCTCGGCGGCGAGCAGTCCGGGCACGTCATCCAGCACGACTACGCCACCACCGGCGACGGCATCCTCACGGCCCTGCACGTGCTGGAGCGGATGGTCGTGACGGGGGAGTCGCTGGCCTCGCTGGCCGCGGTGATGACCCGCTTCCCCCAGGTGCTGCTCAACGTCGCCGGGGTCGACCGGACCCGCACCGACGACCCGGCCCTGCTCGCCGCGGTCGCGGCCGAGGAGGCGGCGCTGGGCGACAGCGGCCGCGTCCTGCTGCGGGCCTCCGGCACCGAGCCGCTGGTCCGGGTGATGGTCGAGGCCGAGACCCAGGATCGCGCCCAGGGCGTCGCCGAGCGGCTGGCCGACGTCGTCCGGGACCGGCTCGCCCTGACCTGAGCAGTCTCCCTAGGGTGGGGCCATGTCGACCGGGCCGACCTTGACCATCCAGGGCGTGACCAAGCAGTTCGGACAGGTGCGGGCGGTCGACGACCTCTCGTTCACCGTCCGACCCGGTGTGGTGACGGGCTTCCTGGGACCCAACGGCTCCGGCAAGACCACCACCCTGCGGATGCTTCTCGGCCTGGCGCAGCCCACGGCGGGTCGCACGCTGGTCGACGACCGCCCGTACGTCGAGCATCCGCGACCCGCCCGCCTGGTCGGGTCCTCGCTCGAGCCCGGCTTCCATCCCGGCCGTACGGGTCTCGCCCACCTGGAGTCGTACGCGCCGCAGGTCGGCGTGAGCCGCGCTCGCTGTCGCGAGGTGCTCGACCTCGTCGGCATGGGGGCGTACGCCGACCGCCGGGTCGGCGCCTACTCGATGGGCATGAAGCAGCGGCTCGGCCTCGCCACCGCTCTGCTCGCGGACCCGCCCGCCGTCGTGCTCGACGAGCCCGCGAACGGCCTCGACCCCGAGGGCATCGTGTGGATGCGCGGGCTGCTGCGCCGCTTCGCCGCCGAGGGCCGCACCGTACTGGTGTCGAGCCACGTGCTCAGCGAGGTGCAGCACACCGTCGACGAGGTCGTCGTCATCGCCCGCGGCCGGCTCGTGCACGCCTCCTCGCTGGCCGACCTGGCCGCCACCGCCGAGGCCGGGACCCTGGTGGTGGCCGCCGACCGGGCGCGGCTCTCCCGACTCGCCGCCGACCGCGGCTGGCGCGCCGAGCCGGAGGGCGACGGTCTCCTGCTGCGCGGGGTCACCGCCGCCGAGGCCGGCGCCGCGTGCTTCGCCGCGGGGATCGAGCTGCACCAGCTCGCCACCCGGGGCGAGGACCTGGAGGCGGCCTTCCTCCGCCTGACCGCGCTCCCCGAGGCGGAGGCGGCATGAGGGCCGCGCTGCTCGCCGAGCACCGCAAGCTGGTCTCCACGCGGCTGTGGTGGATCCTGCTGCTCGGCATGGGGGTCTACCTCGCGTTCATCGGGGCGGTGATGGCTTTCTCCTTCACACTCACGGGCGAGGACGCCGGGACGCCCCCGCTCGCGGGTCGCGACGCCGCGACCGCGACGTACTCCCTGGTGAACGCGATCGGCTACGTCTTCCCGCTCGTGGTCGGCAGCCTCTCGGTCACCACCGAGTTCCGGCACCGCACGATCACCCAGACCCTGCTCGTCGAGCCGCGCCGCAACGTCGTCGTCTCCGCGAAGCTGCTCGCGACCGTGCCGGTCGGTCTCGCGCTCGGACTGGTCGGGGTGTTCGCCCTGGTGGCGACGAGCGCTCCCGTGCTGGCCTGGCGCGGCGACGGGGCCTACCTGAGCGACCCCGAGGTGATCGCGGTGCTGGTCCTCGGCGTCGTCACGACCGCGCTCTGGGCGGTCATCGGGGCCGCGTTCGGCATGCTGCTGACCAACCAGGTCGCGGCGGTCGTCGTCATCCTCGCCTTCACGCAGCTGGTCGAGCCGATCGCGCGCACCGCGCTCGGCGCCGTCGACGCCCTGGCCGGCGCGTCGGCGTACCTGCCCGGAGCGGCGGCCGACGCGCTCATCGGCGCCAGCCTGTTCGGGGAGATCGCGGGGATCGACCTGCTGCCGCGCTGGGGTGGTGCGCTGGTGCTGCTGGCGTACGCCGCGGCGTTCGCGCTGGCCGGACGGCTCACGACCTTCCGCCGGGACATCGGATGAGCGACGTCGAGGTCCGGGTCGTCGACGTCGCCGACGAGGCCGCGCTGCGGGCCTGGTGGGAGGTCGGCCGGGAGGTCACCGCCCACGACCGGCCGTACGACGCGTGGCCGACCTGGGAGGCGGGCCGGCCGATCATGCAGGCGAGCCGCAGCGACCTCGTCCGCACCCGCGTGCTGGCGGTCGGCGACGGCGTGGTCGTCGGTCACGGACTGGTGGTGTGGTGGCTGCTGGAGAACCTCCGGCTGGCCGAGATCGAGGTGCGGGTGCTGCCCGGCCACCGGCGTCGCGGGGTCGGGGCGACCCTGCTGGCCGACCTGGAGCGGCGCGCGGCGGCCGAGGGGCGCACGACGTACGTCGCCACCACCCACGCGGCGGTCGACGCGGAGAGCCCGGGATCGCGGTTCGCCACCGCGCACGGCTACCCGGTCGCGAGCGCCGAGGAGTCCAAGCTGCTCGACCTCGCGACCGCTCCGCAGGGCTGGTCGCCGCTCGAGGACGACGTCGCCGCCCACCTGGACGGCTACCGGGTCGTGGCTGTCGAGGACCACGTCCCGCGGGAGTGGGCGGCCGAGTTCTGCGGCCTGCTCTCGGTCTTCATGACGATGGTCCCCAGCGGCGACCTGGACCTCGAGGACGTCGCGTGGACCCCCGACCGCCTGCGGCAGCACGAGGAGCGCACCGCCGCGTCCGGACGCGCCTGGCTGGTCGCGGTCGGGGTGGCACCGGACGGGCGGCTCGCCGGCTTCACCGAGCTGGGGGTGACCCGGGCGGACCCGCGGCTCGCGACCGTCGGCGGCACCCTGGTGCTGCCCGAGCACCGCGGCTACCGGCTCGGGCTCGGCATGAAGCTCGCGAACCACCGGAGGCTGCTCGAGCTGTTCCCCGCGTGCCCGGTGGTGGTCACGACGAACGCCGGCGTGAACGCCCCGATGAACGCCGTCAACGAGGCACTCGGCTACCGCGTCGTCGAGCGCTGCCTCGACGTCCAGAAGAGGGTCACAGCTTCCTGAGCCGCACGTAGCGCACCGAGTGGTCGCGGTCCTTGCGCATCACCAGCGTCGCGCGGGCGCGGGTCGGGAGGATGTTCTGGACCAGGTTCGGGCCGTTGATCGTGTCCCAGATCCGCTCCGCCTCCGCGACCGCCTCCTCCGGGCTGAGGGCGGCGTACTTGGCGAAGTACGAGTGCGGGTCGCGGAAGGCGGTCTCGCGCAGCCGGAGGAAGCGGGAGACGTACCACTCGCGGATCTTGTCGCGCCCGGCGTCGACGTACACGCTGAAGTCGAAGAAGTCGCTGACCGCGAGCCCGGTGCGGCCGTCGTCGCGCACCCGGGCCGGCTGCAGCACGTTGAGGCCCTCGACGATCACGATGTCGGGGCGCTTGATGACGACCTTCTGGTCGGGCACGACGTCGTACACGAGGTGGGAGTACGTCGGCGCCTCGACCTCGTCCTTGCCGGACTTGATGTCGACGACGAAGCGGAGCAGGGCCCGGCGGTCGTAGGACTCCGGGAAGCCCTTGCGCTGGAGCAGGCCACGGCGCTCCAGCTCCGCGTTGGGGTAGAGGAAGCCGTCGGTGGTCACCAGCGCCACGTTGGGGTGCTCGGGCCAGTGGGCCAGCATCTGCTGCAGCACGCGGGCGGTGGTCGACTTGCCGACCGCCACCGAGCCCGCGAGGCCGATCACGAACGGTGTGCGCGGGGGAGTGCGCTGGTGCAGGAAGGACTCCTGGGCGCGGTGCAGCTGGCCGGCGGCGCTGACGTACAGGCTGAGCAGCCGGCTCAGCGGGAGGTAGACCTCCTGGACCTCGTCGAGGTCGAGGGACTCGCCGAGGCCGCGCAGGCTGCGGATCTCGTCGGCGCTGAGCGGGCTCTCCGTCTCCTCAGCGAGCGCCGCCCAGGCCGAACGGTCGAGATTCGTGTAGGGGGAGGACTCGTGGCCGCCGTCGTGGTGACCGCCGGAAGACCCCAGTGACGACCCCTGTGACATGGGCGCGATTGTTGCAGCAGAGTCGGCCGCGGCGGGTGTGGCGTCCGCCTCATCGGCGGGCAGGTGCTCCCGGGCCGCGCCCCTGCGCCGTCCTAGAGTGGGGCGCATGTGCGGAATCGTGGGCTACGTCGGTGAACAGCAGGCCCAGGACGTGGTCATCGAGGGGCTGCGGCGGCTCGAGTACCGCGGCTACGACTCCGCCGGCATCGCCCTGGTCGACAGGGGAGCGCTGGCCACCGAGAAGCGGGCCGGCAAGCTGGCCAACCTGGAGAAGGCGATCCTCGACGAGCCGCTGCCGCCCTCGACGACCGGCATCGGGCACACCCGCTGGGCGACCCATGGTGCGCCCAACGACGCCAACGCGCACCCGCACCTCGGCCATGCGGGCCGGATCGGCCTCGTGCACAACGGGATCATCGAGAACTTCGCCGACCTGCGGGCGCGCCTGGAGTTCGACGGCCACGACCTGGTCTCCGAGACCGACACCGAGGTCGCGGCCCACCTGCTGGAGCTGCAGGTGGCCTCCGGCGTGGACCTGACGACCGCGATGCAGCGGGTCTGCCAGCAGCTCGAAGGCGCCTTCACGCTGGTCGCCGTCGACGCCGAGGACCCGTCCCAGGTCGTCGCGGCCCGGCGCAACAGCCCGCTGGTGGTCGGTCTCGGTGACGGCGAGAACTTCCTGGGCTCGGACGTCGCCGCGTTCATCGAGCACACCCGCGACGCGCTCGAGCTCGGCCAGGACCAGGTCGTCACCATCACCCGGTCCGGGGTGGAGGTGACCGGCTTCGACGGCTCGCCGGCCGAGGGCACGCCGTACCACGTCGACTGGGACCTGTCGGCCGCCGAGAAGGACGGCCACGACTGGTTCATGCGCAAGGAGATCTTCGAGCAGCCGCGGGCCGTGGCCGACTCGCTCCTCGGGCGGCACTCCCGCGGCGGCCAGCTCCAGCTCGACGAGATGCGGCTGTCCGACCAGGAGCTGCGCGACATCGACAAGATCATCATCATCGCGGCCGGGACGTCGTTCTACGCGGGCATGGTCGCCAAGTACGCCATCGAGCACTGGTGCCGGATCCCCGTCGAGGTCGAGCTGTCCTCGGAGTTCCGCTACCGCGACCCGATCCTCGACTACTCCACGCTGGTCGTCGCGATCAGCCAGTCCGGGGAGACCGCCGACACCCTGCAGGCGATCCGGCACGCGCGGCTGCAGCGCTCGAAGGTGCTCGCCATCTGCAACACCAACGGCTCGACGATCCCGCGCGAGTCGGACGCCGTCATCTACACCCACGCCGGCCCCGAGATCGGCGTCGCCTCCACCAAGGGCTTCCTGACCCAGCTGGTCGCGTGCTACCTGCTGGCGCTCTACCTCGCCCAGGTCAAGGGCACCCGGTACGGCGACGAGATCGACCAGGTGATGCACCAGCTCGAGGCCATCCCGGAGCAGATCGAGTCGGTCCTCGCGCAGGCGCCCGAGATCTACGACCTCGCCCGCTCCCACCTCGGCACCCGCTCGGTCCTCTACCTCGGCCGGCACGCGGGCTACCCGGTCGCGCTCGAGGGCGCGCTGAAGCTCAAGGAGCTCGCCTACCTGCACGCCGAGGGCTTCGCCGCGGGCGAGCTCAAGCACGGGCCGATCGCGCTCATCGAGGAGGGGCTCCCCGTGCTGTGCGTCGTCCCGCCCCGTGGCCGCGACCAGCTGCACGACAAGATGATCAGCGGCATCCAGGAGGTGCGGGCCCGCGGGGCGCGCACGATCTGCCTGGCCGAGGAGGGCGACGAGACGATCACGCCGTACGCCGACCACGTGATCCGGTTGCCGAAGGTCCCGGTGCTGCTCCAGCCGCTGGTCGCCGTCGTACCCCTGCAGTTGTTCGCATGCGAGCTCGCCACCGCGATGGGCCACGACGTCGACCAGCCCCGCAACCTGGCCAAGTCGGTCACGGTCGAGTGAGCGCCTCGTGATCGTCGGGGTCGGCATCGACGTCTGCGACATCTCGCGGTTCGAGGAGTCGCTGACGCGCACCCCCGGACTGCGCGACCGGCTCTTCACCCCCGCGGAGGCGACCCGTCCGCCGGCCTCCCTCGCCGCCCGGTTCGCCGCCAAGGAGGCCCTCGCCAAGGCCCTCGGCGCCCCCGTCGGCATGTCCTGGCACGACGCCGAGATCATCAACGAGTCGTCCGGTCGCCCGCTGCTGGAGATGCGCGGCTCAGTCCGCGAGCGCGCCGAGGAGCTCGGCGTCGTCTCCGTCCACGTCTCGCTCTCCCACGACGCCGGCATCGCCTCGGCCGTGGTGGTGCTGGAGGGCTGAGGCTGGGTCGTGCCCCTGAGCGAGCGTCATGGCGCGCGGTCAGGGACACGACCGCGGTACGCCGAGCGCGCGGAGGTCGGCCGCCACGCGTTCCGGCTCGTCGCGCAGCTCACGGGCCGTGCAGCGGACGATGATCCGGTCCGCCGCTGACAGTGCCCGCTGCCGGGCCAGGTCTGCCTCCCAGTGCTGGACGTCCATGTGGAACGAGCCGTCGACCTCCAGCACCACGGTGCGACCATCCGGGAGGCGCCACTCGCAGTCGGTGAAGCGGGCACGACCGGAAGATTCCTGCCGCTTGGTCTGACGTGCCGGTCCGGCCAGCCCCGCATCCCGACACATCCGCCCGACGTCGACCTCGGCCAGCGACTGGGCGCCGCCGGCGATCTCGCCGAGCACCTGGCGGAACAGGCGCGCCCAGCGGAGCGGCCTCATCCGGTCGACCCACATCAGCAGCGAAGCCGGCGACGCGAGCTCTTGTTGGACGGCGGCGGCCATCAGTCCCTGGGCGGTGCGCCGGGAGCGCTGGTACGCCGCGAAGTGAAGCACCGCCGGCTCGATCCGGCACACGGGCAGGTCGGACGAAGTGTCGCGAAGGGTCGGCAGCGGTCGTCGGGTGCGGACGAACCGGACGCCGGCGACGTTCTCGTCGATGTCGAGACGTTGCGGGATGAGGACCGTGACGTCGTCGCGCGACCAGTTGCGCAGCCCGTGCACCTCGGCTGCGGTGAGGTCTCCGATCAGTGCGGTCGGTCCAGCGTGGAGGACCCCGAGCCACCTCGTCTGGGCACGGGTGAGGGTGCCGGTCGTCGTGGCCACGACGTTGTCGGAGAGCGCGACCCAGCGCTCCGCGGCGATCTGGTTGCGGATCCGGGAGCGGTCGAAGCCGATGGCCCGCAACTGGCGACGGGCGACCAGGCCCTCCTGGCCCGCTGCTAGCGCCCGCCACGTCTCGTCCCGCACGGCACCAGCCTGAACCGAGCCGACGTACCCGCGCGTGGCCTCTCCACAACCCCCGGGTCGTGCCCCTGAACGCGCGCCGGGGCGCGCGCACAGGGACACGACCCGACTGGCTAGGGTCGGTCTGGTGAGGCACGCACACACCGTCTGGCAGGTCCGGGCCGCGGAGGCCGTGCTGCTCGACCGGCTCCCCGAGGGGGCGCTGATGCAGCGGGCGGCGTACGGGCTGGCGCACGCGGTCCTCGACCTGCTGGGGTCGGCGTACGGCCGGCGGGTGCTGCTGCTGGTCGGGTCGGGCGACAACGGCGGCGACGCCCTGTACGCCGGCGCGGTGCTGGCGCGGCGCGGGGTCGCCGTCGACGCCTGGCTGCTGTCCGACCGGGTGCACGACGGTGGGCTGGCCGCACTCCGGGCTGCCGGGGGACGGGTCGTCACCGAGGCCCGCGCGCGTCCCGACGTCGTGGTGGACGGGATCGTCGGCATCGGCGGGCGGCCCGGGCTGCGCCCGGACGCGGAGGCCGCCCTCGAGCAGGTGCGCGGGGTCCCGCTGGTCGCGGTCGACGTCCCCAGCGGCGTGGACGTCGACACGGGCGAGACCCCCGCGAGCCACGTCGTGGCCGATGTGACGGTCACGTTCGGCACCCACAAGGTCGCGCACCTGGTCGACCCGGCGGCGTACGCATGCGGGTCCGTCCACCTCGTCGACCTCGGCCTGGACCTGCCGGCCGCCGACGTCGAGGCGCTGCAGCCCGTCGACGTCGCGCGGCTGCTGCCGCGACCGCCCGCCGACGCGCAGAAGTACGTCCGCGGGGTCGTCGGCGTGCGCGCCGGATCGGCGCAGTACCCGGGCGCCGCCCTGCTCAGCGTCGCCGGCGCGTCGAGCGGCCTGTGCGGCATGGTCCGGTACGTCGGCGAGCCCGCCGTCGCGGACCGGGTGCGGTCCGCGCACCCGGAGGTCGTCGGCGAGGGGCGGGTCCAGGCCTGGGTGGTCGGCTCGGGCGGTGGCTCGTCCGCGGGCGCGGAGCTCGCGGCCGCGCTGGCCGACGGCGTCCCGACCGTCGTGGACGCGGACGCGCTGGCCCACGTGACGGGTCCGCTGCCGGAGACCACCGTGCTCACCCCGCACGCCGGCGAGCTCGCGCGGATGCTCGGGGTCGAGCGGCCCGAGGTCGAGGCCACCCCGCTGGCGCACGCGCGCCGTGCGGCCGCGACATACCGCTGCGTCGTGCTGCTCAAGGGCCGCCACACCCTGGTCGCCACCCCCGACGGCCGGGTCCGGGTCACCGAGACCGGGACCCCGTGGCTGGCGACCGCCGGCGCCGGTGACGTGCTCGGCGGGCTCATCGGCGCGCTGCTCGCCGCCGGGCTGTCGTCGTACGACGCCGCCTCGGTCGGCTCGTGGCTGCACGGCGCGGCGGCCGCCCTCGCCGCGGGCGGCGGTCCGCTCGTCGCGGGTGACGTGGCTCACACGATCCCCGAGGCGGTCCGCGGGCTGCCGAGGCCCTGATGGGAGAATCGAGGGCATGATGCCCGCCGCGCGTGCCGAGATCGTCGTCGATCTCGCCGCAGTCCGGCACAACGTGCGCACCCTCCGCGAGCTGACCGGCGTCGCGATGATGACGGTGGTCAAGGCCGACGGGTACGGCCACGGCATGGTCCCGACGGCCCGCGCCGCGCGCGAGGCCGGGGCCGAGTGGCTGGGCGTCGCCACCCTCGACGAGGCGCTCGAGCTGCGGGCAGCCGGCGACACCGGGCGGATCCTGTGCTGGCTCTACGTCCCCGGCGAGGAGTACGACGCGGGCGTCGCGGCCGGCCTCGACCTGACGGCGTACACGCCCGCCGAGCTCGACGAGATCGAGGAGTCGGTCGGCGACACCGGGCGGACCGCGCGCGTGCAGCTGAAGATCGACACCGGGCTCTCGCGCGGCGGCGCGTCGGCCGCCGACTGGCCCGCCCTCGTGGAGCGGGCGCGCGCGGGCGAGCTGGCCGGGCACTGGAAGGTCACCGGCATCTGGTCCCACTTCTCCTCCAGCGACGAGCCGGACGACCCGGCCAACGACGCCCAGGAGACGGCCTTCCGCGCCGCGCTCGACATCGCCGAGGCGGCCGGGCTGCGGCCCGAGGTGCGCCACCTGGCCAACTCCGCGGCGGCGATCCTGCGTCCGAGCAGCCGCTTCGACCTGGTCCGCTGCGGCATCTCGTCGTACGGCCTGGACCCGGCCCCGGGGGAGAGCCCCGACCTGGGCCTGATCCCGGCGATGACGGCCCGGGCCACCCTGGCGCTGGTCAAGGAGGTGCAGCCGGGCGACGCGGTGTCGTACGGCCGCACCTGGATCGCCGACGCCCGCACGACCCTCGGCCTGGTGCCGGTCGGGTACGGCGACGGCGTACCGCGCCGCGCCGGCAACCATGCCGAGGCGTTCGTCGGCGGTCGGCGGCGGCCCACCCGCGGCCGGATCTGCATGGACCAGCTCGTGGTCGACCTGGGGGGCGAGCACCTGGCGCCGGGCGACGACGTCGAGCTGTTCGGCAGCGGTCGCGACGGCGCTCCGACCGCGCAGGACTGGGCCGAGGCGTGCGACACGATCAGCTACGAGATCGTCACCCGGATCGGCAGCGGCCGGATGCCGCGTCGCTACCTGAACGACCGGACCGACAGCCCGGCCGACAGCGAGGTGGCCCCCGCGTGAGCCTCACCCACCGGGTCCTGGGCACCGCCGCCGGGGCCGCCGGTCTCGCCGCGGCCGGAGCCGCCGTCGGCGTCGCCCGGCGCCGGCGCTCGATCGCCCGCCGCGACTCCGACGGCACCGAGTTCGGCAGCCTGCGCGCTCCGGCGCGGACGCTGGTCGCGGCCGACGGCGTACCCCTGCACCTCGAGGTGGACGAGCCCGAGCAGCGCCGCTCCGACGTCACCGTCGTCTTCTGCCACGGCTACGCGCTCAACCTGGACTGCTGGCACTTCCAGCGCCAGGCCTGCCGGCGGGCCGGGATCCGCGCGGTCTTCTACGACCAGCGCTCGCACGGCCGGTCCGGCCGCTCGTCGCTCGAGAACGCCACGATCGAGCAGCTCGCCGTGGACCTGGCCCAGCTGCTCGACGAGGCCGTTCCCGACGGCCCCGTGGTCCTGGTCGGCCACTCGATGGGCGGGATGACGGTCGTCGCGCTCGCCGAAGAACACCCGGAGCTGTTCGGCGACCGGGTGGTCGGCGTCGGGCTGATCGGGACCACCGCGGGCGGGCTCGACCCGAGCCGGCTGCTGCTCCCGGTGCTGCCCGCGAAGCTCGGCGGCGGGATCGCCCACGGTGCGGTCCGCACGCTCGCCCGCAGCCACCGCACGGTCGACGGGCTGCGCCGGCTGGGCCGGACCGTCGCGACGGTGGCGACCGACGTGTTCGCGTTCGGCGGGCCGGTGCCGCCGGCGTACGTCGACTTCGTCGACGACATGCTCTCCGCGACGCCGTTCGAGGTGGTGGCGGAGTTCTTCCCGAGCTTCCGCGGCCTCGACAAGTTCGACGCCGTCGAGGTGCTCGGCAAGGTCCCGACCACGGTCGTGTGCGGGACCGCGGACCGGCTGACGTCGATCGGGCACAGCCGCAAGCTGCACTCGCGGATCTCCGGCTCGCGGCTGCTCGAGGTCGAAGGATCGGGTCACATGGTGATGATCGAGTCCCACGACGAGGTCGATGCCGCCCTCGCCGAGCTGTACGACGCTGCGGGGTCGCGATGAGCGCGCCCCCGACCGCGCCCACGGTGCACCGCGTCGGCCCCGAGGCCGCGGCCGAG
Source organism: Nocardioides sp. (assembly GCF_035503875.1). Lineage (GTDB taxonomy): Bacteria > Actinomycetota > Actinomycetes > Propionibacteriales > Nocardioidaceae > Nocardioides. The sequence goes on from NZ_DATJTA010000004.1 coordinate 72,020, forward strand.
GTGCTCGCCGTCGTCCGCGAGGCGTTCGCCGCCCGCCCGCCGCTCGACCCGCCCGCCGACGCGCTGGCGGAGACCGAGGCGAGCATCGCCGCGCTGCTCGGCAGGCACGGCGGCCTGGTCGCCCGCCTGGGGGAGCAGACGGTCGGGGCGCTGGTCCTCGACCCCATCGGCGGCACCATGTACCTGCGCCGGTTCGGCGTGCTGCCCAGCGCCCAGGGGCACGGGGTGGCCGGCCGGCTGATCGACGCGGCCGTCTACGCCTCCGCCGGGTACGACGACCTCACCGTCGTCGCGCGCGAGGAGCTGCCGCGCACCGTGCGCTTCTGGCAGCGCCAGGGCTTCCGGGAGGTACGCCGGCACTCGCCGAACGTCGAGCTGCGCCGACCGCTGCGCACCTTCGTCTTCGACGCTCCGGACGCCGAGGCCATGCGCGAGATCGGCGAGGCGCTCGCCGCCCGGCTCGAGGCCGGCGACCTGCTGGTCCTCAGCGGCGAGCTGGGTGCCGGCAAGACCACCTTCACCCAGGGCATCGGCGCCGGCCTGCAGGTGCGCGGCGCCGTCACCTCGCCGACGTTCGTGATCGCCCGGGTGCACCCGTCGCTCGTCGACGGTCCCGCGCTGGTGCACGTCGACGCCTACCGGCTCGGCGGCATCGACGAGCTCGACGACCTCGACCTCGACACCTCCCTCGAGGACGCGGTCACGGTCGTCGAGTGGGGCGAGGGCGTGGCCGAGGGGCTCGCCGAGTCGCGGCTGGAGATCCGGATCATCCGGGCGCTCGCCGACGACGACCCCGAGACCGAGGCGGACTCGGAGCTGGACCCGCGCCGGGTGCTGATGACGCCGGTGGGTCCGCGCTGGTACGAGCTCGACGTACCGTCCAGCCACCGGCCTCCATTGGCCGAGAAGCTCAACGAGAACCTGCTGCTCGACTTCCGCCGCTGCGCGGAGGGCGAGCTGGAGCACCTCGACCCCGAGATCCCGCTGGTGCTGTCGCTGACCGTGGCCGAGCACCGTGACAGCTCGGGGGTGCGGACCCTGCTCGTGCGCAACCACTGGAGCCGCGAGTGGGAGCTGTCCGGCAAGGACGTCGACGACGAGCTCGGGGAGACGCCGCGGGAGGCCGCCGTACGCGCCTATCGGTCGGAGACCGGCGGTGAGCCGCCGGAGCTGGAGTTCGTCGGCGTCGCCACGGTCCAGCTGGGCCACGAGCGCCGCATCGAGTACGCCGCCATCTTCCACGGGACGGTCGACGACCCGCCGGCCGCGCCGCCGAGCGGGGACGTCAAGCAGCAGGTGTGGTGGGACCTGGAGTCCGACCTCGACGGGCTCTCGCCGATCGACGCCCACCTGGCGCGGCTCGCCCACGGGCTTTCGTAGGCTCGACCCGTGCTCCTCGCCTTCGACACCGCCACGCCGCTCGTGACCGTCGCCCTGCACGACGGGTCCGACGTGGTGGTCGAGCTGACCTCCGAGCGACCGATGAAGCACGGCGAGCAGCTGGCGCCGCTGATCTCGCAGGCCCTCGAGCAGGCCGGGATCGTCCGTCAGGACCTGACCGCGGTCGCCGTCGGCGTCGGCCCCGGTCCGTTCACGGGCCTGCGGGTCGGGCTGGTCACGGCGCGCACGCTGGCCTTCGTCCTGGAGATCCCGGTGTACGGCGTCTGCTCGCTCGACGTCCTCGCGGCCGAGGCCGCGGCGGGGCTGGGCACTGACTTCGTGGTCGCCACGGATGCGCGTCGCAAGGAGGTCTACCTCGCGTCGTACGACGCCTCGGGCGCGCGGGCCGACGGCCCGGTCGTCGAGAAGCCGGCCGCCGTCGCGACCGACCTCCCGGTGGTGGGGGAGGGCGGGACGCTCTACCCCGACGCCTTCCCGCACGCGACGGGGCCGGCGCGGCCGAGCGCCGGCTGGCTGGCGCGGGCGGTCGCCGAGGAGCTCGCCGAGATCGTGGACCCCGAGCCGCTCTACCTGCGCCGTCCCGACGCCGAGACGCCGCGTCCGCCCAAGAAGGTCTCGTGACCGTCCGGCGCGCGACCCTCGCCGACATCGAGGACATCGCCGCGCTGGAGCAGGAGAACCTCGGGGTCGACGCCTGGTCGCCCGAGCTCGTCGCCCAGGGCATCGCCGGTGACCTGCCGACGGTCTTCTACCTGGTCGCCGAGACCGGCGAGGCCGTCGTCGGGTACGCCGTCGTGAGCGCCGTCGCCGACATCGCCGAGCTCCAGCGCATCGCCGTCACCCCCGCGCACCGGCGCGGCGGCCTCGCCTCCGCGCTCCTCGACGAGGGCTGCCGGCTGGCCCGGGAGAGCGGCGCCGACCGGCTGCTGCTGGAGGTCCGCGACAACAACGCCGGCGCCCTGAGGTTCTACGCAGCCCGCGACTTCGTCGAGATCGACCGCCGGCCGCGCTACTACCGCGACGGCACCACCGCGATCGTGCTGCGCCGGGCGCTGGTCAGCGGCTGCGGCTGACGCGCTGGCTGCTGCAGGCTCATCACGGTATGCAGACCAGTTCGCGCTCCCCACGGCGTACCCACCGTGGAGAGTGCCGGCCGGTCTGCATACCGTGATGAAGCTGGGGCTGCTGCGCCGACACCGCCGGCCGGGGGTCACGCCGGGCGTCTTCGCCCGATCGGGCACGATGGCGGGGTGAGTGACGAGCCCCTGGTCCTCGGTATCGAGACCTCCTGCGACGAGACGGGCGTCGGCATCGTCCGCGGCCACACCCTGTTGGCGGACGCGGTGGCGAGCAGCGTCGAGGAGCACGCCCGCTTCGGGGGAGTCGTGCCCGAGGTCGCGAGCCGCGCCCACCTGGAGGCGATGGTCCCCACGATCGAGCGGGCCTGCGAGACGGCCGGGATCCAGCTCCGCGACGTCGACGCGATCGCCGTGACGAGCGGCCCCGGGCTGGCTGGCGCGCTGCTGGTCGGCGTGGCGGCCGCCAAGGCGCTCGCGCTGGGGCTGGGGAAGCCGATCTACGGCGTCAACCACCTGGCCTCCCACGTCGCGGTCGACCAGCTCGAGCACGGCGCTCTCCCGGAGCCGTGCCTGGCCATGCTGGTCAGCGGCGGCCACTCCAGCCTGCTGCGCGTCGAGGACGTCACCAGCGGCGTCCAGCCGCTCGGCGCCACCATCGACGACGCCGCCGGCGAGGCCTTCGACAAGGTCGCCCGGCTGCTCGGGCTGCCGTTCCCCGGCGGCCCGCACATCGACCGCGTCGCGCGCGAGGGCGACAGCGTGTACGTCGACTTCCCCCGCGGTCTGACCTCGCGGCGCGACCTGGAACGGCACCGGTTCGACTTCTCCTTCTCCGGTCTGAAGACGGCCGTCGCGCGCTGGGTCGAGGCCCGGGAGCGCTCCGGCGAGCCGGTGCCGGTCGCCGACGTCGCGGCGTCGTTCCAGGAGGCGGTCTGCGACGTCCTGGTCCGCAAGGCGCTGGACGCGGCCTCGTCCGAGGGGATCGAGGACCTGCTGATCGGCGGCGGCGTGGCCGCCAACTCGCGCCTGCGCGGTCTCGCCGAGGAGCGCGCGTCGAAGCTCGGCATCCGCGTGCGGGTGCCCCGCCCGGGCCTGTGCACCGACAACGGGGCGATGGTCGCCGCTCTCGGCTCCGAGATGGTCGCGCGGGGGCGTACGCCGTCCGCCCTCGACCTGCCCGCGGACTCCAGCCTCCCGGTCACCGAGGTCCTGGCCTAGGACCCCCGGACGTCGTACGACCCGGGTCCCCAGGGACCCGGGTCGTATGACGTTGCGCGCGGTCGGACCGCGGGCTCAGACCTGGATCGACTCCCGCTCCGGCTGGTCGTCGTCCTTCGGGGCCTTCTCGTCGGCGTGGCCGGGCCACCAGGCGGCGTGCCCGATGAGCGCGGTGAGCGCCGGGGTGAAGAACATCGACATCACGAACGCCGCGATCAGGATGCCGAAGGAGAGTGCGAAGCCCATCGACATCATCAGGCTGTTGCCGCTCAGCATCAGCGAGGCGAACGTGCCGGCGAGGATGACGCCGGCGGCGGCGATCGTCGGGCCCGCGTGCTTGACCGCCTCGGCGGCCGCACCTCGCGGCTCCTTGCCCTCGCGGGCCTCCTCGCGCAGTCGCGCGATCATCAGGATGTTGTAGTCGGTGCCGAGCGCTGTCACGAACAGGTAGATGTAGATCGGCAGCATGAAGATCAGCCCGCTCTCGCCTCCGATGTGCTGGAAGACGATCACGGTCGCGCCGAGGGTCGCGGCGAAGCCGAGGCCGACCGCGGCCATGAGGTACCACGGCGCGACCAGGCTGCGCAGCAGCAGCATCAGGATGATCAGGATCAGGCCGCCCGCGACCGGGAACACGACCTTGTAGTCGCGGACCATCGCCTCCTGCAGGTCGGCGAAGATGCCCGGCGTGCCGCTGACGAACGCCTCGGCACCCTCCGGCGCGGCCGCGTGCGCGGCATCGCGAATCGGACCCTTGACGTCCTCGAGCGCCTGGTCGGAGGTGGGGCTGGTGTCGAGCTCCATCATGAACAGCGCGGTCGAGCCGTCCGCCGAGGGCTGGGCCGGGTAGACCTGGCTCACGCCCCGGGCCTCGGACAGGGCGGCGCCGAACGACTCGAGGTCTGCCTGCTCGAGCGTGCCGTCCTCGGAGGAGACGACCACCGGGACGAGCTCGCTCGCGCCGGCCGCGAAGTGCTTGTTCGAGATCTCCGTGGCCTCGGTCGACTCGACGTCGTCGGGCAGGCTCGAGTTGAAGTCGAACGACGGGCTGAAGCCGAGCGCGAAGACGGCCAGACCGGCCATCAGCAGACCGGAGGCAGCGGCGAACGCGCCGGGCCGGCGCCCCATCGAGTCGCCGATCTTCGCGAAGCGGGCGCCCGTGGGCTCCTGGCGCCACTTCTTCGACGGCCAGAAGAGCGCCCGGCCGAGCACGGTCACGATGGCGGGCACCAGGGTCAGCGCGGCCAGCAGGGTGACGGCGACCGCGATCGCGAGGGCCGGGCCGATGGCCTGGAAGATGCCGAGCGAGCTGAGCAGGAGTGCGAGGAAGGCCACGATCACGGCGCCGCCGGCCGACGCGATCGCCTCGCCCGCGCGCTCCAGGGCGTGGACGACGGCCGCCTTGGTGTCGGCCCCCTGGCGCAGTCGCTCGCGGTAGCGGAACAGGAAGAACAGGATGTAGTCGGTGCCGATGCCGTAGAGGACGACGACCAGGATCGTCTCGATCGAGGAGTCGGCCTTCAGGTCGAAGGCCTCGTTGGCCCAGCCGATCAGCCCGGTCGCGACCATCGACACCAGGGTCACCACGACCACGGGCATCAGGCAGATGATCACGCTGCGGAAGATGATGGCCAGCAGGCCGACGATCAGCACGATGGTCGCGATGCCGACGATGGCGAGCGCCCGCTCCCCGGACTCCTGGGAGTCCAGGCCCTGCGGGACCGAGCCGGTGCTCAGCGCCGTCAGGTCCGTGCCCTCGGTGAGGTCGGCGAGGTCGTCGCGCATCGCCTTGGCGTCGTCCATGGCCTGGGTGTCGAAGCCGGTCGACCCGTCGGCGAGCGCGATGAAGGCGTTCTGGACGAGGCCGTCCTCGGAGATGGTGGGCTGGCCGTCGGGTCCGACGGTGACCACCTGCTGGACGAAGGTCTCGTCGCCGAGCTTCGGCCCGAGCTCCTCGGAGATCCGCGTGATCTCGGCCTGGTCGGCCTCGGTCAGCTGGCCGCCGTCCTCGCGCTGGAAGACGATCTGGGCCGCCGAGGTGGTGTTCGCCTCGGGGAACTTGTCCTCGAGCAGCTGCACCGCCTGGACCGACTCGTAGTGGTCGGGCAGGAACTCCGACTCCTCCTGCGTGGTCTCCAGCGCGGGCGCGAGCGCGACCACGAAGACCGCGAGCACCACCCAGGCTGCGATGACGAACCAGGGACGACGAGACGTGAAGCGACCTAGAGCACCGAACATAGGGGGCACGCTATCGATCAGCGCCGGTGCCTCGCACCTGACTTAGGTAGGGGTGTTGGACAAACCTGGGGCTCATTTCGGTAAACGCCGTCTCTCCGTCCACCCTCACCCGGGCAGTGCGCACGCCGGCGCTGGGTGCTCGGGCCTACGGTGTGCTCATGCAGCAGGTGAGAGCAGTCGTCGCGAAGGCCAAGGGCGCACCCGTCGAGGTGGTCACGATCAACGTTCCCGACCCGGGTCCGGGGGAGGCGGTGGTCCAGGTGCAGGCGTGCGGGGTCTGCCACACCGACCTGCACTACCGCGAGGGTGGGATCAACGACGAGTTCCCGTTCCTGCTCGGCCACGAGGCCGCGGGCGTGGTCGAGGCGGTCGGTCCGGACGTGACCGCGGTGGCGCCGGGGGACTTCGTGATCCTGAACTGGCGTGCGGTGTGCGGTGAGTGCCGGGCCTGCAAGCGCGGGGAGCTGCAGTACTGCTTCGCGACCCACAACGCGACGCAGAAGATGACCCTCGAGGACGGCACCGAGCTGTCGCCGGCGCTGGGCATCGGGGCGTTCGCCGAGAAGACCCTGGTCGCGGCCGGCCAGTGCACCAAGGTCGACCCGTCGGCCAGGCCGGCGGCGGTCGGCCTCCTGGGCTGCGGCGTGATGGCCGGCATCGGTGCGGCGATCAACACCGGTGCGGTGACCCGCGGGAAGTCCGTGGCGGTCATCGGCTGCGGCGGCGTGGGCGTGGCGGCCATCGCCGGGTCCGCGCTGGCCGGCGCCAGTCCGGTCATCGCCGTCGACATCGATGCCAAGAAGCTGGCGAAGGCCAAGGAGATGGGCGCGACGCACACCGTCGACTCCAGCCAGGTCGACGCGGTGGAGGAGATCAAGCGGATCTGTGCCGAGACGTACGACGGGGCCGACGGCGCCGACGTCGTCGTGGAGGCCGTGGGGCGTCCGGAGACGTGGAAGCAGGCGTTCTACGCCCGTGACCTGGCCGGCACGGTGGTCCTGGTCGGCGTCCCGACCCCCGACATGACGGTGCCCGAGCTGCCGCTGATCGACGTGTTCGGTCGTGGCGGGGCGTTGAAGTCGAGCTGGTACGGCGACTGCCTCCCGGATCGTGACTTCCCGATGCTGGTCGACCTCTACCAGCAGGGGCGCCTGGACCTCGACGCGTTCGTGTCCGAGGAGATCGGCATCGACGACATCGAGGCGGCGTTCGACAAGATGCACCACGGCGACGTCCTGCGAAGCGTGGTCATCCTGTGACCGCCCGGGTCGACCACGCGGTGGTCAGCGGCACCTTCTCCCTCGACGGCGAGACCCACGAGGTCGACAACAACATCTGGGTCGTGGGCGATGACGCCGAGTGTGTGGTCATCGACGCCCCCCACGACGTGGACGCGATCATGGCCGTCGTCGGCGACCGCACCGTGCGCGCGATCCTGCTGACGCACGCCCACGACGACCACTCGCGGATGGCGCCGGCCCTGCGTGAGCGGGTCGTCGCGCCGATCATGCTGCACCCCGACGACCGGCCGCTGTGGGAGCTCACCCACCCTCAGGGCGAGCGCGGCCACCTGTGGGACGTCGACCTGGGCGACGGCTTCGAGATCATGGTCGGCGGCACCCTGCTCCGGGCGCTGCACACCCCGGGTCACGCTCCGGGGGCGGTCTGCTTCCACGCCCCGTCGCTCGGCTGCGTGTTCACCGGAGACACCCTGTTCCAGGGCGGACCCGGCGCCACCGGCCGCAGCTTCAGCGACCGGCCGACCATCGAGGCCTCGATCCGCGCGAAGCTCTTCGCGCTGCCCGACGAGACGGTGGTGCACACAGGCCACGGCGACGACACCACCATCGGGGCGGAACGGGCCGCGCTCGGCGACTGAGTCGTCCCGCCGATCTCGGGACCTCCGGCCCGGGGACCTGCTGTCGTTCGGCTCCTGTCTGAGCACCCCTCCCTAGAACAGGCTGGGACCCAGAGCGAAGGCCACCAGCGCCTCGCCGGATCCCAGGAGGGACCTCATGCGCGCCGCATTCGACAAGCTGATCTCGTGGACGGGGGTGCTCGTCGCGGTCGTCCTGCTGATCGCCGGCGGCCTCCTCACCTGGGCCAACGTGTTCATCGGGGACCAGGTCGAGCAGCAGTTCTCCGCGCAGGACATCGTGATGCCCGAGGGCGAGGCGCTCGCCTCCCTCCCGGACGAGTCGCGCGAGGCCCTCGAGGAGTACGCCGGCAGCCCGCTCGACAGCGGCCCGGAGGCCAAGGCGTACGCCGACCACTACATCTGGGAGCACATGCAGTCCCAGGGCGCGGCGCTGAACGACGGCGAGCCGGTCACCTACGAGGAGGCCAGCGGGAAGGGCCGCGAGCTGACCGCGGCCGTGGCGGAGAACCCGGACGCCACCCAGGCGGAGATCGACGAGGCCCAGGCCTGGATGGACCTGCGCGAGTCGCTCTTCATGGGCAACACGCTGCGCGGCCTGCTCCTCTACGGCTACGCGTTCGCCACGGTGGGCACCATCGCGGGGATCGCGGCGATCGCCGCCTTCGCCGGCGCGGCGGTGCTGCTGGTCCTCGGCGCGGTCGGCCTGGTCCACGCCCGCCGCATCGCCGCCGCGGAGGCGCCGACGACGGCCTGACCCCCGCTCCGTACACGGCCCTGCTGGGCTCGGTCAGAACGGCCGGACCAGCAGGGCCGTTCCCTGTCCGGCGACCCGGGTCAGCACGATCGTCGCCTCGTCGTCGCCGTGCAGGTCGAGCCGTTTGCGCAGCTGCTCGGGGACGACGTCGACGCCGCGCTTCTTGATCGTCAGCCGGCCGATCCCGCGCTCGCGGAGCGCGGCGCGCAGCTGCTTCTCGCGGTACGGCAGCTCCGCCAGCACCTCGTACCCGCGCGCGAACGGGGTCGCGAAGGCCTGGTCGGAGGAGACGTACGCGATGTGCTCGTCCACCAGTCCGCCGCCGACCCCGGCCGCCACGGCGGTCACCAGCCCGGCGCGGATCACCGCTCCGTCGGGCTCGTAGAGGCAGCGGCCCACCGGGACCACGCCGACCTCCCCGAGCCCCGGGTCGTCCTCGTCGGTCAGGGTCGCCAGGCCGCCGTCGCCGATGACCGTGGCCCGACGGGCCGTGGTGGCGAGGCTGCCCGACCACAGCGCGGCCTCCTTCACCTCGCCGTGGTCGCTGACCCACTCGGCCTCGACCTCCGCGGGCACCAGGGCGTGCGGGATGCCCGGTGCGACCTTCACGCACGAGTCGCGGCGCAGCAGCTGCTCGACGAACGGCCACGGCGGCGTCCAGTCGTCGACGTCGAAGGAGCGGCCCCGGCCGGTACGGCGGGCCGGGTCGGCGAACGCCACGTCGAACGGCGACGGGTCGATGGTGGTCGCGTCGGCGACCATGACGGCTCCGGGCAGGCCGAGGGCGTCGAGGTTGGCGCGGGCGACCTCCACGCGCACCGGGTCGAGGTCGACGCCGGCGCAGGTGATGCCGACCCGGGCGGCGGCCATCAGGTCGCCCCCGATCCCGCAGCCGAGGTCCACCAGCGTCGTCGTACGGAACGCCTCGAGCCGGGCGGCCCGGTGGGCGGCGACCGGGAGCCGGGTCGCCTGCTCGAGGCCGTCGGGGGTGAAGTACAGCAGCGGTGCGAGGTCGCCGAACTTCGCCACGGCCCGCACCCGGAGCGTGGCCTGGGTCAACGCCGCCGCGACGTGCTCGGCGCTCGCCTCGCGCCGCAGCGCGGTCTGCGCGCGCAGGGGGTCGTCGCCGACCACCTCGCCGGCGCGGGCGAGCAGGCGCTGTCCGTCGTCGGTCAGCAGCCAGCGGAAGGCGTCGAGGTCCACCCCGGGATCCTGTCAGGTCGACCGAGGGGCGGGGTTCCCTGGCACTCCTTCGATGCGAGTGCTAGTTTCTGGTTGGCACTCTCCCCGTGAGTGTGCCAGCGCTTGCGAGCTCGGCACGATCCCCGCGACGGCGTACCGGAACCGCAGGCACCAGACGTGCACCACCCGCCATCGAAGTTCGAAAGTGGAGGTCGACATCGTGTCGGTCAACATCAAGCCCCTCGAGGACCGGATCGTCGTCAAGCCGCTCGAGGCCGAGCAGACCACGGCCTCCGGCCTGGTCATCCCCGACACCGCCAAGGAGAAGCCCCAGGAGGGCGAGGTCCTGGCGATCGGTCCCGGTCGCGTCGACGACAACGGCAACCGCGTCCCGCTCGACGTCGCCGTGGGTGACAAGGTCATCTACAGCAAGTACGGCGGCACCGAGGTGAAGTACTCCGGCGACGATTACCTCATCCTGTCGGCCCGCGACGTGCTGGCCGTCGTCTCCTGAACCATCTCACCGGGTCGTCCGTCTGAGGTGCCGCTCCGCGCGCGCTTCCGGCGGGCGACCCGTCTCATCTGAGGAGCACTCATGCCCAAGATCCTGGAGTTCGACGAGAACGCCCGACGCGCCCTCGAGCGCGGCGTGGACAAGCTCGCCAACGCCGTCAAGGTGACGCTCGGCCCCAAGGGCCGCTACGTCGTCCTCGACAAGAAGTGGGGCGCCCCGACCATCACGAACGACGGAGTGACCGTCGCGCGTGAGGTCGAGCTGGACGACCCCTTCGAGAACCTCGGTGCGCAGCTGACCAAGGAGGTTGCCACCAAGACCAACGACATCGCCGGTGACGGCACCACCACGGCCACCGTGCTCGCCCAGGCGATGGTCCACGAGGGTCTGCGCGCGGTCGCCGCCGGTGCCAACCCGATGGGCCTCAAGCGGGGCATGGACGCCGCGGCCGTCGCCGTCGGCGACGCCCTGCGTGCGGCGGCCCGCGAGGTCGACTCCAAGGAGGACATGGCCTCGGTCGCCACGATCTCCAGCCGCGACAGCCACATCGGCGAGCTGCTCGCCGAGGCCTTCGACAAGGTCGGCAAGGACGGCGTGATCACCGTCGAGGAGTCCAACACCATGGGCACCGAGCTGGAGTTCACCGAGGGGATGCAGTTCGACAAGGGCTACATCTCGGCGTACTTCGTGACCGACCAGGAGCGCATGGAGGCCGTCCTCGACGACCCCTACATCCTCCTGCACCAGGGCAAGATCTCCTCGATCCAGGAGCTGCTGCCGCTGCTGGAGAAGGTCATCCAGGCCGGCAAGCCGCTGTTCATCCTCGCCGAGGACGTCGACGGCGAGGCGCTCTCGACCCTGGTCGTGAACAAGATCCGCGGCACCTTCAACGCCGTCGCGGTGAAGAGCCCCGCCTTCGGCGACCGCCGCAAGGCGATGATGCAGGACATCGCCACCCTCACCGGTGGCCAGGTCATCGCCCCCGAGGTCGGCCTCAAGCTCGACCAGGTCGGCCTGGACGTCCTCGGTACGGCGCGCCGCGTCGTGATCACCAAGGACAACACGACCATCGTCGACGGCGCGGGCGACTCCGCCGAGGTCGAGGGCCGGGTCAACCAGATCAAGGCCGAGATCGAGAGCACGGACTCCGACTGGGACCGCGAGAAGCTCCAGGAGCGTCTCGCGAAGCTCGCCGGCGGCGTGTGCGTGATCAAGGTCGGCGCCGCCACCGAGGTGGAGCTGAAGGAGAAGAAGCACCGCATCGAGGACGCCGTCTCCGCGACGCGCGCCGCGATCGAGGAGGGCATCGTCCCCGGGGGTGGCTCCGCGATCATCCACGCGGTCTCCGTCCTCGACGGCGACCTCGGCCTCACCGGCGACGAGGCGACCGGCGTCCGCGTGGTCCGCAAGGCGGCCGACGAGCCGCTGCGCTGGATCGCCGAGAACGGCGGCGAGAACGGCTACGTCGTCACCACCAAGGTCCGCGAGCTCGGCGTCGGCAACGGCTTCAACGCCGCGACCGGCGAGTACGGCGACCTGGTCGCCCAGGGCGTCCTGGACCCGGTCAAGGTGACCCGCTCCGCGCTGGTCAACGCGACGTCGATCGCCGCCATGCTCCTCACGACCGAGACCCTGGTCGTCGAGAAGCCGGAGGACGAGGACGAGGCCCCGGCCGCTGCCGGCCACGGCCACGGCCACGGGCACTGAGTGACCTGACTCCACCGCACCACCCGCACCACGCCGAGCCGGCGTGAGTTCACCGCCGAGCCGGCGCGAACTCGCGCCGGCTCGGCGATTTCGGGTCAGTCGAGGAGGCGGCCCAGGTGCTGGGTGGCGCCCCGGCCCCGGTTCTCCGGGGTGTGCCACATCAGCTCGCGCGGCTGGCCCGTCGGGCCGCCCAGGCCGTACGACGAGACGTCCTCGCTGAGCCGCAGGAAGCGCCCGCCGGCGAGGTCGTAGGCGTAGGTGCCGCCGTGCTCGCCGCCGTAGACGGTCAGGTTGACCACCTCGCTCCCGGCGGGCAGCCAGCCCTCCGCGCCGCTGTCCTGGATCGTGACGACCTGCTCGCCGTCGGTGCTCAGGATCTGGACCCGGTCGTCGCGGACGCCGTCGGCGTACGTTCCGCAGTACTGGCTGAGCACGATCCGGTCCCCGGACGCCCCGAGGCCCAGCAGGTTGCAACGCTCTCCGGTGCGGGGGTCGAAGGCCGTCTCCTCGCCGGTGGCCAGGTCGCGCACGTGCACCATGCCGGCGTCGCCGTTGCTCGAGTCGGTCCAGACCATCGCGTCGTCGGTGAACGCGACGTCGCCGACGACCAGCCCTTCGTCCCGGACGTCGTCGGCGTCCGTGAGCGAGACCGACCAGAGCCGGAAGGTGTCGCCCTCGGCGTCGGCGTCCTCGGCCTCGCCGTCGGTGCCGACCGGCCAGCCGCCCTCGGGGATCGCGCCCTGGGTGTCGGGGGTGGTGACGTAGAGCCGGCCGTCGGGCCCGACGTCACCCGCGGGGAGCTCGACGCCGGGCAGGTCGGGCCAGCTCATCGTGCGCCAGGTCCGGGCGTCGCGGTCGAAGACATACGCGAGCTGAGCGACATGGAGGCCGTCTTCCGAGGTGGGTGCCCCCATCCCCGCCAGAACCAGACGATCGGTGCTCAGCTCGACCGGCCAGGTCTGGGTCTGGTCGATGTCGAGGCGGGGCAGCCAGTCCTTGTCGCCGGTGGCCGGGTCCAGCAGCGCGAAACGCGGGTAGCGCTGGTCGGCGCGCGGCCCGTCGCGGAAGAGCACCAGCCCGTCGTCGGTGACCCCGTCGAGGTACTGGCCGTTGTCGGCCTCCAGGTCCTCGTTGGTGTACGACGTCAGCTCCTCGTAGTCGCGGCCCTCGACGGCCGGCTCGGCGTCGCTGAGCCGGATCGTCGGCGCGTCCGGACGCGGCGGGCTCGCCGCGAGACGGTCGTCGTCGACATTCGAGCCCGCACTGGTCAGGGCGAGGGTGGCGGCGCCCGTCACGACCGCTGCGGTCGCCAGGGCCGTGGCGCCGACCAGTCCGCGGCGCCGGCGTACCCGCCGACGACCGGTGGCGACCACCGACGCGACGTCGACGTCACCGGGAGGCGCGTCGTCCGCACTGCTCCGCATCAGCTCTGCGAGATCGTTTCCCATCACTGCCCCCTCATCACGTTGACCACGAGCTCGTCGCGCGACGCGCTCTCGAACACCGACCGCAGCGACGCCAGCGCGCGCGAGGTCTGGCTCTTGACCGTCCCCTCGCTGCACCCGAGCGCGGCCGCGGTCTCGCGGACGTCGAGCTCCTCGAAGAACCGCAGGACGACGCAGGCCCGCTGACGCGGCGGGAGGCCGGCCAGGGCTGCCATCAGTGCGGCCCGGTCGGTCACCGCGGCCGCCACGTCCTCCGTGGTCGGCTGGGCCAGGTCGGGATCGGCCGGGAACTCCCGGCTCGAGCGCCGCCGTGCCTCGTCGATGACCACGCTGGCGACCGCGCGCCGGGCGTACGCCAGCTCGCCGCCCTGCTTCTGCAGCTTCGGCCAGCGCACGTAGACCCGGACCAGCGCCTCCTGCACGTGGTCACGGGCCCGGTCCCAGTCGCCGCACATCAGGTACGCCGTCCGGCGGAGCCGGGTCCGCGCGGCCACGGCGAACTCGGTGAAGGCCTGCTCGGCGTCCGGGTTCACCCGTGTCCCTCTCGTCGTTCCATGCCCTCCCAACGAGGTCAGGAGCGGATCGGTTGCACGCGACCTCGGGCGATCAGCCGCAGTCCGGTTCGACCGGGCCGCGCTCGACGCCGCGCAGCAGGTAGATCCGGCGGCCGTCGCAGCCGGTGCCGTGGGCGGCGTACCGCTCCTCGACCAGGGTGCGAAGCCGTGCTCCGGCGGGCTCGTTCCAGGTCTCGAACCGGACCCACTCGACCAGCCAGGTCGGGGCGTCCGGGCCGGTGACGAGGGCGCCGAGCTCGGCCAGGTCCGGGTCGAGGGTCCGCATCGGCAGGCTCCACAGGTGCTCGTACGGCGACCCCATCCCGCTGGCCAGCTGGAGGTCGGCCCGGCCGCCGAAGACGACCAGGCTGTCGCCCGGCTCGGCCACCCGCTCGATGGCTACCCCGGTGTCGTACTCGTGGAACTCCTGCAGCCCGGCGGCGTTGATGACGACCCAGCCGACCAGGCAGGTGACCGACGAGAGCGCGGCGCCGACGATCACCCCGCGCATCGTGCGACCGCGCCGGTTGGAGCGGCGGGCCAGCAGCGCCGCGGCGAGCGCGGTCGCCGGGAGCAGGGGGAAGAGGTAGTCGCGCCAGAAGCTGCCGCCGATCACCAGGGCGGCGGTGTCGAAGGCCAGCATCGCCGCGGTCGCGGCCGTCACCGCCTTGCCGTCCGCCCACTCCTCGCGGATGTGCAGCACGAAGCCGCCGAGCACCAGCAGCATCCCCGCGACCAGTCCGGCGGTGAGCAGGATGCCGGCGCGCAGCGTCGGCGCGTGCGTGCTGCCCACGGTCAGCGCGGCGGCGGCGTCGGAGCGGAAGCCGCCGACGGCGTACCAGAGCACGTCGAGCTCCACCCCGGCCGAGCGCGCCCAGAGCACCGTCGCGACGAGGGGTACGGCGGCGCCCGCCAGGCCCGCGACCGCGAGCCGGAGGAAGACCCGCCAGTCGATCTCGCGGACCGCCCACGACACCAGCAGCAGGGCGCCCGCGAAGACGAGGCCACCGAGCAGGTTCTGCTTCACGTGCGGGGCGATCCCTGCCGAGAGCCCGGCGAGGACGGCGATCGGGACGGATCGTCGGCGCAGGGCGATCAGCGCGAGGGCGCAGCCCGCCATCACGAACGGCAGTCCGAGCAGCTCGCCCTTGACGGCGACGGCGTCGATGACGGTGTTGGTGGTCAGGGCGGCGACGCAGACCGCCGTCCAGCGGGCCGAGCGCCGGCCCGCCACCAGCCGGGCCGTCCAGGCGGCGGTCACGACGAGGGCCGCGCACGCCAGGGCGCCGACGACCCGGATGAACAGCGGACCGCCGATCTCGTCGGAGATCTTGAAGATCGCGATCAGCAGCGGGGGCCGGTCGACGAAGAACGCGCCGTACACGCTGTCGGGCATCGGGTCCCAGGAGCGGGCGACGAGCAGGAAGCCCGCCTCGTCGGCCCGGATCGGCCGGGTCAGGCCGGGCAGCCGGAGCAGGAACGCCGCCAGGGCGGCGATGGCGACGGTGTGCCGCGAGTCGACCCATCCCGCGATCCGCCGGCCGGCGTCGACGAAGGGGGAGCCGCTGCGCATGGCGGACACCTTCTCAGACACCCCTCCACGGGATTTGTTGCACGTGGGTAACAGGCCGGACGTCGACCGGCAACGTCGCGGAGCCAGCGTGAGGACCATGTTGTGGAGAGTGCGTACGACGCTGCCCGATCGGCCTGGAGCGCTCGCCGTCCTCGCCCAGCACTGCGGGGCGGCCGGGGTGAACATCCTGGGCCTGCAGATCTTCCCGGACGCCGAGAGCGTCACCGACGAGCTGGTGCTGCGCACCCCGTCCGGCTGGGGCGTCGACGACCTCGCCCGGCTGGTCATCGGCGCGGGCGGACTCGCGGTGAGCGCCGCGCCGTGCACCGAGGCGGCCCTCGCCGACCAGCCGACCCGCTACGTCCAGGCGGCGCGGACGATCCTGGCGCAGCCGGAGTCGTTCCCCGAGATCGTCGCGCAGCTCTTCGACGCCGAGTCCGAGCCGCCCACCGGCGAGGGGCCGGCGCACGACGTGATGGAGCTCGTCGTCGGGGACGTCGAGGTGCAGGTACGGCGCCCCGCCGCGTTCACGCCGACCGAGCACGCCCGCGGTGCCGCGCTCGCCGACCTGGTCAGCGACGTGCTCCAGCGCAGCAAGGAGTCGGCCGCGATCGGCTCGAGCACCGGCAGCCGGCGGCTCGGCGCCGGGCGGTCCCCGTCGTACCTCGCGGCCGGCGACTCGGTCTCCGCCGTCGTCGGCGACCTCGTCGTCGGACTCGCGACCGTCCAGCAGCCGCAGCCCGACGAGCCGGACGTGCGCTCGGTCGTGCTCCGGGTCGACCCGACCTGGCAGCGCCAGGGGATCGGCACCCGGCTGCTGGTCGACGCCGCCAGGCTGGCGCACGGACTGGGTGCCGCCGAGATCCTGCTGACCACCCGCTCGGACAACCGCGCGGTCCTCCCGATGGTGCTCGCCGCCGGCCTGCGCGGCCGGATCCGGATGGCCGCCGACGTCCTGACCGTGCGGGTGCCGGTGCGGGGGCTGCGGCTGGTGGAGTGAGGCGGATCGGTGGGCCGGCTCTGCGGGCTCATCACGGTATGCAGACGAGCCTGCGGTTCCCACGGTGGGTACGCCGTGGGAGGCGAGAACTGGTCGGCATACCGTGATGAACCTGAGGCACTCGCGACGCCCCCACTGAGCCGCAGGCCACACGTACGGCGGCGCTCGGACCCGCCGTACGCCGGTAGGCTGTCGGGGTGGAGCTCCCCGACAAGTTCGCTGCCCTCGGTCTCACCTACGACGACGTCCTGCTGCTGCCCGGGCACTCCGATCTGGCGCCCGCGGACATCGACCTGACCTCGCGACTGACCCGCGAGATCTCGCTGAAGGTGCCGCTGGTGAGCGCCGCGATGGACACCGTGACCGAGTCGCGGATGGCGATCGCGATGGCCCGCCAGGGCGGCCTGGGCGTGCTGCACCGCAACCTGTCGATCGAGGACCAGGCCTACCAGGTCGACCTGGTGAAGCGGACCCAGACGGGGATCATCTCCAACCCGGTCACCATCGGCCCCGACGCGACGCTCGAGCAGCTCGACCAGCTGGCGGGGGAGTACCGCATCTCCGGCTTCCCGGTCGTCGACACCGAGGGTCGCCTGATCGGCATCATCACCAACCGCGACCTGCGCTTCACGCCGGTCGCCGAGTGGGCGACCACCAAGGTCGACGAGGTGATGACGCCGATGCCGCTGATCACCGGCCCGGCCGACATCAGCCGCGAGGACGCCACCCTGCTGCTGCGCCAGCACAAGCGCGAGCGGCTGCCGCTGGTCGACGACCAGGGCCGCCTCGTCGGGCTGATCACGGTGAAGGACTTCGTGAAGTCCGAGCAGTTCCCGCTGGCCTCCAACGACGGCGCCGGCCGGCTGATGGTCGGCGCGGCGATCGGCTACTTCGGCGACGCCTGGGAGCGCGCCACCACCCTGATCGAGGCGGGCGTCGACGTCCTCGTCGCCGACACCGCCCACGGCCACGTCACCCTGCTCCTCGACATGGTCCGGCGCCTGAAGTCCGACCCGGCCACCAAGCACGTCCAGGTCATCGGCGGCAACGTCGCCACCCGCGACGGTGCGCAGGCGTTCGTCGACGCCGGCGCGGACGCCGTCAAGGTCGGCGTCGGCCCCGGCTCCATCTGTACGACGCGCGTCGTGACCGGCGTCGGCGCTCCCCAGGTGACGGCCGTCTACGAGGCGTCCCTCGCGTGCAAGCCGGCCGGCGTACCCGTGATCGCCGACGGCGGCCTGAAGTACTCCGGCGAGATCGCCAAGGCGCTGGTCGCCGGCGCCGACACCGTGATGGTCGGGTCGCTCCTGGCCGGCTGCGAGGAGTCGCCGGGCGACCTGATCTTCGTCAACGGCAAGCAGTTCAAGGCCTACCGCGGCATGGGCTCGCTGGGCGCGATGTCGAGCCGCGGCAAGAAGTCGTACTCCAAGGACCGCTACTTCCAGGCCGAGGTCACGAGCGACGACCAGCTGGTGCCCGAGGGCATCGAGGGCCAGGTCGCCTACCGCGGCCCGCTCTCCGCCGTCGCCCGCCAGCTGATCGGCGGCCTCAACCAGTCGATGTTCTACGTCGGCGCGGCCACCGTCCCGGAGCTGCAGGAGAAGGGCCGCTTCGTGCGGATCACCCAGGCCTCCCTGCAGGAGAGCCACCCGCACGGCGTGCAGATGACCGTCGAGGCGCCCAACTACAGCGGGCGGTAGCCACCCGGGTCATCCCGCGGCGGGAGCGGCGATCCCTCCCGGCGCCCGGAGGTCCTCGGCGACGACGTCCCAGTCCGTGCTCCCCGGCCACCGCTCGAGTGCCCGGGCCGAGGTGGCCCGCACCAGCTCCGCCTGGGCCGGAGGGATGCCGGCCTCGCGGCTGGAGGCGACGATGGTCTCCAGGAACGCCAGGCACATGTCGAGGCGTGCCTCGCCCGTGGCGTACGTGCGGAGCTCGACGCTCGCCGTGAGGCCGGGCAGCGAGTCCCGGAGCGTCTCGACGACGGCCTGCGCGTAGGGCAGGAAGCGCCCGGGGTCGATCCCGTGGGCGCTCGCGAGCGTGGTGGCGTGCAGGTGGGCGTACATGCCGGTGAAGAAGATGTCGAGCATCGCCAGGTCGAGCGTGGCCGGAACCGCGTGGTTCGAGCCGGTGAGGTCGCTCGTCCCGCCGAGCCCGTCCCCGAGGACGGTCAGCTCGGCCAGGTCCTCGGACGCGCCGGCGTACAGGACCAGGCAGGAGTCGGTGCCGACGACGGGCGTCGGGACCATCACGGCTCCGGTGACGTAGCGGACGCCGAGCCGGCCCGCGAGGGCAGCGGTCTCGACGGTGGCGTCGGGCGTCCCCGTCGAGACGTTGACGACGACCTGTTCCCGCAGGGCGGGCGCGATCTGCCGCAGCACGCGGCGCGCGGCGTCGTGGTCGCGCACGCAGATCACCACGAGGTCGGCCGCGTCGGCGGCGGCCTCGGGGCTCCGGGCCATCTCGAGCTGAGCGGTGTCGTCGAGACCGAGGTCGGCGGCGCGGCGCGGTGTCCGGTTCCAGGCGACGACGCGGGTGCCGGCCCGGGCGCAGGAGCGGGCGATCGCCGTACCCATGGCGCCGAGGCCGAGGACGGCGATCGTCGGGGTCGAGGGGCTGTTCGTCATGCCTACGATGGTCGAGTGCCGGGAGGTCCCGGTCCAGTACGCACTTCGGTGTGCGTGCTGACCCCCAGGTGAGCGAGGTCGCCATGGAGAAGCCCGCCCCCGAGTGCGGCGTGAACGTCGTCATGGGGCTGATCGGGTCCAAGTGGAAGCCGACCATCCTGTGGTGCCTCTCGGAGGGCGAGCACCGCTTCGCCGAGCTGCGCCGTGCGGTCGGCGGGATCTCCGAGAAGGTCCTCGCCGCCCAGCTGCGCGAGCTGGAGCGCGACGGGCTGGTCGTGCGCGAGGCCCACGAGGGCTTCCCCCTCCGGGTGGACTACCGGCTCAGCGAGCGCGGGGCGGAGCTCGACGATCTCCTCGACCCGATCGCCGCCTGGGGCGACCGCTACCGCGGCGTCGGCGCGGCCCGGTAGCACCTGACGACCCTCCCGGTCGGTGGGCCGTGAAAGACTCGCGCCCGTGACCGACATCGAGATCGGCCGGGCCAAGCGGGCTCGCCGCGCGTACTCCTTCGACGACATCGCCATCGTTCCCTCGCGGCGCACCCGCGACCCGGAGGAGGTCAGCGTCGCCTGGCAGATCGACGCCTACCGCTTCGACCTCCCGGTGCTGGCCGCGCCGATGGACTCGGTGATGTCGCCGGCGACCGCCATCGCGCTGGGACGGTACGGCGGCCTCGGCGTGCTCAACCTCGAGGGGCTGTGGACCCGGTACGAGGACCCGACCGGCCTGCTGGAGGAGGTCGCCGGACTGCGCGGCGCCCAGGCGACCGCCCGGCTCCAGGAGATCTACACCGAGCCGGTCAAGGCCGAGCTGATCACCGAGCGGCTGCGCGAGGTGCGCGACGCCGGCGTGACCGTCGCCGGGTCGCTCTCGCCGCAGCGCACCAAGGAGTTCGCGAAGGCCGTCGTCGACGCTGGCGTCGACATGTTCGTCATCCGCGGCACCACGGTCAGCGCCGAGCACGTCTCCTCCCAGGCCGAGCCGCTGAACCTCAAGGAGTTCATCTACGAGCTCGACGTGCCGGTCGTCGTCGGCGGCTGCGCCACCCACCAGGCCGCCCTGCACCTGATGCGCACCGGCGCGGCCGGCGTACTCGTCGGCTTCGGCGGCGGCGCCGCCCACACCACCCGCACGGTGCTCGGCGTCGCGGTGCCGATGGCCTCCGCGGTGGCCGACGTCGCCGCCGCCCGCCGCGACTACCTCGACGAGTCCGGCGGCCGCTACGTCCACGTCATCGCCGACGGCTCGATCGGCAAGTCCGGCGACCTCGCGAAGGCGATCGCCTGCGGCGCCGACGCGGTGATGGTCGGCTCGCCGTTCGCGCGGGCCACGGACGCCCCCGGCCGCGGCTTCCACTGGGGCACCGAGGCCCACCACGCCGACCTGCCGCGTGGGCAGCGGGTGGAGTTCGAGACGGTCGGCACCTTCGAGGAGATCCTCTTCGGTCCCTCCCGGGTCGCCGACGGCACCATGAACCTGATCGGTGCGCTGAAGCGCTCGATGGCCACCACCGGCTACACCGAGCTCAAGGAGTTCCAGCGGGTCGAGGTCGTCGTCGAGTGAGCCCCGCGTGATCGTCGCCGCGGGTCAGGCGGTCGCGCGGGCCGGCGACTTCGCCGCGAACGTCGCGACCGCGGCCCGGCTCACCGCGCTCGCGGGCAGCCAGTACGTCGAGCTGCTGGTGCTGCCCGAGGCGTTCCTGACCGGGTACGACGCCGCGGTGTTCGCCGGTCCGCTGCCCGCCCCGGCCGACCTCGAAGGGCCGCTGCTCGACCCGCTGCGGGAGGCGGCCGCGGGCACGACCGTCGTGCTCGGTACGGCGCTGGACCGCGGCCCGCGTCGTACCCTCTCGTCGGTGGTGGTCCGCCCCGACGGCCGGACCGACGCGGTGTACGACAAGCAGCACCTCGACGGCCCCGAGAAGGACCTGTTCACCCCGGGCGAGGACGGCGCCTCGATCGTCGTCGGCGGCCTGGAGCTGGGCCTCAGCATCTGCTACGACGGCAGCTTCCCCGAGCACGCCCGCGCCGCGGCCGACGACGGCGCGGTCGCCTACCTGAACTCGATGGCGTACTTCCCCGGCGGCGCGCACCGCCGCGACCTCTACTACGCGGCCCGCGCGCTCGACAACGGCTTCTACGTCGTCGTCTCCGGTCTCACCGGCCCCTGCGGCGCGTCCTCGTTCATCGGCGGCTCCGCGGTCTACGACCCCGAGGGCCGCCCGCTCGTCCGGCTCGGCGAGGAGGAGGGCCTGGCCGTCGCCGAGCTCGACCCGGCCCTGGTCGCCGCCACCCGCGCCCGGCACACCATGCACCACGACCACCGAGCGTCTTTGGGCCGGCGCGTCCGTCGATAGTCCCTGACGTTCGGCACCGGTGGACGCTGGCGGATTCAGCTGGTCGAAGCAACACCGACTGATGGAGGTGTTGTGGTGCCGAGGAAGCGTGTGCCGGACGTGGTCCGGTCGAGGTTCTTCGATCTGGTGTGTGCGGGGTCGTCGTTGGCAGCGGCGGCGGGCGAGGTTGGCGTGGCGAAGCAATCGGCGTGGGAGTGGTGGGGTCAGTCTGCTCCGGTGACGTTGGAGCTGACTCAGGGCAGGAGCGGTGGTCTCACGCTGCGTGCGTGCGTGGATCCGGGCGTGGATCCGGGTGTGGCTCCGGGTGTGGATCCGGGTGTGGATCTGGGCGTAGATCCGGGCGTAGATCCGGGCGTGGTGGGTCGGCGGCAGTTGACGAGTGAGGACCGCGCCGTGATCGCCTCGTGTCTGCAGCGTCGGCGTGAGGGTCAACGGGTCACCCAGGTCGAGATGGCCAGGTTGATCGGGCGTGACAAGTCGGTGATCTCCCGAGAGATCGCTCGTAACAGTGGTCCCGATGGCACCTACCACGGTGGCCTGGCTGACAAGGCCGCTCGGCTACGGCGCCAACGCCCCAAGGCGTTCAAGCTGAAGGCGAACCCGGGGCTGTGCGCGTTGGTCGAGACCGGGATGGACGATGGCTGGTCGCCCGGTCTGATCGCGGCGATGCTGCGCGAAGAGCACCCTGGCAACGACCCAGCAGCGAGGATGGCGCGTGTGTCGCACGAGACGATCTACCGCGCGTTGTACGTCCAGACCCGCGGGAGCCTGCGCAAAGACCTGACCGCTCGGCTCGCCACCAAACGCCGCGCCCGCAAGTCCCACGGCAGTGCTGATGCGCGCGGGAAGAGCCTGTACCGCGAGGCGTTCAAGATCAGCGATCGTCCCGCCGAGGTCGCCGACCGCGCCGTCCCGGGCCACTGGGAAGGTGACCTGATCTTGGGAACCGCGAACGGGTCCGCGGTCGGGACCCTGGTCGAACGCTCGACCCGTTTCACCATGCTGCTGCACCTGCCCGGACGTCACGACGCGGACTCGGTGGCCGAAGCGATGATCCGCGAGATGGGGAACCTGCCCATCCACCTGCGCCGCTCGTTGACCTGGGACCGGGGCAGCGAGTTGGCCGGCTACCGCGACATCGAGGTCGCTCTCGACATGCCGATCTACTTCTGCGACCCCCACTCGCCCTGGCAACGCGGCACGAACGAGAACACCAACCGGCTCCTGCGGTTCTGGCTCGAGAAGGGAACCGACCTCTCGATCCACACCGCCGAGGACCTCGAACGCATCGCCGCGACCCTCAACAAGCGACCCCGCCCTACCCTGGG
>NZ_DATJTA010000005.1:0-22429 GCF_035503875.1 Nocardioides sp.
GACCCGGCGCGAACTCGCGCCGGGTCGGCACCACACTCACGCCGGGTCGGCGAGGGAGGCGCGCAGGGCGCGGTGGATCCCGTTCGGGGTGAGTACGCCGACGAAGCGCGCGCCGTCCTTGACGCCGACCAGGCCCCGGTCGTCGCGCAGGAGTACGGCGAGCGCCTCCTCGAGCGAGGCGTCGACGTCGACGACCGCGCCCAGGGCGCCGGTGCTCACGCCGTCGAGCGGCTCCAGGTGCGCGGGGTCGATCCGGGTGACGCTGAGCCGGCGCAGGCCCCGGGTGGAGCCCACGAAGTCCGCGACGAAGTCGTCGGCGGGCCGGCCGAGTACCTCGGCGGGGGTGCCGTGCTGGGCGAGCCGGCCGCCGGTGGCGAAGACCGCGACCCGGTCGCCCATCCGCACCGCCTCGTCGATGTCGTGGGTGACCAGCACGACGGTCTTGTCGAGCTCGCGCTGCAGGCGCAGGAACTCGTCCTGCAGACGCACCCGCACGACCGGGTCGACGGCGCCGAACGGCTCGTCCATCAGCAGCACCGGCGGGTTGGCGGCCAGTGCCCGGGCTACGCCGACGCGCTGGCGCTGACCGCCGGAGAGCTGGTGCGGGTAGCGGTCGGCGTACGTCGCCGGGTCCAGGCCGACCAGCTCCATCAGCTCGTGGGCCCGACGGCGGGCGGTCGCCTTGGACTCGCCGTACAGCAGCGGCACGGTCATCACGTTGGTGACGATCCTCTGGTGCGGGAACAGCCCGACCTGCTGGATGACGTAGCCGATCCCGCGCCGCAGCCTCACCGGGTCCTGGTGCGTCACGTCCTCGCCGTCGATCTCGATCGTCCCGGTCGTGGGCTCGATCAGCCGGTTGATCATCTTGAGCGTCGTCGACTTGCCGCATCCGGAGGGTCCGACGAAGCAGACCAGCTCGCCGCGTCCCACCTCCAGGTCGAGGTCGTGGACGGCGACCGTGCCGTCGGCGTACGTCTTTCCCACGCCCGAGAGGCGGATCATCGTGTCGGAGGCGCCCGTCGGGGTACGTTCCATGACCGTGACAGTACCGACGGCGGCCGGCTCCGCGGCGGAGCCGAGCTGCTACAGCAGGTTCGTCAACGAGTGGTTCTGCTGGCAGTACGTCGAGGACCGGCACGAGGAGATCACCGACGCGCTGGTCCAGCACATCGCGATCACCCTCGCCGCCCTGGTGCTGGGCGTCGTGCTCGCCTTCCCCCTGGCCCTGCTGGTACGCCGGGTGCCGAAGCTGCAGTCGGCGGTGCTGGGCCTGAGCACCGGGCTCTACACGATCCCCTCGCTCGCCCTCTTCCCGCTGCTCGTCCCGTTCACGGGCCTGTCGGCGACCACCGTCGTGATCGGGCTGGGTCTCTACGCGCTGACGATCCTGGTCCGCGCCCTGCTCGACGGGCTCGCGTCGGTCCCCGACGAGGTCCGCGAGGCGGCGACGGGCCTCGGCCACGGCCGCGCCCGGCTGCTGCTGCGCGTCGAGCTCCCGCTCGCCCTGCCCGTCGCGATGGCCGGGCTCCGGGTCGCCGCGGTCTCGACGGTCGCGCTCACGACGGTCGGCACGCTGGTCGCGTACGGCGGCCTCGGCAACCTGATCTCGCACGGGGTGCAGCGTGACTTCCGGGCCGAGCTCGTCACGGCGGCGGCGCTCTGCGTTGCCCTGGCGGTCGTGCTCGACGCCCTCCTGGTCCTGCTCCAGCGGGTCCTGACGCCGTGGACCCGGGCGGTGCCCTCGTGAACGTCTTCTCCGAGACCTGGAGCTACCTCACCGACGGTGCCAACTGGTCGGGGTCCGGCGGCATCGTGGCACGCCTGCTCGAGCAGCTGCTGATCACCGGCACCGCGCTGGCGCTGGCCGTGCTGATCGGCCTCCCACTGGCGCTCTGGCTGGGGCACCTCGGTCGCGGCGGCTTCCTGGCCATCAACATCTCCAACATCGGCCGGGCCGTCCCGACCTTCGCCCTGCTCGCGCTCCTGGTCGCCGCGGACTGGCCGGGCTCCGCCGACTTCGGTCCCTACGGCCGGGCGGGCCTCGCGACCCTGATCGCACTCGTCCTCTTCGCGCTCCCGCCGCTCATCACCAACGCCTACGTCGGGGTCCGCGAGGTCCCCGCGGAGATCCTGGAGGCGGCCGACGGGATGGGCATGTCGTCGTGGCAGCGGTTCCGCCGGGTCGAGCTGCCGCTCGCCCTGCCGGTCGTGGCCTCCGGCGTGCGGCTGGCGCTGGTCCAGCTCTGGGCCACCGCGACAATCGCCGCCCTGGTGGCCGGACCCGGACTGGGCCGGATCATCACCGAGGGCTTCGCCCGCAACGACTACGGGCAGGGTCTCGCGGGCGCGGTCGTGGTGGCGGTCGTCGCGCTGTTCCTGGAGCTGTTCGCCGCCCTGCTGCAGCGGGTCGCCGAGCCGGTCCGACGCGCCCCGTCACCCGAACGTGGCGCCCAACTGTCGGCGTCCGGGTCTACGGTTGCCGAAGCACCCACTCGGGGCTGAGCGGACCCGCTCACCTCGCACCGGACACGCGTGGCCGCGGCCACGGGACACAGAAGGTTCACCATGTTGCTACGACGCCCGCTCGCCACGGCCCTCAGCGCCGGCCTGCTCCTCCTCGTCACCGCGTGCGCGGGCGACGACCTCGACTCCGACTCCGCCGACGACCCCGCGACCTCGGGCGGAGGTGAGGGCACCTCGGTCGTGATCGGCAGCCAGAGCTTCGACGAGGCCGCCCTGGTCACCGCGATGTACCAGCAGGTGCTGGAGGCCGAGGGCTACGACGTCGAGACCCGCCTGGTCGACACCCGGCCGGCCTACCTCGGCGAGATGCCCGACGCCGTCCAGATCGCCCCGGAGTACGTCGCCGGCATCGTCGACCAGCTCAACACCGACGCCAACGGTCCCGACGCCGCGCCGATCTCGACGAGCGACGCCGCGGAGACGATCGAGGCGGGCTCCGCGCTGCTGGAGGAGAAGGGCCTGACCCTGCTCGACCCGTCCCCGGCGTTCTCGGCCAACGGCTACTTCGTGAGCACCGAGGCCTCGCCCGACGTCACCGCGCTCTCCGACCTGAAGGGCCAGCAGGTCACCCTGGCCGCCGCGCCGGACTGCAAGGGCCGCGCGGACTGCGAGAAGGGCCTGGTCGACACCTACGGCATCGACATCACCCTGGAGCCGCTCGGCTACGCGTCGCCGGAGACCTTCAAGGCCGTCCTCGACGGCGAGGCGCAGCTCGGCCAGACCAGCACCCTCGACGGCACGCTCGAGGAGCAGGGCCTGCTCCTGCTGGAGGACGACCTCGGCATCCAGCCCGCGCAGAACCTGGTGCCCGCGGTGTCGACGGCGTTCCTCGACGAGCACCCCGACGTGGCGGACCCGCTCAACGCCCTGATGGCCGCGCTCGACAACGAGACCCTCGCCGAGCTGCTCGTCCGGGTCCAGGTGGACCGCGAGAAGGCCGAGGACGTCGCTGCCGACTTCCTCGCCTCCGCCGACCTGCTCTGAGGGCGGCACCGAGCGCCGCGCGGTCGTCGGGGATGAGGCAGAATCCACGACCGCGCGGCCTGCCGGTCGGTGGCCAGGCGCGCGGTCGAAGGAGGACGTGATGGCGGACGGCGACGTGCTCACGCCCCGGCTCGGGGTGCTGGCGCATCCGGGGCCGATGTCGCCGCGCGAACGACGGCGGCGGGAGAAGCGCCGGGTCGAGGGCCGGGTCAGCGTGGTCATGCCCGCCTACAACGTCGCCCCGTACATCGCCGAGGCGGTGGGATCCGTGCTCGGGCAGAGCCACCGCGACGTGGAGCTGGTCGTCGTGGACGACGGCTCGACCGACGGCACCCGCGCGATCCTCGACGGGCTCGCGGGCTCGGACGACCGCCTCCGGGTGCTGGACCAGGCCAACAGCGGCCCGAACGCCGCGCGCAACCTCGCCATCGCCCAGGCCACCGGCGAGTTCCTGACCTTCCTCGACGGCGACGACGTGCTCCTGCCCGGCGCCTACGAGCGAATGGTGCGCTCGCTGCGCACGACGGGATCCGACTTCGCGCAGGCGTCGTACATCCGCATCCGGGACGGGGAGCAGGAGCCGCCCGCGCCCTGGATCCGCCGAGCCCACGCCAAGGAGATGCTCGGCGCGGCCGTGACGGAGCGGCCGACGATGATGGTCAACGCGGTGCAGTGGAGCAAGCTCTACCGCCGCTCGTTCTGGGACGACTCCGTCCGCGAGTTCGCGCTGCCCGGCTACTACCAGGACCAGCTGGTCAGCGCGCGGGCCTTCGCCCACGCCCGGTCCGTCGACTCCCTCACCGAGCCGACGGTCGCCTGGCGGGCGCGCGACGACCGCTCGTCGATGACCCAGCAGGTGCTGTCCCTGGCCAACATGAGGGACCGCTTCCGCACCGCCCGCGAGTCGCTGGAGATCCTCCAGGTCGTCAGCGGTCGCAAGCTCCACGACGCCCGGCTCACGCAC
This sequence comes from Nocardioides sp., assembly GCF_035503875.1. GTDB lineage: Bacteria > Actinomycetota > Actinomycetes > Propionibacteriales > Nocardioidaceae > Nocardioides. The sequence continues at coordinate 4,475 of NZ_DATJTA010000005.1, forward strand.
TACCTCAACAACGACTTCGGCTCCACGATCCGCCGGGTCGAGGAGGCCGACGAGGTCTACTGGCAGGCCCTGGTCGAGGAGGTGCGCGGGCTGCTCTCGGAGATGCCCGACCACACCTTCTGGGACCGGGTCGACGCCCAGCACAAGGTCGTCTACCACCTGATCGGCGAGGAGCGCCGCGCCGACGTCGAGGCCTTCAACCGCGCCGGCGGCCGGGTGGTGCGCGACTTCCCGGTCGAGCAGGGCGACGACGGGGAGTTCTACGTGCACCTGCCGCTGTGGGAGGACCCGTCGATCCCGCGGTGGGCCTTCCGGCTCGGCGGGCGTTACGCCCGCGGGCTGCGCGCGGGCGCCACCTGGCGCGGGGGACGGGTCGCCACGGCCTGACCGCCTCCGACGGCAGGGCGGCCGGTAGCATCGCCACGCCCCTGCAGGTGTCGAGAGGAGAGTCGTCGGTGCGTCCACGGCAACGGCTGACCCAGGCCCTGGTCCGGGTCGGCAAGGCCACCCCGCGAGGGATCCGCGGTCCGATCGGTCGGGCCAGTCGCCGCTTCCGGAGCGGTTGGGGGGACCCGCTGGTGACCGTCGTGCTGGCCGTCAGCGACGAGGAGTCCACCCGGATCGGACCCTGCCTGGACGAGCTGCGCGGGCAGCTCTACCGCAGCCTGGAGATCCGGGTGCAGCCGTGGGGCAGGTGCGCCGAGGTGCGCCGGATCGCCGGCGAGCACGCCGACGCCGACTGGCGGATCGTCCTTGCCAAGGACGACGCGCCCGACGCCGCCATGGCGCGCAACCGCGGCGCGGCCGACGCGAAGGGCGTCTACCTGATCTTCGTCGGCGGCGGGGACAACCTGCCGCGGCAGGCCTTCGAGCGGCTCACCGAGGTGCTGCAGCAGTCCGGCTCGGACTTCGCGGTCGGACGGATGGCGCTCCCGCCCGGTCCTCCCGGCCGGCACGTCGACTCGCCCTTCCGCGCCGCCCACGAGACTGACCTGATCGGCACCGACCTGGCCACCGCACCGGTCGCGGTGACCGACCTCGGACTCGGCAACCGGATGTTCCGGAGCCGGTTCTGGACGACGTCGGGCCTGCAGTTCAGCCCGGAGCGCCCCCGCGGCGTCGACGTCGCCCTCGACTCCTACGCCCGCGCGACCTCCTTCGACCTGCTCGCCGAGGAGACCTACGTGCCGACCGGCCGGCGCGACGGGGTCAGCGTCGGCGCGATGACCGACGTGCTCGCCGGTCTCGACGAGTGGCTGCTGGACCACGAGCGCACCTGGGCGCAGCTGGAGCGGCTCGACCGCGCCGACGTCAGCGACTGGTGGCTGTGGGGCGTGCTCGACACCGCCATCCAGCCCTTCGTCTCCGACGTCGAGCGCGCCACCGAGGAGCAGTGGACCCGGCTGCGCGACCACGTGCAGCTGCTGCTGCGCTCGGCCGGCGACCAGGCGTGGCGCTCGCTGAGCTCGGAGTCGCGGGTCCGGCTCTGGCTGCTGCAGGCCGGCCGCCGCGCCGAGCTGGAGGAGCTGGTCACCAGCCGCCTTTTCGAGCGCGACAACCGGCCGACCCACGTCGTCGACGGCGTGGTCGTCGCCGACCTGCCGTTCCGGGGTGACCCCGAGGTCGGCGTACCGGACGACTGCTACGTGATGACCGAGCAGGAGACCCCGCTGGTCGTCGTCCTGCGCAACGTCCGATGGGTCGCCCCCGAGCGCCTCGAGCTCGACCTGGTCGCGTACGTCGACCACGTGAGCGTCGACGAGCTCCCGGACCTGCGGGTGCAGCTGGTCCGGACCGGCGGCGACGAGCGGGTCCCGCTGGAGATCGAGCAGCGCGTCGACCCGACGGTCAACCACCTGGAGGGCCGCAGCTACCAGGACTGGTCGCACGGCACGTTCCGGGCGTACGTCGACACCGCCGCCCTCGCCGGGGCGACCTCGGCCGATGCCCGGTGGACCCTCGACGTCCGGATGCGGACCCAGGGTCTGGAGCGCCGCGGCGGCGTGACCCGCTTCGACGAGCGCGGGATGGCCGGCGCCCTGTGGCACGGCCACGTCGGCGCCCGCCTGCACGGCGACCGACGCGTCGACCCCGTGCGCAAGGGCGCCCGCTTCCGGATCGAGGTACGCCGCGACGAGGGCCCGCGCCTGGTCGAGGCCCGGATCACCGGCCGCCGCCTCGTCGGCGCCGTCCGTCCCGGCTCGGTCGCGCTGCGCTCCCTCCAGGTCTCGATGGGCACCCTCGAGAAGCGGGTGCTGTTGCGACAGGACGGCGACCTGCTGCGCTTCGACCTCGAGGTCCCGCAGCCGTGGGTCGGCCGCGAGTTCGCCCGCTGGACGCTGGTCGCTCTCCCTGAGAGCGGCGGCCCGCTCCCCGTGGGCTGGCCGGCCGACGACCGCACCTGGCTCGGCGAGGGCCAGGGCGGCGTCGTCCTGAGCCGCTCCGGCACCGGCGACGTCGACGTGCTCGAAGCCGACGGGGTGCTCGTCCTCGACCGTGTGGAGCTGGCCGCGGAGACCATCGAGCTCACCGGCACCTGGCTCGGCACGCCCGCGGCCGGAGGTCGCGTGGAGCTGCTCGGGCCGGCCCGCCTCGGCGCGGAGCTGCGCACGGGCTCCGACGGCGTCGTCCGCGCCTCGCTGCCCACCGGGTGGGACCCGTGGGGTCTCGGCGCCGCCCCGGTGCCCCCGGGGTCGTACGTCTTCGAGCTCGACGGGGTCGCCGGCCCGGCAGCCCGGGTGACGCTGGGCGCTCCCGTTCTCGACCGGATCCTCGACTTCACCGTCGACCACGGTTACCGCTTCCGCGCGGCGCGGACCGCCCGCGGGCCCGGGGTGCAGCTGCTCCCGCCGCTCGCGGACGACGAGCGCGGCCCCTTCGGCCAGCACACCCTGCAGGCCTGGGCGCGCACCCACACCGAGCCGATCGAGGCGAACGCCGTGTACCTGCAGTCGTACGACGGGGCGACCGCGACCGACAGCCAGCTGGCCATCCACCACGAGCTGCGTCGTACCCATCCCGAGCTGACGCTCTACTGGGGCGTCACCGACAGCTCCTCGCAACTGCCCGAGGGCGCGGTGCCGGTGCTGATGCGCTCGCGCGAGTGGTACCGCGTGCTCACGACCGCCCGCTACCTGTGCCTGAACATCGACGTCGACCGGTGGTTCGCCAAGCGGCCGGGACAGTCGCTGCTGCAGACCTTCCACGGCTACCCCGCGAAGTCCATGGGCATCCGGATGTGGGAGGCCAAGGGCTACACCCCGCGCCGGATCCGCCTCGAGCTGGACCGCACCTCGCGCGACTGGGACCTGATCCTCACCCCGGCGCCGGAGATGGACGTCTACTACCGCGAGGAGTACCGGTACGACGGCCCGATCCACAGCGCCGGCTACCCCCGCGACGACGCCCTGGTCGACGCGTCGGCCGAGCAGGTCCGGGCCGAGACCCGGCGCCGGCTCGGCATCTCGCCGGAGCAGAAGGTCGTGCTCTACGCGCCCACCTGGCGCGACGACCTGGCCACGAACTGGCGCTCGGCCGAGATGATCCACCACCTCGACCTCGAGTCGGCCAGCCGCCGCCTCGGCCCGGACTACGTCTTCCTGATGCGCGGGCACCGCTTCCACATGCGCCCGGACGCCGAGGCCGAGACCCAGGCGCGGCTGCTCGACGTGAGCGGCTACCCGGAGATCAACGACCTGATCCTCGCCTCGGACGCCGCGGTGCTCGACTACTCCTCGCTCCGCTTCGACGTGGCGCTGGCCCGGAGGCCGATGATCTTCCTGGTGCCCGACCTCGCGGCGTACACCGGCGGCGTCCGCGGCTTCCTCTACCCGTTCGAGGACTCCGCCCCCGGCCCCCTCGTCGACACCGCCGACGAGGTCATCGACTGGCTCCGCCGCCTGCCCCGCCTCACCGAGGAGTACGCCGGCGCCATCGAGGACTTCCACCGCACCTACAACTACCTGCAGGACGGCCACAGCGCCGAGCGCGTGGTCAAGGCGTTCTGGGGCTGACGCTGGGCCCAGCGCTGGTTGAGGTGCGAGCGGAGCGAGCCTCGAAACCTCGCAAGCCGAGAAGCAGCAGCAACCGACGCCGACCCTCGGCTCACCGGGTTTCGAGGCTCAGGACTTCGTCCTTCGCACCTCAACCAGCGTTGGCTGACGCTGGTTGAGGTGCGAGCGGAGCGAGCCTCGAAACCTCGTACGACGAGAAGCAGCAGCAACCGACGCCGGCCTTCGGCTCGCTGGGTTTCGAGGCTCAGGACTTCGTCCTTCGCACCTCAACCAGCGCCGCTGGTTGAGGTGCGAGCGGAGCGAGCCTCGAAACCGAGCGGGCCGACGTACGACGGCAACCACCGTCAGCCGTCACCTGCGGGGGTCTCGACGGGCGCTCAGGACTCCGTCCTTCGCTGCTCGACCAGCGGGTGGCTCAGGCCTCGTCGTCGTACGCCGTCTCCTGCATCGCCAGCGCGATGGGGTCGGCGCGGCGGAGGTCGATGAGGTGGCCGGTGCCGCCGGCGATCAGGGTGTCGAGCGAGGCGCGGGCGACGGCGACGGATTCCAGCAGCGAGTCGGCGGGCTCCTCGCCGAACGCCTTGGTGCGCATGGGGGTGCCGGTCCGCTCGGGGTTGATGCAGTTGACCCGGACGTGGTCGGCGGCCCACTCGTCGGCGAGCGCCTGCGTCAGGTTGACCGTGGCGGCCTTGGCCGAGGAGTAGAGGCTGTAGCCGCTGCGCCCGCGGGTGTAGGAGCTGGACGTGAACAGCAGCAGGCTGCCGCGGGTCTCCTTCAGGTGCGGGTGGAAGACCTGGGCGATGAGGATGGGCGCGATGTAGTTGATCTCCGTCGCGGCCCAGATGGTCTCGTCGGTGCAGTCCAGCAGCGCACCGCGCGGCAGCACCCCGGCGGTGTTCACGACGTAGTCGACCCGGCCGTGGGCGGCCACGACCTCGGCGGCGGCCTTCGCGATGTCCTCGCGGCGCTGGACGTGGGTGCCGGTCGTGGAGCGGCTGAAGGTGACGACGGTGGCGCCGTACTCCTCGCCGAGCCGGGCGATGTCGGCGCCGATGCCGTAGCTTCCGCCGAAGACCACCATCACCTTGCCGGTGAGCACCTCGCGGTACGCCTCGGGCTCGCGCGTCGGCGGCAGGTCGCTCTGGGTGAGCTGGAAGAGCTTGTCGGCCAGGTAGAGGTCGATCGGCTCGGTGACCTTCATGTTCCGCTCGTCGCCCGGGACCACCCAGATGGGCACGTCGGGGCGGTAGCGCAGCACCACGGTGCAGTCGTCGGTGGCCTCGAACGCAGGGTCGAGCTCGGCCTGCGCGTACGCCGCCTTCAGGACCGAGGCGCGGAAGGCCTGCGGCGTCTGGCCACGGCGCAGCGCGGCCCGCGGCGGGATGTCGCGGATCGTGTTGTCGGGTCCGACCTCGATGATCGTGTCGGCCGAGGGGATGGCGACGTCGACGGCGCCGTACGTCTGCAGCGCCTCGAAGCAGTCGGTGATGATCCGCGGGCTCAGCAGCGGGCGGACCGCGTCGTGCAGCAGCACGTGGCAGTCCTCCTCGCCCAGCGCCTCGAGCGCGCGGCGGGTGGTGTCGTTGCGGGTCTCGGCGCCCTCGAGGATCTGGGTGACCTTCTCGTAGCCGCCGGTGCGCACCATCGCGTGCACGGCGTCGAGGTGGCCCGGCGTCATCAGCACCAGGATCTCGTCGACGTCCTCGTGGGCGTCCAGGATCGCGAGCGTGTGCTCCATGATGGGGCGTCCGGCGATCTTGACGAGCTGCTTGGGGACGTCGAGACCGACGCGGACGCCGACCCCGCCGGCCAGGAGAACGGCGACGTTCTTCACGAGCTGGGAATCCTTCGATGGTCCGGCAGGAGGGCGTCGAGCAGCCTACATCGCGTCGCGGGAGCGGCCGGTGGCCGGACGGCGGGGGTCGAGCATGGATGCCGATATATGGTCGGACCGCCCGGAGGCCACGGGTGGACGGCGAGCAAGGAGTTGACGAGTCGAATGCGCTCAGCGAGCACGGGTTCGGCCCTGCCGGACGGGGCGGGACTGATCCACATCGGCATGCCCAAGACCGGTACGACGGCCCTCCAGGCCGCGCTGCACGATGCCCGGCCGCAGCTCGCCGACCTCGGCGTCCGGCTGATGGGCAAGGGACGCCACGAGATGCGGACCGCGCTGGCCGCCGCCGGCACGCTGCCGCCGTACTGGCCCGACCGGCGCGAGGAGCGCTGGCAGCAGCTCGCGGAGAACTTCCGCACCTCGACGTCGCGCTGCACGCTCTGGTCGAGTGAGACCCTCTCCCAGGCGGCGCCGGATCGGATCAGGCTCCTCTCGGAGCGGCTCGGCCCGGACACGCACGTCGTGCTCACGCTGCGCCCCCTGGCCCCGCTCCTCGCCTCCCAGTGGCAGGAGGTGCTGCGCCGCCGCGGCACCGACCCGCTCGACCACTGGCTCCGGCGCCAGTTCGACGCCGTCTCGCCCGACGGCACCCTCCACGTGGAGCTGACCCGGGTGATGCCCGAGCTGCACCGCTTCAGCCTGCGCCGCGTCGTGGAGCAGTGGGGCAGCGTCTTCGGCGAGGACCGGCTGACCTTCGTGGTCGCCGACCCGCACGACCGCGACTCCAACCTGCGGGTGTTCGAGGCGCTGATGGGCGTCCCGGCGGGCACCCTGCAGCTGCAGGAGCACGTCAACGCGTCGACGCCGTACCCCGAGTCGGAGATGCTGCGCGCGTTCAACATCGCTTTCACCGAGAACGGCGGCGACCACGCGACCTGGATGTTCACCGCGGGCAAGGGCGGCAAGCTCGCGCTGCGCGAGCTCGAGGGTCTGCCCGTCCACCCGATCCGCACCCCGCGCTGGGCGGCGGAGCGGGCCAACGAGTACACCCGCGACTGGATCGCCGCGGTCGAGGGCTCGGACGCGACCGTGATCGGCGACCTCCAGAACCTGCTGGTCGACCCGGCGGACTACCCCGAGGACGTGACGCCTCCCGACATGGTCAGCGTGACCTCCGCGGGCCGGGTCGCCGACGTGCTGTTCCGCTCCGCCCTCGAGTACGCCAAGCCCGCGCCGGACCCCGACCTCGACGCGGCTCCGGCCGCCCGAGGCCTGGAGTCGTACGACGGCCGCGAGCTGGTCCGCGAGCTCGCCCGGAGGGCGCGCGGTCGGATCGGACGACGTGGGTGAGACGGCGGCTCGTCGCCGCGGTGGCCGGGGTCCCCGGCGCTCGCCGCGTCGCCCGGCAGCTCCGGCGCGCTAGCGCTCCCGCGCGGCGGATCGGCAGGGGTCGGCGGCTCACCGAGGTGGTCGCGAGACTGGCCCCCGAGAACGCGTCGGTCGCGCTGATCGGTGCTGCCGCGGAGACCGGCACGCTCGCCGAGCGGATCCGGTCCGGCGCGCCGGGCGCCGTGGTGACGACGTACCCCGGCGACGAGACCGAGCGGCACGTGGCGATGGTCGTCGCCGGCCCGTTCGACGTCCTCGTCGACCTCGGCGACCCGGCCGGCCGGCTGCGCCGGTTCGAGACCACCCTCTTCCACCTGCGTCGCGGCGGGACCTACCTGGTCCCGGACGGTGCGGCGGAGCTCGGCCCGCGCCGAGGCGACCTGGGCGCGCTGCTGGACCCCGTGGGGCCCGGTCCCGGGGTCGAGTCGGCACGGCAGAGCGAGTTCCGCGCCGTGGTCGCCCGGCACGTCACCCACCGCGTCGCCGGCCCGGACCTGCTGCTGACCCACGACGTCGTCCGGGTGCTCGCCAAGATGCGCGAGGACGAGTTCAATGACTACCTGCGCGCCGGGACGTCGCGGCACCGGCTGCTGAAGACGATCCCCGCCGGGCCGCCCCTCGCCGCACCGCCCGGCGAGGAGGGACCGGAGCCGCGCAAGCAGCCCATGCACCGGCCGATCGGCCGCGCCACCATCAGCCTGCGCGAGTACCGCGACGTCTCCGTCGGGAAGTGGCAGGTGATCACCGACGAGCGGGTGCTGCTGCCCGACACCTACCGCCACAACCAGTGGGCCGCGCTGACCCACACCAAGCTGCTCGAGTACGGCCCGCGCTTCGCCGTACCCAAGCCGTGGCGACCGGGGGAGCCGCCGCGGCTGGAGGGCACCTTCCTGCACCTCGACAACGAGTTCCGCGGGCACTTCGGGCACCTGCTGACCGAGAGCCTGTCGCGGGTCTGGGCCTGGCCCGAGGCGCTGGCGATCGACCCGGACGTGCGGGTCCTGCTCGGGGCCACCAAGCCGCGCCCCCGCCCGCTCGAGTACGAGCTGATGCTCTACGAGGCCGCCGGGATCCCGCGCGACCGCATCGTCGTCATCGACCGCCCGGTGCGCGTGGACCGGCTCATCGCCGGCACCCCGCTGTTCAGCCACCCCCAGTACGTCCACCCGCACATCGCGGAGACCTGGCGGGAGGTCGGCGACCGGCTGGCCGACCAGGCCGAGGACCGGGACTGGCCGCGCCGCTTCTTCGTCGGCCGGCGCAGCGACAAGCGCGCCTGCGTGAACGGGACGGAGGTCGAGGCGATCTTCGCGGAGTACGGCTTCGAGGTCCTCTACCCCGAGGACTACACGCTGGGCGAGCAGGTCCGGCTGTTCCGGTCCGCCGAGGTCGTCGCCGGGTACGCCGGCAGCGGGCTGTTCCAGATCGCGTTCGTGCCCGAACCGACGCACGTGATCATGGTCGGCAGCGCGGCGTACACCCCCCGCAACGAGTACCTGATGGCGGCCGTCCACGGGCACCGGGTCGACGCGGTCGTCTGCGAGCCGATCGGCCGCGGCATCCAGGCGTCGTACACCTTCGACGCGGAGCGCGAGGGTCCCTTCCTGCGCTCGCTGCTCGACCGGCTGCCGTGAGGCCGCACTCTGTCGGCTTCGTCACAGGGGCGGGTGTTCCCCGCGGGCGGCGCCCCACGTAGCCTCGACCACGAAGCATGCATCGGCACCCGTCCGGTACCCGCCCCGGCTCCGTCGCGAAGACGGAGTGGTCGGAGGGACTGGAACGAGAGATGTGGAGAACAGATGGCCCAGCAGCACCCGCGCGCCCACGTCGCCCCGGCCGCGGTCCCCAGCCCCCTGCGCATCGGCGTCGTCGGCGCCGGACGGGTCGGTGCCGTCCTGGCCGCCGCCCTCCGCCGGGCCGGGCACCCGATCGTGGCCGCGGCCGGCGAGTCCGACGCCTCGCGCCACCGGATCGCCGACCTGCTGCCCGGGGTCGCGCATGCCAAGCCGAGCGACGTGGCCCGCGCGAGCGACGTGCTCCTGCTGACCGTCCCCGACGACATGCTCGACAACGTCGTGAACGTGCTGGCCGCGAGCGGCGCGCTGCGCCCCGGCCAGTACGTCGTGCACACCTCCGGGCGCCACGGCCTGGCCGTGCTCGACGCCGCACGTGCGGTCGGCGCGCGGGTGGTCGCGCTGCACCCCGCCATGACCTTCACCGGCACCGCCGTCGACCTCGACCGCCTGGCGGGCTGCGTCTTCGGCCTCACCGCCGGCGCCGAGGAGCGCGCGTTGGCCGAGGCGCTGGTCGCCGACCTCGGCGGCCGGCCGATGTGGGTGCCCGAGGAGATGCGGACGCTCTACCACGCCGGTCTGGCCCACGGCGCCAACCACCTGGTCACGCTGGTCAGCGAGGCCATGGAGATGCTGGCCGCCGCCGGTGCCGACGACCCGGCCGGCACGCTCCGTCCGCTGCTGACGGCCGCGCTCGACAACGCGCTGGCCCAGGGCGACGCCGCGCTCACGGGGCCGATCGTCCGCGGCGACCTCGGCACCGTGCGCGCCCACCTCGCCGACCTCGCCGCGAACGCGCCCCACACGTTGCCGTCGTACGTCGCGATGGCGCGGGCGACCCTGGTCCGCGCGGTCACCGACGGCCGGCTGGTCCCGCTGCGCGCGCAGCGGATCCGCGAGGTGCTGGACGAGGCCCTGGTCGACGCCGAGGCCCACCGGACCCACGTCCGGTGAGCGGCGCTCCCGCTCTCGCGCACACGCGCGCGGAGCTCGCCGCGCTGTTGGCGCCCGCCCGGGCCGCGGGGGAGCGGGTCGGGTTCGTGCCGACCATGGGCGCCCTCCACGAGGGACACGCCAGCCTGATGCGCACCGCCCGCGAGCGGGTCGGGGACGGCCCCGTCGTCGCGTCGGTGTTCGTCAACCCGCTGCAGTTCGGCGAGGGCGAGGACCTCGACCGCTACCCGCGCACCCTCGACGCCGACCTCGAGATCTGCGCCCGCGAGGGCGTCGACGTGGTCTTCGCGCCCAGCGTCGAGGAGATGTACCCCGGCTGGCCCGAGCGGCGGCAGCCCCAGATCACCCTCGACCCCGGCCCGCTCGCGGGCATCCTGGAGGGCCGCAGCCGCCCGGGCCACTTCCGCGGGATGCTCGTGGTCGTCGCCAAGCTCCTCGGCCTGGTCCGCCCGGACGTGGCGGTCTTCGGGCAGAAGGACTACCAGCAGCTCGTGCTGGTGCGGCAGCTCGTCGCCGACCTGTGCCTCGGCGTGGAGATCGTGGGCGCCGAGACGGTCCGCGAGCCGGACGGCCTCGCCCTCTCCAGCCGCAACCGGTTCCTCGACGCCGACCAGCGGGCCGAGGCCGTGCAGCTGCACCGGGCGCTCCGCGAGGCCCAGGAGAACGCCGGGTACGGCGTCGACGTCGCGCTCGACGCGGCGCGCACCGAGCTGCGGCTCGGCAAGAGCGTGGACGTCGACTACCTGGTCGTCACCACGCCCGAGCTGACCGAGCTGCCCGCCGACGTACCGCCCGGCACGGAGGCGCGGATCCTGGTCGCCGCCCGCCTCGGCAGCACCCGCCTGATCGACAACATGCCGCTGGTCCTCGGGACCGCCGAAGGGAACCACTGATGCTGCGCACCATGATGAAGAGCAAGATCCACCGGGCCACGGTGACGCAGGCCGACCTGCACTACGTCGGCTCGGTGACGGTCGACGAGGACCTCCTCGACGCCGCCGACCTGCTGCCGGGGGAGCTCGTGCACATCGTCGACATCACCAACGGCGCCCGGCTGGAGACCTACACCATCGCGGGCGAGCGCGGTTCCGGCGTGATCGGCATCAACGGCGCGGCAGCACACCTGGTGCACCCGGGAGACCTGGTGATCCTGATCGCCTACGCCCAGATGGACACCGCGGAGGCGCGCGAGCTGCAGCCGCACGTGGTCTTCGTCGACGCGGGCAACCGGATCCTCGCGACCGGCGCCGACCCCGCCGAGGCGGTCGAGGGTTCCGGACTGCTCCGCGGCGACACGCTCGTCACGCGTTAACCTGCCGGAATGCCTCCCACAGCGGTACGCCGCGTCCCGGGCCGGCTCTCGGCCCCGGAGCCCGGCTGGACGACGCGCGCGGACGTCGTCGTGATCGGCTCGGGGATCGCGGGGCTGACCGCCGCCCTGCGTCTCCGGGAGGCCCTGCCTCCGGGCGGCGACCGGGTCCTCGTCGTCACCAAGGACGTGCTCGCCGCCGGTTCGACCCAGTGGGCGCAGGGCGGGATCGCCGCCGCGCTCGGCCCGGAGGACACCCCCGGCGAGCACGAGATCGACACCCTCGTCGCCGGTGCGGGCGCGTGCGACGCGGACGCCGTACGCGTCCTGGTCACCGAGGGTCCCGAGGCGGTGCACGAGCTGATCGCGCTGGGCGCGCAGTTCGACCACAGCGCCGACGGCGAGCTCTCGCTCACCCGGGAGGGCGGTCACCACCGCGACCGGATCGCGCACGCCGGCGGAGACGCGACGGGGGCGGAGATCCAGCGCGCCCTGATCGCGGCGGTCGAGGCGGCCCCCGAGATCGAGGTCATCCAGCACGCGTTGGCCGTGGACCTGCTGCTCGCCGCCGACGGCGGCGTCGCCGGCGTGACCCTGCACGTGATGGGCGAGGGTCAGCGCGACGGCGTGGGTGCCGTGCACTGCCGGGCGGTCGTGCTCGCCAGCGGCGGGCTCGGCCAGGTCTTCTCGCAGACCACCAACCCGGCGGTCTCCACCGGAGACGGCATGGCCATCGCGCTGCGCGCCGGGGCGACCCTGCGCGACCTGGAGTTCGTGCAGTTCCACCCCACGGTCATGTACCTCGGCCCCGACTCGGTCGGCCAGCAGCCGCTGATCTCGGAGGCGGTCCGTGGCGAGGGCGCGTTCCTCGTGGACTTCGAGGGGGACCGGATCATGGCGGGCGTGCACGAGCTCGCCGACCTCGCGCCCCGGGACGTGGTCGCGAAGACGATCATGCGGCGGATGAACGAGACCGGCCGGCCGCACATGTGGCTCGACGCCCGGCACCTCGGACAGGCGTTCTGGGAGCGGCGGTTCCCCACCATCCTGGCCACCGCCCGCTCGCACGGGATCGACCCCGTGACCGAGCTGATCCCGGTCGCACCGGCATGCCACTACGCCTCCGGCGGCGTGGCGACCGACCTGTGGGGGCGCACCGACGTGCCCGGCCTGTACGCCACCGGCGAGGCCGCCTGCTCCGGGGTGCACGGTGCCAACCGGCTTGCCTCGAACTCCCTGCTCGAGGGACTGGTCTTCTCCCGCCGGATCGCGTCCGTCCTCCCGAGCGAGCTGCGCCCGTGGAGCGAGGCCGACCTCGACCGCCGTACCCCTGGGCTGGTGTCGGGCTCCGTCCGGCCCGAGCTCCAGGAGGTGATGTCGCTGCGGGCGGGCGTGCTGCGCAGTGCCACCGGGCTCGCCGACGGTGCCGGACATCTCGACAAGCTGACCGGGGTGGGCGCCGAGACGCCCGACGTCGCCGCCTGGGAGACCACGAACCTGCTCACCCTCGCCGGGGCGATGCTCGAGGCGGCCGCGCTGCGCGAGGAGACCCGCGGGTCGCACTGGCGCGAGGACTTCCCCGAGCGCGACGACGCCCGCTGGGCCGGGCACTTCGACGTCCGCATGCGCGACGGCGAGACCACCATCGCCTTCGCCCCCTCACCGCCCACGGACGGAGCCGCATGATCGCCCGCACGTCGTACGCCGACCTCTCCCGCACGCTCGTCGAGGAGCTGTCCGAGGCCGGCCTCGACCCCCGCAGCGTCTACGAGATGGTCGTGGCGGCCTTCGAGGAGGACCTCCCCGACGGCGCCGTCGACGCGACCAGCGCGGCGCTGCCGCCGCTGGGCCACGGCACCGGCGACTTCGCGGCCCGTGAGGACGGGGTGGTGGCGGGGCTCGGCATCGCCGCGCTCGTCTTCGCCTACGCGCTGGGCGAGCGGGCGGAGGTGACCGACCGGCTGCCCGACGGCACCCACGTGCGCGCCGGCGACGTGGTGATGCGGGTGAGCGGACCGTTCTCCGAGCTGCTCACCGCCGAGCGGACCGCGCTCAACTTCGCCTCGCACCTGTCCGGGGTCGCGACGGCCACCTCGCACTGGGTCACCGCGCTGGCCGGCACGAGCGCGAAGGTGCTGGACACCCGCAAGACGCTGCCGACGTACCGCGCCCTGCAGAAGTACGCCGTGCGCTGCGGCGGCGGCGTCAACCACCGCTTCAGCCTGGCCGACCGGGCGATGGTCAAGGACAACCACGTGGTCGCCGCCGGCGGCGTGGTGCCGGCGTACGTCGCGGTCCGCGACGCCAACCCCGGCCTGCGGGTGGAGGTCGAGGTGACCGACCTCGACCAGCTCCGTGCGCTGCTGGAGGCGGGCTGCACCGAGATCCTGCTCGACAACATGGACACCGCGACGATGGCCGAGGCGGTCCGGATCACCGCGGGCCGGGCCACCCTCGAGGCATCGGGCGGTCTGACCCTCGACCGCGCCCGCGAGGTCGCCGAGACCGGAGTGGACTTCATCTCCTCGGGGGCGCTCACGCACTCGGTCAAGGTCTTCGACCTCGGCCTGGACCTGCACGAGGACTGATCGCGATGCCGCTCCTCGCCGCCGACATCGGCAACAGCCACACGGTTCTCGGGTTGCTCGAGAACGGCGAGGTGCTGGCCCACTGGCGGGTGGCGACCGACGAGCGGCGTACCTCCGACGAGTGGGCGGCGCTGCTGCGCGGCCTGCTGGCCGAGCATTTCGCGGAGATCGACGGCATCGCCGTCTGCTCGACGGTGCCGGCGGTGCTGCACGAATGGCGCGACATGCTCGTACGCCATTTCCCCGAGCGGCGCAGCGTCGTCGTGGAGCCCGGCGTCCGCACCGGCGTCCCGGTGCTGATGGACAATCCCCGAGAAGTGGGATCCGACCGCATCATCAACGCGCTGGCCGCCGCGACCGAATTCGGCGGTCCGGCGATCGTCGTCGATTTCGGCGGCACGGCCACGACCTTCGACGTCGTCAGCGAGCAGGGACAGTACGTCGGCGGCGCGATCGCGCCCGGAATCGAGATCTCCCTGGAGGCGCTGGGCCGGCGCGGTGCGCAGCTGCGCAAGGTCGAGCTCCAGCGACCCCGCTCGGTGATCGCGAAGAACACCGTCGAGGCATTGCAGTCGGGAATGGTCTTCGGCGTCGCGAGTCAGGTCGAGGGAATCGTCGCCCGGATGACCGAGGAACTCGGGGTGGCGGCCGAGACCGTGCACGTCGTGGCCACGGGCTATCTCGCGCCGCTGGTGGTCGACGAATGCCGTTGTTTCACCGACCACGCACCGTGGCTGACGCTGCGTGGCCTCGAGCTGGTATTCCTCCGCAATTCGTGACGGAAACCGGCCATCGTCAAGATTTGTTTGACGGGCGCGCCATTCTTGGTTTGATGACCGGCTTCTTTTCGTGCAAGAATTCCGGCGATATCCGAATGTCGGGTGTCGTTCGGTGATGACGGCGAAAGAGGAATCATGGCCCAGAAGATTCACATCGTCCTGGAGGACGACCTCGACGGCAGCGAGGCTTCGGAGACGGTGACCTTCGGTCTCGACGGCACGTCGTACGAGATCGACCTGAACGAGAAGAACGCCGCCGCGCTGCGAGACGCCCTCGCCACCTACGTCGGCCACGGCCGCAAGGTCGGCAGCGCCCCGCGTCGCGGCCGCAAGGCCGCCGCCGCGGCCGCGAGCACCGGGCCGAGCGCGAAGGAGATCCGCGACTGGGCGCGCGCCAACGGCCACGACGTCCCGGACCGGGGTCGCGTCTCCGCCGAGGTCCGCGAGGCCTTCGACGCCGCACACTGATCGAGCCCCACGCGGCGAGCCGGCGTGAGTTCACCGCCGACCCGGCGCGAACTCGCGCCGGCTCGGCACTTGAGGGGGATCGGAACGGCTGTTCGCTCTCAGCGGATGCCGGTTTCCGCCTGGGAGGGAACGCGTAGGCTGTGAGCGGGGTTAGTTCTCTCGTCACCTTCCTCGCTACCCAGGCGGGACGGGTCCCCCTTTGAAGCTTCAGGAGCGATGCGCATGTTCGAGCGGTTCACAGACCGAGCCCGACGAGTTGTCGTGCTGGCCCAGGAAGAGGCCCGCATGCTCTCCCACAACTACATCGGCACCGAGCACATCCTGCTCGGCCTCATCCACGAGGGCGAGGGTGTCGCCGCGAAGGCGCTCGAGAGCCTCGACATCTCGCTGGAGGCCGTGCGTGCGCAGGTCGAGGAGATCATCGGTCAGGGCCAGCAGGCCCCGAGCGGTCACATCCCGTTCACGCCGCGCGCCAAGAAGGTGCTCGAGCTGTCCCTGCGCGAGGCGCTGCAGCTCGGCCACTCCTACATCGGCACCGAGCACATCCTGCTCGGCCTGATCCGGGAGGGTGAGGGCGTCGCGGCCCAGGTGCTGCAGAAGCTCGGCGCCGACCTCAACCGGGTCCGCCAGCAGGTCATCCAGCTGCTCTCGGGCTTCCAGGGCAAGGAGTCCTCGCAGTCCGCCGCGGCCGCCACCGGTGGCAGCGGCGACGCGCCCTCGTCCTCGCTGGTGCTCGACCAGTTCGGCCGCAACCTGACCCAGGACGCCCGCGAGGGCAAGCTCGACCCGGTCATCGGTCGCGAGCAGGAGATCGAGCGGGTCATGCAGATCCTCTCGCGCCGTACGAAGAACAACCCGGTCCTCATCGGCGAGCCCGGCGTCGGCAAGACGACGATCGTCGAGGGCCTGGCCCAGGACATCGTCAAGGGCAACGTGCCCGAGACGCTGAAGGACAAGCAGATCTACACCCTCGACCTGGGTGCCCTGGTGGCCGGCTCGCGCTACCGCGGTGACTTCGAGGAGCGGCTGAAGAAGGTCCTCAAGGAGATCCGCACCCGCGGCGACATCGTGCTGTTCATCGACGAGATCCACACCCTCGTCGGCGCCGGCGCGGCCGAGGGCGCGATCGACGCCGCCAGCATCCTCAAGCCGATGCTGGCCCGCGGCGAGCTGCAGACCATCGGCGCGACCACCCTCGACGAGTACCGCAAGTACCTCGAGAAGGACGCCGCCCTGGAGCGTCGCTTCCAGCCGATCCAGGTCGCCGAGCCGTCGATCGCGCACACGATCGAGATGCTCAAGGGCCTGCGCGACCGCTACGAGGCGCACCACCGGGTGACGATCACCGACGAGGCGCTGGTCAGCGCCGCGACGCTGGCCGACCGCTACATCTCCGACCGGTTCCTGCCCGACAAGGCCATCGACCTGATCGACGAGGCCGGCTCGCGGCTGCGGATCCGCCGGATGACGGCCCCCGCCGACCTGCGCGAGTACGACGACAAGATCGGCGACGTCCGCCAGCGCAAGGAGGCGGCGATCGACGGGCAGGACTTCGAGGCCGCGGCCCGCCTTCGCGACGAGGAGAAGCAGCTCATCCTGAAGAAGTCCGAGCGCGAGAAGCAGTGGCGCGCGGGCGACATGGACGAGGTCGCGGAGGTCGACGAGGAGCTGATCGCCGAGGTCCTCGCCGTCGCGACCGGCATCCCGATCGTGAAGCTGTCCGAGGAGGAGTCGAGCCGGCTGCTCAAGATGGAGGACGAGCTGCACAAGCGGGTCATCGGGCAGGACGAGGCCGTCAAGGCGCTCAGCCGCGCGATCCGCCGTACCCGTGCCGGCCTGAAGGACCCCAAGCGTCCGGGCGGCTCGTTCATCTTCGCCGGCCCCTCGGGCGTCGGTAAGACCTGGCTGTCCAAGACGCTGGCGGAGTTCCTCTTCGGCGACGAGGACTCGCTGATCCAGCTCGACATGAGCGAGTTCGGCGAGAAGCACACGATCTCGCGGCTCTTCGGCTCGCCTCCCGGCTACGTCGGCTACGAAGAGGGCGGCCAGCTCACCGAGAAGGTGCGCCGCAAGCCGTTCTCCGTGGTGCTCTTCGACGAGGTCGAGAAGGCCCACCCGGACATCTTCAACAGCCTGCTGCAGATCCTCGAGGAAGGTCGCCTGACCGACTCGCAGGGCCGGGTCGTGGACTTCAAGAACACCGTCATCATCATGACGACCAACCTCGGCACCCGCGACATCAACAAGTCGGTCAACCTGGGCTTCCAGCAGTCCGGCGACGCCGCGGGCTCCTACGAGCGGATGAAGGCCAAGGTCGCCGACGAGCTCAAGCAGCACTTCCGCCCGGAGTTCCTCAACCGCGTCGACGAGATCGTCGTGTTCCCGCCCCTCTCGCGCGAGCAGATCGTGCAGATGGTCGACAACATGGTCGCGTCGGTGGAGCTGCGGATGCGCGACCGCGACATGCGGCTCGAGCTCACCCAGGCGGCCAAGGACCTGCTCGCCGAGCGCGGGTTCGACCCGGTCCTCGGTGCGCGGCCGCTGCGCCGCACGGTGCAGCGCGAGATCGAGGACGCGCTCGCCGAGAAGATGCTCTTCGGCGACGTCGGCCCCGGCATGATCGTGCTGGTGGACGTCGAGGGCGAGGGTGTGGACGCGAAGTTCACCTTCGACGGCCAGAAGGTCGGCGAGCTGCCGGACCTGCCGCCGTTCGAGGCCGCCGAGGTCGGCGGCACCGAGCTGGACGGTCCCGACGACACCGACAGCGGGACGGACGTCCCGAAGTCGCAGGACTGACCCGTACGTCGCCGAGTCGGGGGGGGGGG
>NZ_DATJTA010000006.1:0-7471 GCF_035503875.1 Nocardioides sp.
ATGAAGGGGCGGCCCTGGATGAAGTCGCGCCAGCGCTCGTACTGCGCCTGGCGCTTGGGCGAGGCCATCTGGCGCTTGAGCCAGGGGATGTCCAGGGCGCCGCGGCAGACGTAGTACCAGACCAGCTTGCCCACGTTCTGGCCCAGCGAGCCCACGAAGGCGAGGGCGAGCGCCGGGTAGTGGTCGGTGCTGGCGTACACCACCGAGATGTAGGCCTCCATGTTGAAGATCGGGATGATCGCCGAGAGGGCGCCGAACCCGAAGGTCAGGAGGATCAACCTCACCGGATGTGGCCGTCCCCGGTGACGACGTACTTGGTGGAGGTCATCTCCGGCAGCCCCATCGGGCCGCGGGCGTGCAGCTTCTGGGTGGAGATGCCGATCTCGGCACCGAAGCCGAACTCGCCGCCGTCGGTGAACCGGGTCGAGGCGTTCACGACGACGGCGGCGGAGTCGACAGCCGCGACGAAACGGCGGATCGTGCCCTGGTCGCGCGCCACGATCGCCTCGGTGTGGCCCGAGGAGTAGCGGCGGATGTGGTCGATCGCGCCCTCGACGTCGGCCACGACGGCGGCGGAGATCTCCAGCGCGAGGAACTCGGCGGCGTGGTCGTCGTCGGTGGCCGCCACCACGTCGTCGTACTCCGCGAAGGCGGGGTCGCCGTGGATGGTGACGCCCGCGCCCTGCAGCGCCTCGATGACGGTCGGCAGGAACTCGTCGGCGACGTCCTGGTGCACGAGCAGCGACTCGGCGGCGTTGCAGACGCTGGTGCGCTGGGTCTTGGCGTTGAGCACGATCGCGAGCGCCTGGTCGAGGTCAGCGGAGGCGTCGACGTAGACGTGGCAGTTGCCCACGCCGGTCTCGATCACCGGCACCGTCGACTCCTCGACGACGCTGCGGATCAGGCCCGCTCCCCCGCGCGGGATGAGGACGTCGACGTGCCCCCGCGCCCGCATCAGCGCCTTGACGCTGTCGTGGGTGTCGCCGGGGACCAGCTGGATCACGTCGGCGTCCAGCCCGGCGGCGGCCACGGCGTCGCGGAGTACGGCGACGATCGCGGCGTTGCTCGAGCGGGCGCTGGAGCTGCCGCGCAGCAGCACCGCGTTGCCGGACTTCAGGCAGATGCCGGCGGCGTCGGCCGTGACGTTGGGCCGCGCCTCGTAGATCATCCCGACGACCCCGAACGGCACTCGCACCTGGCGCAGCTCCAGCCCGTTGGCGAGGGTGCTGCCGCGCACCACCTCCCCGACCGGGTCGGGCAGGCCGGCGACGTCGCGCAGTCCCTGCGCCATCCCCGCCAGTCGCTCGGGGGTGAGCCGGAGCCGGTCGACGATGTTGGCCGGGGTACCGCCGGACTCGGCGCGCTCGACGTCCTCGGCGTTCGCCGTAAGCAGCTCCTCGGAGCGGGCGAGCAGCGCGTCGGCCATGCCCTGCAGCGCGGCGTCCTTCTCGGCGCGGGTCGCCAGGGCGAGGCCGTGGCTGGCGGCGCGGGCGCGCGCCGCGACCTGGAGGACGTCGTGCTGGGGATCGTGCGAGGTCATGCCGCCAGCCTAGTGAGCACCGCACGACACCCCCGAAACAGGCCGACCCGGCGCGAGTTCGCGCCGGGTCGGCAGCAAACTCACGCCGGGTCGGCGTGGGGTGAAGCGGGGTCAGCCCTTGCGCTGGTTGATCTGCTCGGTGGCGGCCGGGAGGACCGCGTGCAGGTCGCCGACGACGCCGAAGTCGACGAGCTCGAACATCGGCGCCTCCTCGTCCTTGTTGACCGCGACGATGGTCTTCGAGGTCTGCATGCCGGCGCGGTGCTGGATCGCACCGGAGATGCCGTTGGCGACGTAGAGCTGCGGCGAGACCACCTTGCCGGTCTGGCCGACCTGGAAGCTGTGCGGCATCCAGCCCGAGTCGACGGCGGCACGCGAGGCGCCGACCGCGGCGCCCAGCGCGTCGGCCAGGCCCTCGATGGGCTCGAAGTTGCCGCCGGTGCCCCGGCCACCCGAGACCACGATCGCGGCCTCGGTGAGCTCGGGACGACCCGTCGCCTTGCGCGGCTGCTGGGCCACGATCTGCGCGGTCTTCGCGCCGTCCGAGATGGTCGCGGCGAACGCCTCGACGGTGCCGGCGGCGCCCACCTCCTCGACGGGGGCGGAGTTCGGCTTGACCGTGATGAGCGGCGTGCCCTTCGTGACCTTGCCGGTCACCGTGTAGTTGCCGGCGAACACGCTCTGCGTGACGACGCCGTTCGCGTCGATGTCGACCGCGTCGGTGATCAGGCCCGAGGAGGTCTTGATCGCCAGGCGGGCGGCGACCTCCTTGCCCTCGTAGCCGGAGACGAAGAGCACGGCGGCCGGGGCGGACTTCTCCACCAGCTGCTGCAGCGCCTCGGCCTTCGGGGCCACCAGGTAGCCCTTGATCTGCGCGTCGTCGACGACGTAGACCTTCTCGGCACCGAACTGGCCGAGCTTGGCAGCCACCTCGGCGCCCTTGTCGGGCGAGCCGAAGAACACCGCGGAGGCCTCGCCGAGACGGCGGGCCAGGGTGAGCAGCTCGAACGTGGGCTTGCGGATCGCGCCGTCGACGTGGTCGACGACCACCAGGACTTCAGACATGTCTCTCTACTTCCTCTTCCGACCGGCGCTCAGATGAACTTCTTGGACACGAGGAACTCGACCAGCGCGCTGGCGCCCGAGCCGTCCTCGTCCTTGACGATCTCGCCGGCGGTACGCGGCGGGCGGGCTGCGGTCTCCTCGACCTGCGTCCACGCGGCGTCCAGGCCGACCTCACCGGCGTCGACGCCGATGTCGGACAGCGACCAGGTCTCCAGCGGCTTCTTCTTGGCCGCCATGATCCCCTTGAACGACGGGTAGCGGGCCTCGCCGGTCTGGTCGGTCACCGAGAGGACCAGCGGCAGCGTGCCGCCGATGACCTCGGTGGCGGTGTCGGAGTCGCGCTTCACGCGGACCTGGCCGCCCTGGGTCTCGACGACCGACGCGTAGGTGATCTGCGGCAGCCCGAGGCGCTCGGCGAGCATCGCGGGTACGACGCCGCCGGAGGCGTCGGTCGAGGCCATGCCGCACATGACCAGGTCGACCTGCTTCTCGGCGCCGGCCTTCTCGACGGCCTTGGCCAGCACCAGCGAGGTGGCGACGTAGTCCGAGCCCGCGATGGCGTCGTCGATCACGTGGATGCCGGAGTCCGCACCCATCTGGAGGGCCTTGCGCACCGCGTCGACACCCTTCTCGGGACCCACGCAGAGCGCGGTCACCGTGGTGTCGTCGCCGGCCTTCTCCTTCAGCTGGAGCGCCTGCTCCACGGCGTACTCGTCGAGCTCCGACAGCAGCCCGTCGACGCCGACGCGGTCAACGGTGTTGTCCGACTCGAACTGCCGGTCGGCAGTGGCGTCGGGCACGTACTTCACACAGACAACAATGTTCATGGCGATGGCCGCGAAGGCCCCTCCTGTGCACTCGGATGTGTCCGTGAGGCTACCGGGCGGTCATCAGGGGTGAAACCGCACCGAATGGTCGGATACCTCACAGTCGAACTGTCACGCTGTGGCGCGTGACGGGACCTGCCGCGGGCGGGTCAGGGCCGGATCAGCCGCTCCAGCACCCGGCCGATCACCAGCCAGGCGACCGCGGCCAGACCCCAGTTGACCAGGGCGTTGGCCGACTCGGTGTCGAACGACATCACGCCGTCCTGCCGGTCGAAGACCCCGAGGTCGAGGCTGTCGGCCAGGTCGAGGACGAAGCGCACCAGGGCGTTCGACTCGTTGGTCTGGTCGATCGCCACGAGCAGCGCCCCGACGG
The DNA here is from genome assembly GCF_035503875.1 of Nocardioides sp. Taxonomy (GTDB): domain Bacteria; phylum Actinomycetota; class Actinomycetes; order Propionibacteriales; family Nocardioidaceae; genus Nocardioides. The sequence goes on from NZ_DATJTA010000006.1 coordinate 3,806, forward strand.
CCAGGACGAGCGCGAACAGCGCCGCGACCGCCCAGACCGCCTGGGCCGCACGGGTCCGCACGCGGGCCGACCCGGACACCGTCGTCTTGCTGTCTCTCGCCACGACGGGAGGATGGCACAGCGGTGCCCGGGTCAAACCTCGGCGACCGACTCAGCGACCGCTGAAGGTTGCCTTGCCGGGGCCGTTCTCGACGAACGAGCTCATGCCCGCGGTGCGGTCCTCGGTGGCGAAGAGGGCGGCGAACTGCTGGCGCTCGATCTCCAGGCCGGTCTCCAGGTCGGTCTCCAGACCGCGGTCGACGCTCTCCTTGGCGGCGCGCAGGGCGAGCGCCGCCGCGGCGCTGAACTGGCCCGCCCAGGCGACCGCCTCGGCGTACACGTCCTCGGCCGGGACCACCTTGTCGACGAGCCCGATCGCGAGGGCCTCGTCGGCCTTGACGAACCGGCCGGTGAAGATCAGGTCCTTGGCCTTGGCGGGGCCGACCAGGCGCGAGAGCCGCTGGGTGCCGCCGGCGCCGGGGATGATGCCGAGCAGCACCTCGGGCTGGCCGAACACGGCGTTCTCGGCGGCGAACCGTACGTCGGCGGCGAGCGCGAGCTCGCAGCCCCCGCCCAGCGCGTAGCCGGTGACGGCCGCGACGACGGGCTTGGGGATCCGGGCGATCGCGGTGACCGCGCCCTGCAGCGGGCCGGAGCGCTTGACCATGTCCGCGTGGGACATGTCGGCCATCTCCTTGACGTCGTTGCCGGCGGCGAAGACCCGCTCCCCGCCGTACACGACGACGGCGCGTACGTCGTCGCGCTCGGTGGCCTCGGCGGCGGCCGCCCGCAGCTCGTCCTGCACCTGGAGGCTGATGGCGTTCATCTTCGGCCGGTCCAGCCGGATCGTGCCGACGCCGTCCGCGACCTCAAGCCTGACGTACTCACCCATGTGCTGTGCCTCTCCTCGTCGACGCTGGTTCCCGGCACTCTGCCAGCATCGGAGACAATGACCTCCGTGAGCCCTGGCATCTGGACGCATCTCGGTCAGCGCGCCCGGGTCTGGCCCGGCCGCAACTGGCCGCTCGGCGCGACCTGGTCGCCGGAGTCGACGAACTTCGCGGTCTACGCTCCCAACGCCACCGAGTGCTGGCTGTGCGTCTTCGACGACGAGGACGTCGAGACCCGCCACCAGCTGACCGAGCAGTCCCTCGGCATCTGGCACGGGGCGCTGCCCGACATCGCCCCGGGCACCCGCTACGGCTACCGCGTCGACGGGCCGTGGGACCCCGCGCGGGGCTACCGGTTCAACCCGCACAAGCTGCTGCTCGACCCGTACGCCCTGGCCACCGCGGGGACGGTCCGGCCCGAGCCGCCCCTGTTCGGCTACGTATTCGACGACCCGAGCGCCCGCGACGAGCGCGACTCCGCGCCGTACACCGCGCGCAGCGTCGTGGTCGACACCTCCTTCGACTGGGAGGGCGACACCCCGATGCGCCGGCGGTGGCGCGACACCGTCATCTACGAGGCGCACGTCAAGGGGATGACCCAGCTGCACGACCGGGTCCCCGAGGAGCTGCGCGGGACGTACGCCGGGTTTGCGACGCCCGCGGTCGTCGACTACCTGCGCGACCTCGGCGTGACCGCGGTGGAGCTGCTGCCGATCCAGCAGTTCTTCTCCGAGCCCGCGCTCGTCGAGCGCGGGACGACGAACTACTGGGGCTACAACACGATCAGCTACTTCGCCCCCGACGCGTCGTACTCCAGCGCGGGCGACCGGGGCGAGCAGGTCCGCGAGTTCAAGCAGCTGGTCAAGGCCCTGCACGCCGGCGGCATCGAGGTCATCCTCGACGTCGTCTACAACCACACGGCCGAGGGCGGCGCGCTCGGGCCGACCCTCTCCTTCCGCGGCCTCGACGACCGCGGGTTCTACAAGCGGGTGAAGCCCGGCACGGACGCCGAGACCGGGTTGGCGGTCTTCGAGGACACCTACTGGGACGTCACCGGCTGCGGCAACACCGTCGACTCCAACGACCCGTTGGCGCTGCGGCTGATCCTGGACTCGCTGCGCTACTGGGTCACCGAGATGCACGTCGACGGGTTCCGCTTCGACCTGATGTCGGCGCTGACCCGGACCGGGTACGACGTCGACATGCACTGCCGGCTGCTCGTCGCGATCGGCCAGGACCCGGTGCTGCGGCACGTGAAGCTGATCGCCGAGCCGTGGGACGCCTCGATGGACGGCTACCTCGTCGGCCGGATGCCGCCGCCGTGGGTGGAGTGGAACGACCAGTACCGCGACGAGATCCGCGACTTCTGGCGCAACCACACCTCCGGCATCCGCACCGTCGCGACCCGGCTCGCCGGCTCGTCGGACCTCTACGCCGACGACGGGCGCTCGGCGTACAACTCGGTGAACTTCGTGACCGCGCACGACGGCTTCACGCTGCGCGACCTGGTGACCTACGAGCACAAGCACAACGAGGCCAACGGCGAGGACAACCGGGACGGCACCGACAACAACCGGTCCTGGAACCACGGGGTCGAGGGCGAGACCGACGACCCGGCCCTGATCGCCGTACGCCGTCGGCAGGCCGCCAACATGATGGCGACCCTCTGCCTCTCCAACGGCGTGCCGATGATCACCGCCGGCGACGAGCGCGGGCGCACCCAGCGCGGCAACAACAACGCCTACTGCCAGGACAACGAGACCTCGTGGATCGACTGGCGACCCGACGACGCGTGGCTCGACGTCTACGAGATCACCAAGCAGGCGCTGCGGCTGCGTCGCGAGCACCCGGCGCTGCGGCAGCGGCACTGGTTCGAGGGCCGTCCGACCATCCGCGGCGGCCCGAAGGACCTGGCCTGGCTGCACCCGTCGGGCCGCGAGATGACCGGCGACGACTGGCACGACCCCGACCTGCGCACGGTCGGCATGTTCGTCTCCGGTCAGCCGCTGCGCGCCCCCGGACCGCAGGGCCAGCAGCAGGTCGACAAGTCCTTCATGCTGTGGTTCAACTCGGGCTGGCTCCCCCAGCCCGTCGACGTACCCGAGAACGACTGGGTGCAGACCGGCGAGGTCGTCCTCTCCACCGACGCGAAGCTCCCCCTCGGCACCCAGATCAAGGCCGGGGACCGGATCACCGTCGGGCGCCGTACCGTCGTCGTCCTGCGGGAGACCTGAGCCGCCGGAGGTCGAGGCCAGCAGGTCATTGCGGGGTACGACGCGGGCGGTCTAGCCGAAACCACCGGAGGTCGAGCAGCGAGGAGACCCCGCAGCCCACAGACGACGGTGATCAAGGTCGGTTGCCGGCCCACCCGGTCTCGACGGGCACTCAGGCGCTGAGCGCCTTCGCTGCTCGACCACCAGAGTCATCGGCCGGAACCCAACCGGAGGTCGAGCAGCGAGGAGCGCCAGTCGAGACCCCCGCAGCCCACAGACAACGGTGAGTGACTGACGTCGGCTGCCGGCTCACCGGGTCTCGACGGGCACTCAGGCGCTGAGCGCCTTCGCTGCTCGACCTCCGGTGCTCAACGAGCTCGGCGACCGAGACCCCCGCACCCCACAGACAACGGTGATCAAGGTCGCCTGCCGGCCCACCGGGTCTCGACGGGCACTCAGGCGCTGAACGCCTTCACTGCTCGACCACCAGAATCAATGGCGGGAAGCCACGGAGGTCGGGCAGC
>NZ_DATJTA010000007.1:0-91498 GCF_035503875.1 Nocardioides sp.
ACTTGTCACGCCCGATCAACCTGGCCATCTCGACCTGGGTGACCCGTTGACCCTCACGCCGACGCTGCAGACACGAGGCGATCACGGCGCGGTCCTCACTCGTCAACTGCCGCCGACCCACCACGCCCGGATCTACGCCCAGATCTACGCCCGGAACCACACCCGGATCCACGCCCGCACGCAGCGTGAGACCACCGCTCCTGCCCTGAGTCAGCTCCAACGTCACCGGAGCAGACTGACCCCACCACTCCCACGCCGATTGCTTCGCCACGCCAACCTCGACCGCCGCCGCAGCCAACGACGACCCCGCACACACCAGATCGAAGAACCTCGACCGGACCACGTCCGGCACACGCTTCCTCGGCACCACAACACCTCCATCAGTCGGTGTTGCTTCGACCAGCTGAATCCGCCTTCCGGTGCCTGCAGGCTATGTCAGGGTTCTGACTTCGTCCGCTTGCGCCGCCTCAGGAGAAGAAGGCCGCTGGCCAAGGCGATCCCTGCGACTCCCGCGAAGCCCGCTCGACGCCAGGAGCGGCGTGGGTCGGTCGTTCCGGTCGGCTCGGCGGCGGTGGCCCGGCCTGGATCGGATGCAGCGGTCGGTCGAGAAGCTGCACGCCGTCAGCGGCGAACCGCGCGCACGACCTTCTTCAGGACGGTCTTGCCCGCGTCGACAAGACGAGGGATCAGACGGTGCGGCTTGCGGTTCGCCAGATCGACGACGGAATCGGCGATCCCCCAGGTGAGCTTGCCCTCGGACATCTCCACCAAGGTCTCCAGCGGAAGGCCGACGGTGAGGTCCTCCAATGCCTGCCGCTCCTCCTCGGTGGCTACCGGCGGGAGCTGGCGCACGATCACCGCCTTGAACGCGCGCCCGGGCAGTGTCGAGGCCAGGTCGAGCACGGTGGACTGGCGGGTGAAGGGCCGGACGATGGTCGACTGGCTCGGGTCGTGGGACATGAGGTCTCCTACTCAGGGCATGAAAACGCGGAGCGGCACCGCAACATACCGCGGGTATGCCCGGCGATTCCGCAAAATGGGCCGCGGCTGACACAACGGGGCCTACCGAGGAGCGGTCAGTCGGCTGACCGCGAGGTGGCGCGTCAGACTGGCCCGTCGATCAGGTGGGTGCCGGTGTGGTCGACGAGGCGTTGTAGTCCGTGGGGTGTGGTCCACAAGTAGGTCGTGCGGTCGAGCTGGTCGACGGTGTAGCCCAGGTGGGTCTTGGCGCGGTGATGTCGCCGGGCCAGTGGGGCGACGTTGTGGTCACCGGTCTGGCCGGGTGGTCCGCCGGGGTCGTACGGGACGGGATGGTCGAGGTCGACGCGTCGGGTCAGGGTCGTGGAGTGCGGGAACGCATCGGCCGGGACGAGGACGGCGGTGCGGTCGCGGACGCTGGCGGGGTGCTCGTAGGCGTCGACCGCGACAGTGTTGGCGAGGTCGAGGACCGGGCGGAGGGTGACGTTCGTGTGGGCGAGGAGCCGGGCGACCTGGTCGAGGAGCAGCGGGCCGAGCTCCTCCACCCGGGCCACGCCGATGCCGGCGTCCAGGGCGGCCTGGTGCAGATGGACGTGCAGCACCGCACCCGGACGACGGCGCTTCCGCTCCGCGCCCGATGCGTCCTCCGTCTCGGCGGCGTCGAGGAGGCCGAGGAGCTCGGCCAGGTCGTGGGGGCGGGCCAACCAGCCCAACGCCACCGCCCGCAGCTCGTCCTTGCCCACCTCGGCGGGCAGGTCGGGGTGGTGGGTGGCGCGCAGCTCGTCATCGCCGGCGAGGAGGTCCGCGACCCGGTCGATCATGGCGTCGACCCAGACCGCGTCGGCGGTCTCCAACCGGGCGATCAGCACCCGCAGACCGTGCTCGTCAGCGGGCGTCATCACGACACCGCGCGTGCGGCGCTGCTCGGCGACCCGCTCGGCGTGCGCCTGGGTGTCGGCCTCGATGATCTTGGCCTCGGCGATCCGCAGCACCCGCCCCGGCGCACACGCCACCGCGGCGGCGACCGCGGCGTCCACGACCGCGACCCGGCGGCGGTCCAGGCCGCGGGTCATCGAGGCGACCTTGCAGGCCACCCAGGTCTCGCAGGCCAGCTGCTGGACCTTCGCCCAGGTCAGCGGGAGCCGGTGGCGCAGGTCGAGCGCGTCGGCCATGACCGACCGGGTCGACAGCACGTGGGCCTGACGGGCGATGGCCAGCTCGCCCAGGCACAGGTCCTGCACCCACGGCGTCCCGTCACCACCGATCTCGACCAGCTGGTCGCCGCCGAACCGGACCGGCACCGCGCCGGGGGTCTGTTGCGGGTCGTGACCGTGGAGGTCGGCCCAGGCCAGCACCAGTGACAGGTCGTCGACCTGGGCCTGGCGGCGTTCCCGCACGGTCGTCTCGGCGGCCGCCAGAACGGCGGCGGCGTCGAGGATCTCGGGCGGGTTCATGCACCGATTCTACTCGAACTGGTGTTCGATTCGGGTGGGTCGGTGGGATCTGTGGATAGGCGTTGGGCGGGCTGGTGGGCGACTTCTGCTTGCTTGTCGGGTCGCCGGGTTTCGAGGCTCGGCGCTGGAGCGCCTCACACCTCAACCGGCGGTCGGCACCTGCAGGGACAGTCGACCGGCAGCCATCGACCGCTCCCCCAGGTGTACGCCGAAGCCCGCGAGCTCGAAGCACTCCGGCACCTCGGTGAGCAGCAGTACGTCGCAGTCCATGGTCGTCAGCAGGTCGCGATGGCGATCGCTCGGCGCCGCTTCTCGGCTCGCCGGGTTTCGAGGCTCGGCGCTGGGGCGCCTCGCACCTCAACCAGCGTGTAGCACCACCGCCGAGGCGCCTCACCCGACGCCGGTTGAGGTGCGAGCGAAGCGAGCCTCGAAACCCCCGCAGCCCGACAAGCACACCCGACCGACGCCACCGTACCGCTCACCGGGTTTCGAGGCTCGGCGCTGGAGCGCCTCACACCTCAACCAGCGTCAACCAGCGGTCGGGCTGTTTGTGACTCACGTCACAGGGAAGGGGACGTGATGGCCCGCATCGCCGGTGCGAGCGACTCGCAAGTGCGGAGGCAGACAAGTGAAGAGAATCGTGAGTGCAGCGATGGTCGCCGGGGCGTTGGCGGCCGGGACCCTGACGGCCACGAACGTGCTGGCCGACGGCGGAGGGGCGTCCGACGAGCGGGCGCTGGCGCCGGTCCGCGGCGCACCGGACAGGTCGGTCGAGCGGCGGGTGGACCGGCTGCTGGCGCGGATGACGACCGAGGAGAAGCTGCAGCAGGTGCAGCTGCTGTCCGACGGGCAGATCACCGACGAGGACGCGCGGGCCGGGGTGGGTGGCGTCTTCAGCCTCACCGACCCCGCGCGGATCGACGAGCTCCAACGGATCGCGATGACCGAGTCGCGGCTGAAGATCCCGATCCTGTTCGCCTTCGACACCATCCACGGCTACCGCACGATCTTCCCGGTGCCCCTCGGCGCGGCCAGCTCGTTCGACCCCGACGTGGCCCGGACCGACGCCAAGATCGGCGCCCGCGAGTCGACGACCGTGGGCATCAAGCAGATCTACAGCCCGATGGTCGACCTCTCCCACGAGCCCCGCTGGGGCCGGATCGTCGAGGGGAACGGCGAGGACCCCTACCTCGGCTCGGTCTTCGCGGCGGCCCGAGTGAAGGGCGCGCAGGGCGACGACTACAGCCGGCCCGACCGGGCGATCACCAGCGTCAAGCACTTCGTCGCGTACGGCGAGCCCGAGGGCGGTCGTGACTACGACACCACCGACCTCTCGGAGCAGCGGCTGCGCAACCTCTACCTGCCGCCGTTCAAGGCCGCGATCGAGGCGGGCGCCGACACGGTGATGTGCTCGTTCAACGCCATCAACGGCGTGCCGGGCTGCGCGAACCCGTACACCGAGACCGACATCCTGAAGAAGGAGTGGGGCTTCGACGGGTTCGTCGAGAGCGACTACACCGCGGTCACCGAGACCATCAACCACGGCACCGCCGCCGACGACGCCGAGGCGGGCGCGAACGCGCTGATGGCCGGCACCGACTCCGAGATGGTCAGCACGACGATCCGCGACCACGGCGAGGAGCTGCTCGCCGACGGCCGGATCACGATGAAGCGCCTCGACGACGCCGTACGGCGGATCTTGCGGGTCAAGTTCCGCGCCGGCCTGTTCGAGCGGCCGTACGTCGACCAGGCCAAGGCCGTCGATCCCGCCAGCTTCCTCACCCCCGCCGACCGCGAGGCAGCGCGCACCGCCGCCGGCCGCTCGATGGTGCTGCTGCAGAACGACGACCGGACCCTCCCCCTCGACCCCGCCAAGAACACCGCCGTCATCGGGCCGCTCGCCGACAGCCAGCACGACCTGCTCGGCCCCTGGTGGGGTCGCGGCGAGGACGCCGACGTCGTCAGCGTGCTGAGCGGCATCACGGCCGGCTCGACCGGGACCACGACGTACGCCCAGGGCTGTGCGCTGAGCAACGAGGAGCCGGCGGACTACGACCCGGCCGAGGACTGCCCGTCCGATGCGGGCTTCGCCGAGGCGGTGGCGGCCGCGAACGCCGCCGACCAGGTGGTGCTCGCCGTCGGCGAGACCCGCGAGATGAGCGGCGAGGCCGCGACCCGCTCGACCCTCGACCTGCCCGGACGGCAGGAGGAGCTGATCGACGCGATCGCGGCGACGGGCAAGCCGGTCGTGGTCGTGCTCCTCAACGGCCGTCCGCTCACCCTCGGCGACGTGGTCGACAGCGCGCCCGCCGTGCTCGAGGCGTGGTTCCCCGGCGTCGAGGGCGGCAACGCGGTCGCTGACGTCGTCTTCGGCGAGGTCAACCCGGGCGGCAAGCTCCCGGTGTCCTTCCCGCAGCGGCTCGGCCAGGTGCCGATCTACTACAACCACGAGCCGACCGGCCGGCCCTGCGACGTCACGCAGAAGTACAACTCGCGCTACCGCGACCTGCGCTCCTGCGACCCGCTCTTCCCGTTCGGCTTCGGGCTGAGCTACACGACGTTCGACATCTCCGACCTGCGGCTGAGCCGGAGCACCGTCTCCCGCAAGGGCCGGGTGGTCGCGTCGATGACGGTCACCAACACCGGCGACGTCGCCGGTGACGAGGTCGCCCAGCTCTACCTGCGCGACCCCGTCGCCAGCATCTCCCAACCGGTACGCCGCCTGCGCGGCTTCGAGCGGGTCACGCTCGAGCCGGGCGCATCGACCACGGTGCGGTTCACCCTCGATGCGAGCGACTTCGGCTTCTACGACAACCGCGGGAGGTTCGTGGTGGAGCCCGGGGAGATCCAGGTGTACGCCGGCGCCGACTCGACGGCGACGCTCACGAAGTCCTTCCAGGTGACCCGCTGAGGCGCCTGGGTCGGGGGCTCAGCGGAAGGTGTGCTCCATCTCGCCGATGCCCTCGACCCAGGTCCGCAGCGTCTCCCCCGACCGCACGTAGCGCGGCGGCTCCATCCCGAAGCCCACCCCGTCCGGGGTGCCGGTGAAGATGACGTCGCCGGGCTGCAGCGTGAGCACCTCGGTCAGCTTCGCGATCGTGCGCGGGATCGAGAAGATCAGCTTGGACGTGCGTCCGTCCTGCACCGTCTCGCCGTCGATGGCGCAGCCCAGGGCCAGGTCGTCGCGGTCCAGCCCGGCGGCCTCGAGCTCGTCGAGGGTGACCAGCCAGGGGCCGATCGGGGCGAACTTCGGGTACGACTTGGCGAACCCGAACTGCGGCGCCTGACCCACGAACTGCAGCACCCGCTCGGACAGGTCCTGTCCGATCGACAGCCCGGCGACGTACGACCAGGCGTCGGCCTCGGCGACCCGGTGCGCCGTACGCCCGATGACCGCGACGACCTCGACCTCCCAGTCGGTGTTGCCACCGGGCGGCAGGTCGATCTCCCCGAAGGCGCCCGTGATCGACGAGGCGAACTTCGTGAAGACCGGGGGCAGCTCCTGGGGCGCCTCGTAGCCGGTCTCGGCGGCGTGGTCGGCGTAGTTGAGGCCGATCGCGACCACCTGGGACGGGCGCGGGGACGGCGACTCCAGGGCGGCCCGCTCGAGGGTGACGTCCGCCACGGGATCGACGGTGGCCGCCCAGGCCGTGAACTCCTCCCACCGCTCGTAGATGCCGGGGAGGTCGGGGCCGAAGGCGCCCTCGGAGACGGTGGCGATGTCGGCGGCCTGGTCGTCGCCGAGGACGAGCACGGCCCGGCCGGCGTGGTTGGCGATGCGCATGGATCTACTCTCTCCGGTGGTCAGCGGTGGCCGTCGACGAGGCCCACCAGGAGCCGCTCGAAGGCCTCCGGGTGCTCGATCTGGGTCCAGTGCCCGCACTGCCCGAGGACGTAGAGGTCGGCGTTGGGCAGGTGCTCGGCGAAGTAGCGGCTCGCCTCCACCGGGATGATCCGGTCCTCGCGGCCGTGCACGCAGAGCACGTCGACGTCGATCGTCGCGAGCTCCTCCGGCGTGAAGAACCGCCGGGGCGGGGCCATGTCGAACGACGCCTCGTGCGAGCGGCGTACGTCGTCGCGCTCGACGTACGCCATCCGCTCGCCGACGACGCGGTCGACGGTGCCCTTCAGCGAGTCGACGTCGTACACGAACTCGGTGAGCAGGCCCTCCAGGGACGCGGCCGTCGGGTCGGCGTAGAAGCTGCGCAGGTGGGTCAGTCCGGGGCTGGCCGGCAGGTCGGGCGCGCCGCCGCTGCCCATCAGCAGCATCGTCGCGGCGAGGCCCGGGCGGTCCAGCGCCATGATCAGCGCCAGCTGGCCGCCCATCGAGTTGCCGACCAGGTGCACCCGCTCGAGCCCGAGCTCGTCGACGAGCGCGAGCAGCGCCTCGGCCCGCAGCTCGTTGAAGGGCGCCATCCCCCGCGGCGGGTCGAGCGGGTGCGTGGAGTCGCCGAACCCGATCTGGTCCGGCGCCAGGCACCAGTACCGGTCGCCCAGGTCGGCGATGACCCGCTCCCAGTTCGAGAGGCCGGTGGCTCCCGGGCCGGAGCCGTGCAGGAAGAGGATCGCCTCTCCCCCGCGCTCGCCCGACTCGTGCAGCCGGAAGGTCAGCTCCTGGCCCCGCACGCTCACCGCGACATCGCCGGAGCGCACGCTCACAGGTGCACCGCCTCGAGCCGCTCGGCGCCGAGGTGGCGCCCGCCCCAGGCCTTCGCGAGCACGTCGTCGAAGAGGAAGGCGTGGCTGCTGGCGGCCATCACGTCCTGGAACTTCGCCTGCAGTGGGTGGTCGAGGAACGCCGAGCGGCCCGACGAGACCCGCATCAGGTCCTGGACGGCGTCGACGGCGGCGTTAGCCGAGCGCGCGACGTCCCAGCGCCAGAACGCGCGCTGCTCCTGGGTGGGGATCTCGCGGAGCTCGGCGTGCTCCATCAGCTCGTCGGCCGCACGCTTGATCTTCAGCACGGCGGCGTCGAGCTGCCAGGCCGCCTCGGCCAGGTGGTTCTGGACCACCGGCTCCTCGCGGAGCAGCTGGCCGTAGTTGGTCCGGCGGCTGCGCGTCTCGTCGACCCAGCGGTCGTAGAAGCCGAGCGCGGCACCGACCGCGCCCGCGGCGATGATCAGGTTGAAGGTGACCGCCCACGGCGCCCGGAAGAGCGGCCCGTCGTTGAGCTCCTGGCCGGGCAGCGGCGTACCGAGGCCGTGGGTGTAGAGCAGGTGCGACTGGCCGCGACGCTCGGGGACGAAGACGTCGTCGACGACGATGTCGTTCGACCCGGTGCCGCGCAGGCCCGCGACGTCCCAGGTGTCCTCGATGCGGTAGTCGGAGTCGTCGAGGATCACCGAGGTGAAGTCGGGGTACTCCGTGCCGTTCACCTCGGCCGAGCCGGCGATGCCGCCGAGGATCACACCGGAGCAGATCCCGCTGCCCGAGGAGAAGCGCCAGCGCCCGGAGACCCGGAACCCGCCGGGGACCTTCTCGATCCGCCCCGTCGGGGTGTACGACGACGCGATCCGCCGCGCCGGGTCGTCCCCCCAGAGCTCGGCCTGGGTCTCCTCGGGGAACAGCGCGATCTGCCAGGGGTGCACGCCGACGACCGACGCGACCCAGCCGGCGGAGGCCGAGGCCCGCCCGACCTCCATCACGGTCTCGGCGTACTCGGCGAGGTGGACCTCGCCCCCGCCCCAGCGCTGCGGCTGCAGGCCGCGCAGCACGCCGATCGAGTCGAGCGCGGCGACCGCCTCGTCGGTGAGCCGGCCCGCGGCCGCGCTCTCCGGGTCGCTGGCCGCCAGGACCGGAGCGGCCGCGCGCGCCCGCTCCACCATGCTCGTGCTCATCGCACTCGTCCTTCCACGAAGTCGCGCAGCACCGACGAGAACCGCTCGGCCTGCTCGATCTGGGTCCAGTGACCGCACTTGTTGATGACGTACAGGTCGGCCTGCGGCAGGTGCTCGCTCAGGTAGTGGCTGCACTCCAGCGGCACGATGACGTCGTTGCGCCCGTGCACGACGAGCGCCGGCACGTCCAGCCGCGCGAGGTCGGCGGGCTCGAAGCTCAGCATCTCCGGGGCGAACATCGCCCGGTGCCCGGCCTCGATCCACGGCCGCCGCACGACCGGCATCCGCTCCGCGGCGACGTCGGCGACCCGGTCGCCGAACGCCTCCTTGTCGTGGACGAACTCCAGGAGCAGCTCGGCCATGGCCTCCACGGTCGGGTCGTCGAAGTACGTGACCAGCTTGACCAGGCCGGGGGTCGGCTCCAGGCCGGGCATGCCGCCCGAGCCCATCAGCACCAGGCCGGCGACCAGCTCGGGGCGCAGCTGGGCCATGCGCAGGGAGTACATCCCGCCCATCGAGTTGCCGACCAGCACGACCCGCTCCAGACCGAGGGTGTCGATCAGCGCGAAGAGCGCGTCGATGCGGACCTCGGCCTGGGCCTTGAAGCCCTGCGGCTGCGGGTCGGGGTACGACGAGTCGCCGAAGCCGAGGATGTCCGGGGCGATGCCGTGGTAGCCCTCGCCGAGCGCGTCGAGGACGCCGCGCCAGTTGCTGCCCGCGGTGACGCCGGGGCCGGAGCCGTGCAGGAACAGCAGCGCCGGCTGGCCCGGCTCGCCGGTCTGCAGGACCCGCAGGTGGCGGCCGGCGCCGATGGCGACGTCCTCCTCGCGGATCCGGGAGGCGGTAGTCACGGTCACCGGCCGTCCTCCGGCACGTCGAGCATGCGGAAGATTCCGGGAGGACCGTCGAGGTAGGCCTGCGAGCGGTGGTGACCCCAGATGCTCGGGAGGTCGTGGGTGCCGGCGACCCAGGTGAGGTCGTCGACGTGGATGCCGCCGTGGCCGTACTCGATCTGCATCGACGACGGGGTCTGCACGTAGATCGAGGTCATCAGGTCGTTGGTGTGGCGGCCGAGGGAGAGCAGGATCTCGCGGTCCGCGTCCTCGGCGAAGAGGTCCACCGCCGTCCCGAGGTCGTCGAAGCTCTCGACCTCCAGCATCAGGTGGTTGATCCCGGTCATGCCCGGGATCTCGGCGACGGCGAGCGAGTGGTGCCGGCCGTTGCAGTGGTAGAAGCGCAGGTTGAAGATGTCGCTCTTGACCCGGTCGGAGAGCTTGAAGCCCAGCTTCTCGGCGTAGAAGGCGTCGGCCTCCTCCAGGTTCGGCACGATCATCACGATGTGGCCGAGGCCGAGGTCGCCGGTGACGAAGCGGCCGCGCATCGGGCGGCCCGGGAAGAACGAGTTGGGGTGGGCGTACTGGCCCCAGACGAACTCGTGCCGGTTGCCCCACGGGTCCTGGGTCCAGTAGAGCTCGGCGACCTGGCGCTCCTTGAGCTCCTCCTCGGTGCCCTCGTGGACGTCGAGACCCTGAGCGCGCAGGTGCGCGACGTACTCACGCAGCTCGGTCTCGTTGTGGCAGGCCCAGCCGGCGTAGCGGAACTCGTCGTTCTCGCTGGGGTGGATCGCGATCCGGTAGCCCTTGTCGTCCACCTTGACCCGGACGGCGCCGTCGGGGCCGTCCTCCGCGATCACGGCGCCGAGCAGGCGGGTGGAGTAGTCGCGCCACTCCTCGGAGCGGGGCGACGCGATGCCGAGGTAGGCGAGTTGGGTGATCACAGCATGACCTCCGGTGCTGAGGAGTTGAGGAGAGAGGCGCCGTAGTACTGACCGACGGCGTCGGAGACGAGGAAGGCGTGGCCGAGCTCGGCGGCCACGTCCTGGTAGATCCGGTGGAGCGGGTGGTCGACGAAGACCGTGCGGCCGGAGGCGACGCGCATCAGCTTGTTGACGGCGAAGCCGACCTCCTGGCAGCCCTTGGTGATGTTCCAGCGCATCCGCGCGCGGGCCTGTTTGTCGAGGAACACCCCGGCCTCGGCGGCCTCGGTGATCGTGTCGATCGCGTCGTACATCTTCATGACGGCGGCGTCGTGGACCCACTCGGCCTCGGCGAGGTGCATCTGCATCAGCGCGTCGTCGGCGTACGAGCCGCCCCAGTTGGCCTTGCGGGTCGCGGTGTCCGCGGTCCAGTCGTCGAGGAAGCGGCGGCCGAGGCCGAGCATCGGTGCGACCAGGACGAGGTTGAACATGACCGCCCACGGCAGCCGGTAGAGCGCGCCGGGGTTGGTCAGCTGGCCCGGGGCGGGCCGCTCGGGGTTGTACTCGTGGAGCGGGCTGGAGAGGAACCGGCGGGCGGGGATGAAGGCGCCGTCCACGACGACGTCCTTGCTGCCCGTGCCGCGCGAGCCGCGCACGTGCCAGGTGTCCTCGATGACGTACTGGTCGCGGAACAGCAGCGCGGAGCCGTAGTTCGGCACCTCGACGCCCGGCGCGACCTCGACCGCGCCGGCGAAGCCGCCCAGGATGACGCCCTGCGCGTGGTCGCAGCCGGAGGAGAAGGACCAGCGTCCGGAGACCCGGTAGCCGCCGTCGACCGGCTCGATCTTCCCGGTCGGGGCGTACGACGAGGACGCGTTCCAGGACGGGTCCTCGGCCCAGATCTCCTGCTGCGTCTCCTCGTCGTACAGCGCGAGCTGCCAGGGGTGCGAGCCGACGACGCCGGCGACCCAGCCCGCGGACGGGGCGATCCGGCCGAGCTCGTAGACGCCGGCCAGGTGCTCGCGCAGGCTCAGCTCGCCGCCGCCCCAGCGCTGCGGCTGCAGACCGCGCATCAGCCCGGTCTCCTGCATGTACTTGAAGGTCCGGTCGGTCAGCGAGCGCTGCTCGGCCGACAGGTCCTCCTCGGCTCGGAACTCGGGTTCCAGCCGGCGGATCTCGTCCAGGACGGTCATCGGGCGTAGTCCTTCGGTGAGGCGGCACGGGTGCGGATGTGGCTGCCATCTCTGTAGCGACCACTACAGCGACCATAGAGCGGTCACTCCGGAGATCGCAAGGGTTCCGCCGAGAAAGTTGTGACTGCCGCCACCGGGTTGCGTGAGACCGATGGCCGGTGTCACAGTTCGACCTGTAGCGATCACTACATGGACGAAGGAGCGATCGATGGCGTCACCTCCCGCCTCCGGCATCACCGACGTGCTTGCCGGTGCCGGTGCGAGCCCGCACGAGAAGCGGCTCGCGCTGCGCGCCGCCCTGGCCCGCACGGTCAGTGGCGCGGCTCCGATCGAGCCGCTGGTGCTGCCCGGGGCCACCGACGCGATGGGGGCCCGACTCGTGCAGCAGGCCGGGTTCGGCGCGGTCTACGCGACCGGGGCCGGGCTGGCCAACGCCGGCTACGGCATCCCCGACCTCGGTCTCGTCTCCCAGACCGAGGTGGTCGAGCACGCGGCCCGGCTGGCCGACGCCGTCGACCTCCCGCTGATCACCGACGCCGACACCGGGTACGGCGGCCCGCTGGCCGCGATGCGCACGGTGCGGCTCCTGGAGCGCGCCGGCGTCGCCGGCCTGCAGCTGGAGGACCAGGAGATGCCGAAGCGCTGCGGGCACTTCGACTCCCACGCGCTGATCCCGGCCGGGCACATGCAGACCAAGATCGCGGCCGCGTGCGAGGCCCGGACCGACGAGTCCCTGGTCATCGTCGCGCGCACCGACGCGCGGTCGGCGTACGGCATCGAGGAGGCGATCGAGCGCGGCCGCGCCTACGTCGAGGCGGGGGCCGACATGCTGTTCGTCGAGGCGCCCCGCACGGTCGAGGAGCTCGAGCTCGTGGGCCGCGAGCTGGCCGGCGTACCCCTGGTCGTGAACGTGGTCGAAGGCGGCAAGACGCCCCAGCTCGGCCTGCAGGAGTACGTCGACCTCGGGTTCGGCGTGGTGCTCTTCGCCAACTACCTGATGCGCTCGATGCACCTGGCCGGCCGCGAGGCACTCGCCCACCTGCGCGAGCACGGGGAGACGGCCAGCCGGGCGGACCGGATGGCCAGCTGGACCGAGCGGCAGACCCTCTTCCGGCTCCCGGAGTTCAGTGCCGCCGAGACCCTGCTGGACCGACCGTTCGGGGACCTCCGGTGAGCGAGACGCTGCCCAGCGGCCTGCCGGTCGACACCGAGCTGCCCGACCAGGTCGGCGTCCTCGTCCTCGGCGCCGGGCTCGCCGGCTGCGCGGCGCTGCTGGCCGCCGCCGAGGCGGGCCAGTACGCCGTCCTGCTGGAGAAGACCGGCACGATCGGCGGCTCGACGGTGAAGTCCGCGGGGCTCTCGGCCTTCGCCGGCACCGACGAGCAAGCAGCGCAGGGCATCGCCGACTCGGTGGACCTGCTGCGCCAGGACCTCCTCGAGGTCGGGAAGCACCGCAACGAGCCCGCGCTGGTGGACCTCTACTGCGAGCACCAGCTGGAGACCTACCGGTGGCTGAAGGGCCACGGCGCCGAGTACGGCGAGATCCACGCCGCCTCCGGCCAGTCGGCGCCGCGCAGCCACCCCTCCGACACCACCGCGATGCTGGTGCACCTGCTGAAGGCCGCCGGTCGGCTGGGCGCGCGGATCGTCCTCGACACCGCGGCCGAGCGGCTGGTGCACGACGGCACCCGGGTCACCGGCGTGGACGTCCTCCGGGCCGACGGCACCCGGCACCGGATCGAGGCCGACGCGGTCGTGCTCGGCACCGGCGGGTTCTCGATGAGCCCCGACCTGCTCGCCCGCTTCGCCCCGCAGATGGAGCACGCGCTGCGCCAGGGCGGGGCCGGCAACACCGGCGACGGCCTGCTGATGGCCCTGGCGCACGGAGCGGGCCTGCGGGACACGCCGTACGTCAAGGGGACCTACGGGCACTTCCACACCGAGCACCCCGACGAGGACGGCACCGGGATCCTCGCCGTCTACAAGGGCGCGATCGCCGTCAACCGCGAGGGCCGCCGCTTCGTCGACGAGTCGCGCAACTACAAGGAGATCGGCGACGCCGCCCTGGTCCAGCCGGGCGTGACGACCTGGCAGGTCTTCGACAGCCGCACCATGGCCGCCTCGAACGACGAGGTGCCGATCTACGAGTTCGCCGGCCGTCGGCGCGCGGGGATGCTGCTGGAGGCCGAGACCATCGCCGAGCTGGAGCGCCGGATCGGGCTGCCCGAGGGGTCGCTGCAGGGCACGGTGGAGGAGTACAACGCCGCGATCCGCGAGGGCCGGCCCGACCCTCTCGGACGCGAGCACCTCTCCGGCGCGGTCGGTGAGCGGTCCGCGATCGCCGAGCCGCCGTTCTTCGCCCACCCGTCCGGCACGGTCGTGCTGGCGACGTACTGCGGGCTCACCGTCGACACCCGGATGCGGGTCCTCGACTGGTGGGGCGCCCCGATCGAGCGGCTGTACGCCGCCGGCGAGGTCGTCGGCGGCTTCCACGGAGCCGGCTACATGACCGGCACGTCCATCGGCAAGGCCGGCATCTTCGGCCGCCTCGCCGGCACCCACGCCGCCGCCGAGGAGAGTGCGCTGACATGGTGACCGCCCTGTTCGACCTGACCGGGCAGGTCGCCCTGGTCGTCGGCGCCGCCGCCGGCGGTCTCGGCGAGCGCGCCGCCACCGCCCTGGCCGCGGCCGGCGCCACGGTCGCCGTCGCCGACGTACCCGCGCGCACCGACGACCTCGCCACCACGGCCGCGGCGGCGAGCGCCAGCGTCCACGAGGTCGACGTCACCGACGAGGCCGCGGTCGGCGCCCTCGTCGAGGGCGTGATCGCCCGGCACGGTCGGCTCGACGTGGTCGTCAACGCCGCCGGGATCATGCTGCGCAAGGCGTACGACGAGACCACGGTCGAGGAGTTCGAGCGGGTCGTCCGGGTGAACCTCACCGGGTGCTGGCTCGTGGGCCGCGAGGCCGGCAAGGCGCTGACCCGGCAGGGCACCGGCGGCCGGATCGTCAACCTCACCACCGTGTACGCCGAGCGCGTCGGCCCGGTCCCGGAGTCGGCGTACTACGCGTCGAAGGCGGGCGTCGTGAACGTGACCCGCTCGCTGGCCAGCGAGCTGGGCCGGCACGGCGTCACCGTGAACTGCCTCGCCCCCGGCGTCTTCTACCCCACCCAGATGACCGCCGCGCTCGGCGCCGACCCCGAGCGGCTGCGCTGGTTCGGCGAGCGCACCATGCTCGGCCGGCTCGGCGACCCCGACGCCGACTTCGCCGGCCCCCTCCTGCTCCTGGCGAGCCCCGCGTCGTCGTACATGACCGGCCAGGTCGTGTACGTCGACGGCGGCTGGTCCGCCTGGTAGTTCAAGCGACTCGGACTCCGCGAGGCACGAGCGGAGACCGAACGGAGACGAGGTCGAGCGAGCGCACGGCCGAGCTCGCGAGGCCGTGACCGCGTGTCGAGACCCACCGACCTATCCACCCACACCCGAAGGAACACGATGACCAAGCAGGCACTGCTCATGCTCGACTACCAGGTCGGCCTCTGCGAGGACGGCCCGCACCTGAAGGCGCCGCCGCTGCAGGCGCAGATCGCCGAGCGCGACGTGCTCGCCACCGCCGAGCGGGTGCTGACCCGGGCGCGCGAGGCCGGCGTCCTGGTCGTGCACGTGCGGCTGGCGTTCGACCCGTCGTACAAGCTGCGCACGAACCGGCTGCCGCGCTTCGACCCCTACGAGACCAACCGGGTCATGCTGGCCGACTCCCCCGAGGCGCAGTTCGTGAAGGCGCTCGCGCCCGTCGACGGCGAGCCCGTGGTCGACAAGGGCTGCGTGGACCCGTTCGTCGGCACCGCGCTGCGCACCATGCTGGCGGCCGAGGGCGTCACCGAGGTCGTCCTCGGCGGCGTCGCGACCAACCTGGTCGTCGAGTCGGCCGCGCGGCACGCCTCCGACGCCGGCCTGCAGGTCACGATCGTCGAGGACATGTGCGCCTCGCTCGCGCCCGACCTGCACACCTTCGCCATGGAGCGGGTGCTGCCCCTGTTCGGCACCGTCACCACCTCCGCCGACCTGACCTTCTGACCCGGGCTGCGAGAGAGGACCTGCGATGAGCGAGAAGACGTACGACGTGGTGGTGGTCGGCGGCGGCGTCGCCGGCCTCGCCGCCGCGGTCTCGGCGGCGGAGGCGGGCGCGCGGGTGGCCGTGCTGGAGCGGTCCACGGAGGCCGAGACCGGCGGGAACACGCGCTACACCGAGGCGTTCCTGCGGATGCGGTCGATCGAGGAGGTGGCCGAGGGCTTCGAGGAGATCCTGGTCGACGACTTCATGGGCCACCCCGACCCGTCGGTGGTCAACGACGCCGCGCTCCCCGCCGGCCGCCAGGGTCCGCTGTGGCGGGCCACGCACACGGTGAACCCCGACTACGTCGCGACCCTCGCCGAGCAGGCGCCGCAGGCGCTGCAGTGGATGGCCGAGCACGGCGTGCGCTTCGACTTCGTCCCGACGCCGTTCCTGACCCAGTCGACCACGCGGATGGCGCCGGTCGGCGGCGGGCTGGCGATCATCGAGACGATGGGCCGCGCGGCCCGGGACCTCGGCGTGGAGTTCCACTTCCGTACGACGGCCCGGCGGCTGACCCACTCCCCGTCGGGCATCGACGGTGTCCTCGCGCACACCCCCGACGGGCCGGTGACCTTCACCGGTGCCGTGGTCCTCGCCTGCGGTGGCTACCAGGGCAACTTCGAGCTGATGGCCCGCTACCACGGCCCGAACGCGATGACCTCGCGCCCGGTCGCCCAGGGCGGCAACTACAACAAGGGCGAGGGGCTGGAGATGGCCCTCGCCCTGGGCGCGGCCACCGCCGGGAACTTCTCGCTCTTCCACGCCGAGCCGGTCGACCCGCGCAGCGGCGAGCCGGAGGCGGCGATCTTCTGCTTCCCGTACGGCGTCCTGGTCAACGCCGAGGGGCAGCGGTTCGTCGACGAGGCCCGCGGCACCGTCGACGCCTGGTACGAGCGCACCACCCGGGCGATCCAGGCCCAGACCGACGGGATCGCCTGGGTGGTCCTGGACCAGCATGGCCTCGCGGTGCCGAACATCATGGCCGGGGTGCGCACCGACATCGCACCGGTCACCGCTCCCACGATCGGCGCGCTCGCGACCCGGCTGGGACTGCCGGTGGCGGCGCTCGAGGCCACGGTGGCGGCGTACAACGCGGCCTGCCCGGGGCCCGAGGGCTTCGACCCGCTGGTCGTGGACGGGCTGGCCACCACCGGCCTCGTGCCGCCGAAGTCGAACTGGTCGCGCCCGCTGACGCAGGGGCCGTTCACGGCGTACCCGATCATGGCGGCCAACGTGTTCACCTTCGGAGGCCTCAAGACCACGCCCGAGGCCGAGGTCGTCGACCGCGACGGGAACCCCATGACCGGCCTGTACGCCGCGGGCGAGATGACCGGGCTGTACTACTCCAACTACACCGGGTCGACCTCGGTGCTGCGGGGCGCGACGTTCGGCCGGATCGCGGGCCGGAACGCGGCCCGGGTGCGGGCGGGGGTCTGAGCATGCGGATCTGGCACCAGTCGTTCACCGTGCTCGACGACGTCCCGCACTACCGCGACGCGCTGGCCCGGCACCTGCGGGCGCAGGCACGGCCCGACACGGTCGTGGACCTGCACGGGATGAAGGCGGGCACCTACCCGTCGGACTACCCCGGCACCCACATCGGCTACGCCTACCTCGCCGGGCTGCACAAGGAGCAGTTCGTGCAGGCCGCGCTGTGCGCCCAGGATGAGGGGTACGACGCGTTCCTCATCGCGACCATCCCCGACACCGGCTTCGAGGAGGTCCGCACCCTGGTCGACATCCCCGTCGTCACCTTCGGGCAGACCTCCGTGCTGGCCGCCGCGCAGCTCGGCGACCGGGTCGGCATCGTCAACTTCATCGCCGCGCTCGAGCCGCAGCTGCGCCGCAACCTGCGCAACTACCGGCTCGAGGACCTGGTCGGCCCGATCGTGCAGGTCGAGGCCGAGTTCCACGACGTGATGGCGGCGTACGCCTCGCCGAGCGGGCTGGTCGAGGCCTTCGAGCGGGCCGCGCGCCGGGCGATCGCCGCGGGCGCGACGGTGATCGTGCCCGGCGAGGGACCGCTCAACGTGTTCCTCGCCGACCAGGGGATCTCCCGGGTCGACGACGTGCCGGTCCTGGACTCGCTCGGCACCTGCGTGCGGACGGCCGAGCTGCGGGCCGCGCAGTTCCGCGCGACCGGGCTGCGGCCGTCCCGGGTCGGGTTCTACGGCGCCGGGCCGGAGCGCGCGCTGGTCGACGCGGCCCGGGCGTTCTACGGGGTTCCCGAGGCACTCCGGTGACCGGCTGGGACGACGAGGTCGACGTCGCGGTCGTGGGCGGCGGGGCGTGCGGCCTGATGACCGCGCTCCGCGCCGCCCGAGACCCCGACCTGGTCGTGGCCGTCTTCGAGAAGTCCGACCGGGAGGGCTGCAACGCGGCGATCTCGTCGGGCTCGCTGGCCGCGGGCGGCACCCGCTTCCAGGCCGCGGCGGGCATCGCCGACTCCCCGCAGGCCCACGCCGACGACATCCTGCGCGCCACCGGCGACGAGGGGTGGCGACCCGTGGTCGAGGCGCTGTGCGCGGCCGCCCCGGCGTACGTCGAGTGGATCGCCGACAGCGGCTACCCGATCGAGATCGGCGCGGACATGCCCCGCGCCGGCATGTCGGTGCCGCGGCTGCACACCGACACCGGACGGCTCGGCGGCGCGCGGCTGATGCGCCACCTGCGCGACCTGCTCGACGGCTGCGAGAACGTCGCGTTCGTCGACGAGGCGCCCGTCGTCGACCTGGTCGTCGAGGACGGCACGGTCGCCGGCGTGGTCGTCTCCCAGAACGGCTCGCTGCTACGGGTGCGGGCCGGCAGCGTCGTGCTGGCCGCCGACGGGTTCGCCAACAACCCCGCCCTCGTGAAGGAGCACCTCGCCCACCTGGGCAACCCGTTCTACGGCGGCGTGTCGACCTCGACCGGCGACGCGCTCGCGTGGGTGCTGCCGCTCGGCGCACAGCTGCGCAACATGGGCGCCGGGCTTCGCTCGGGCCTGGTCGTGGTCGACCACGGCACCCGGGTCTCCCCCGCCCTGCAGTTCAACGGCGCCGTGCTCGTGGACCGCACCGGCAGGAGGTTCGTCGACGAGGAGTCCAAGGGCTACTCGTCGCTGGCCGGGATCCTGCAGGCCCAGGACGGCGAGCGGGCCGTGATGATCTGGGACGCCGCCGCGATGGCCGCCACCCGCGAGTCCGAGATGATGCGCGAGTGCCTCGACGCCGGGGCGATCCGCGACGCGGACTCCGTCGAGGAGCTCGCGGACGCTCTCGGTCTCTCGGTCGAGGCGACCCGCATGGCGATCGCTCCGCTGCCCGGCCGCCGCGCGCTCGAGGCGCCGTACCACCTCGCCTGGGTGACGCACGGGCTGCTCACCACCCAGGGCGGCCTGGTCGTCTCCCCCGCCGGTGAGGTGCTCGACGGCTCGGGCACCCCGATCCCGCACCTGTACGCCGGCGGCGGCACCGCCTGCGGCCTCGCCGGGGAGTCCTCCGACGGCTACCTGTCCGGCAACGGGCTGCTCACCGCGCTCGGCATGGGCTGGATCATCGGCAACCGGCTGGCCGGCGGTCTGGACCACCCCTCCGGGTGAGCGTCGTTTTCAGGACAGGCACTCAGAGCGGCGTTTAAAGTAGTCCTCGAAGCCCGCTGGTGACCCGAGACACCAGCGGGCTTCTTCCATTTCTCCCGGCTCCGCTACGGCTGGTCGAGGGTCTCGAAGCGGATCCCCGCCGCGCGCAGCCTGGTCAGCAGGTTCGGGCCCATCGCCTGGGCGGTGGTCACCGAGCCCGCGGTCGGCGGGTTGTCGTCGAAGGCCAGGCAGAGCGCGGACTCGGCGAGCATCTTCGCCGTCTCGTCGTAGCCTGGGTCGCCGCCGGAGACCCGGGTGTGGACCGTGCGGCCGTCGCCCTCGCCCACGAGGTCGACGGTGAACCAGGCGCGCTCGCGGCGCCGCTCGTCCGGACCCTCCCCGCGCGGCAGCCGGTCGAGCAGCAGGTTGCGCAGCGGCCCGACCTGGGCGGCCAGCGCGATCGCGCCCGCGCCGAGCGCCCCGCCCGCGGCGTACCGCAACGTCTTGGTGCCGGCGTAGTGGGAGTAGCGGAACTCCGGGCCGTACGACGGCAGCGCGGCTCCGCTGCGCGCCACGACCATCGGGTCGATCGTGGGCAGCGGCACCAGCCAGAACCCCAGCAGCGGGTCCCGGTGCGGCGTGCCGCGCACCGCCCGCGACGAGCGGCCGTCGGGCCGCGGCTCGACCCGGCGGCGGGCCGCGACCGCCTCACGCATCTGGCGGGCGCGCGCGAACTGGTTGAGGGCGGAGTGGAAGGTGCCACCGGAGAAGGTGCCGCCGGCCCGGACGACCCCGCGCACGGTGACCGGTCCGCCCGCGGCGAGCTCCTGCACGGTGTGCAGCACGCCGAGGTCGTGCGGGATCGAGTCGAAGCCGCACGCGTGCACGATCCGGGCGCCGGTGCGCTCGGCGGTGGCGTGGTGGGCGACGTACATCCGGTCCACGAACTCGGGCTCACCGGTGAGGTCGACGTAGTCGGTGCCGGCCTCCGCGCAGGCCGCGACCAGCGGCTCGCCGTACTCCAGGTAGGGGCCGACGGTGGTGATCACGACCTTGGTGCGCGCGGCGAGGTCGGCCAGCGACGCCGGGTCCGTCACGTCGGCGTGCAGGAGCTCCACCTCGAGACCGAGCCGGTCGCGCACCGCGGCCAGCTTCTCGGGGTTCCGTCCCGCGATCGCCCAGCGGAGTCCGGTAGGGGCGTTCTCGGCGAAGTACGCGGCGGTGAGCGCGCCGGTGAAGCCGGTGGCGCCGAACAGCACCAGGTCCAGGTCGGGGGCAGCCATGGCCGCCATGCTGCCAGCCGCCCCCGAACCCGGGCGGGAACCGCTCGGGCGGTCCCGACGTCCGAGGTCCCATGCCTCGCTCGCGCCCGCTCCTCATTCTCGGTGCCACCGCCGCCCTCGTCGGCGCCTTCCTCGCCGGGACGGCGGTGAACGGATCCGACACCTCACGGGGACAGAGCGTCGCCGCCGGCCCCGGGCCGGTGCCCGCCGCCGCCACGGGCGCGCCGGTGGACTTCGCCGACGACTGCGGCGAGCTGCTGGACGCCTACGTCGACCGGGCGGTCGACCTGGTCGGACCGTGGGGCTGGGGCGGCGGGGAGCTGATGCGCGGGTTCGGCATCGCCGCCGACGGCGCGATGGCGTTCTCGGCGAACCTCTCCGCCACCACCTCCCGGGCGCTCAAGGCTCCCTCCGCGCAGCGCGCCACCAGCGAGGAGAGCGGCACCAACGTCCAGGAGTCGGGGGTCGACGAGCCCGACGTGGTCAAGACCGACGGGGAGCTGCTCGTGCGGCTCGACGACGGCGTGCTGACGACGTACGACGTCAGCGGCGGGAGCGCCCCGGTCACGCTGGGACGTCTCGTCGTGGCCAGGTCACGCGCCGGGGAGCTGCTGCTCTCCGAGAGCACCGCCACGATCCTCGCCGGACGCGACGACGGGTCCACCGTCGTCCACACCGTCGACCTGACCGACCCGGCCGAGCCCGTCCTCACCGCGACGACCGAGTACGACGCCCGGCTGGTCGCCGCGCGCCTGCACGGCAGCGTGGTCCGGGTCGTGCTCGCGGCCGGGCTGCCCGAGCTGCCGTTCGTCGAGCCGCGCCGCGGCCGGACCACGCGGGCGGCGACCCGGGCGAACCGGAAGCTGGTCCGGGCGACGACGATCGAGGACTGGCTGCCGACCGTCGCCGACGGGGACGGCGCGGCGGAACCGCTCCTCGACTGCTCCGACGTCGCGCTGCCCGAGGAGTCCGCCGGGCTCGACACCCTGGCCGTCGTCGGCTTCGAGTCGGGCGCGTCAGGCGATCCGGACGCGCGGAGCGTCCAGGGCCTGGCCGCTACCGCCGACGTCGCGTACTTCTCGACCGACCACCTCTACCTCGCGGCCGGCCACAGCACCGGCCCGTGGGGCTGCTGCTTCTGGGCCGACGACCGGATCCGACCGGAGCCGGCGTACGACGACGAGCTCGCCGGCACCACGACGGTGCACGACCTGGCCCTCGACGGCACCGGCACGACGTACCTCGCCAGCGGACGCGTCGACGGGCAGGTCGCCGACCGCTGGGCGATGGACGAGCAGGACGGCGTGCTCCGGCTCGCGGTCGGCCCGAGCGAGCGGACCGGCAACTTCAACTCGGTCGTCACCCTGGAGCAGGACGGTCCGGCCCTGGTCGAGACCGGCCGCCTCGACAAGCTCGGCGTCGGCGAGCAGATCCGGTCCGTGCGCTGGTTCGACGGGCTGGCGATCGTGGTGACCTTCCGGCAGGTCGACCCGCTGTACGCCGTCGACCTGACCACCGAGCGCCCGACGCTGATCGGCGAGCTGAAGATCCCCGGGTTCTCGGAGTACCTCCACCCGCTCGGCAAGAACCGGATGATCGGCATCGGTCAGGGACCCGCGAACGACGGGCGGCGGGGCTGGGGCGCCCAGGTCGGCTTCTTCAACGTCACGGACCTCGCCGACGTCCAGCGTCTCGACGTGCTCTCCTACGGCCGCAACACCCAGGCGCTGGCCGGCACGGACCCACGGCAGCTGACCTGGCTGCCGGAGCAGCGCACCGCCCTCACCGTGGTGGAGCGATGGGGCCGCGCCGGCCGCACCGGCTACGTCTCCGTGCTGAACTTCGCGCACCGGCGGATCGCCAACCGGATGGTCGAGGTCGAGCACGGCTCCGACGTCGACCAGGTCCGCACCGTCCCCCTCCCCGACGGCCGGGTGGTGCTGGTGACCGGGTCCGAGGTGTCGTACTTCGCGCTGTGAGGGGAGCTCGACCCGCTCCCGGCGTACGCTCGAACCATGTGCCGCAACATCCGTCCGCTCAACAACTTCGAGCCGCCGGCGACCCGCAGCGAGGTCACGGCGGCGGCGCTCCAGTACGTCCGCAAGGTCAGCGGTACGACGAAGCCGTCGCAGGCCAACCAGGCCGCGTTCGACCGGGCCGTCGCGGAGATCGCGCACCTGACCGAGCACCTGCTGGACTCGCTGGTGACGACCGCGCCGCCGAAGAACCGGGAGGTCGAGGCGGAGAAGGCGCGCGCCCGGGCCGCCCTCCGGTACGCACGTTGACGGTCTCGGCCGGCTCGACCGCCGACGCGGCCCTCGCGCTGCTGGCCGACCGCCCGCTGGTGGTGCTCACCGGCGCGGGGCTCTCGACCGACTCCGGCATCCCCGACTACCGCAGCCCGGGATCGCCGGCGCGGATGCCGATGACGTACGGCGAGTTCGTCTCCGGCGAGCCCGCCCGCCGGCGCTACTGGGCGCGCAGCCACCTGGGCTGGAGCCGGATGCGCCGGGCCGACCCGAACGCCGGTCACCGGGCGCTGGCCGCCCTCGACCCCGGGCTGCTGATCACCCAGAACGTCGACGGCCTGCACGAGCGCGCGGGCAGCCGGAGCCTGGTGGCGCTGCACGGCCGGATCGCCGACGTCGTCTGCCTGGACTGCCGGACCACCTCGACGCGCACCGCACTGCAGGAGCGCCTGGCCGCGGCGAACCCCGGTTGGCTCGACCGGCACGCGACGGTCGAGGTGCGCCCCGACGGCGACGTCGACCTCGAGGAGACGGCCGGGTTCGTGGTCCCCGGCTGCGAGACGTGCGACGGGGTGCTCAAACCGGACGTGGTCTTCTTCGGCGAGAACGTCCCGGCCGAGCGGGTCGCGCGGTGCTACGCCGCGGTCGACGGGCTGGCGGAGACCGGCGGGGTGCTACTGGTGGCGGGTTCGAGCCTGACGGTGATGAGCGGGTTCCGGTTCGTCCGGCGGGCGGCCAAGGCGGGCATCCCCGTGGTGATCGTCAACCGCGGGACGACGCGAGGCGACGAGCTGGCGACGTACCGGCTCGACGTGGGGTGCAGCGAGTTCCTCAGCGCGCTCGCGTCATGATCGCCGCGAGCTCGCGGAGCATCTCGACGACGTCGTCGACCTCCACGGGTCGGGCGGACGCGGGCGGGGCGGGGACGAGCGACAGGTGCATGCCCCCTCAACGGGGCCGTGGCGAGGAGGTCACCCGCAGGCCTCGACCGGTCTGGACCGGTCCAGACCGGCGAGGGCAGGTCACATCCGCTTGACGAAGATGTGGTCGGCCGCCTCGGGCACGATCTCGGCGGTCTCGCCGCCGGAGCCGACCAGCACGCCCTCGGGCGTCGAGACGACGGTGACGGTCTTGTCCGGCAGCGCGCCGACCCGCCGCATCGCGCTCATCAGGACCTCGTCCTTCTGCATCTCCTCGGAGATGCGGCGGACCAGCACCCGACCCTCCATCGAGCCCGCGGCCTTCGACAGCGGCTCGACGTCGGCCATGAACTCCTCGGCCACCTCGCGCTGACCGAGCTCGTCGAGCCCCGGGATCGGGTTGCCGTACGGCGACTCCGTCGGGTGGTCGAGCAGCTCGAGCAGACGCCGCTCGACGGTCTCGGACATGACGTGCTCCCCGCGGCACGCCTCCTCGTGGACCAGCTCCCAGTCGAGGCCGATGACGTCGGTGAGCAGGCGCTCGGCGAGCCGGTGCTTGCGCATCACCCGGGTCGCGAGCCGGTTTCCCTGCTCGGTGAGTTCGAGGTGCCGGTCGCCCTCGACGGTGAGCAGGCCGTCGCGCTCCATCCGGGCCACGGTCTGGGAGACCGTCGGTCCGCTCTGGTGGAGCCGCTCGGCGATCCGGGCACGCAGCGGGACGATCCCCTCCTCGACCAGCTCGTAGATGGTCCGCAGGTACATCTCGGTGGTGTCGATCAGGTCGCTCACCCGGCCATTCTGTCCTATCGGAGGACCCCCGCACAATTGACTCGTTCAAGATTGAGTCCGTCACCACCGTGCTGGCATCGTGAACACGATGGCCGAGACGACGAGTGCCGTGATGTGGTTCCGCCGCGACCTGCGGCTCGCGGACAACCCCGCCCTCGTCGAGGCCGCGGGCGCGGGCGCGGTGCTGCCACTGTTCGTGCTCGACCCGGCGCTGTGGGTGCCCGCCGGCCCGAGCCGCCGCGCCTACCTCGGCGCCTCGCTCCGCTCGCTCGACGCGTCCCTGCGCCAGCGCGGCGCCGGACTGAGCGTCGTGCGCGGCGACCCGGTCCGCCGCGTCGTGCTGGCCGCGCGGGCCGTCGGCGCCACCCGGGTGCACGTCGCCGCCGACTTCGGCCCGTACGGCCGCCGGCGGGACGCCGCGGTCGAGGAGGCGCTCGGCGAGGCGGGGATCGAGCTCGTGCGCACCGGCTCGCCGTACGCCGTGGCGCCGGGCCGGGTCACCAAGGGCGACGGGTCGCCGTACCAGGTGTTCACGCCGTTCTCGAAGGCCTGGGCCGACCACGGCTGGCGGCCCCCGGTCGAGGCGCCGACCGGCGCGACCTGGCTCGCGCTCGACGAGGGCACGACCGAGATCCCGGAGCCGGCGGTGCCCGCCGGGCTGACCCTGCCCGAGGCCGGCGAGCGCGCGGCACTGCGCCGGTGGGCGGACTTCCTCGACCACGTCGACGCGTACGCCGACGAGCGCGACCGGCCCGGCGTCGACGGGACCTCGAGGATGTCGGTGCACCTGAAGTACGGCGAGGTGCACCCCCGCACACTCCTCGCCGACCTGGCCCGGCGGCGCAGCCAGGGAGCCCGGACCTACCGCGCCGAGCTGGCCTGGCGGGAGTTCTACGCCGACGTGCTCGGCCACCGGCCCGAGACCGCGCGGGAGTACCTCCGCCCCGAGCACGCCCGGATGCCGTACGACGACCCGGGCGAGCAGCTCGAGGACTGGAAGCACGGCCGCACCGGCTTCCCGATCGTCGACGCCGGGATGCGCCAGCTGCGCGAGGTCGGCTGGATGCACAACCGGGTCCGGATGATCGTCGCGAGCTTCCTGGTCAAGGACCTGCACGTCGAGTGGCAGCACGGCGCCCGGCACTTCATGCACTGGCTGGTCGACGGCGACCTCGCCTCCAACCAGCACGGCTGGCAGTGGACGGCCGGCTGCGGCACCGACGCGGCGCCGTACTTCCGGGTCTTCAACCCGACCTCGCAGGGGCGGAAGTTCGACCCCGCCGGCGACTACGTGCGGCGCTTCGTCCCCGAGCTGGCCGACGTCTCCGACCCGCACGACCCGTCGGCCGACGACCGCGACCGGGTCGGCTACCCGCTGCCGATCGTCGACCACGCCGAGGAGCGGCGCGAGGCGCTGGCGCGATGGGAGACGATCAGGCGATGAGCACCCTCACCGTCCCGGCCCGGTTCTGCGGCCCGGCCCGCTCCGGCAACGGCGGCTGGAGCGCCGGCGCGCTCGCGGCCCACCTCGACGCGCCGGTCGTGACCGTGCGCCTGCAGCGACCGCCGCCGCTCGACGCGTCCCTGCGGATCGACGAGCACGACGGCTGGACCCGGGCGCTCGACGGGGACACGACCGTGCTGCAGGCCCGCCCGGCCGAGGACGACCTCACCCCGGTCGCACCGGTCGACGCGGCGACCGCCCGGGCCGCGGAGGCGACGTACGCCGGCCTGGCGAGCCACCCGTTCCCGACCTGCTTCACCTGCGGCACCGGGCGCGAGCCGGGCGACGCGCTCCGGATCTTCTCCGGGCCGGTCGGCCCCGACCGGGTCGCCGCCACCTGGACCCCGGCCCCCTCGGTCGGCGAGGACGGCCTCGCGACGCTGCCGGTCACCTGGGCCGCCCTGGACTGCCCGGGCGCCTGGGCGGCGGGGGTCGCGGACCGGCCGATGGTGCTCGGGCAGATCACCGCGCGGGTCGACCGGCGCCCCGTCGTCGGCGAGGAGCACGTCGTGCTGGGCGAGCTGCGCGGCACCGAGGGGCGCAAGGTGTTCACGGCGACATCGGCGTACGCCGCGGACGGCGGGCTGGTCGGCACCGCCGAGGCGACCTGGATCGTCGTCGACCCCGACGCCTTCAACTGACCCATCGACCGCCTGGTTACCTGGGAGCCATGACTTCCCCCGAGTGGTGGCGGCACGCCGTCACCTACCAGGTCTACGTCCGCAGCTTCGCCGACAGCGACGGCGACGGCGTCGGCGACCTGCCCGGCATCACCGGGCGCCTCCCCCACCTGCGCGACCTCGGCGTCGACGCGCTGTGGATCACGCCGTTCTACACCTCGCCGCAGAAGGACCACGGGTACGACGTCGCCGACTACACCGACGTCGACCCGCTCTTCGGCAGCCTGGCGGACGCCGACGCGCTCACGACCCGCGCACACGAGCTGGGGCTGAAGGTGATCGTCGACCTGGTGCCCAACCACACCTCGTCGGAGCACGCGTGGTTCGCCGCGGCCCTGGCCGCCGGGCCGGGCAGCCCCGAGCGCGCCCGCTACCTGTTCCGCGACGGCCGCGGCCCCGACGGCGCCGAGCCGCCGAACAACTGGCAGTCGGTCTTCGGCGGGCCGGCCTGGACCCGCGTGGACGACGGGCAGTGGTACCTCCACCTCTTCGACTCCACCCAGCCCGACCTCGACTGGCGCCACCCGGAGGTCGGCGACCTGTTCGAGGGCGTGCTGCGCTTCTGGCTCGACCGCGGCGTCGACGGCTTCCGCATCGACGTCGCCCACGGGCTCGTCAAGGAGGAGTCGCTGCGCGACCAGGTGGTCGGCGAGGGCGAGTCGCTCGGCAGCGGGGCGCCGACCGGCGAGTCGATGGTCGAGCGCACCCTGCGCGACGAGCCGATGTGGGACCAGCCCGAGGTGCACGACGTCTACCGCCGCTGGCGCCGGGTGCTGGACTCCTACGACGGCGACCGGATGCTCGTCGCGGAGGCCTGGACCCAGACCGCGGAGTCGATGGCACGGTTCGTCCGGCCCGACGAGATGCACCAGGCGTTCAACTTCTCCTGGCTGCTCGCCCCCTGGTCGGCCAAGGCGTTCGCCGACGTCGTCACCGGCACCCTGGAGGCCGTCGCGCCCGTCGGCGCCTCCCCCACGTGGGTGCTGTCCAACCACGACGTCGTCCGGCACCCCACCCGGTACGGCGGTGGCCCGGTCGGGCTCGCGCGCGCCCGGGCGGCGACGCTGACCATGCTGGCGCTGCCCGGGTCGGCGTACCTCTACCAGGGCGAGGAGCTGGGCCTGGAGCAGGTCGACGTGGCGCCGGAGCACCGCCAGGACCCCTCCTGGTTCCGGACCGGAGAGGTGGGCCGGGACGGCTGCCGGGTGCCGATGCCGTGGGGCGGCACGCGGCCGCCGTACGACTTCGGGCCGAGTGGTGAGCCGTGGATCCCGCAGCCCGCGGACTGGGCGCCGCTCACCGTGGCCGCCCAGAGCGGCGACCCGGACTCGACGCTGGAGTTCTACCGGGCCGCGCTCGCGGCCCGGCGGACCTTCGCGACCACCGCCGGCGAGGACGTCGAGGTGATCGGCAGCGACGCCGACGTGCTCGTCCTGCGCCGCGGACCGGTGACGGTGGTGCTCAACTGCGGCACCGAGTCGGTCCCGCTGCCCGCCGGCGAGGTGATCATCGCCAGCGGGCCGCTGGCCGGCGGGCTGCCGCCCGACACCGCGGTCTGGCTGGGCTGAGCCGCCGACCGGGGAAGCTCAGTTGCCGAGCGTCTCGTTGTAGCGCCGCAGCATCGCGGCGAACTCGCCGAGCTCGCTCTCGGTCCAGTCGCCGAGCCGCTCGTCGAGCCAGCGACGACGATCCGCCGCGACCTCGTCGAAGCGGCGGGTCGCCTCGGCGCTGGCCGAGACGAGCGACGCGCGGCCGTCAGCGGGGTCGGGGGTGCGGTCGACCAGCCCCAGCTCCTCCAGGTGCTGGATCTGGCGGCTGATCGCCCCCTTGTCGATGTCGAAGACCTCGGCCAACGCGGACGCCCGCAGCGGCCCGTGGTTGATCAGGTAGCCGAGCATCAGGTACGCGCCGTACTGCAGCTGCGGGTGCACCAGCTCGGAGCGCTGGCCGATCACCCGTCGTACACGACGGATCAGCACCCCGACCTCCTGCTCCAGGCTGTGCAGGTGCTCGACGCGTCGGGTGTCCTGCTCGGTGGCGATCATCGTGTGTGAAGCTCCTCCGTCGCCTCGGGGGCGACCTCCTCGGCCAGGGACACCGTAGTCCGCAGGGGGACCTCCTTGATGAACAGCACGCACAGGAACGCCAGGAGGGCAGCCGGGGCGGCGATGAGGTACAGCTCGCCGATCGAGGCGCCGAAGCCGTGCTCCCAGATCTGTGCCTCCCACGGAGCCAGGCTCGCCAGGTCGGGGATCGCGTGCGACCCGAAGTCCCCGCTCGGCATCTGCTGCGCGGCCTGGTAGCCGGCGGCCACCTTGTCGGCGACCTGGGTGCCCAGGATCGCGCCCAGCACCGAGACGCCCGCGGAGCCGCCCATCGAGCGGAAGAAGGCGACCACGGAGCTCGCCGCCCCGAGCTCGCTCAGGGGGACGTTGTTCTGCACGGCCAGCACGAGGTTCTGCATCGTGGCGCCCATGCCGAAGCCGAGCAGCGCCATGAACACACCGACCAGGACCAGGTGCGTGCTCTCGTCGATGGTGCCGAGCAGGGCGAGCGCCGCGACGACGAGGGCCATGCCACCGACCAGCCAGCGCTTCCACACGCCGGTGCGGGTGATGATCTTGCCGCTGACCAGGCTGGAGAGCATCAGCGGGACGACCATGGCGACCGTCATCAGCCCGGCCTTCGTCGGGGACATGCCCCGGGCGAGCTGGAAGTACTGGCTCAGGTAGACCGTGGAGCCGAACATCGCGACGCCGACCAGCGCCGAGGCCACGGTCGCGAGGCTCATCGTGCGGTCGCGGAACAGGTACATCGGGATCACCGGCTCGGCGGCGACCTTGGCCTCGTAGACGACCGCAGCGGCGGTCACGAGGACGCCCACCGCGACCAGGACGAAGCTGGTGGTCGAGGCCCAGTCGTACTGGTTGCCGGCCAGCGAGACCCAGACCAGCAGGATCGAGACGCCCGCCATGATCAGCGTGGCGCCGACGTAGTCGATCTTGACCTCGCGCTTGATCACCGGCAGCTTCAGGGTCTTCTGCAGCAGCACGAACGCCGCGACCGCGAACGGGAGCCCGAGGGCGAAGCAGCCGCGCCAGCCGGCGGGGCTGTCCACGATCAGGCCGCCGATGAGCGGGCCGCTGACGGTGGCGGCCGCGAAGGTGGCGCCGATGTAGCCGGAGTAGCGGCCGCGCTCGCGCGGGCTCACCATGCTGGCGATGACGACCTGCACCAGCGCGGTCAGGCCGCCGACGCCGAGGCCCTGGACGACCCGGGCACCGATCAGCACCTCCATGCTGGTGGCGAAGGTGGCGATCACGGACCCGACCGAGAAGATGACCAGCGCCGTCTGGACGAGCAGCTTCTTGCTGAACAGGTCGGCGAGCTTGCCCCAGATCGGGGTGGTCGCGGTCATGGCCAGCAGGGTCGAGACGACGACCCAGGTGTAGCCGGTCTGGCTGCCCTCGAGGTCGGTGACGATGCGGGGCAGCGCGTTGCTGACGACGGTGCTGGACAGCATCGCCACGAACATCGCCAGCAGGAGGCCGCTGAGGGCCTCCATGATCTGGCGGTGGGACATCTGGCCCGGCTGCTCGACAGCCGGGGTGGTCGCGGGTTCGACCTGGGTCACGGAGGGAGCTCGATTCATATCCGACTAAAGGTTGCTTTCCGCAACTTTATTCCGGACTCGTTGCCGTGGTCAACCAAACGTGACCGCGCCCACCACAACGCGAAAGTCCCTGACGTTCGGCACGGTCGAGTCGTGCGGAACGTCAGGGACTATCGGGTACGGCGGAGGGTCAGTCCTCGGTGGAGCGGTCCTTCAGCGCCTGGGTCAGCGACGCCACGGTCTCCTCGCTGGGCGAGGCGGCGGTGCGGTTGCTGTCCTCGAGCTCGCGCAGCAGCTCGGCCCGGTTGACGGACACCGACCGCGGCGCGTCGATACCGATCCGGACGACGTCGCCACGGACCTCGAGCACCGTGATCGTGACGTCGTCGCCCACCACGACGCTCTCGCCGACTCGGCGACTGAGGACCAACATGGGGTCAACGCTACGCGACGAGCGGAGCGCTCACCGACAGAGTGGGGTCATCCAAGATGACCTGGGCCGCTCGACGGGTGCGCCGGTTGACCACCACGGGCGCCAGCAGGTTCGCCGTGGTGGCCGCGAGGGAGTCCCCGGCCTTCAGCACGAGCAGCACCAGCGCCTCCTCCGCGGAGCCGATCTCCAGCTCGCTCACCACGCTGTCGCCGACCTCCGGGGCGTAGTCCGGGAAGAACGGAGCGGGCGGGACGACGAGGAAGCGCAGCTCCGGGTCGTCCAGCGAGCGGAGGGCACACAGCAGGCTGTCGTCGTCCAGGGTGACCAGGGCGAACTGCCGGCGGTCCGGGAAGCCCGGCATGGGATGCACGAGCTCGATGACCGGGAGGTCGACCGACTCGTCCACCGTCTCCACGAGCGTGGCGCTCATCGCAGGAAGTCCACGAGGCTCGGCTGCATGACGCGCGACGTCGCGGCCAGGGCCGCCTGGTAGGCGACCTCCTGCAGCTGCAGGTCGACGATCGTCTGGGGCAGGTCGGCGTTCTCGATGGTCGACAGCTCCGTGGTCAGGGTCAGCATCGAGGCGGCGCCCGCGTCGACGGCCTTCTCCGCGCGCAGGTAGCGGGTACCCACGTCGGCCTGCACGTTGCTGACCGTCTCCAGCCGGCCGGAGAGCTTGCCGAGGCTGGCCTGGACGGTGGCCTCGTCCCCCGTGCGCAGCGCGGTGGAGAGCGCCGTGAGGTGGTCGAAGAGCGAGTCGCCGTTCGGGCCGAAGACGTCCGTCCCGGCCACGTCGACGCGGATCTCGACGTTGGTCGCGATGGTGCGGGTCACCTCGCCGGTCGTGGACCCGATGTAGGCACCCGTGGCGGGGTCGAACGCCTGGTTGCCGGCGGTGATGCCACCGAAGAGCGGGCGGTTCAGGTAGGTCCCGTTCGCGTTGGCGATCAGCCCGTCGCGGATCTGGTCGATCTCGGTGGCCAGCGCCTCGCGGGAGCTCGTCGACATGCTGCCGGTGCTGGCGCCCTGCAGCGCCAGGTCGTGCGCCCGACGTACGTCGGCCGTCACGGTGGACAGCGTCGTGTCGATGGTCCCGAGCCAGGCCAGGCCGTCCTGGGCGTTGCGGGTGAACTGCTTCTGGTCGGCCATCTGCTCGCGCAGCCGCATCGCGATGGTGCTGTCGGTCGGCGAGTCGGAGGGCCGGTTCAGGATCCGGCCGGTCGTCAGGTGCTCCTGGGTCGCGGCGAGCCGCGCCAGGCCGGTCTGCACGCCGGCCAGCGAGCGCTGGCTGAGCATGCTCTGGGTCACACGTACGGAAGACATCAGCGCAGCAGTCCTGTCCGGTTGATGAGGGTGTCGAGCACGGAGTCCACGACGGTCATGACCCGCGAGGCGGCCTCGTAGGCACGCTGCGAGGCGAGCATGCCGACCATCTCCTCGTCGAGGCTGACGCCGGAGATCTGGTCGCGGGCACCGTCGACCTGGCTGGTCAGCAGGCGCTGGGTGGCCGCGAGGCCCTTGGCCGAGTTCACCTGCGAGCCGAAGCCGTTGACCAGGCTCTGGTACGCCGCGCCGGCGTCGTTGGCCGCGGCGAGCTGGGTGGCGATCGAGCCGTCGAGGTCCGCGCCGCTGGAGGAGACGGCCAGCTTGCGCGGGTCGGTGATCGCGACCGCGATCGAACCGGACGGGTCGGCGGGATCGTAGGAGAAGAACGGCGTGCCGGCGTCCCCGTTGAGGTCGAAGCCCGTGACGTGCAGGCCGTTGACCTGGTCGGCCAGCGTCTTGACGACCGCGTCGAGACCGGCCTTGTACGCCGGCAGCGTGACGTTGATCAGGTCCTGGACCGCGCCCAGCTCGCCGCTCAGCCCGGTGGGCAGCGCGGCGGCGTCCAGCGGCGTGGCGACGTCCAGGGCGACCAGGCTGTGGCCGCCGACGGAGACGTCGGCGGTGCCGTTGGCCTGGATGGTGACCGTGCCGCCGGCCAGCTCGGAGAGCTGGAGGGCGAGCGCGTCGCGCTGGTCGAGCAGGGCGGTCGTGTCGACCCCGTTGAGGGTCGCGGAGACCACGTTGCGGTTGGTCTCGGCCAGCTGCTCGGCGATGGTGTTCACCGCGGTGACCGTGCTGTCGAGCCGGGTCTGCTGGTCGGCGATCTCGCCGTCCACGTTGGCGACCTGGGCCGTGATCGCGCCGACCAGCGTCTGGGCCTTGGCGATCACCTGGCTGCGCGCGGCCTCGCTGCTCGGGTTGTTCTTGACGTCGGCCCAGCTGGTCCGGAAGTCCGACATCGCCGCGGCGACGCCGGTGTCGCTGGGCTCGCCGATGCCGGTCTCGACCCGGGCCAGCGCGCTGGCGCGCAGGTCGAGGTAGGCCTGCGAGGCGTGCTCCTTGCGCGCCCGGGCGTCCAGGATCGCGTCGGTCATCCGCTCGATGTTGGTGGCCTTCACGCCGGACCCGGTCAGGCTCTGGCGCGACCACAGGGCCGGCGTCGAGGAGGGGCCGAGCGTCTCGCCGTTGACCCGGCGCCGGGTGTAGCCCTCGGTCGTCGCGTTGGCGACGTTCGAGGCGGCGACGTCGAGCGCGTTGCGCTGGTACTGCAGTGCCGTCAGCGCGGTGTTGAGGGAGGAGAGGGTTCCCGACATCACAGGCTCCGATCCACGAGCCGATGCCCGTTCGTTCCGACGACGGCCGAGCCGTCCTGGCTGTAGCTGTCCACCGGACCGCCGAGGGAGAGCAGGGCCTCCCGGGCGGAGCGGTAGCCGCTGGTGATCAGGTGGCGGTTCGCGTCCGCCAGGGCGGAGACCTGCTCGGTGATCGCGAGGAACGCGTCCCGGTGGTCGACGAGGATGGAGCGCCACGGCTCCTCGACGGCGTCGGCCAGTGCGCGCAGCGACGGGTTCGTCGAGAGCCCGATGGCGGTCGCGGCCTCGTCGGCGGCGACGGCGCGCAGGAGCTCGGTCTCGCGCAGCTGCTGGAGGATGCTCTCGACGTCCTTCGCCGAGCGCATCAGCCAGCGGGATCGTCCTCCGGCAAGCACGAGCTGCTCCACCTCGAGTCGGTAGAGCAACGTCTCGAGGAGCTCGCGCTCGCGCCAGAGGATGAGGGACAGCTTCTCCACGAAAAGCCTCCTAGCCCAGTGGTCTGGATGGTGTGCGGTGTACACCGGACCCATCGCCCGACCCCGTTCGGACCTGAGCGGTTCGTGGGCTCGATCACCACGCCGTCACACGGTCCAGCTCCGTACCTTCGTGCACCGCCGCGCGGACCTGAACACTCCGGTCCGCATCTTGAGAAGTTCTTGATGCAGGCGCCCGATCGGTCTAGTCGGTACGCCCGAAATCCACGGTCCGCCTAGGTGAAACGCTCCATTTCTGCCCATCCTGGAGGGGCAGGACCGGTCCAGTGGGGGGTCGTCCTGACCGAGAAGACCAGAGGAACGATGAACTACGACGACGACGTGCTGACGCACGACGCCCAGGAGCAGGCGCCTCTTCCCGACGGCGCACGGACCCAGCAGGAGCGCGACGAGCTGGTCGTCCAGCACATGGGCCTGGTGGGCCACATCGTGCGCGAGACGATGAGCCGGGTGCCCTCGCACGTGAACCGCGACGACCTGCACTCCGCCGGCCTGGTCGCGCTGGTCAAGGCCGGTCGCTCCTTCTCCGACGACCGCGGCGTCCCCTTCGTGCGGTACGCCGCCAGCCGGATCCGCGGCGCCATCCTCGACGAGCTGCGCAGCATCGACTGGGCCTCCCGGTCGGTGCGCCGCCGCGGCCGCGAGCTGGACCAGACCCGCACCCGGCTGGCCAGCGCCCTGGGCCGCGCGCCCGAGAACGCCGAGGTCGCCGCCGAGCTCGGCCTGAGCCTGGCCGAGGTGGCCGGCAACGACGAGGACGTGGCCCGCGCCAACGTGCTGTCCTTGCAGGGCTCGAGCACCGAGACCTCCTTCGCCGAGGTGCTCGCCAGCTCCGACCCGACCCCGGAGGCCCTGGTCGAGCACCAGGAGCGCCTGGAGTACCTGGGCGACGCGATCGCCGAGCTGCCCGACCGGCTGCAGGCGGTCGTCCAGGGCTACTTCCTCGCCGAGCGGCCGATGGCCGAGCTCGCCGCCGAGCTCGGCGTCTCGGAGTCGCGGATCTCGCAGATGCGGGCCGAGGCGCTGGTGCTGCTGCGCGACGCCATGAACTCGGCGCTCGACCCGGAACTGGTCCCCGCACACCCCCGTCCCGACGGCTGCGCCGCGCAGCGCCGGGACGCCTACTTCCGGGCGGTCGCCGCCCGGCACTCCGCCACCCGGCGGAGCGTGTCTGTCGGCTTCGAAGCGGCAGGCTGAGAAAGCACCATCCCCCCGAAGAAAAAGTCCGCCTGATCACTCAGGTGGCGTCCGCCCCGACCGATGTGTCGGGTGTTGGAGCCCACGGACGGGCTCCTCGGACTCACACCCCAGGAAGGGAATCATCATGAGCCTCCGCATCAACCAGAACATCGACGCCATGAACTCGTACCGGAACCTCACGGTGACGCAGAGCCAGATGTCGAAGTCCCTCGAGAAGCTGTCCAGCGGCTTCCGGATCAACCGCGCGGCCGACGACGCCGCCGGCCTCGCGATCTCCGAGGGCCTGCGCTCGCAGGTCTCCGGCCTCAAGGTCGCGGTGCGCAACGCCCAGGACGGCGTCTCGGTCGTCCAGACCGCTGAAGGTGCGCTGACCGAGACCCACTCCATCCTGCAGCGGATGCGTGACCTCGCGGTGCAGGCCTCCAACGACGGTGGTCTGAACGGCGACGCCAAGGGCAACATCCAGTCGGAGATGACCCAGCTCAAGAGCGAGCTGACCCGCATCTCGGACACCACCAAGTTCAACGGCACCGCGCTGCTGAACGGCTCCTACGACGGCACCTTCCAGGTGGGCGCCAACGGTGGCGAGACCATCAAGGTCGCGGTCGCCACCGACCTCGACTCGGTCGGCCTCGGTGTCGACGGCATCGACGTCACCACCGGTGGTCCGCAGTGGAAGTCCACGGTGAACTTCGCCGCGGGCGCCGCTCCGGCCGCGGGCGCGTTCGACATCACCTTCGGTGGCAACACCTACGGCGTCTCCGTCGCCGCCTGGGACACCACCGGCACCGCCGCCGCCGCGGAGTCGAACTACCAGGCCCTGAAGTCCAGCCTGGACACGCAGCTCAGCAACACCGGGCTGTCGGCGACCGTCGACGAGTTCGGCAACGTCGCGATCTCGGGTCCGTCGGGCGCGGTCGCGGGCGACATCACCGTGGGTGCCGGCTTCGTCGGCAACG
Source organism: Nocardioides sp. (assembly GCF_035503875.1). Classification (GTDB taxonomy): domain Bacteria; phylum Actinomycetota; class Actinomycetes; order Propionibacteriales; family Nocardioidaceae; genus Nocardioides. Next base: position 35,660 of record NZ_DATJTA010000007.1, read on the forward strand.
CTTTCTCCAACACGGGCTCGGGTGCCTCGGCGGCGCTGGGCGCCATCGACGCCGCGATCAAGACGGTGTCGAACGTCCGTGCCGACCTCGGTGCGGTGCAGAACCGGTTCGAGCACACCATCAACAACCTGAACGTGACCGCGGAGAACCTCTCGGCTTCCGAGAGCCGCATCCGGGACACGGACATGGCCCAGGAGATGCTGAGCTTCACCCGGTCGCAGATCCTGTCGCAGGCCGGTACGGCCATGCTCGCGCAGGCCAAGTCGGCCCCGCAGAGCGTGCTGCAGCTCCTGCAGTGATCCCGATGACGGGGGTGAGGGCGCTTGCGCGCCCTCACCCCCGTCACCGTCCCTGACCACACCCCGGCCGCCGTAGGTCCACCCGGCGAGCCGTTCCCAAGGAGGAGTCGTGGCCACCAGCAGCATCAGCGGTCTCGTGAGCGGGCTCAACACCGCCGAGATCATCGAGCAGCTCATGGCGCTCGAGGCCGTGCCGCAGTCCAAGCTCAAGACCAAGGTGAGCACGCAGCAGTCGGCCATCACCGCCATGCAGACCCTCAACACCAAGGTCTCGCTGATCTCGAGCCGGGCCGAGGCCCTCGCCAAGGCGTCCGCCTGGTCCCCCGTCGTGGCGACCTCCTCGAACAACGCCGTCACCGTCAAGGCGGGCCCGACGGCCTCGCCGACCTCGCTCAACGTCACGGTCGTGCAGACCGCGCTCACCCACCAGGTCGCCTCCCAGACCCCCGCGAAGCTCACCGACAGCATCGTCGGCGGGTCGGGCACGGTCCGGATCGACCGCTTCGACGGCACCACCGTGGACATCGAGAGCGACGGCACGCTCAAGGGCGTCGTCGACGCCATCAACGCCAAGCCCGACTCCGGCCTGCGCGCCAGCGCCATCAAGGTGGGCGAGGTGGGCGGCGTCCCGCAGTACCAGCTGTTCGTGGAGTCCACGAAGACCGGACTGGCCGAGGACTTCCAGCTCACCGACGACCAGAGCGTCGCGCTGTCGGGCTTCACCGCCCGGGCCGGCCGGGACGCGGAGATCAGCCTCGGGCTCGGAGTCACGGTCCGCTCGAGCAGCAACACCTTCACCGGCGTGGTCGACGGCGTGGACATCACCCTCGGCGACCAGGCCACCGGCACCGCGACCATCGCGGTCAACCGCGACACCGCCTCCCTCACCTCCCAGGTCCAGGGCCTGGTGGACACCCTCAACGCGGCGCTCGACGAGATCGCGACCCAGACGGCGTACAACGGCAACGGGGCCACCGCGGGCAAGCTCATGGGTGACGCGGGGGTCCGCTCGCTGCGCGACCAGCTGCTGAACGCGGTCTTCCCGACGGACGGCACCTCGATGGCGTCGCTGGGCATCCAGACCGACCGCTACGGGAAGGTGGTCTTCGACGCGACGAAGTTCAAGGAGGCGTACGCCGCCGACCCCGTCGGCGTCGCCGAGAAGTTCACCACCGAGAACAACGGCTTCGCCGCCCGGCTCGAGGCGGTGGCCAAGACCGCCAGCAACAGCACCACCGGCACGATCACCATGGCGATCACCGGCCGCAAGAGCGAGATCACCCGCCTCGAGGAGAGCATCACGGCCTGGGACACGCGCCTGGCCATGCGCCGGACCACCCTGGAGCGGCAGTACACCGCGCTCGAGACCGCGATGTCGCAGCTCAACAGCCAGTCCAGCTGGCTCAGCGCCCAGGTCGAGTCGATGAACAACTCGTCCAAGTAGTCGACCGCAGCACTGTCGGAAGCCAAGGAAGGCACCCACATGTTCAGCAACCCCCGGACCGCATACATGGATGCATCGGTCGCGACGGCCAGCCCCGCTCGGCTGCTGGTGATGCTGTGCGAGCGTCTCGTCCTCGACGTGACCCGCGGCCGCAACGCCCAGGCCGAGGGCGACCATGCCGAGGCGCACCGCCAGCTCGTGCACGCCCAGGAGATCGTGCTGGAGCTGCGGATGTCGCTGGACGTCGACGCCTGGGACGGCGGTCCGGCGCTCGCCTCGATCTACGACTTCCTCTACTCCGAGCTGATTCGCGCGAACGTCGCCAAGGACCTGGCCCGCACCGAGTCCTGCCTGCAGATCGTGACCGACCTGGGCGCGACCTGGCGCGAGGCGGCGCTGCAGGTCGTCACCGCCCAGACGGTGGCCTGAGATGACCGGCTTCGTGGACCGCGGCGGCCTCGACCTCGCCAGCACCGACTCCCGCCACGACGCCTGGCAGGTCGACCTCGACCGCATCGAGCTCGACGTACTCCTCGCCGAGCGGGCCCTCGACAGCGGCGCCGAGCTGCGGGTCGACGCCTGGGACGTGCCGGGCGACCACGGACCCCTCCCGGCCGACCTCGCGGAGCGGGCGGCGGGCATCCTGGCCCGTCAGCGCGACGTGATGGAGCGCATCGCCGACCGGCTGGGGGTCACGCTCCGCCACCAGGTCGTCCTGGACCGGCTCGGCCTCGGCTCCGGTCTCGACAACGTCCCGATCTACCTCGACGTGTCCGCCTAGCGCCTGCGCTGGCCGACCAGCCGGACCCGGGTCCGGTTTCCCCCCACCACCGCGACCCCCTGGCGATCGACCCCGATCGTCCGGGGGTCGCGGTGAATCCGGGGTGCAGCACCCCCTCGAATCCGACCCTGGACCGCTCAGGATCCGTCCGCCGGACCCGATGGACCAGCAGACCGACCGCCCCTGCGACTGGAGCCTCACCTATGCACGCGCTGATCATCGACGACTCGCGCACGATGCGTTCCATCCTGCGCCGCATCGTGACCGAGCTCGGCTTCGAGACCACCGAGGCCGGCAACGGCCAGGAGGCTCTCGACGCGCTCGAGGGCGGGCTCGTCCCGTCCATCTGCCTGATCGACTGGAACATGCCGCTGATGGACGGCTACACCTTCGTCACCCGGGTCCGCGCCGACCCGCGCTGGCGCGACGTCACGCTGATGATGGTGACGACGGAGAGCGAGCACGGCCAGATCGTGCGGGCGCTCGCCGCCGGCGCGCACGAGTACGTCATCAAGCCCTTCACCCCCGAGGCGATCGTCGACAAGCTCGAGCTCCTCGGTCTGACCGTGAGCGAGGTCCCCGCATGAGCATCACCCACGAGCCCGCCCTGGCCGACCTGCAGTCGATCATGGACGACTGCTGGGCCACCTTCCTCGGCAACGTCGAGCCGCTCGAGCAGGTCGCCCCGTCGTCCGTCGAGCACGCCTGGACCGCCGCGATCACCATCAGCGGCGGCTGGCAGGCCCTGGTCCTGATGCAGTTCAGCGACGTCGCCGCCACCGAGGTCGCGCACCGGATGCTGGGCATGGGCCCCGACGAGCAGCCGGTCGCCGAGGACCTGACCGACTCCCTCGGCGAGCTGGTCAACGTCATCGGGGGCAACGTGAAGAGCCTGATGCCCGGTCCCAGCCAGCTCTCGCTGCCGCTCGTCGCCCAGGGCACGGTCACCGCGTCGGTGCCCGGCCCCGCCGAGCTCGTCGAGACCACCCGCCTGGACATCAGCTGGCTCGGCCAGCCCGTCCGGCTCTCGATCTCGGCCGCCGCGGCCGAGGTCGACCTCGCGCCCTGACCGCGCACCGTTCCACCCGCTGACTCCCACCACCCGCAGCACCCGAAGGAGACCCCCCGTGAAGATCGTCGTCGTCGACGACAGCCGCGTGATGCGGCAGATCGTCATCCGCACCCTGCGCCAGGCCGGCTACGGCCACCACGACATCGTGGAGGCGGAGAACGGCAAGGAGGGCTTCGACGTCGTCGTCGCCCAGAGCCCCGACCTGGTGCTCTCCGACTGGAACATGCCCGAGATGACCGGCATCGACATGCTGTGCGCGCTGCGCGCCGCCGGCAACGACGTCACCTTCGGGTTCGTCACCTCGGAGGGCTCCGAGGAGATGCGCACCCGCGCCGCCAAGTCCGGCGCGGCGTTCCTGATCGCCAAGCCGTTCACCCCCGAAGCCTTCGAGGAGGCCCTCACCGCGGTCGGCGTACCGGCATGAGCGTCGTCCACCCGGGGATGACCTACCTGCCGGCGACCAAGGAGATCCGCGACCTCCTCGGGGACCTGCTCGACAAGGGCGTCGACGTCCGGCCGGGGCCGCCGTTCGCCATCACCGACCGCAACCCCGCGAGCGTCGCCGTGTACGTCGACGACTCGCTGCTCATCCGCGCCGTGATCTGCTTCGACCTGGCGCTCTCGGCGTACGCCGGAGCCGCGCTGGCGCTGGTCCCCGCGACCCTCGCCGAGCAGGCCGTCGAGGAGCGCAACCTCCCCGCGCAGATCACCGAGACCCTGCACGAGGTGCTGAACATCGCCGCCGCGCTGTTCAACGCCGACGGCGCGCCGCACATGAAACTGCACGCCGTGCACCCGGTGGGCACCCCGATGCCGCCCGACATCCGGGCGCGCAGCCAGGTGCTGGGCCGCCGCATCGACCTGTGGGTCGACGTCGCGGGCTACGGCACCGGCCGCCTGGCGGTCGTCCTCACCTGACCCACCCCTCCCCCGTTCCTCGCGCCCCCGGCCCTTCCGGCCGGGGGCGCGAGGTGCTCGAGGGGAGACCTCCAGACAACTCCAGAGAACTGACGGAAGTTCGCTCAGGTCGGGTTCGCCCCGACCGAAGGACCCCATGAGCAAGGAACGCTCACGCAGATGCCGACGGACCGGCGACCCCACACCCACGGGGCTCCACACGAGCCCAGGAGGTCTGATCCGTGTCCGTTCCTGCCTACGCGGCGTCCGACGCCGTCTCGGCGGTCCTCGGCTTCGCGCTCGACGGGCTCTCGCTCCGTCAGCGCACGATCGCCGACAACCTCGCCAACGTCGACACTCCTCACTTCCGCGCCTCGGTCATCGACTTCGAGAGCGCGTTGAGCTCGGCCATCGACTCCCGCGACACCGGCTCCCTGCGCAGCGGCCAGGTCAGCAGCCTCGCGGTGGACACCCCGGTCGGCGCCAACGGCAACAACGTGGACCTCCGCAAGGAGACCCTCGCCGCGATGCAGTCGCAGTTCCAGTACCAGATGGTGTCCCGGGCCGTGACCGACCGCTTCGACCTGGTCAAGACCGTCGCGGGGGCCATGTGATGGGCGCCTTCGACCTGCTGGACATCGCGAGCTCCGGCCTCGGCATGCACCAGACGTGGCTCGACGCGCTGGGCCGCAACATCGCCAACGCGAACACGATCCGCTCGACCGACGACACGGCCTTCCAGGCGCAGATGATCATCGCCGAGGCCGACCCGCGCGGCGGCGTCGACGTCGCCGGCGTCGCGCTCTCCGACCCCGAGGGGACGCTGGTCCACGACCCGGACCACCCGCTCGCCGACGAGGAGGGCTACGTCCGCGCTCCCGCGATGGACATGACCAAGCAGATGAGTGAGCTGATCATGGCGCAGCGCGGCTTCCAGGCCTCCGCCCAGGTGACCAAGTTCGCCCAGGACAGCTACTCCACCGCGATCCAGATCGGGGCCCGCTGATGAGCGTCAACGGCATCGAGGCCATCGAGGGTCTGGCCGGCACCGGGAGCACCGGCTTCACGCCGTACGTCGCCCCGACCGTCCCCTCCTCGTCGGTGACCGCCGGGTCCGGCTCCGCCGCGGCCGCCGGCCCCGACTTCGGCAACCTCGTCATGGAGGGCCTCGACCGGCTCGACGGCGTCCAGCGCAACGCGGACAGCCTCGCGGTCCAGGCCGCCACCGGGAACCTCGACAACCTCCACGACTACACCATCGCGGCCACCCAGGCCCAGGTGACCACCCAGGTGACCGTCGCCGTCCGGAACAAGGCGATCGAGGCGTTCACCGAGATCATGCGGATGCAGGTCTGAGATGAAGGAGACGATCACCCGCACGCTCGACCGCTACCGCCGCACCTTCGTCGACTTCACCACCGGCCAGAAGGTCGTCGCGGTGCTCGGCACCCTCGCCCTGCTGCTCGGCGGCTTCATGATCTTCCGCTGGGCCGCCGCGCCGACGTACGCGCCGCTGTACTCGAACCTCTCGGCCGAGGACGCCTCCGCCGTCGTCGAGCAACTCGACGCCTCCGGTGTCGCCTACGAGCTGGCCGGCGACGGCAGCACCGTGATGGTGCCGCGCGACCTGGTCTACTCGACCCGCATCGACCTCAGCGGCGAGGGCCTCCCGTCCAGCTCCGCCAGCGGCTACTCGATCCTGGACGACACCGGCCTGTCGACCTCGCAGGACCAGTGGGACACCAGCTTCAAGCGGGCCATGGAGGGCGAGCTGTCCTCCACCGTCGGCGCCCTCAAGGACGTCAAGAACGCCGTCGTCCACCTGGCGCTGCCCAAGAAGCAGGTCTTCGCCGACGAGCAGGACCCGTCGACGGCCTCGGTGCTCGTCGAGACCAAGCCGGGCCGCACGCTCAGCAGCGAGCAGGTCCAGGCCGTCGTGCACCTGGTCGCCTCCAGCATCGACGGCATGGACCCCGCCAACGTCACCGTCGCCGACTCCTCCGGGAAGGTGCTGACCACCCCCGACGGGCCCGGCGGCGCCTCCTCGGCCCGCGCCGAGCAGACCTCGGCCGTGCAGGGCGACATGCAGAAGCGGCTCCAGACGATGCTCGACCAGGTCGTCGGCGCCGGCAACTCCACCGTCCAGGTGACCGCCGACCTCGACTTCGACCAGACCGTCACCGAGACCACCGACTACAACCAGGCCGAGCAGCCGGTCCCGCTCTCCTCGCGCACCTCCGAGGAGACCTACACCGGTCCGGCCGCCGCCGGCGCCGCCGGCGGCGTGGTCGGGGTCGACGGGCAGATGGACCCCACCGCCGGCGGTGGCGGGGACTCGGCGTACGAGAAGCGCGACACCACCACCGACAACGGCGTCGACAAGACCGTCACCCAGCGCCAGAGCGCGCCGGGCGCGGTCACGGCGTACAACGTCGGCGTCATGCTCGACTCCGACACGACGGGCAACATCGACCCGGCGATGATCCAGGCGCAGGTCGCCGCGATCACCGGCGGCACCGGAGCCATCGAGGTCTCCTCGATGCCCTTCGACCGCAGCTTCGAGGAGTCCGCCGCCGAGGAGCTCGCCGCCGCCGAGGCCGCCGAGGCCGCCGCGGCCCGGGCCGACCTGATCCGCAACGCCGGCATCGCCGGCGGGGTGCTGCTCATCCTGCTGCTCGCCTGGATCCGGGCGCGCCGCCGGGCCAAGGCCCGCGCCCAGGCCACGTCGTACGTCGTCGAGCAGCTGAAGGCCGACCAGGCCCGCGCCGCCGCGCTGGAGGCGCCCGCCGCCCTCGCCCTGGAGCAGGCCGAGGAGTCCGAGGAGGACGCGATGCAGAACGAGCTCGACGCGCTCATCGAGCGTCAGCCCGAGGACGTCGCCACCCTGCTGCGCGGTTGGCTGGTGGAGTCGCGATGAGCACCGCCACCCTGGCCACCCTGGGCACCCGCAAGGCAGCGATCCTGCTGATGCGCCTGGGCAAGGAGAAGTCCGCCGAGATCCTCAACCACCTCGGCGAGTCCGAGGTCGAGGCCATCATGGGCGAGGTCGCCCGGCTCGAGACGGTCTCCGTCGCCGAGACCCAGGCCGTCGTCAAGGAGGCCGCCGACATGCTGGCCGCGCGCAGCGCGATCAGCCGGGGCGGTCTGCACTACGCCCAGCAGCTGCTGGAGCAGTCGCTCGGCAAGGAGCGCGCGGCGGAGATCATGGAGCGGCTGCACGCGGCCGCCGTCCAGATGCCGTTCCAGTTCCTGCACCAGGCCGACCCGGCCCAGCTGCGCTCCTTCATCGTCGACGAGCACCCGCAGGTCATCGCGCTGGTACTCGCCCACATGACGCCCGACAAGGCCTCGCTGCTGCTCTCGGGCCTCCCGTCGGACCAGCAGGCCCAGGTCGCGCACCGGATCGCCGTCATGGACCGCACCTCCCCCGACATCGTCCGCGCCGTCGAGGCCACCCTCGAGCGGAAGCTGTCGTCGATGCTGCAGCCGCAGGAGCACTCCAAGGTCGGCGGCCTCGACCCGCTGGTCAACATCATCAACCGGTCCGACCGGTCGACCGAGCGGCAGATCGTCGAGGGCCTCGAGGCGCTCGACCAGGCCCTCGCCGACGAGGTCAAGAGCCGGATGTTCATGTTCGAGGACGTCGTCCAGCTCGACGACCGCTCGGTCCAGCAGGTGCTCCGCCAGGTCGACACCGCGCAGCTGGCCCTCGCCCTCAAGGGCGTCCCGGACAACGTCCGCGACAAGATCACCCGCAACCTGTCGTCGCGTGCCGGCGAGAGCCTGGTCGAGGAGATCGAGCTGATGGGCCCGGTCCGCCTGACCCAGGTCGAGGAGGCCCAGCAGGGCATCATCCGCACGATCCGCCAGCTCGAGGAGCAGGGCCAGATCATGGTGCGCCGAGGAGGCGACGATGAGTTCGTCGACTGACGCCCCCGGCCTGTGGGCCAGCGACGACGACGTCACCGGAGTCCTGGACACCCCGGAGCTCCGGGGCGGCACCTGGACCCGGCTCGGAGACCGCACCGTCCTCGGGGACCGGGTCACCGAGGGCGCGCTGGACCGGCTCGCCCGGAGCACGGTCGAGGCCGCCCGCTCGCAGGGCTACGCCGTGGGCTGGGCGCAGGGCCGCCGTGACGCGGCCGCCGAGGCGGCCGACGAGGCCGCCGCGGTCGCCGCCCGCAACGCCGAGACCGAGGCACGCCGCGACGCGGCGCACGCCGAGACGATGGCCGCCCTGGAGCAGGCCGTCGCCGCCTTCGACGCCTCGGTCGCCGACCTCGCCGTCCAGCTCGAGGAGCAGGCCCTGCGCCTGGCCCGCGAGCTGACCACGGTGCTGCTCGGCCGCGAGCTCGCGCTGGCCACCGACCCGGCGGGCGACGTCGTCCGCCGCGCGCTGGACGTGCTGCCCGAGGGCGGCGTGCCGACCCGGGTCCGCGTGCACCCCGACGTCCGCAACGCGGCCGCCTCCGAGGCGCTGACCGCCCGCGGCGTCACCGTCGTCGCCGATCCCGACCTCGACGTCCACGACGCCGTCGTCGAGACCGACACGACGTACGTCGACCGTGGCGTGGACGCCGCGCTGGCCCGGGTGCGGGAGGTGCTCTCGTGAGCGCCGGGGTCCTCGGGCTCGCCGAGTCCGTCCTCGCGCCCGTCGCCGTACGCCGTCCGGCCGCCCTGGCGGCCGCCGCGCCGCAGCGGCTGGGCCGGGTGTCGGAGCTGCTCGGCCTCAACCTGCAGGTGGTCGGCGTCCGCGCCGCCGTCGGCGACCTCCTCGAGGTGCTCGGCCCGACGCCGCTGCTCGCCGAGGTCGTCGCCAGCAGCCACGACCACCTGGTCTGCCTGCCGCTGGGCCGCACCGACGGCGTGCACGTCGGCGCCCCCGTGCGCAGCACCGGCGGACCGCTGTCGATCAAGGTCGGCGACGCGCTGCGCGGACGGGTCCTGGACGGCCTCGGCCGCCCGGCGGACGGCGGCCCGGCCCTCGACACCCTCCCCGGGCTCGAGGACGCCGTCGTCGAGAAATCGGCACCCGACGCCTTCACCCGCCCCCGCATCCAGCAGCAGCTCGGCCTCGGCGTGCGCGCCCTCGACTCGCTGGTGCCGTGCGGCTCCGGCCAGCGCATCGGCATCATGGCCGGCTCCGGGGTCGGCAAGTCCAGCCTGCTCTCGATGGTCGCCCGCGGCACCGAGGCCGAGGTCTCGGTCATCGCCCTGGTCGGCGAGCGCGGGCGCGAGGTCCGCGAGTTCATCGAGAACGACCTCGGTCCCGAGGGGCTGGCCCGCTCGGTCGTCGTCGTCGCGACCTCCGACGCCCCGCCGGTCGAGCGGCTGCGCGCCGCGTTCGTGGCCACCCGGATCGCCGAGTGGTTCCGCGACGACGGCCGCGACGTCGTGCTGATGATGGACAGCCTCACCCGCGTCGCCATGGCGCAGCGCGAGATCGGGCTGTCCGCCGGCGAGCCGCCCGCCACCCGCGGCTACCCGCCCAGCGTCTTCGCCCTCCTCCCCCGCCTGCTCGAGCGCGCCGGCACCTCGCCGACCGGCTCGATCACCGGGCTGTACACCGTCCTCATCGAGGGTGACGACCTGCAGGACCCGATCGGCGACACCGCGCGCTCCATCCTCGACGGCCACGTCGTGCTCTCGCGCCGGCTCGCCACCTCGGGCCACTTCCCCGCCATCGACGTCCTCGAGTCCATCTCGCGGGTCAACTCCGCGGTCACGACCCCCGAGCAGCGCGCCGACGCCGGCCTGCTGCGCCGGATGCTGGCCGCCCACCGCAACGTCCGCGAGCTCGTCGAGATCGGCGCGTACGTCGCGGGCAGCGACCCCGACGCCGACGCCGCGATCGCCCGCCGCCACGACATCGACGCCTTCCTGCGCCAGGACATGGACGACGCCACGACGACCGCGACCACCTGGTCGCAGCTCGCCGGGCTGGTGGCCTCGTGAGCGCCCGTCACGACCGTGGCCTGCGGGCCGTCGCGCGGGTGCGCGACGTCCGAGAGCGCGACAGCCGGATCGGCCTGCAGCAGGCGTTGCAGGAGGAGACCGCGTTGCAGACCCGGCTCGAGGTGCTGGAGGAGTCGATGCGCAGCCACGGCGCCTTCGCGTCCGGCGACATGCGCCAGTTCGTCGCCCTGCAGCAGTCCCTGGAGGTGCTGCGCACCTCGGTCCAGGAGACCCGTGCGGAGGCCGCGACCGCGGCCGTCGTCAGCGCCAGCGCCCGCGCCCACTGGCACCACGACAAGACCCGGCTCTCCGCCGTCGAGGGCCTCCTCGAGCGCCGCGCCGACGAGCGCCGCGCCGAGGCCCAGACCCGCGAGACCCACGAGACCGACGACGTGGCCGGCCGCCTCTGGCTGCGCCGCACCACCGCCCGGACCCGGAAGGAGGACGTCCGATGAGCGTCAGCGAGATCACCTCGCGGATCTCCCAGATCCAGACCCAGCTCGCGCTGCTGTCGCCCGCGACGCGCACCACCTCGTCCTCGTTCTCCCGCTCGCTCGCAGGTGCGTCGACGAGCACGAGCGACACCACGTCGGCGACGTACGCGACCCCCGCGTCGGGCAGCACCGCGGTGACCGGCGAGGACGTCGTCGCCGAGGCCCGCAAGTACCTCGGCGTGCCCTACGTCTGGGGCGGCACCAGCCCCGACGGCATGGACTGCTCCGGGCTGGTCAAGCTGGTCTACGAGAAGTTCGGCATCGAGCTGCCCCGGGTGTCGTACCAGCAGGCCGAGGCCGGACGGCCGGTCGCGAGCATGGCCGAGGCCCAGCCCGGCGACCTCATCGCCTGGGACAACTCCAGCCGCAACAACGGCGTGGACCACATCGCCATCTACATCGGCAACGGCCAGATGATCGAGGCGCCGCGCACCGGGCTCGACGTCCGGATCATCGACGTGCCCTCCACGCCGGACGTGATCCGGCGGGTGCTGCCGGAGGGCGGCACCGCGGCCCTCGGTCGCGCCACCTCGGGCGGCGCCGGCGGGATCTCCCCCGACGTCCCCTACGCGAACCTGTTCACCGCCGCCGCCGAACGGTACGGCGTCCAGGCGGACCTGCTCGCCGCCGTGGCGCGCCAGGAGTCGGGCTTCGACCCGAAGGCCGTCTCCCACGCGGGTGCCCAGGGGCTGATGCAGCTGATGCCGGCCACCGCGAAGGGTCTCGGGGTCACCGACTCCTTCGACCCCGCCCAGGCCGTCGACGGCGCCGCCCGGCTGCTGCGCGACCTGCTCGACCGCTTCGGCCGCACCGACCTCGCCCTCGCCGGCTACAACGCCGGGCCGGGCGCGGTGATGCGCTACCAGGGCATCCCGCCCTACCCCGAGACCCAGAACTACGTGCGCTCCATCCTCGCGATGGTGGAAGGCAACTGATGGCCACCGTGACCGCCACTCCCAGCGCCGGCCGCACCGCCGGCCAGCCCGGCCCGGCCGGTGCCGGCGACGCCACCGGCGACACCGGGTTCGGCGACCTGCTCGCCGCGCTCGTCCCCGGCAACCCTGCCGACCTCACGCCCGCCACCTCGACGCCTCCCGGCGTCTGCGGCGCGGGACCCGAGGTGCTCGTCCAGCAGGAGGACGCGGTCGTGGGGGCCGCCGACTCCGCACCGGTGGTCGTGGGGGCCGCCGAGGACGGCACTCCCGGGTCCCGCACCGGAGACCCCGGCGGCGTCGTACCCGCGGTGGACGGCGCGCCGGAGGCCGCGGAGGGCGTCGTGCCCGCCGAGGTCCTCCCGGACGCCGACCCGGTGCCGACGGCCGACGCGGCGCTGCTCGCGCAGGCCCAGCTGGCCGCGCTCCCGCTGCTGACGCCCGTCGTGGCCGTGCCGGTCGCCGACACCGCCGTCGACGCGTCGGCCACGGTCGTCGAGCCGTCGCTCGACACCACGGCGGCCCCGGCCGGCGGCGACACCGCCGACGGGCTGCCCGACGTGGCCGGCGCTGTCCCCGGCCCGTCCACGACCGACGCCGGCGGCGGCGACCAGCCGGCCGACCAGCAGGGCGACCGTCCGACCGGTCCCGCGGCGACGCCGACCGCGGCGCCCGCCACCACCGGCTCCGCCCCTGCGGCCGACACACCGACCCCGGTGGCCGTCGTCGGCCCGGGCACCGTCACCGCTCCGGCGCCCGCCGCCGCGGCCGCCACGGCCCGCCCGGCCGACGCCGTCCCCGGCCAGGTGTTCCCCGAGGTCGTCCGCCTCTCGCAGGCCGGTCCCGGCACCCACCGGGTCACGCTGCGCCTGGACCCCGGCACCCTCGGCGAGGTCCGGGTCACCCTGACCGTCCGCGACGGCGAGGTGCAGGTGCGCCTCGCCGCCCAGCACGACGCCCGCGAGGTCCTCGCCCTGGCCGCCCCCGACCTGCGTCGCCTGCTCGAGCAGCCCGGCATCGAGGCCCGGGTGTCCGTCGCCGACCTGACGTCCGGCACCACCACCGCCACCTCCACCGACCAGGGCGGCGACGGTCCGTTCGGCGGCGGTCGCGGCACCGGCGCCGACCCGGACCCCGGCCGCCCCGGCGGCCCGTACGACCAGCAGCCACGCCGTACGCCGACGCCCGCGACCGGTGCGATGCCCGGAACCGAGACGGCGACGCCCACCCACGCCCGGTCCGGCCTCGACCTGGCCCTCTGACCGACCCCGTCCCGCACCACCCGAGAAGGGAACCGACGATGCCCGTCGACAGCACCCAGGCCGCCGCCAACGCCGGCCTCGCCAACATGGTCACCAACCCGACGGCGACCGCGAGCAACGCCGACAAGGACATGTTCCTGCAGCTCATGGTCGCGCAGCTGCGCTACCAGGACCCGATGAACCCCGCGGACTCCGGCGAGTTCCTCGCCCAGAACGCCCAGTTCACGGCGCTGGAGAAGATGCAGGCCGTCGCCGACCAGACCGCGTTGGTCCTCGGTGCCCAGATGGCCTTCGGCGCCAGCAGCCTGATCGGCCGCCAGGTGACCTACACCGACACCGCCGGCAAGGACATCACCGGGACGGTCCAGGGCGTGACCTTCGAGAACACCGGCCCGGTGCTCGACGTCGACGGCACCCAGGTACCGCTCGTCGAGGTGCTCTCCGTCAAGAACGGTGCCGCGGCCACGCCCACCACCACCGCCTGATCCCGCTCGACCCGACACCCGATCCCCGCACCACCCGACCCAAAGGACAGTCCCGTGCTCCGTTCGCTCTTCGCCGGCATCAGCGGCCTCCGCGTGAACCAGACGATGCTCGACGTCACCGGCAACAACATCGCCAACGCCAACACCACCGGCTACAAGGCCAGCACCACCGTCTTCCAGGACACCCTGAGCCAGATGCTGACCAACGCCTCCGGCGCCAGCGCCACCCGCGGCGGCACCAACCCGATGCAGGTCGGGCTCGGCGTGCAGGTCGCGGGCATCGCGACCAACCTGGGCCAGGGTTCCTCGCAGATCACCGGCCGCGGCAGCGACCTGATGCTGCAGGGCGACGGCTTCTTCGTCGTCCGCCAGGGCGAGGAGACGCTCTACACCCGCGCCGGCGCGTTCACCTTCGACACCGAGGGCTCGCTGACCAGCCCGAACGGCAACCGGGTCCAGGGCTACGCCCTCGACGCCGCCGGGAACGCGACCGGCCCGCTCATCGACGTCACCCAGTCCACCGCCGGCCTGACCCCGGCCGTGCCCGCGGGCGTCGAGCTCACCTCGTGGGGCATCGGCAACGACGGCAAGCTGCGCGGTGTCTTCTCCGACGGCATCCAGCGCGACATGGTCCAGCTCGCCGTCGCCGACTTCACCAACCCGATGGGCCTGGAGAAGGCCGGCGAGACGTCGTACCGCGTGTCGGCCAACTCGGGCGACCCGCAGTACGGCGTCCCGGGTGAGGACGGCAACGGCAAGGTCCTCGCCGGCGCCCTGGAGATGTCGAACGTCGACCTCGCGGCCGAGTTCACCAACCTGATCCTGGCGCAGCGCGGCTTCCAGGCCAGCTCGCGGGTGATCACGACCTCGGACTCGGTGCTCGAGGACCTGGTCAACATCAAGCGGTAACGCCCCGGGACCGGTCGCCGCCTGAGCGGGGCGGCCGGTCCCCGGCAACGCAGACCTCGGGGGACGTCTCAGGTCGGGCAGCGCCCGGCCGATGATGCTCGTACGGCCATGGACGGCCGTTCCCCCCACGCACTAAGGATGGTGCCCCCATGATCCTGCTGACCCGTCTCTCGGGTTCGCCGTTCGTCCTGAACTCGGACCTCATCGAGCGCATCGACAGCGCTCCGGACACCATCGTCACGCTGGTCGACGGCTCCAAGTACGTCGTCTCGGAGAACCTCAGCGAGGTCGTGACCGCGGTCCGCCGTCACCGCGCCGAGGTCATCGCCCTCAGCGAGGCCGTGCAGATCGCGGCCGAGGCCGTGCAGGCGCCGCCGCCCCCGCCGGTCCACGAGCGCCCCAGCCTCAGCGTCGTCGCGCCCGACGAGCACCGCTCCGAGGTGAACCGCTGATGAAGGACGCGGCCACCCTCGTCGGCATGATCGGCGCGTTCGTGATCATCATCGTCGCGAACATCCTCGAAGGCGGTACGCCGTCCCACCTCATCCTGCTCCCGCCGATGCTGCTGGTCTTCGGCGGCACCCTGTTCGCCACCCTGGCCAGCGGCACCATGACCGACGCCAAGTCGGCCCTGGTCGCGGCGAAGACCGCCTTCGTCGGCGGCCCCAAGCCCGCCGGCGAGGTCGTCCCCGCGGTCGTCTCCCTCGCCGAGAAGGCCCGCCGCGAGGGTCTGCTGGCGCTGGAGGACCAGGTCAAGGAGCTCGACGACCCGTTCCTCGCCAAGGGCGTCACGATGGCCATCGACGGCACCGACCCCGAGGAGGTCCGCGAGATCCTCGAGGCCGAGGTGCACGCGAAGAAGAAGGCCGACAAGCAGGCCGCCAAGTTCTTCGCGGACGCCGGGGCGTACGCGCCGACGATCGGCATCGTCGGCACCGTGATGAGCCTGGTGCACGTGCTCGGCAACCTCGCGAACCCCGACGAGCTCGGGCACATGATCGCCGCCGCGTTCCTCGCGACCCTGTGGGGCGTGCTGTCGGCCAACGTCATGTGGCTGCCGATCGCCAGCAAGCTCAAGCGGGTCAGCGAGCTCGAGGCGACCCAGATGGAGATCGTCATCGAGGGCGTGGCCGCCATCCAGGCCGGCTCCAACCCGCGCATCATCGCCCAGAAGCTCACCTCGCTGCTCCCCGCCGGACAGCAGCCCGCCCAGGAGGCGGCGTGAGATGAGCCGGAGGAAGAAGCACGAGGAGCACGAGGAGCACGAGAACCACGAGCGCTGGCTGGTCTCGTACGCCGACATGGTCACCGTGCTGATGGCGCTGTTCATCGTGATGTTCGCGATGAGCTCGGTCGACCAGGAGAAGTACAACGCGCTCAAGAGCGGCCTCGCGGCCGGCTTCGGGCAGGAGTCGATCCTGCTCGGCAACGACTCGGTGCTGGCCGAGGCCAACGACGTGATGGGCGGTATCAGCCCCCAGCTCGCCACCGAGGACCTCACCGACAAGGAGGACCAGGCGGTCCAGGCCGCCCTGCGCTCGCACAGCACCCTCGCCGCCGGCCGGGCCAAGGCCGACGCCGAGGCCGAGGTGAGCCGGCTCGACGGCGTGTACGCGCGGCTCCAGGCGGCGCTGCGCAAGCGCGGGCTGCAGGACGACGTCACGGCGACGTACGACGACCGCGGCCTGGTCGTCAGCCTGGTCTCGCGGCACGTGGTGTTCGCCGCCGACCTGTCGTACCTCAGCAAGCGCGGCCGCCGGATCGTCGACACCCTCGCACCGGTCCTGCGCGACATCGCCGACCCGCTCCAGATCGACGGGCACACCAACCAGGCGGCCGGACCGCCCCGCTACTACGCCACCGACTGGGACCTCTCGGCGGCGCGGGCGATCACCGTGCTCCGCCGGCTCAACGAGCAGCAGCGGATCCCGGGCGAGCGGCTCACCCTCGCGGCCCACGGCCACGAACGGCCGCTCATGGACCCGGCCCGGCCCGGTTCGCAGGAGATCAACAAGCGCGTCGACATCGTGCTGGTCTCCGACGCCCCGGCCTCGACCCGGGCGCTGCTCGACGACGTCGCCGCGGAGCGCGCGGCGAAACGGGCGGCGGCCGCCAGGCCCGCCCCCGGCAGCACCCCCGACACCACCGACCACCAGACCAGCACGGAAGGAACGCACTGATGAGCGTCGCGACGATGCCCGCGGGCACGGAGACCGGGGCGGCCCCGGAGCAGAAGAAGAGCAGGAAGAAGCTGGTCATCATCGGCGTGGTGCTGGTGCTGGCGATCGCCGCGGCGGCGTACTGGTTCGTCCTCAAGCCGAAGGGACCCGAGCCGGCGCCCGAGCCCGGCGAGGTCGTCAGCATGGAGCCGATCCAGGTGAACCTCGCCGAGGGGCACTACCTGCGGATGGCGCTGGCCCTGCAGCTCACCACGACCGTCGCCCACGAGGCCGACGGCAGCAAGGCGCTCGACCTGGCCATCGCGACCTTCAGCGGACAGAGCGTCGACACCCTCGCCGCGCCCGAGAAGCGCGCGCAGCTGAAGGAGAAGCTGCTGTCCGAGATCGAGCACGCGTACCACGGCGACGTGATGGACGTGTACTTCACGGAGTTCGTCACGCAGTGACCTGACGCCGGCTGGGGAGCCCGGAGAAAAGTCTCCCCCTCGGATCCACTCAGGTGATCGCCCGCTGCGCCGATGCAGCGGGCGTGAGCCAGACGAACCCCACGTTCTCCGGCAGCTCCCCGGGGCGCCCGACGAGTCGATCGCGCCGTCGTACCCGGACCAGCGAGCCCGTGCCGTACGACTTCAAGCGACCCGTCCAGCTGTCCCGCGAGCACCAGCGCATCCTGCAGCTGGGCTTCGACGCGTTCGCGCGCCAGGCGATGACCGTCTTCACCTCGGCGCTGCGCAGCGTGTGCCACGTCGAGGTCACGAAGGTCGACCAGCGCACGTACGCCGAGTACATCGACTCGTTGCGCTCGACGACGTACATGACGATGTTCTCGACCGAGCCGATGCCCGGCATCGGCGTGATCGAGATCCCGCTGAACGCCGTGATGACCTGCATCGACCACATGCTCGGCGGTCCCGGGTCCGGTCGGCAGCCCGAGCGCCCGCTGACCGAGATCGAGAGCGGCGTCATCAAGGGCGTCGTCACCCGCCTCCTCGGCGAGATGCGCTACTCCCTCGCCGACATCGTCGCCCTCGACCCCGAGGTCACCGGCGTCGAGTACAGCCCCCAGTTCGCCCAGGTCGTCGGCCCGGCCGACACCGTCGTGGTGGTGCGCCTCGAGCTGCGCATCGGCGAGCGGTCGCACGAGATGACCGTGTGCCTGCCGTTCAACGGCCTGCTGCCGTTCCTCTCCTCCGCCGCCGCCCCCGCCCCCGTGTCCAACCGGGAGCGCGCCGAGCGCGAGCGGGCCGCCGGGCTGCTCCAGGGCAAGTTCCAGACCGTCCCGGTCGACGTCTCCGTCCGCTTCCGCAGCACGGTGCTGGACCCCGCCACGCTGACCGCGCTGCAGCCGGGCGACGTGCTCCGGCTGGCGCACCCCGCCTCCGCCCCGCTCGACGTCACCGTCGACGACACCGCCTTCGCCCACGCGACGGCCGGGGCCCAGGGGCCCCGGCTCGCCGCCCTGATCGTCGCCACCCCTGAGGAGACCCCGTGACCGACCTGCCCACCGACCAGCCCGCCGCCCTTGATGCCGCCCTCGATGCCGCCCTCGACCCGGCGATGGCGAGCCTGCTCGCCGCCGCCGCCGAGGCCGTCGCTCCGGTCCTGCCGGCCGCGGACCCGCTCGTGCCGGGCGACCCGCAGCCGGCCACCGAGCACGTCACGGGCCTGTTCGCCGGCGCCGCCGTCGCGAACCTGTCCGGCGGCCGGACCGGCCGGATCGCCGTCCTCGTCGGCGAGGACCTGGTCGAGGCGCTGAAGTCCAGCCCGCTCGGCAGCCTGGAGCTGGCCGCCGCCGTCCAGCCGGCGCTCGACGCCGCCGCCGCCGTCCTGGGCTCCGGCGCCGACGCCGCCCGCCAGGTCGACCTCGAGCTGGTCGAGGCCGAGCTCGGCACCGACCTGTACGCCGTGCCGCTGATCGGCATGACCATCTCCGGCGCGCTCCTCGTGCCCACCGCCCTGCTGGCGGCCGCCGCCGGCGTCGAGGTGCCGGCGACCGAGGCCGTGGACGTGGTCGAGGCCGCCGTGGTGGCCGAGGTCGAGACCGTCGAGGTCGAGACCGTCGAGTCCACCGAGGCCGCCGCGGCCCCCGAGACCGCTCCCGGCGCCCCGGCCCCCGCCGCGGCGTCGTCGTCCCTGCTCCCCTCCGCGCGGCTCCGGCCGATCGCGGGCGGGCGGGGCATCGAGATGCTGCACGGCGTCGAGATGGAGGTCACCGTCGAGCTGGGGCGCACCCGGATGCCGGTCCGCGACCTGCTCGCCCTGGCCCCCGGCGCCGTCCTCGAGCTCGACCGCGCCGCCGGCAGCCCGGCCGACCTGCTGGTCAACGGCCGCCTGATCGCCCGCGGCGAGGTCGTCGTGGTCGACGAGGACTTCGGGCTGCGCGTCACCGAGATCATCAACGACGAGAGCGCGGCGAGCTGACCCATGATCGAGCTCGCCGTCCGGATGGTCTTCTCGCTGGCCGTCGTGCTGGGCCTCCTGCTGCTCTGCGCCCGCCTGGGCGCCCGGCGCTTCAAGGGCCGCACCAGCTCGCCGCTGCAGGTCCTGCACCGCCAGTCGCTGAGCCGCGGCTCGGGCCTCGCCCTGGTCTCGGTCGGCGGCCGCGTGCTGCTGCTCGGCACCACCGACCAGCAGGTCCAGATGCTCACCGAGCTCGACCCGGCCACCGTCGACGTCCCGGCTCCGGCCGAGACGGACGAGGCCACCGAGGCCGCCGAGGCCGCTGATGCCGACGCCGGCCGGGACAGCCTGTTCGGCCGGACCGCGCGCCTCGTCGAGGAGCCGGTCCGCTGGCTCGAGCCGCGCCGGGCGTCGAAGCGCGGTCTCGCGGCCGCCGCCGTCGCGGCGAGCACGGCGCCCTGCGCCGACCCGGCCGGCAGCGCGTCGGCCGACCTGGCCCCGGTCCAGGAGGCGGAGGTCGCCTCCTTCGCCGCCACCTTGGAGGCCGAGCTGGAGGCCGAGCTGAAGGCGGCCGTCACGGCCCCCCGGCTCACCCCGGCCCAGGTGCTGCTCTCCGAGGAGCGGACCCCCGGCGCTCCGTCCGGCCCGCTGACCGGCTCGCTCCTCTCCCCCGACACCTGGCGCCTCGCGGCGCGTGCGGTCACCCGGCGCGCCTCGTGACCCGCCCGCTCCAGCGCCTCGGAATCCTCCTGGGCGCTCTCCTCGGCATGCTCGTGATCGGGGGCCTCGGCGCGCTCGCCCAGCCGGCCTCCGCGGCGGCTCCCGTCGCCGCGAGCACGTCGGTCGCGACGGTCGTCGTACCGGTCCTGGCCGACGAGGGGCCGTCTGGCCCCGGCGGCCCGGCCGGTCCGGCCGAGCCGGGCGACGGGTCGGTGGTGGTGGAGCTCGACGGGCTCACCGACGAGCCCAGCTCCTCGATCACGCTGCTGCTGACGATCACGCTGCTCTCGCTGGCACCGGCCATCCTGCTGACCTGCACCTGCTTCACCAAGATCCTGATCGTCCTGGGCCTGACCCGCAACGCGCTCGGGCTGCAGCAGACCCCGCCGAACCAGGTCCTGGCCGGGCTGGCGCTCTTCCTGAGCCTGTTCATCATGGCGCCGGTGCTCTCCGACATGAACGAGCAGGGCGTCCAGCCCTACCTCGACGGCGAGCTGACCAGCGCCCAGGCGTGGGACGCCGGCATCGACCCTCTGAAGACCTTCATGCTCCACCAGACCGGGGACGAGGAGATCGAGCTCCTCGCGAACGTCGCCCAGCGCGAGCTGCCCGGCGACCGCGCCGACACCCCGATGACCATGCTGGTGCCCGCCTTCGTGCTGAGCGAGCTCAAACAGGCGTTCATCATCGGGTTCATCATCTTCATCCCGTTCCTCGTCATCGACCTCGTCGTGAGCGGGGCGCTGATGGCGCTGGGCATGATGATGATGCCGCCGGTGATGGTCTCCCTCCCGTTCAAGCTGCTGCTCTTCGTCCTCGTCAACGGCTGGGGACTGGTGATCACGTCCCTGGTCGCCAGCTATCAGTAGGGACCCGTCATGTCCGACAACGACATCATCGACATCGCGATGCAGACCATGGTGGTCTCGCTGAAGCTCTCCGCCCCGATCCTGGTCACCGCCCTCGCGGTCGGGTTCCTGATCTCGCTGTTCCAGTCGATGACCCAGATCCAGGAGTTCACCCTGGCGTTCGTGCCGAAGGTCGTCGCCGTCGGCGGCGCCATCGTGCTCAGCGGCAACTGGATGCTGCACACCCTGATGACCTTCACCGAGCAGCTCTTCGAGCGCATCCCGTCGCTCCTCGGCTGACCCCGACCAGGACCCCCACGCCCATGACCGTCTCCATCGCCGGCGAGCCCGCGATCGCGTTCCTCCTCGCGTCGCTGCGCATCGTCGCGTGGATGGCCGTCGTACCGCCGTTCTCCTCGCGCGGCGTGCCGGCGGGCGCCAAGGTGGTGCTCAGCCTGGGCCTGGCCCTGGCGGTCGCGCCCGCGATGGCGCAGACCGAGATCCCCGTGGACACCTACGGGATGCTCCTCACCGCGCTGACCCAGGTGCTGATCGGTCTGGCGATGGGCTTCCTGACGTCGCTGCTGTTCGCCGCGATCGCCGCGGCAGGCAGCATGGTCGACGTCTTCGGCGGCTTCGCACTCGCCCAGGGCTTCGACCCGCTGGCGATGAACAACTCGACCGTCTTCGGCAAGTTCCACCAGATGCTGGCCACCATGCTGCTCTTCGCCAGCGGCGGCCACCTGCTGGTCATCGGCGGCCTGTTGACCACGTTCCGGCTGCTGCCCATCGGCGAGACGCCCGACCTCGACCGCAGCTCGGTGCTGCTCACCAAGGCCTTCGAGGTCTTCTTCGTGACCGCCGTGCAGATCGCGCTGCCGATGATCGCGGTGCTGTTCGTCGCCGACCTCGGCCTCGCCCTGATGACCAAGGTCGCGCCCGCACTGAACGCCCTCAACGTCATGTTCCCGGCCAAGATCGGGCTGACCCTGCTCCTCGTGGGGCTCTCCTTCCCGGTCCTGCCGGGCGTCATGGACCACCTCGTCGAACTGGCCCTGGAGGCCATGGCGACCTTCGCGGGAACGGGGTGATCGGCCCATGAGCGAGGAGAAGACCGAGCAGCCCACCGCCAAGCGCAAGAAGGAAGCGCGCAAGGAGGGACAGGTCGCGCGGACCCAGGAGCTCGGGGCGTGGTCGGCGCTGCTGCTGCTCACCCTGGCGCTCCCGAGCCTGGTCGGCTACGAGCTGGCGGAGCTGCGGGCGCTGATGATCCGGAGCCTGCGGCTCATCGAGGAGCCGACCGTGCCCGGGGCGCTGCAGCTCTTCGGCGACGCGGGCCTGCACACGTTGGTCGTCATCGTGGCGCTCGGGACCGGCATGATGCTCATCAGCGTCGCGGCCACGATCGCGCAGGGCGGCTTCTACGTCGCCAGCAAGGCGGTCAAGCCGAAGCTGTCCAAGCTCGACCCGATCCAGGGCGCCAAGCGGGTCTTCGGACCGCAGGCCCTCTGGGAGGGCGTGAAGATGCTGATCAAGTGCGCCATCGTGGCCGCGATGGTCTACTCGGCCGTCCGCGGCATGATGCCGCTGCTCGGCGGCATGGTGCCCTTCGACGTGGTCTTCGAGGCGCTCGCCGCGCACGCCATGTCGATGCTGCGCAGCGCCGCCCTCGCCGGCGTCGTGATGGCCGCGCTCGACTACCTGGTGCAGCGGCGCCGGACCGGCAAGCAGACCCGGATGAGCAAGCACGAGGTCAAGCAGGAGCACAAGCAGAGCGACGGCGACCCGCTGGTCAAGAGCGCCATCCGCTCCCGCCAGCTCGCCACCGCCCGGAACCGGATGATGGCCGACGTCCCCCAGGCCGACGTCGTCCTGGTCAACCCGACCCACGTCGCCGTCGCCCTGCGCTACCAGCCCGACCGGAACGCGCCGATCGTCGTCGCCCGCGGAGCAGGCGCGATCGCCGCGCGGATCCGCGAGGTCGCGTCGGAGGCCGACGTACCCCTGGTGCAGGACGTGCCGCTGGCCCGCGCCCTCTACACCTCCACCGAGGTGGGCCAGCAGATCCCCGCCGAGCTGTTCGCGGCGGTGGCGCAGGTGCTGGCCTTCGTCATCGGCCGCCGCAACACCGGCCGCACCGGCGGGCGCCACGACAGCCCCCGCCGCGTCGAGGTCCCGCAGGTCGCGCCGGCCGGGCACCGCCGGCGCCGCCCGATCACCTCAGGTCCCCTCCTCACCGGTCGATAGGGCAGCTGAGGCCAGGACGGCGTCACTCGTGGGCCACGGACGGCGACCACATCCGAACTCAGGAGACGACCCGTCCCATGGTCCTCAAGCGACTGACCCAGCTCGGCGTGCCCCTCGGCATCGTCCTGATCGTCGTGATGCTGGTCGTCCCGCTGCCCGCCGTCCTGCTGGACCTGCTGATCGCCGCGAACATCACCGGCGGGCTGCTGGTGCTGCTGACCGCCATGTTCGTGGTCCGGCCGCTGGACTTCGCGTCCTTCCCCGCCGTCCTGCTCGTGATGACGCTCTTCCGGCTGGCGTTGAACGTGAGCGCCACCCGGCTGGTGCTGGTCGACGGGTACGCCGGCAAGGTGATCGAGACCTTCGGCCACTTCGTCGTCGGCGGCTCGCTCATCGTCGGCCTGATCATCTTCGCGATCCTGCTGGTCATCCAGTTCATGGTGATCACCAAGGGCGCCGAGCGGGTCGCCGAGGTCGGCGCCCGCTTCACCCTCGACGCGATGCCCGGCAAGCAGATGGCCATCGACGCCGACCTGAACTCCGGCCTCATCGACGAGGACGAGGCACGCCGGCGCCGCCAGGAGGTGCACGCCGAGGCCGACTTCTACGGCGCCATGGACGGTGCCTCGAAGTTCGTCAAGGGCGACGCGATCGCCGCCATCATCATCACGGTCGTCAACCTGCTCGGCGGCTTCGCGATCGGCATGACCCAGATGGGGATGTCGGCGGGCGACGCGATCTCGACGTACAGCCTGCTCTCGGTCGGTGACGGCCTGGTCTCCCAGATCCCCGCCCTGCTGCTCTCGGTCGCCACCGGCCTGATCGTGACCCGCAGCGCGGGCGACGCCGACATGGGCTCCGACATCGTGCGGCAGCTGACCACCAACAAGATGCCGCTGCGCGTGGCCGGCTTCGCCTCGATGACGATCTGCCTGATCCCCGGCCTGCCGAAGATCCCCTTCCTGCTCACCGGCGGGGTCCTGCTGCTGATCTCGACCCGGGTCTCCGAGCCGCTGGCGGGCCAGGCCGATGCCGATGCCGCCGTCGCCGAGATCGCCGCGCGCCCCGACGACTCCCCCGAGGGACTCGCCGCCGAGATCCAGGTGGATCCGCTCGGCCTCGAGCTCTCCGCCGACCTGATCGACCTCGTCGACACCACCAGCGGCGGCGACCTGCTCGAACGGGTCAAGGCGCTGCGCCGGAAGGTGGCCGCCGAGATCGGCGTCGTCGTACCTCCGGTCCGCACCCGGGACAACCTCGAGCTGCCCGCCCGGACGTACGCCATCAAGCTCTTCGACATCGAGATCGCGCGCGGCGAGGCGCCCCAGGGCACCGTGCTCGCCATCGGCGACTTCCTCGGATCGCTGCCCGGCGAGCCCACCCGGGAGCCGGTCTTCGGCCTGGAGGCCAAGTGGATCCCGGCGGAGCTGCGCGGGCAGGCCGAGCTCAGCGGCGCCACCGTCGTGGACCGGGCGGCCGTGATCACCACGCACCTCGCCGAGATCGTCTCCACCCACGCCGGCCGGCTGCTCGGCCGCGAGGACGTCAAGATGCTCACCGAGGTCGTCAAGCGCAGCCACCCCAACGTCGTCGAGGAGCTCACCCCCGCCCTGCTCAGCCTCGGCGAGGTGCAGCGGGTCCTCGCGGCCCTGCTCGACGAGGGCGTCTCCATCCGCGACCTGGTCCGGATCTTCGAGGCCCTCTCCCTGCGCGCCCAGGCGACCAAGGAGCTCGACGCGCTCGTCGAGGCCGCCCGCACCGCGCTCGGCCCCGCCATCGTGGCCCCGCACGTCAGCGACGACACCGTGCACGTGATCAGCCTCGAGCCGCAGCTGGAGCAGCGGATGCTGGAGTCGCTGCGGCCCTCCGACCAGGGCGCGACCATCGCTCTCGACCCGGTCACCACGCACGCCGTGGTCGGCAGCGTCGCCCAGCTGATGCTGGACGCCGAGAACCGCGGCATCCACCCGATCCTGGTGTGCGCGCCGCAGCTGCGGGCCGCCGTACGACGACTCGTGCACACGACCGTCGACCGGCTGCCCGTGCTCGCCTACACCGAGCTGACCGGGACCGCCCAGGTCCGCTCCGCCGGCGTCGTGACAGGCGACGCCGACCGCACCCCGATGATGGAGGTCACCGCATGAGGATGCTGTCCGCCCCCGTGCTCGCCGGCGCCGTGCTCGCGTCGTCGCCCGCGCTCTACCAGGGCTTCATCACCCGGACCGTCCCGATGGAGGACGCCGGGAGCCGCTTCGCCGTGGCGCTCGTCATCGCCTGGCTGGCCATGTCGGCCGTCGCGATGCTCGTCGGCGAGCCGCCGAAGCCCGTCCCTGCGGCGGAGGGATCCTCCGCCGACGCGGCGGTCGACGCGGCGGTCGACGCGGCTCCGGCGACGGCCACCGTCGCCGACCCGGCCCCGATCGCCGACACCATGCCGCTCGGCGAGCCGATCGGCGAGCTGTCGGCCGGCCCCTCGGCCTCCGGCGGCGGGGCGACCCAGGCGGCCTGACGCCTCCTGGGGGCGGGCACTGGGCGGGTCCGGACATGCAGCGACCCGCAGGCGTGGCTTTTCGGACCGGAGTCCGAGCGCCGCACCGGAGGACGTGGTTCCGGTTCACCTGCGGGTCGGGTAGCTGCTTGGGATTCGCCAGCAGCTTCAGGGGTGCTTCCACCCCGTCGTCCTGCTGGGGCTGCTAGCGGGCAGCCACCTCACGCGTCCTGAAAGAACTCATTCTTCGGACCACCTCCTTTCCCGTGTACGACGAGGCTAGGTCGGCCGTTCGTGCCGCTCAAGGCATTTAGCCCCGGGCCGGTGGCCAGCGGCTCCCGGGGCCGCCCTACGGCCGCAATTGCGGCCGTAGGACAGGACGAACCGCCGCCGGGTCGACGTACCGCCGCAATTGCGGCCGTACGACAGGGTCAACCGTCGCGAGCCTGTCCAACGGCTGCAATTGCGGCCTCCGGACAGGCCGACCCGGCCCACCCCCGGCCCCGGCCCACCCCCCAGTCCCGGCCCAGCCCCGGCCTCACCCCGCCGCAGCCGCCGCGAACTGCGCGGCGTGCAGCCGCGCGTAGGCGCCCTCGGCGGCGATCAGCTCGGCGTGGGTGCCCTGCTCGACGATGGCGCCGTCCTCCATGACCAGGATCAGGTCGGCGTCGCGGATCGTGGAGAGCCGGTGGGCGATGACGAACGACGTGCGGTCGGTGCGCAGGGCGGCCATGGCCTGCTGCAGGAGCAGCTCGGTGCGGGTGTCGACGGAGCTGGTGGCCTCGTCGAGGATCAGCAGCGCCGGGTCGGTGAGGAACGCCCGCGCGATCGTGACCAGCTGCCGCTCCCCCGCGGACAGGTTCGAGCCGGACTCGTCGACGATCGTGTCGTAGCCGTCGGGCAGCGAGTGCACGAAGCGGTCGACGAAGGTCGCGCGCGCCGCCTCCAGCACCTCCTCCTCGCTCGCGCCGGGCCGGCCGTAGGCGATGTTGTCGCGGATCGTGCCCTCGAAGAGCCAGGTGTCCTGCAGCACCATGCCGATCTGACCCCGCAGCTGCGCCCGGGGTACGGCGGCGATGTCGACGCCGTCGATGGTGATCCGGCCGCCGTCCAGCTCGTAGAAGCGCATCACCAGGTTGACCAGGGTCGTCTTGCCCGCGCCGGTCGGGCCGACGATGGCGACGGTCTGCCCGGGGCGCGCGACCAGCGAGAGGTCGGTGATGAGCGGGCGCTCGGCGTCGTACGAGAAGGAGACGTGCTCGAAGGCCACCTCGCCCCGGCGCGCGGCCGGGACGCCGGAGCCCGCCTCCTCGACCGGCTCCTCGTCCGCGTCGAGCAGCTCGAAGACGCGCTCGGCCGAGGCCACGCCCGACTGCAGCAGGTTCGTCATCGAGGCCAGCGTCGTCAGCGGCTGGGTGAACTGCCGCGTGTACTGGATGAAGGCCTGGACCTCGCCGAGCGTGAGGGCGCCGCTGGAGACGCGCAGCGCGCCGATGACCGCCACCACCACGTAGTTGAGGTTGCCGATGAACATCATCGTCGGCATCACCAGGCCGCTGATGAACTGCGCCTTGAAGGAGACGTCGTACAGGCCCTCGTTGTGCTCCTCGAAGTCCTTCTCGACCTCGCGGGTGCGGCCGAAGACCTTGACCAGCGCGTGACCCGAGAACGACTCCTCGATGTGCGCGTTGAGCTGTCCGGTACGACGCCACTGCGCGACGAACTGACCTTGCGAGCGCTTCATGATCGCGCGGGTCGCGATCAGCGACACCGGCACGCTGACCAGCGCGACCAGGGCCAGTAGCGGGGAGATCCACAGCATCATCGCGAGCACGGCGACCAGGGTGAGCACCGACTGGAGGAGCTGGCTCATCGTCTGCTGCAGGGTCTGGCTGACGTTGTCGATGTCGTTGGTGACCCGGCTCAGCAGCTCCCCGCGCGGGGAGCGGTCGAAATAGCCGAGCGGCAGCCGGTGGATCTTGTCCTCGACGTCCTGGCGCATCCGGCGCACCGCCCGCTGCACGACGCCGTTGAGGACGTAGCCGGCCAGCCAGGACAGCAGCGAGGCGACGACGTACACGGCCAGCACGAGCAGCAGCCAGCGGCCGACCTGGGTGAAGTCGACGCCCTCGCCGGGGACGACCCCCTGGCCGCGTACGGCGTCGGGCAGCTCGGACTCCGGCGTGCCGGCCGGCAGCCGGCCGCCGATGAAGCCGCGGAAGACCAGGTCGGTGGCGTGCCCGAGCAGCCGCGGGCCGATCGACATCAGCAGCACCGAGACCACGACGAGGCCGACGACGAGCATCGCCCACCACCGGTCCGGTCGCAGTCCGGCGACGAGCCGCCGGGCGGACGGGCCGAAGTCCATCGCCTTCTGGCCGACCTGGCCGGCCGCCATCGGGCCGCGGCCCGGGCCGCCCTGGGGGGCCTGGATCCGCTCGGTGGCCTGGAAGGACTGAGTGGGCTTCTTGGTCTGCTCGCTCATGCGACGGCCTCCTCGGAGGTGAGCTGGGACGCGACGATCTCCTGGTAGGTGGGACAGTCCTCGAGGAGCTCGGCGTGCGTGCCGCGGCCGACGACCCGGCCGCCATCGAGGACGAGGATCGCGTCCGCGTCGCGGATGGTGGAGACCCGCTGGGCCACCACGACGACGGTGGCGTCGGTGGTGACCGGCTTCAGCGCGGCGCGCAGCCGGGCGTCGGTGGCCAGGTCGAGCGCCGAGAACGAGTCGTCGAACAGGTAGATCGACGGTCGTCGTACGACGGCGCGCGCGATGGCGAGCCGCTGACGCTGGCCGCCCGAGAAGTTGGTGCCGCCCTGCGCCACGGGCGCGTCGAGCCCCTCGGGCAGCGCCGCGACGAAGTCGCGCGCCTGCGCCACCTCGAGGGCCGACCACATGTCCTCGTCGCTCGCGTCCGGGTGACCGTGCTGGAGGTTGCTGCGGATCGTGCCGGAGAAGAGGTACGCCTGCTGCGGCACCAGGCCGATCTGCGACCAGAGCACGTCGGGATCGAGGTCGCGGACGTCGACGCCGGCGACCCGGACGGTCCCGCCGGTCGCGTCGAAGAGCCGCGGGACCAGGTTCACCAGGGTGGTCTTGCCGGCGCCCGTCGAGCCGACGACCGCGGTGGTGGTCCCGGGCCGGGCCTGCAGGGAGATCCCGTCGAGCACGGGGTCGTCGGCCCCGGGGTAGGCGAAGGTGACGTCCTCCAGGTCGAGCCGGCCCCGGTCGGCGGGATCCGGCGTCACCGGCTGCTCGGGCGGGCGCACGGACGTCTCGGTGTCGAGGACCTCGGCGATCCGCTCGCCGCAGACCGCCGAGCGCGGGACCTGCATGAGCATGAAGGTGCCCATCATCACCGACATCAGGATCTGCATCAGGTAGGAGAGGAACGCGGTCAGCGCCCCGACCTCCATCTGGCCGCTGTCGACGCGGTGGCCGCCGAACCAGATGACGGCGACGCTGGAGACGTTGACGACGAGCATCGCGAGCGGGAACAGCGTCGCCATCCACCGGCCGGCGCTCACGGCGACCTCGGTGAGCCGGTCGTTGGCCTCCCCGAAGCGCTCCCTCTCGTGCGGCTCGCGCACGAACGCGCGGACCACCCGGATGCCGCTGATCTGCTCGCGCAGCACGCGGTTGACCTCGTCGATGCGCTCCTGCATCGCCCGGAAGCTCGGCACCATCCGCGAGATCACGAAGCCGACGCTGGCGAACAGGGCGGGCACGACGACGGCCAGGATCCACCCGAGACCCATGTCCTCGCGCAGCGCCATCAGCACGCCGCCGACCATCATGATCGGGCTGGAGACCGCGATCAGGCAGGTCATCACGACCAGCATCTGCACCTGCTGGACGTCGTTCGTGGTGCGGGTGATCAGCGACGGGGCGCCGAAGTCCTGGACCTCCCGGGTCGAGAACGTCCCGACCCGCGCGAACAGGTCCCGTCGCACGTCGCGGCCGAAGGCGGTCGCGGTGCGGGCGCCGTACCAGGACGCTCCGACGGAGCAGGCGATCTGGACCACGGACACCGCGAGCATCAGCCCGCCGAGGCGCCAGATGGTGCCGGTGTCGCCGGTGACGACGCCGTCGTCGATGATCCGGGCGTTGAGGCTGGGCAGGTAGAGCATCGCGAGGACGCCGACGAACTGCAGGACGACGACCGCGGTGAGCCAGGCGCGGTACGGCGCGAGCCGCTCGCGGAGCAGGCGGACGAGCATCAGGACTCCTGGCTCTCGGGCGCGGGCGTGCGGAGCAGCCCGTACAGGACGGTGTGAACGGCGTCCTCGGCGGTGACCAGCCGGCCGTCGGACAGGTGGGGGTGGCTGCCGACGAAGACCAGCATCCGGAGACGGTGCACCAGGTCCTCCGCGGGCACCGAGAGCCGGTCGGCGTCGGCGCCGACGACCTCGACGAGCATCCGGGTCAACTGCGCGAGGTGCTCCTCGCGGTCGTGGGCGTGGCGGGTCGAAGGGGGTGGCTTGACCAGGCCGACCTTGGCCATCAGGTCGAAGGTCGCGCGGTAGCGCTGCTGGAGCACCGAGGCCGCCCGGACCAGCCGCTCCTCCAGGGGCAGCGCCGGGTCGATCTCGGCGAGCCGCTCGACCATCGCGCCCGGCACGAAGGCCCGCGCGATCGCCGCGTCGACCAGCTCGTCCTTGGTCGCGAAGACCCGGAAGATCGTCCCCTCGGCGACCCGCGCCTCCTCGGCGATCTGGCGGCTGGTCACCTGGCGGCCGTGCTCGCGCAGCAGCCGCAGGGTCGCGTCGACCAGCACCTCCCGGCGCTCCTCGCTCGACAGAGGCCGGGCCCGCGGGCGGCGGGGACGGTCGGTGTGGGTGCTCACCCGAGCAGCCTAAGTGAGTGAGCGCTCACTCACCATCGGTTTTCCTAGGGAGCCAGGCGCTCGGTCCGCCAGCCCTCGGGCGTACGGCGATAGACCAGCCGGTCGTGCATCCGTCCCGGGCGGCCCTGCCAGAACTCGACGGCCTCGGGACGGACGACGTACCCACCCCACTCGTCGGGGACCGGGACGTCGCGGCCGTCGTACCGCGCCTCGACCTCGGCGTACGACGCCGCCAGCTCCTCGCGGCCGGCGACCACCCGCGACTGGTGGGAGGCCCAGGCGCCGAGCTGCGAGCCGCGCGGGCGGACGGCGAAGTACGCCGCCACGTCGGCGGGCGGCAGCGCGGTGGCCAGCCCGTCGATGCGGACCTGGCGCTCCAGCGGGTGCCAGGGGAACAGCAGCGCGCAGCGCGGGTTCGCCGCGAGCTCGTCGCCCTTGCGGGAGCGGGTGTTGGTGAAGAAGACGAAGCCGTCCTCGTCCAGCCCCTTCAGCAGCACCATCCGCGAGGAGGGCGCGAGGTCGGCACCGACCGTCGCGACGACCATCGCGTTCGGCTCGTGCAGGCCGGCCGCCCGCACCTCGTCGAACCACCGGCGGAACATCGTGACCGGGTCCGCCTCGAGGTCCCCCTCGGCGAGTCCCGCGGCGGCGTACTCCTGGCGAAGCGCGCGAAGGTCCAGATCTGCGTCGGCCATACCGGCCAGCCTAGGGATGGGTACACAATGCCGGGGGCGCCGGAGGGGGCGCCATCCGAGACGCATCCGAGACGAAGGAGTCGCGCCGATGACCGAGGTACACCATGGCCTGGAGGGCGTCGTCGCCTTCGAGACGCAGATCGCGGAGCCCGACAAGGAGGGCTCGGCGCTGCGCTACCGCGGCGTGGACATCGAGGACATCGTCGGCCGGGTGCCGTTCGAGAACGTCTGGGGCCTGCTGATCGACGGCAAGTACAGCCCCGGGCTCGCGCCGGCCGAGCCCTACAACCTGCCCGTGCACACCGGCGACGTCCGCGTCGACGTGCAGGCGGCCGTGGCGATGCTGGCCCCGGCCTTCGGCTTCGGCCAGACCTACGACATCAGCGACGAGCAGGCCCGCGAGGACATCGGCCGGCTCGCCGTCATGGTGCTCTCGTACGCCGCCCAGTCGGCCCGCGGCCTGCACCAGCCCGTCGTCCCCCAGAAGGTCGTCGACGAGGGCGCGACCCTCGCCGAGAAGTTCCTGATCCGCTGGAAGGGCGAGGCCGACCCCAAGCACGTCAAGGCGATCGACGCCTACTGGAGCAGCGCGGCCGAGCACGGCATGAACGCCTCCACCTTCACCGCCCGCGTCATCACCTCCACCGGCGCCGACGTCGCGGCCGCCTTCTCCGGCGCCATCGGCGCGATGAGCGGCCCGCTGCACGGCGGCGCACCGTCCCGCGTGCTCGGCATGATCGAGGACGTCGAGAGGTCGGGCGACGCCCGCGCCTACGTCAAGGGCCTGCTCGACTCCGGCGAGCGGCTGATGGGCTTCGGCCACCGCGTCTACCGCGCCGAGGACCCGCGCGCCCGCGTGCTGCGTCGTACGGCGCGCGAGCTCGACGCTCCGCGCTACGCCGTCGCTGAGGCGCTCGAGCAGGCCGCGCTGGCCGAGCTCCGCGAGCGCCGGCCCGACCGGGTGCTGGAGACCAACGTGGAGTTCTGGGCGGCCATCGTCCTCGACTTCGCCGAGGTGCCCGCGCACATGTTCACCTCGATGTTCACCTGTGCGCGCACCGGCGGCTGGTCGGCGCACATCCTGGAGCAGAAGACCACCGGCCGGCTGATCCGCCCCTCGGCGATCTACACCGGCCCCGCCGCCCGCAAGGCCGACGAGGTCGAGGGCTGGCAGGGCGCCTGGCACTCCTGAGGTCAGGGCCGCCGCGCGGTCCGGGCCAGATAGGCCCGCCCGCGCGGCGAGACGCCGTACCCGACGTCGAAGCTCTGGGTCAGCCCGAGGTTCTTCAGCTTCCGTACGTCGATCTTGAACGGGTCGCGCTCGCGACCCAGCTCCGCGGCCAGGTCGGGCGCGCGGGTGTGCGGGCGCCGGCCGATCAGCTCGAGCGTGGCCATCGTCCACGGTCCGTGGCTGCTGGCGCGGTCCAGCCGCTCCAGCCGCCGGTCGATCTCGGCGACGTCCTCGTCGCCGAGGTCGGCGCTCTCGCGCAGCGCGATCCGCGGGTCGGGGCCGGCGTACCCCAGCACGACGCGGTACGTCGGCAGCTCGCCCTCGACCTTGTCGAGCTGGCGGCGCAGCCGGGTCGCGTCCGGCCAGCCGGCGGCGAGCGCGTCCTCGTCGGAGATCGTGCCGGCGTCGACGAGGTCCACCGCGTCGACGCGCACGACCCCGGCCGCCGTGCGGAACTGCGATCCCACCTTCACGTCGGGCCTCGCCCAGCGGCGGAAGGCCAGCGTCACCGACCCGTCGGCGACGCCGTGAGCGACCTTCGGCGGCAGCAGCATCAGTCGATCCGGCGGGCGAAGCAGCGGTTGACCGGCGAGTCCCGGTAGTAGCCGAAGCCGGGGATCGGCTCGTAGCCGGAGGAGGTGTACATCGCGATCGCCTCCGGCTGCCGGTCGCCGGTCTCCAGCACCATCGCCTCGAAGCCCGCCGCCCGGGCGGTCGCCTCCAGGTGGGCGAGCATCCGGCGCGCGTGGCCGGCCCGCTGGGCGCGGGGTACGACGTACATCCGCTTGACCTCGGCGGTCCGCGTGGTGCCGAGCGCCTCGACGCCCTCCTTGCGCCAGGCTCCGGTCGCGACCGCGTCGCCGTGCAGGTAGCCGACGAAGAAGCTGCCCTCCGGCGGCGCGAACATCAGCGGGTCGAGCGGAGTCTCGTCGCGGCCGCCGTACCGGGCGACGTACTCGGCCTGGACCTCCTCGATCAGGCGCATCGCGTCGGGGTGGCCGTAGTCCACCCGGACGATCTCCAGCGCCCGCACCTCTGCCGCAGTCACGCGTCCCATGATCGCTCACGTCCGGCCGCCGGCCACGATTTATCTCGCCGCAACGCGGCTGCAACAATGGCCAGCGCTGACAGCGTGGTCAGGGAAGTCGCACTCCTCGCCCTTCGGAAGGCAGCACATGACCGACCTGCAGATCCCCGCCGACCTGCTCCCCGCCGACGGCCGCTTCGGCGCCGGGCCGTCGAAGATCCAGACCAGCCACCTCGACGCGCTCGCCGCGACCGGCTCGTCGCTGATGGGCACCTCGCACCGCCAGGCCCCGGTGAAGAACACCGTCGGCCGGGTCCGCGAGGGCCTCGCCGAGCTGTTCTCGCTGCCCGAGGGCTACGAGGTCGTGCTCGGCAACGGCGGCGCGACGGCGTTCTGGGACATCGCGACCTTCGGCCTGATCGAGAAGAAGAGCCAGCACCTGTCGTTCGGCGAGTTCTCCTCGAAGTTCGCCAAGGCCGCCGCCGACGCCCCGTGGCTGGACGCCCCGAGCGTGATCAAGGCCGAGCCCGGTTCCGCGCCGGTCGCCGAGGCCGAGGCCGGCGTCGACGTCTACGCGTGGGCGCACAACGAGACCTCCACCGCGGTGATGGCGCCGGTCGTGCGCCCCGCCGGCGCCGACGAGGGCTCGCTGGTCCTCATCGACGCGACCTCGGGCGCGGGCGGCCTGCCCGTCGACCTGAACGACGTCGACGCCTACTACTTCGCCCCGCAGAAGTGCTTCGCCTCCGACGGCGGCCTGTGGATCGCGCTCATGTCGCCCGCCGCCCTGGAGCGGGCCGCCCGGATCGCCGCGACCGACCGCCACATCCCGGCCTTCTTCGACCTGCCGACCGCGATCGACAACTCCTCGAAGAACCAGACCTACAACACCCCGTCGGTCGCCACGCTGTTCCTGATGGCCGAGCAGCTGGACTGGATGAACGCCAACGGCGGCCTGGCCGGCATGGTCGAGCGCACCACCCGCTCCTCCGACGCGCTCTACGGCTGGGCCGAGAAGACGTCGTACACGTTCCCGTACGTCGCCGAGGCCGCCCACCGCTCGCTGGTGATCGGGACCGTGGACTTCCAGGACGACGTCGACGCCGCCGCCATCGCCAAGACCCTGCGCGCCAACGGCGTCGTCGACACCGAGCCGTACCGCAAGCTCGGCCGCAACCAGCTGCGGATCGCGATGTACCCCGCCGTCGACCCGTCGGATGTCGAGAAGCTGACCGCCTGCATCGACTGGGTCGTCGAGAACTCCTGAGTTCGTCGGTCGAGTAGCCGCGAGGGACGAGCGGACGTATCGAGACCCGCGCGACGAGGTCTCGATACGCTCGCTGGCGCTCGCTACTCGACCAACGAGGGAGCCATCTCGCCGGTCGAGTAGCCCGCGAGGAACGAGCGGGCGTATCGAGACCCGCCGCAGCCAGCTACTCGGCCAACGCGGCGGCCACCTGCTCGTACGTCGGCCCGTCGAACGCCACGATCCGCGCCTCGTCCACCTTGGTGGGCGAGGCGCGGATCGTCTCGAGGGCACAGGCGATCGCGTCGTCCTTGGGCCAGCCGTAGACACCGGCGCTGACCAGGGGGAAGGCGACGGTGCGGGCGCCGAGCTCGTCCGCGACCTCGAGCGCGCGGGCGTAGCAGGACGTCAGTAGCGAGCGGTCGGTCTCACCGGCGTTCCGGTTCGGGCCGACGACGTGGATCACCCAACGCGCCGGCAGGTCGCCCGCGGTCGTCCAGCCCGCGTCGCCGGTCGCCAGCCCGTCGGGGAAGCGCGCGACGCAGTCGGCGAGCACCGCGGGACCGCCCGCCCGATGGATCGCGCCGTCGACTCCCCCGCCGCCCCGCATCGCGCGGTTCGCCGCGTTGACGATCGCGTCGACCTCCTGGGTCGTGATGTCGCCCTGCACCGCCGTGATCCGCATCAGGCCTCCTCGATCAGCCTCAGGGTCGCACGCTCGAGCGCCGCCTGGCGCTCGTCGGTGCTGTCGTAGCTGCGCCGGGTCGCGCGCTCGATGGTGCGGCCCTCGTCGTACGCGTCGACCACCCGCGGATCGACGTACGACGAGCGGGCCAGCGTCGGGGTGTTGCCCAGGAAGGAGGCGACCTCCTTCATGGCGCCGGCGACGGCCCGCTTCCGCGACGCCTTGGACTGCCCCGGCTCCGGCGTCTCCGCCAGGGCCGCGGCGGCCAGCACGGTCGCGTGCCAGGTGCGGAAGTCCTTGGCCGTGACCTCCAGCCCGGTCGAGGTGCGGATGTACTCGTTGACCAGCGCCGGCAGCAGGTCGCGCCACGACCGCCCGTCCTTGTACGACAGCAGCCGGTCGGTCGTGCCACGGCGCCGGCGCATCGCCTCGATGGTCTCGATCACGACCGCGTCGTCGATCTCGATGCGGTGGTCGACCCCCGACTTGCCGGTGAACGCGAACACCAGCCGGTCCTGCCGGCGGCGTACGTGCCGGCGCTCCAGCGTGGTGAGGCCGAAGCTGCCGTTCGCGTCGGCGTACACGTCGTTGCCGATCCGGAAGTACCCCAGGTCCAGCAGCCGTACGGCGGCCGCGCACGCCCGCTCCAGCGGCAGGCCCTCCCGTCCGAGGTCGGTGATGATCAGCTCGCGCGCCCGGGCCAGGGCGTGCCCGAAGGCCAGCATCCGGTCGAACTTCTCCGCGTCGCGCCGTTCCCGCCAGGCCGGGTGGTAGAGGTACTGCCGTCGCCCGGCGTCGTCGGTGCCGACGGCCTGCAGGTGTCCGTTCTCGTACGGCGTCACCCACACGTCGCGCCACGCGGGCGGGATGACGAGGTCGCGCACCCGCTGGGCGTCCTCCTCGGGCAGCCGCTCCCCGTGCTGGTCGAGGTAGACGAAGCCGCGACCGGCCCGGCGCCGGGTCCAGCCCGGTTGGGCGGGAGAGGTACGTCGCAGTCGGGGCACGGGACGTGAGTAGCCGCCGGCGACCCCCGGCAAACTCGCCCGAGCGGGTGCTCAGCCGCGCCGACGACGCGCGGCAGCCCCCGCGGTGGCGACCAGCAGGACCAGGAGCAGGCCGAGCACCACGGCCCCGCCGACGAGCAACGCCGGCCAGGACCCGTCCTCGTCGCCGGACTCCGCCTCGCCCACCACCTCGTCGGAGGTCGTCGACGGGCTCGCACTCGAGGTCGGCGTGGGGTCGGGCGTGGGACTCGGACTCGCCATCGCCGCCTCGATCGCGCGCGGCACCCGCACGCTCTGCACCTCGCTGAACGCACCCTCGGTGCCGACGAGCACCTGCCCGCGCTCGTCGACGGCGATGCTCTCGCCCTGCTCCTGGGGCGGGAGGTCGAAGGAGCCGAGCTCCTCCAGCCGCGGCCAGGTCAGCACGGCGGCCCGCCCGTAGTTGCGCACCACCAGGTGACGCCCGTCGGGGAAGAACGAGCCATCGGTCGCGAGTCCGAGCGTCGTACCGATCTCCTCCAGCCGGTTCGGCCGGCCCGGGTCGAGGCGCGCGGGCGCGCGGTAGACCGTGCCCCCGAAGACGCCCTTGCTCACCACGACCAGGCGCCCGGTGCCGGGCTCGGTCATCAGCGTCTCGGCGTCGGTGGCGCCGTCGGGGTAGACGAGCTCGAACCGCTCCGGCTCGGCCGTCCGGTCCCCGCGCCCGACCGGCACCCGCAGCACCTCGATCGAGTCGCGGACGTGGCGGTTGTCGCCGATGTCGCCCACCCAGACCTCGCCCGGGCCGGCGGGGGCGACGGCCTCGACGTCACGCGGGTCGGTGTCCCAGCGGGTGACGCCGACGGTCTCGCCGCTGGTCGGGTCGACGACGAAGACCCGGCCCGGGTCGCCCGAGTCGTTGACCGTGACGGCGAGGCCGTCCCGGACGACCAGGCCGCTCGACTCCACGATCTCGGGATCCTGGAACGCGAACAGGACCTCGCCTGCGGCCGGGGCGGGAGCGCGGGCCGCACCGAGGAGGAACGGCAGGGCGACCAGGGCGGCCAGCGCCCCCTCAGGCGCGCGCGGCATCCAGCAGCTCCGCCAACCGCGGGCGGACCGACCAGGTCGCGACGAGGTCGTCGTACTCGGTGCGGACGGAGTCCTCGACCGGGGCTCCGGTGCGGACGGCGCGGAGCATCGTGTTGCGCGGCGTGTGGCGGCTCTCGACGAACTGGACGACGTCGACCCGGTAGCCCTCGCCGCGCATCAGGGCCGCGCGGATGCCGTCGGTGAGGGTGTCGGCCAGCCGCTCGCGCAGGATGCCGTCCCGGGTCAGCAGCGAGTACGGCGCGGGCGTGGGCGACTTCCGCAGCTGGGCGGCGATGTCGTGGTGGCAGCAGGGCGCGGCGAGCACGACCTGCGCGCCCCAGCCGACCGCCTGCGCGAGCGCCTCGTCCGTCGCGGTGTCGCACGCGTGCAGGGCGAGGACCACCTCCGGCGCGGGGTCCAGCTCGACGCCGCCGATGGTGCCGACGACGAACTCGGAGTCCACACCGAGCGCGGCCGCCACCTCGCTGTTGTGCTCGCGCGACTGCTCCTTGACGTCGACCCCGGTGACCACGACCGGGAGCCCCCGCACCGAGGTGAGGTAGCGCTGGGCCGCGAACGTGAGGTACGCGTTCCCGCAGCCCAGGTCGACGATCCGCAGCGGGTCCTCGGCGGTGGGCTTGCGCAGGTGGCCCTTCGCCCGGGCCTCGGAGATCGTCTTGTCGAGGAGCCGGAGGAACTCCTCGACCTGGCGATACTTCGCCTGCCGACTCGGCTTCATCCGGCCCTGCGCGTCGGTCAGTCCGAGCGCCCGGAAGACCGGGTCGTCCTCGGGGAGCAAGCGGTCCTTGGCCCGGTCGTGGCCGCGGGTCGCCTCGACCGGCGCGGTCCGGTTCTGGCTGTGCAGGACGCCCTCGAGCTTCTTGGTGACCCGGAGCTGGTGGCTCTGGGTCGTGGTGTCGACGTGCCAGTTGCCGAAGGGGAGCTCGAGCAGGCGGTCGACCTCCTCCCGGGCGGCGTCACCGACGGCGTGGTTGGCGGTGTGCGCCTGGGTCTGGTCGTACGACGTCACCTGCAGGTGCCGCCCCGACTTCAGGTCGACGTAGCGCAGCTCGACGCGCCGCCACGGGGGCTCGCTGCCGCGCCGGCGCCCGGTGGCCACGGCCTTGACCAGGGTGTCCGGGTCGAGCAGGTGGCCGCGGACGGTGCCGAGCGCGCGCTGCAGGGACTCCGAGGTCACCTACTTCACCACCGCGGCGATCACCACGATCACCAGCAGCGCCACGAGTGCGGCCGGGATGATCAGGCGACGGTGCTGGGGCTTCACCCGTCGAGTCTAGAAGCGAGCAGCTCGGCCAGGTGCATCGCCGGGACGCCCACGAGGTCCTCGAGCTGGTGCCGGCACGAGAGACCGTCGGCGAGGACCACCGCGCCGGCGTTCGCCCGCACCGCCGGCAGGAGGTGGGTCTCGGCGACGGCGACCGACGTCTCGTAGTGGTCCGGCTCCATCCCCCAGCTGCCCGCGAGCCCGCAGCAGCCCGGCACCCGGGTCACCGTCGCGCCCGCGCCGGTCAGCAGCCGTTCGTCGGCGGCCCAGCCGAGCACCGACGACTGGTGGCAGTGCGGCTGCGCGACCACCTCGACGCCGCTCAGGTCCGGCACCGGCACGTCGAGCCGCTCGACGAGCTCGGCGAAGGTGAGCACGCCTCGGGCGACCTGCTCCGCGCGCGGGTCGTCGACCAGCTGGACCGCGTCGCTGCGCAGCGTCGCCAGGCAGGACGGCTCCAGCCCGACGACCGGCACCCCGCTCGCGACGTACGGCGCCAGCGTCCGGACCGCACCCGCCATCGTCGAACGGGCGCGCTCGAGCTGCCCCGTCGTCAGCCAGGTGAGCCCGCAGCAGGCGTCGTCGGCGATCACGCAGACGCTCAGCCCCGCCGCCTCCAGGACCCGGACCGCCGCCCGGGCGGAGCCCGGGAGGAAGTGGTCCGTGAAGGTGTCCGCCCAGATCCACACGTCCGGGACCCGGTCGGGCACGCCCGCCGAGCGACGCAGCGACCGAGGCGCGATCGCGGGCAGCGTCCGGCGTCGGTCCACGCCGGCGAGCACGCCGGCGATCCGGCCGAGCAGCGGCAGTCGCTGCGCGCGGGACAGCACCGGGGCGACCGGCGCCGCGAGCGCCACCCAGCGCGGCAGCCCGCCGAGGGTGTGGTGGGTGCGCGGCCGGCGGCGGCCGTCGTACTGCTGGTGCAGCACCTCGGCCTTGTACGTCGCCATGTCGACCCCGGTCGGGCAGTCCGACGAGCAGCCCTTGCAGGCCAGGCACAGGTCGAGCGCCTCGGACACCGCCGGGGCCGCGAGACCCTCGACCAGCGAGCCGTCGAGCGCCTCCTGGAGGACGCGCGCCCGGCCCCGGGTGGAGTCCTTCTCCTCGCGGGTGGCGAGGTAGGAGGGGCACATCACCCCGGCCGTGGTGGGCGCGACGCAGCGCCCGACGCCGGTGCAGCGGTGCACCGCGTCGCCCAGCGACCCGGCGTCCTCGGCCAGCCGCAGCAGCGGACGCACCGGCAGTCGCGGCCGCACCGCACGCAGGTCCGCGTCGAGCGGCGCGGGATCGACGAGCACGCCCGGGTTGAGCACGCCGGCCGGGTCGCAGATCGCCTTGACCGCGCCGAAGAGCCGCAGCGACTCCGCGTCGTACATCAGCGGCAGCAGCTCCGAGCGCGCGCGCCCGTCACCGTGCTCACCCGACAGCGAGCCGCCGTGGTCGCGCAGGCGGAGCGCGCTCGCGGTGAGGAAGTCGCGGAACCGGCCGGTGGCGCCTCCCGTCAGGTCGAAGTCGATGCGCACGTGCACGCAGCCGTCGCCGAAGTGGCCGTAGGGCACGCCGTCCAGCCCGTGCTCGCGCAGCAGCTCGTCGAAGTCGCGCAGCCAGGCGCCGAGCCGCGCGGGCGGGACGGCGGCGTCCTCCCAGCCGGAGTACGCCGGCCGGCTCAGGCTCCGCGCCGCCAGGCCCGCTCCGTCCTCGCGGATCCGCCACAGCGCCGCCGCCTCCGCGGCCGAGCCCACCCGCCGGTGGGCCAGCGCCCCCGAGACGGCGACCAGCGACGACACGAGCGAAGGCGCGTCGGGCCCGACGACCTCCACGAAGAGCCATCCCGAGCCACGCGGCAGCTCGGGCACGGAGCCGCCGCGGCCCCGCACCAGATCGACGATCCGCGCGTCCAGTCCTTCGCATGCGACGAGTCGAGCACCGCCCGC
Organism: Nocardioides sp.; assembly: GCF_035503875.1. Classification (GTDB taxonomy): domain Bacteria; phylum Actinomycetota; class Actinomycetes; order Propionibacteriales; family Nocardioidaceae; genus Nocardioides. Next base: position 76,098 of record NZ_DATJTA010000007.1, read on the forward strand.
CGACGGTCCGGACCCGCTCTCCACAGCCGCCGCCAGCAGCGCCGGCACCGCATCGGCCGCCTCCGGCATCGACGGGTAGCCGAGCACGACGAGCTCGCGCCCCGGCTCGTCCGGCACCAGGCGCACGATCGCGCCGAGCACCACCGCCAGGGTGCCCTCGGAGCCGACCAGGAAGCGGTCGACGGACCGGCGCTCGGGCAGCAGGTGCTCGAGGGAGTAGCCGCTGACCTGACGGGAGAACCGGCCGAAGCCCGTCCGGACGTGCGCCAGGTGGCCCGCCACCAGGTCGGCCAGCGCGCCGGGCACGTCCCCGTCCGCGGCGTACGCCGCGTCCAGCGCCACCACGTTGTCGGCGGTGCGCCCGTAGCCGAGCGCCCGCGACCCGCAGGCGTTGTTCCCGATCATGCCGCCGACGGTGCACCGCGAGTGCGTCGAGGGGTCCGGACCGAAGCGCAGGCCGTGCGCGGCCGCCGCCCGCTGCAGGGTGGCGTGCACCGTGCCGGGCTCGACGACCGCGGTCCGGGACTCGGGGTCGACCGACAGCACCCGCCCGAGGTGCCGGACGGTGTCCACGACGATGCCGGTGCCGACCGCGTTGCCGGCGATCGACGTACCGGCCCCGCGCATCGTGAGCGGTACGCCGCTCACCCGCGCCAGGTCGAGGATCGCGAGCAGCTCCTCGCGCGAGCGCGGCCGGGCCACGACCTGCGGTACGACGCGGTAGAGCGAGGCGTCGGAGGAGTAGAGCGCCCGCGTCAGGACGGAGTCGTCGACGTCCGTGACCCCGCGGCGATGGAGCTCGGCGAGCAGGTCCGCCCGGTCGCTCACGGATTCACGATAGCCCGCCGGGTGGGTGCCCGTACGATGCGTCCTCGAGGGAGAGGGGGCCTTCGTGCGCCGACGCGTGCGCGCTCTGCTGGCGACCGGGGTCGTCCTGCTGCTGGGCACCGCCGCCGTGCTCTCCGTCGAGCGCTCCGGCCTGCTGGGCGACGACGCCGACCCCGCCGCCTCGCCCACCGGGGCGCCGCAGCCGCGGGTCGACGGCAACCGCCTCGTCGACGCCCGTGACGGCAGCACCTTCGTGCCCCGCGGCGTGAACTGGTCGAGCTTCGAGTACGCCTGCGCCCAGGGCTGGGGGCTCAGCTCGCTGGACACCCTCGGCCCCGAGCCGCACGAGGCGCAGGCCGTCGCCGTCGCCGCCTGGGGCGCGAACACCGTCCGCCTCCCCCTCAACCAGGACTGCTGGCTCGGGAGCCGCGGGGCGCCCGTGAGCGACCAGTACGAGGACCGGACCGCCCAGGACTACCGCGACGAGATCGCCCGGTTCGTCGCGGCCCTGAACCGCCACGGCCTCGTGGTCGTCCTCGACCTGCACAGCCGCAAGCGGGCCACGGTGCCCGAGTTCGGCAACCTGGCCATGCCCGACGCCGAGTCCCTGGACTTCTGGCGCAGCGTCGCGACGGCGTACCAGCACAACCCGTCGGTCATGTTCGACGCGTTCAACGAGCCCTACTCGCGCTACGACGCCACCGACGACCTGGTCTTCGACCTGACCTGGGAGTGCTGGCGCGACGGCGGGTGCGACGCCCCGGCCGTCGACGACCAGACCACCCCCGACCCGCAGGACACCTACCCGGTCGAGGGGATGGCCGCGGTCGTCGGTGCCATCCGCGACAGCGGCGCCGCCCAGCCGATCCTGCTCGGTGGCCTCGACTACGCCAACGACCTGAGCCAGTGGCACGCGTACGCCCCCGACGACGACCAGCTCGTCGCCGCGTTCCACGGCTACGACTTCAAGACCTGCTCGACCCGCGAGTGCTGGGACTCCGTGCTCGCGCCGCTCGCCGAGAGCGTGCCGGTGCTCACCGCCGAGCTGGGGGCCACCGACCCGCTCGACGGCTACGTCGCCGACTACCTGGACTGGGCGGACGGGCACGGCATCGGGGCGCTCTTCTGGGTCTGGGCGGCCCACGCCGACGACCCGATGTCGCTCCTCGTCGAGCAGGGCGGCACCCCCACCGAGTACGGCGCCCGCGCGCGGGCCTGGCTCTCCGGCGATCCCTTCCCGACCGGGGCGACGACGACCCCCACCCCGTGAGTGACCACATTCACAACATAAGAACGGGTTTTTGACGTGCTGTTACTGCGCTGAGGAAGTTCAGTGGGAGCCCGCCCGCGAGGATCGAGCCGTCAAGCCCCACCGGACCCGAGACGGGCCGTGGGACATCGATGGGGAGAAGAGTGATGTCGGTCCAAGCAACGTCGTCGCGTCCGGGCGGGAAGAGCGCGGGAGCCGCGGGCCTCGGTGCCCTGATGCAGCTCGGCGTGTTCCTCGTGGTCGTCGTGGCCTTCCTGGTGGCGCCGCTGCTCGCGCTCGCGATCGCCTTCCTCGTCTACACCGTCATGCGCGCCCGGGGCGAGGCCAAGCGCCGCTCCGCCGGCTCCGCCGAGGTGCCCACCACGGGCTTCGGGTCGGGTGCCCAGTGACCGCCACCATCGTCGCCGCCGCGACCCGGCTCACCGACGGCATCGACCCCGAGCTCGGCCTGCTGCTGCCCGAGGGCTTCTGCCGCACGTTCCGGGTGCTGCCGTACGCCGAGGTCGACGGCGAGCTGCTGATCGCGACCGCCGACCTCTCCGACCCGATCGTCGAGCGCGTCGTCGCGGATCGGTTCTCCCGCCCGTTCGTCCTCGTCCGGCACACCGTCAACGAGATCAACGGCGCCATCGATGCCGTCTACCCCGCCCAGGAGGAGGCTCTCGAGTCCCCCGAGGAGCGCCGGGCCCGGGTCCAGATGGCCCGGATGCTGACCCGCAGCGGCCTGGTGACCGAGGACCAGCTGCAGGCGGCCACCCTGGAGTACTCCCGCACCGGCGACCCGCTCGGCGACATCCTGGTCGCGCACGGCGCGATCTCCGAGGACGTGCTGGTCGCGGCCCTCTCGGAGCTGCACCAGCTGCAGCGGGTCGGCCTCACCGACTTCGAGCCGGACGACGAGGTCACCCGCGCGCTGCCCGAGGCGCTCGCCCAGGAGCTGCAGATCATGCCCGTCGCCCGCACGGCCGACGAGTTCCTGGTCGCGGTCGCCCGCCCGCTCGGCCACGAGGACCTGGACCGGGTCGAGACCGCCCTGGGCCGTCCGGTCCGCCAGCTGCTCGCCAACCGCATCGACCTCGACCAGCTCATCCAGCGGGTCCACTCGCACCACTATGCCGAGGTCGCGACCCGGCTGATCATGGAGAACCGGCCCGAGCAGTCCGCCCACGTGGTCGTCTCCCCGACCCAGAAGGCCTTCTTCGTCTGCGCGGTCATCCTCGCCGTACTCGTCGGCATCGTGTGGCCGATGAAGACCCTGATCGGCCTGGTCGCGCTGTGCAGCATCGCCTACCTCGCGGTGTCGGTCTACAAGTTCCGACTCACCCTGCGCGCCCTCGGCACGCACCTCGAGTACGACGTGACCGAGGAGGAGCTCGCCGAGCTCGACGAGCGGATCCTGCCGATCTACACGATCCTGGTCCCGCTCTACAAGGAGGCCGGCATCGTGCCGCGGCTGGTCCGCGACATGAACGCGCTCGACTACCCGAAGACCCGGCTGGACGTGAAGCTCCTCTGCGAGGAGGACGACGTCGAGACCATCGAGAAGATCCGCTCGATGAACCTCCCGCCGCACTTCCACCTCGTGGTCGTCCCCGACAGCCTGCCGAAGACCAAGCCCAAGGCGTGCAACTACGGCCTGCAGCTGTCCAAGGGCAAGTACTGCGTCATCTTCGACGCCGAGGACCGCCCGGACCCGAACCAGCTGAAGAAGGCGTTCGTCACCTTCACCCGGGTCGACCGCAACGTGGCCTGCGTCCAGGCCAAGCTGAACCACTTCAACCAGGACCAGAACATGCTGACGGCCTGGTTCGCCAACGAGTACTCCATGCACTTCGAGCTGATCCTGCCCGCCATGGGCGCCTCGGAGTCCCCGATCCCGCTCGGCGGCACCTCCAACCACTTCGTGAGCTCGACGCTGCGCGAGCTGGGCGGCTGGGACCCCTTCAACGTGACTGAGGACGCCGACCTCGGCATCCGGCTGCACCGCGAGGGCTACCGCACCGCGATGATCGACTCCACCACCCTGGAGGAGGCCAACTCGGTCGTCCCGAACTGGATCCGGCAGCGCAGCCGCTGGAACAAGGGCTACTTCCAGACCTGGCTCGTGCACATGCGCAACCCGCTGCAGCTGCTCTCGCAGACCGGCCTGCGCGGCTTCATGAGCTTCAACCTGACGATGGGCAGCGCCTTCGTGCTGCTGCTCAACCCGATCTTCTGGGGCCTGACCACGCTGTACTTCTTCACCCAGGCCGGCTTCATCGAGCAGCTCTTCCCGGGCATCGTCTTCTACGCCGCCAGCGCGATGCTGTTCGTCGGGAACTTCGTCTTCATCTACCTCAACGTCGCGGGCAGCCTGCAGCGCGGCGAGTTCGGGATCACCGGCACCGCCCTGCTCTCGCCCCTGTACTGGGGCCTGATGAGCCTGGCGGCCTGGAAGGGCTTCATCCAGCTCTTCACCAACCCGTTCTACTGGGAGAAGACCGAGCACGGCCTGGACGAGGAGCACTGATGAGCACGTCCGTCACCGAGCCGAGCCCGGCCGAGCCGACGCCCGCCGCGACCACCACGCTCGACAGCGCCCAGGTCGAGAAGGACCAGGTCGTCCGCCGCGCCAAGGAGAAGCTGGCCGGCACCATCCAGGCCGTCGGCCACCGCCCGCACGACATCCCCCGCCGCCGGTGGGAGAGCCTGGCGATCTTCGCGTTCTTCGCCGTCGCCTACATCTGGTTCGGCTACTGGCTGGTCGTCCAGATGCACGTCGTGAGCTTCGAGACCCTGGACCGGCTGAACCGCTCGCTCATGGTCTGGCACAACGACCCGGCGAAGCTCTCCGCCATCGGCTTCGACTTCCCGCCGCTGACCACGCTGCTGATCTCGCCGCTGACTCTGATCCCCGCGCTGGCCCGCTCGCTGGCCATCGTCCCGGTGGCCTCGGCGCTGTTCGCCGCCGCGACCATGGTGCTGCTCAACAGCATGCTGCGCCGCGCGCAGGTGCAGACCGCGCTGCGGTACGCCGTCCTGCTCGCCGTCGGCGCCAACCCGCTGGTGCTGCTGTACGGCGCGGGCGGGTCGCGGCACTTCATCTGGATCTCGCTCGTCATGGCCGCGGTCGGCGCGCTGTTCGCCTGGTACGTCACCGCCGACATCCGCTTCGTGATGATCTCCGGCCTGGCGTTCTCGATCGCGACCCTGGCCGGCTACTCCAGCCTGATCTGGTTCGCCATCGGCGCGCTGATGATCGGCTCCGTGCTGAGCCGCCTCGGCGCTCGCGGCGAGGAGATCGAGGGCACGACGGTCGGCTTCGCCGCGCCCACGGCGTACGTCATCGCGCTGTGGACGGCCTTCAACCTGATCCTGCTGTCGAACCCGTTCGCCTGGATCACCAACAGCAACGACGCGGCCGGCGCCGCCGAGCACTTCAGCCTGCTGGAGCTGGCTCAGTACACCGGACAGCTCGTCCTGTACGGCGCCCCGCTGGCCATCGTCGTCCTGCCCGCGCTGATCTTCGCGGGCTTCAAGAACAACGCGTTCGCGCTGTGGCTCGCGGTGATGCTCGGCGCCGCGATCCTCTCCCCCGCGGTCTCGGTCGCCCTCGGCCTCGCCGACGCGCCGATGATGCGCAACGCGCTGCCCATCCTGCTGTTCGCGGTGGTCGGCGCGATCTGGTTGGCCCGCTCCCTCGGCACCCAGAACGCCGCGGTCAGCGCGATCCTGGTGGCCATCCTGGTCGTGAGCATCCCCTGGACGTTCCACGCGATGAAGTCCTACCGCTACCAGAACCTCGAGTCCGCCTTCGCCGCCGCGCTGAGCACCGGCGAGAGCCAGGAGGGCGCCAAGGCGGTCGGCGGCGGCACCATCGGCGTGGTCTCCGAGCAGGCGATGGCCGACTACATCCGCGCCAACATCGACGAGGACCACTCGATCCTCACCGACAACGCGCAGACGTACGCCGTGATGCTGCTGACCGGCGACCCCGCGCTCTTCTTCGACCGGGTCGACCGCTCCGACGGTCCGTGGCAGGAGGCGGCGAAGGACCCGGCCGGCGCCGACGTGAAGTACCTGCTGCTGTCGACCGACACCTCGGACGACCTGCTCAGCCAGCTCTACACCGAGGCCGTCGACGGCACCGACCCGATGCTGCCCGAGCTGTTCTCCACCCCGCGCTACCGGCTGGTCGGGGTCCCCGCCGCCTACCAGCGCGAGGACGCCGCCGACTCCGGCGACTCCGACTCTTCCGACGATTCCACCAGCACCCCGGCCCCGCCGTCCGGCGGCAGCCTAGGAGGTCCGGTCCAGTGATCGACCACGACAAGATCGCCCCGCCCCCGTCCCTCGCCGACATCCTGTCCGGGGGTGAGACCCTCATCGGCCGCGTCGACTTCGACTCGCGCCTGGTGACCGAGCAGCCCGCCGACGGCGAGCCCGCGGAGGCCGCACCGGTCAAGCCCGCCAAGCAGGTCAAGCCGGCCAAGCAGGTCGCGCAGACCGAGCCGGTCGAGGCGGCGGAGAAGCCCGCCCCCGCCGAGCCGGTCGACGAGGCGCCCGAGGCACCCGCGGAGGACGTCGAGCACGGCACCGACGAGCTCGAGGACCACGAGGAGTTCGCCGACCTGGACGAGTTCGACGACCTCACCGATCTCGACGACCTCGACCACCTCGACGGGACCGGCGCCGAGCAGTTCGACGAGTACGCCGACGCCTACGCCGACCCGCTCGCCCGGGCCAACCGCGAGCACCGCGAGCACCACCCGCGCCGGGAGCCGACGCTGACCAAGCCGTCGATGCGGCCCGAGGAGGACGTCGCCTACCTCGGCCTGTCGCTCGAGGAGGTCGCCGAGTCCGCGCGGGTCCGGATGCGCGCGGCCGAGGTCGCCCACCTGCGCCACCTGGAGGCTATCGAGAACGAGGCCGCCCGGCGCCTGGAGCTGCTCACCGCGCAGGCCGAGCTCGACGCGGAGCTGATCCGCCTGCACGCCCGCCGCGAGGCGCACGCCATCGTCACGGCCGCGCGCACCCGCACGGGGAGCCGCACCGTCAAGACGCCCGCCGAGCGGCGCCTCGCCGACGTGGGCGGCACGTTCTCGCGGTTCGCCGAGACCCTGGAGTCCAGCATCGAGTCCTCCGTGGCTCCCGACCACCGGAGCCACCCGTGAACGCGCGCCGCAACGGGCTCGTCGTCCTCACCGCCGTGACGGCCCTGGTGCTCGCGGGGTGTGGCGGCGACGACCCGAAGCCCGCCGAGCCGGACCTGCAGATCTCCGCGGAGGGCACCGACGCCGCGGACACCCTGACCTCGGCCGAGACCCGCTTCTTCTCCGACACCTCCCCGTGGAACACCCGGGCCGACGACCTCGGCATCGACCCCGACTCCGCCGAGATGATGGACCTGGCCCAGGAGCGGGTCGGCGTCGTCGAGAACGGCGACCGGATCCGCACCGAGCCGCGCCGGATCACCGACCCGGTATACATCAACACCGAGGCCTGGACGACGCCGGTCGTCGCGGGCGGCGTACCCACCGCGGTCGTGTGCCGGCAGATCGTGTGCGGCGACGGCGAGGACAGCATGGTCCTCGACGTCCCGACCGACATCGACCCGGACCCGCGCTACGACGGCTGGTACACCATCTTCGACCCCAGCAAGTCGATCGCCTACGACCTGTGGCGCGCCCGCCGCGAGGACGACGGCAGCATCTCCTACCACTTCATGCGGATCTGGGAGCTGAAGGGCGAGGGCTTCAGCGACCCGCAGGTCGTCGGTGCCCGCGGCTCCGGCCTCCCGCTGTTCGCCGGGCTGATCCGTCCGGGCGAGCTCAACGCCGGGCGGATCGAGCACGCGCTCGCGATCAGCGTGCCCGGCCCCGCCACGAGCTCGTTCGTCCAGCCCGCGTCGTCGACCGACGGCAACGGCCGGCCCCAGTCGCTGCCCGAGGGGGCGCGGATCCGTCTCAAGGGCGACGTGACGCTCGCCGAGCCGGTCGACCCGGAGACCGGCGAGCCGATCCCGATGACCGCCCAGCAGCGCCGGTACGCCGACGCGATCGTGCTGGCCCTGCGCACCTACGGCGCGATCGTCGTCGACCGCGCCGCCGTCCCCACGCTGTACGCCCAGCGCGACGTCACCGGCGACATGCTGCGCGGCAACGAGCTGCAGGGCCTGCACCTCGACGACTTCGAGGTCGTCGAGCTCGGCATCCGCCACCAGTACCCGCCCGACGAGACGGACGCCGGCGACGGCGCCCGCACGTCCGGCACCGCCCCGACCACCGAGGGAGCCCCGTGATGCGCCGTCCCACGCGCAGCGCCGGCGTACGACGTCTCACCGCCGGTGTCGCGGTCCTGCTCGCCGCGGGCCTGCTCGCCTCGTGCAGCTCCGACGAGCCGGACAGCGTCGACCTGGTCGCCGAGGCCCAGGACGTGCAGGAGCGCAGCGAGCTCGCCGAGCAGCAGGAGATCGCCCGCCGGGCGGCGCAGCTGCCCGACCGGCGGGCCGGCACGGTCATCGTCGACGGCAACACCCAGAGCTCCCTGACCCGCGACCTCACCGACGCCTACCTGCGCGACGGCGCGTCGACGACCGTCGCCGTCGACGCCAACGGCGAGGACCGCGCGTTCCAGCGGCTGTGCGCCGGCGAGATCGACGTGGCCGACTCCGACCGCGAGATCACCCGGGCCGAGTGGGAGGCCTGCCGGGCCGTCGGTCTCGACGTGGTCCAGTTCCAGGTCGGCGCGGACGCCGTCGTCGTGGCGATCAAGTCCGAGTCCGACGTCGGCGGCGACTGCCTCGACACCCAGCAGGTCCAGGACATCTACCGGGCCGGCTCCCCCGTCACCAGCTGGGCGCAGGTCGGTCTCGACGACGTACCCCTCAGCGTCGGCGGTCCCGACCAGGACAACCAGGCCTTCGGGTTCTTCGGCCGGGTCGTGCTCGACGCGCCGCAGCCGTCGCTGGTCAACCTGCGCTCCGACTACCGCGCCTTCGACAACGACCGGGGCTCCCGGACGTTCGTCGTCGGCAGCACCCGCGACAAGCGGCTCGCCGCCGCCAACGCCGACCGGCTGCGCGTCCGCGAGGAGCTCCGCAGCGAGCTCGCCGGCAAGCGCCAGGTCGTGGACGACGCGTACGACGAGGTCCAGAAGGCCGAGGCCGAGGTGGCCAAGGGCATCCGCGACCGGCGGCCCGCCGACCAGCAGGCGGCCGACCAGGCCCGCCTGGACCAGGCGCAGGCCGACTGGCGCGCCGCCCGGGCCGAGATGCGCGAGCTCCGCACCCGCTGGGTGCGCGCCCGCGACCGTGCGGCGGCCACCACGGCGGCGCACCGGCGCAACGAGGAGGTCCGCGGCCACGTCGCGTACTTCCGGTTCAGCTACTACGAGCTCTTCGAGGACCAGCTCCGCCCGTTCGAGATCACCCTGCCCGACGGCCAGCGCAACTGCGTGTTCCCGAGCCAGCGCACCATCGTCTCGGGCGAGTACCCGCTCGCGCAGCGCCTGCTGCTCACGACGACCACCCGCTCGCTGGAGCGCGAGAGCCTGCGCGACCTGTTGGAGTTCGCCCTCGAGCACGCCGTCGAGGCGGCCGACGAGGCCCGACTGGTCCCGCTGCCCGACGCCACCGTCGCCCAGCAGCTGGCGGTCGTCCGCGGTGAGCAGGCTCCCGAGCTGGTGGTCCCGGACGTCGACCCCGCGACGGCGAAGGCCTCCGAGGACGCCGCGCCCACCGACGAGCCGGCCGAGTGATGTCCCCGTCGCGCAGTCGCCGACGGGGCGGCGTACCCCTGCTCCTCGCGCTCGCGCTGGCGACCGCGGGGCTGGGTGCCGTCGCGCCCGCTGCTCCGGCGGCCGCGGCCTCCGGCGGCGCCGCGCGCGTCGTACCGCTGGACCCGAGCCGGGCCGGCACCGTGACCCGCGCCCCGGCGACCATGCGGACGGCCGCGCGGAAGAAGTCGGACCGCCGGGTCCAGCACGTCACGGTCTCCTGGAAGGGCACCAAGAAGCGCCGGGTCTACAGCAAGTCGGCGGTGATCCCCGGGATCGGGCGACTGGCGATGACCTGCCGCCCGAACGCGACGTACATCCGGCTGCGGGTCGAGGACCGCTCGGCGGAGACGCAGCTGTGGATGGCGAAGTACGAGACCAAGAACAACCGCGCCGTGGTCGCGACCAAGACCGCGCGCGTCTACCGGTACGCCCACGCGGGCGACGACGGCACCGGCGGCAGCGGCGCCACCGCCAGCGAGGGCCTCAACCAGCGCGGCCGGATCGAGAACTTCTCCAGCGGCTACCTCGACGGCGTGATCAGCCAGCGTCCCGGCCGGAACCAGTCGGTGGCGGGCTCGGCCCCGAAGCCCGTCACCTCGGTCAAGCTGAACTGGTGGTGGACCGGCTTCCGGCACCCGATGTCGTGGCGCTCGTGCAAGATCGACGCCGTCTTCACGACCCGCTACTCGCAGCGGATGGGCGTGAACTGGCACGGCGACGCCGACGCCGCGACCACCCAGCACGCGAACTACGCCATCTCCCGGCTCGGCACCCTGCAGCTGCGCTGCGAGCCCGACGTCAACGGCATCGAGGGACGACGCACCATCGCCCTGGCCCCCGTCGTCCGCAACCGCAGCGCGCGGGTCTGGGCGGAGACCGTCACCGGCGAGGGCCGCGTGGACCAGCACGTCGACGGCGAGAGCATCGGCTACGACTCCGAGACCGGCCTCGTCGGCAGCATCGACCTCCCCCGCAACGGCATGCTCCGGCTGTTCTTCGAGGTCGGCCGGGTCAAGCGCAGCTTCATCGTCTCGTCGTACCTGGTCACCAACAACCGCGCCCACCCCGAGCTGAACGTCTGCGAGACCGCGGTCGCCGCCTACTGACCCGTCCGCCGACCCGTCACCTTCTCGGCGGAAATCGCGGTGTGTCGTTGCAGGATCGACGGGTCGGCGAGCTGCTCAGGCCCCCGAGGTACGGCGGGCTGCCGCGTCGAGCGCGGCCCGGACGACGTCGAGGACCTCGATCGAGCCGGCGCGGACGTCGGCGACCGGGACCCAGGCGGCGCGGTCGGTGGTGCCGTCGAGCTCGGTGACCCGCGGCTCGGCGCCGTCGGGGACGGTGGCGGCGAAGACCAGGTGGACGGCGTGGAAGTCCTCGTGGCGGCCGGAGGGCGCCGTACCCCCGAAGTGCACGTCGTGCACCTCCAGGACCTCGCCGACCTCGCAGTCGACGCCGCACTCCTCGCGGACCTCGCGCACGAGCGCCTCCCGGGGCGCCTCGCCGTGGTCGATACCGCCGCCGGGCAGGGTCCAGGCGCCGGCATGGAAGCCACGCTCGGAGATCCGGGTGAGCAGCACGTCGTCGCCGCGGCACACGAGTGCGTACGCCGCGACCCGCTGCATCCGGAACGGCTCGTGGCTGCCCAGCGCGGAGCGGACCAGCGCCGAGGTCGGCACGGTGCCGTCCAGCACCGCCGCGACGGGATGCCAGGCGGCGTCCATCGTCGAGCCGTCGACCTCGACCACTCGCGGCGGAGGCGCGTCGCGGGGCACCCAGCCGTCGTACACCAGCCGTACGGCGTGGGCGTCGACCCGGCGACCGTCCCGCCGGGCCGCGGGCTGGTGGAAGGAGTCGACCCGCGCCTCCTCCCCCACCCGCACGTCGAGCCCGGTCTCCTCGTACACCTCGCGCACGACCGCGTCCCGCGGGTCCTCGCCGTGCTCGACCCCGCCGCCGGGCAGCGTCCACAGCTCCTGCGCGCTCACGCGCGGGGCGAGGCGGCTGAGCAGTACCTGCTCGTCCCGCAGGACCACGGCGTACGCCGCCAGCCGGCGCTCCTGCGGAAGCTCGTCCATCAGGAGAACGGCGGCCGGGAGTCGCGGGCGATCGAGCGCCGGCCGGCCCAGCGCCACACCCGTGCGGCCCGGTCGCGATCCTCGTCGGTCACCAGGTTGCCCATCCAGCGCAGCGCCAGGGTCATCAGCCAGTCCGAGCGCATGCCCACCGGGCCGAGGGCGGGGAGCAGCCGCGGGACGGTGACCAGGCCCGCGAGGCGGCGGGCGATCGAGAACGCCTCGCCGTAGTGCTCGGTCAGCAGCGCCGGCCAGGCCCGGTCGAGGGCCGCGCCGTCGGCGATCAGCTCGGCCACCAGGCGACCGGTCTCGAGCCCGTAGTCGATGCCCTCGCCGTTGAGCGGGTTCACGCACCCGGCGGCGTCGCCGATCAGCGCCCAGTTGGCGCCCGCGACGTTCGAGACCGCGCCGCCCATCGGCAGCAGCGCCGAGGTCGGTGCCCGCAGGTCGTCACCGAGCCGGAACTCCTCCCGGCGCTGCTCGGCGTAGTGCGCCATCAGCGGGCGTACGGCGATGTCGGTCGGCCGCTTCGCGGTCGCGAGCGTGCCGACGCCGAGGTTCACCTCGCCGGTGCCCAGCGGGAAGATCCAGCCGTACCCGCTGAGGATGTCGCCGTCGGCCCCGCGCAGCTCCAGGTGCGAGCTGATCCACGGGTCGTCGCTGAGCTCGGAGGCGACGTACGAGCGCCCGGCGACGCCGTACACGGTGTCGCGGTGCCACTCGCGGCCCAGCACCTTGCCGAGCGGCGAACGGACCCCGTCGGCGACGACGAGGGTGTCGCACTCGATCTCGACGGTGCCGCTGTCGGTCCTGAACACCACTGCGGCGACCCGCTCGCCGTCCCGTCGTACGTCGACCGCCCGGGCGCCGTCGACACCGGTGGCGCCGGACTTCAGCGCGGTGGTGCGCAGGTGGTCGTCGAGCTCCGTGCGGGCGACGGCCGAGCCCCAGTCGGGCAGCGACCCTCCGGGCCAGGGCAGCAGGAGGGTCTGGCCGAAGCCGTGCGCGCGCAGGCCCTGGTTGACGGTGTGGGCGCGCAGCCAGTCCTCGAGGCCGAGGCGCTGCAGCTCGCCGATCGCGCGGGGGGTGAGTCCGTCGCCGCAGGTCTTGTCCCGCGGGAAGACCGCCGCGTCCGCGAGCACGACGTCGGCGCCGCCGCGCGCGGCCCAGGCCGCAGCAGCGGCACCGGCGGGGCCGGCGCCGACGACCAGGACGTCGGTCCTCGCGGGGATGCTCACCCGCCGATTGTCCCATCGGCCCGGCTGTTCGGGGCATCCGGCCCTCGTGGCCGGGACTCCTGCGGCAGGATGATCGATCATGCCCACCGCACTCCGATCCCTCGGCGTCGCGCGTGGGAGTGCGGTGCTCCTCGGCGTCGTCTCGACGGCGGTCGGGCTCGCGTCGGTGGTGCTCGCCCTGGTCAACGCCTCGACGGCCGATCCCCCGTTCGAGGTGCACCGCGAGTTCTTCGTCTCCGACGTCCTCCTGGCCCTCCTGTACGGCGCGTTCGGCGCCCTGGTCGTGGCTCGCGGCCACGTCGTCGGCTGGCCGTTGCTGGGGGTGGGGATCGGGTTCTCGCTCACCAGCTTCGGGATCCAGTACTCCGTCCTCGGCGTGGCCCACCCCGACCTCCCGGCGTACGCCGTGGTCTCGCAGCTGGTCGTCTCCGGATGGGTCGCCGGCACCCTGTCGGCGATCCTGGTGCTGCCGTGGCTGATCGAGCGCGCCCCGCCGACCGGCCTGCGCCTCTCCGCCGCCGTCGCCGGTGCCCTGCTGGCGCTCAGCGCCGGGGTGAGCCGCTTCCTGATCCAGATCGAGGGCGCGCCCGACCACCCGCTGGCCTCCGCGCGGGTCTCCGACCTCGCCTTCCGCTACGACGAGTGGATCGTCCCGGTGTACGTCGCCGCGGGGGTGCTGGGCGCGCTGCGCCTCGCCCTGCGCGCGCGCCGGGCCGAGCCCTCGGAGCGCCGGGCGCTGCGCTGGCTGATGGTGAGCCTGCTCGCGCTCTCGCTGTCCTACCTGGCCTTCGAGGCGGGCCTGGCCTCCGCCGGTCCGTCCGTCGCGCTCGGCGCGTTCCTGCTCTCCGCGGCGATGGTCATGCTGCCGGCCGCGGTGTTCGTGCTCGTGGTGCGGGAGCCGTCGTACCGCGTCGACCTGGCGGTCTCCCGCGCCCTCGTCGGCGCGCTGCTGACGATCGCGGTCGTGGGCGCCTACCTGGTGCTGGTCTGGTTCGGCGGGCGCTACCTGCCCTGGGGCCGCGAGTCCGCGGGCCTGGTGGCCGTGGCCGGGCTGGCGCTCGCGGTGATGCCGCTGCGGACCTGGCTGCAGCTGCGCGTCGACCGCCTGGTCTTCGGCTCCGGCGCCGACGCCGGGCGGCTGCTCGACCGGCTCGGCGCGGACATCGAGCGCGGGCACGGCGACATGTCCATCCTGGAGGGGCTCGTCGACGGGCTGCGACGCGGTCTGCGCCTCCGGGCGGTCGTGGTGGAGGACGTCGACGGCCGGCTGCGCGTCGGCGCCGGCCCGCAGCCGATGTTCGTGCCCGTCGACGTACCGCTGCGCAGCCGGGGCCGCGAGGTCGGGCGGCTGGTCCTGGAGGCGCCGCTGGGCGAGCGGCTGGACCTGCGTACCCGCGAGCTGGTCGAACGGCTGGCCGCGCTCGTCGCCGTCGCGCTCGACCTCGCGCTCGTGAACGCGGAGCTGGAGGGCGCCCGCACCCGGCTGGTCGACGTCCGGCAGGAGGAGCGCCGGCTGTTGCGCCGCGAGCTGCACGACAGCCTCGGCCCGTCGCTGGCCGGTACGTCGCTCGCGCTCGCCGCCATCAGCCGCAGCTCCGGCCTCGCGCCCGCGCACACCGACATGCTGGCCCAGCTCCAGGGTGAGCTCGCCCAGCGCTCGGAGGACGTGCGCCAGATGTCGCGGCACCTGCTGCCGCCTCCCCTGGAGGACGGCCGTCTCGGCGAGGCGCTCGGGCAGCTCGTCGAGCGCTTCGACCAGGGCAGGTTCGCGGTCGCCGTACGCGCCGAGGACGCCGACCGCATCGACAGCCGCCGCCAGATCGCGCTGTACCACGTCGCCGCCGAGGCGGTCCTGAACGCCCACCGGCACGCCGGCGCGGCGCATTGCCGGGTCACCCTCGACCGGTACGACGACGGCGTCCGCCTGGTCGTCGAGGACGACGGCACCGGCGTGCCCACCGGCGCCCGGCCGGGCATCGGCCTGCGCTCGATGCAGGAGCGCACCGCCGAGCTCGGCGGCACCTTCTCCCTGGAGCCCACCTCCCCCGGCACCCGGATCACCGTCACCCTCCCCGACTGACCGCTTGTGCCGAGTCGGGCTCTTGTGCTGAATGTGTGGGTCAGGCTCGGCCTGGGAGGGCGGGGGTGTGGCCGCTGAGGGTCAGCATGAGGAGGCTGATGAGGGCGTCGGGGTCTTTGATGCCGAAGGCGATGCGGTTGCGTAGTCGGATG
>NZ_DATJTA010000008.1:0-375304 GCF_035503875.1 Nocardioides sp.
CGCTAGAGTTACGGCGGCCATAGCGAAAGGGAAACACCCGGTCCCATCCCGAACCCGGAAGTTAAGCCTTTCAGCGCCGATGGTACTGCAACCGAGAGGCTGTGGGAGAGTAGGACGCCGCCGGACAACTTTTCACAATCAGGGCCGACCCTTCGGGGTCGGCCCTGATTACCTTTCCGGGGTCGGCGCCAGTTCTCGTCCACAGCCCCATGTCCTGCGCCCGATTCCACAGCTCTCGTGTCAGGACGCCGGGGACGTCGGCGAGGACCGGGAGCGTGGGCGTCGGAGGTGATGTGCGATGCCCGCGCAGACGAAACTGGAAGAGTCGGTCAACGAGATCAGGCTGGTCGGCCGGATCTCCCAGGACCCCGAGCACCGCGAGCTGCCGAGTGGTGACTCGCTCTGGACCTTCCGCCTGGTGGTGGGGCGGACGGGTGACCGCGCGACGTCTCGTCAGAGCGTCGACGTGCTCGACTGCGCGGTGTGGGGCGGGCGTGTCCTGCGGTCGGTGCCGGGATGGAGTGCCGGCGACGTGGTCGAGCTGACCGGGGCGGTCCGGCGTCGCTTCTTCCGAGGTGGGGGAGGCGCGGCGTCGAGGGTCGAGATCGAGGTGAGCAGCGGCCGACTCATCCGTCGTTCAGCGAACGGATGAGCACTCCCACGCTCGCCTTCGGCTGGAACGAGGTGGCCTTCTCCGGCAGGAGACGGCCGCCCGCGACGATCCGCAGGACCTGGTCGACGTCCGGGGCGGGGAGCAGGACGGCCAGATCGGCGTCCGCGCTCGCGAGTCCGAGAGTCTCCTCCGCGGAGTGGTGGTGGCTGATCGCCCGAGGACCCCGGGGCAGGGCAGGCACGATGACGTCGTGGAGGACCTCGACCGCCGTACGGTCGCCGTCGACGGTGTCGAAGGTGATGGTGGCCCAGCGGTCTCCGTCTGTCACGACCATGGTGTCGCGGCGCAGCGCGGCGACCGCCCGATCGGGTCGTGCGGAGGCGAAGCGCGCGCCCACGAGCAGGGCGGCGCGCTCCAGGTCGTCCAGGCTCACTCCTGCAAGGACGCGATGGATCGCGCCCAGGAAGAGCGGGGTGTCGTCGTGATCGACCAGCATGGCCAGCCCTCGGTCCTCAGCCCCGCCGGGTCGACGCTGCTGCAGCCGGAGGTACGCCGCGTAGCGGTGGTGTCCGTCGGCGATCAGGGTGCGGGTACCGGCGAGGGCGGCCTGGACGATCGCGAGCCGGGCAGGATCCTGCAGTGCCCAGATCCGGTGCCGTTGCTCGGCGCGGTCGGTGAAGACGTGGTCGGGGCGGCCGGCGCGGAGCTCGTCGAGCACGGCTCGTGCGTCGGGCGCGGAGCGATGGACGAGCAGGATCGGCGCGGGGTTGAGCCCCATCTCGGCCATCCTGTCGGCCAGCTCGTCGGCCTGGGCGGGGTGGATGCCTTCATGGGGCAGCACCACGGCGTCCTCGATCCGGGCGGCCCGGTGCGAGATGTCCAGGAGACCGACCAGTCCCCGGATGGTCATGCCGCCGGCCGTGTACTCGTGCAGGTAGAGCGCCGGCTGGTCGTCGTGGTGCATCTGCCCGTCCGCCTGCCACTGCGCGAGGCGGGCGGCGACGTCGGTGTACGGGCGGGCGAACGCGCGGCCCGAGGCGGGGTTGGCGATCCGGGACGGCGCGAGCCTCAGCGCGCGGAAGGGCTCCAGTCGCAGGGGTCCCGCCACGTAGGGAGGCGTGACCACCGTGCTGGATTCCATCGTCGCATCGTAGGCTGCGGCGACAACACCGCCGCGAAGGAGGCTGCATGCTCGGGTCGTCGGACGTCCCGCTCTCGGAGCGCTACGACCTGGGAATGCTCGATCTCGACGGCGTCGTCTACGTGGGCGGTGACGCGGTCCCGGGCGCCCCCGCGCATCTGGAGCGAGCACGTCACGCCGGGATGCGGTTGGCCTTCATCACCAACAACGCCGCACGTCCGCCGGAGCGGGTCGCTGCGCACCTGGTCGAGCTGGGCGTCGAGGCGACCACCGGCGACGTGGTGACCTCGGCCCAGGCGGCGGCTCGTCTGCTGGCGGAGCGATTCGGCGCGGATGCCCGCGTGGTCGCGCTCGGGTCGGACGGGCTGATCTCCGCGCTGCGCGACGCGGGCCTGGTTCCGGTCGGCGTGGACGACGAGGCGGTGGCCGTGGCGACCGGGTACGGCCCCGACGTCCTGTGGCGCGACATCATGCGGGTGGCGGTCCGGGTACGGGACGGTCTGCCCTGGGTGGCGTCGAACGGCGACTACACGATCCCGACCGCGTACGGCGTCGCTCCCGGGCACGGCGTGCTGGTCGAGACTCTGAGGCGGTTCACGGGCGTCACGCCGACCACGGCGGGGAAGCCGGAGCGTCCGCTCCTGGACGAGACCGTGCGCCGGGTGGGTGGCCGGCGGCCGCTGATGGTCGGCGACCGGCTCGACACCGACATCGAGGGCGCCCGGCGCGCGGGGGTGGACTCGCTGCTGGTGCTCACCGGCGTGACCGGGCTGGCCGAGCTGGTGGCCGCCCGGCCCGAGGAGCGTCCGACGTACGTGTCGCCGGACCTCGGCGGGCTGACGGAGGCGTGCGGAGCGCCGGAGCCGGTCGACGGCGGGCTTCGCCTCGGTAGCCGGGTGGCGCGGGTCGAGGGCGGGCGGTTGTCCCTCACCGGCCACGGGTCCGCGGCGGACTGGTGGCGGCTTGTCGCGGTCGCGGGCTGGACGCACCTCGACGAGACCGGGGCGCCGGTCGACACCGCGGGTCTGGTCCCGCCCACGGCGTCGGACGAGCCCGCTGCCGGGTAGCCTCGGTCGTATGAACGAGGACGTCGACCCCGGTCCCGAGACCACCGATCCGGTGCGCACCGGAGTGTCGCGGGTCGACGCCGTCATCGAGGCGGTCGAGCACCTCGAGGAGCGTCCGATCGAGGAGCACGTCGGAGTGTTCGAAACGGCGCACGAGGAGCTGCGACGCGCCCTCGAGGCCCAGCCCGACGACGACTCCGTCGAGCCCTCCTGAGGGCGGGGACGTGCCACCGCGTCGTCTCCGACTCGACGCCGAGCTGGTCCGCCGGGGACTGGCTCGGTCGCGCGAGCACGCCAGCGAGCTGATCGCGGCCAAGCGGGTCAAGGTGCAGGGCGCGATCGCGACCAAGCCCGCGACCGGTGTCACCACGGACGTCGCGATCGTCGTCGCCGACGACCCGGACCGGCCCGACTACGTCTCCCGGGGCGGGCACAAGCTGGCGGGCGCGCTGACGGCCTTCGCCCCGCTCGGTCTGTCGGTCGAGGGCCGGCGGTGTCTGGACGCCGGTGCGTCGACCGGTGGCTTCACCGACGTCCTGCTCCGCCACGGAGCCGCCCAGGTGGTGGCGGTCGACGTCGGGTACGGCCAGCTCGCCTGGCGGCTCCAGCAGGACGAGCGGGTCGAGGTGTTCGACCGGATGAACGTCCGGGAGCTCACGCCCGAGCAGGTCGGCGGCCAGGTCGACGTGGTGGTGGGGGACCTGTCCTTCATCTCCCTGCAGCTCGTGCTCGACGCGCTGGTGGGTGTCACCGCCACCGACGGCGACCTCGTGCTGATGGTCAAGCCCCAGTTCGAGGTGGGCAAGGAACGGGTCGGCAAGGGAGGGGTCGTCCGTGACTCGGCGCTGCGCGCCGAGGCCGTGACCAGCGTCGCCGACGGCGCTGCCCGCCGGGGCTGGGGTGCGCGTGCCGTGACCGTGAGTCCGTTGCCCGGTCCGTCGGGGAACGTCGAGTTCTTCCTGTGGCTGCGCCACGGTCCCGCGTCGGTGACCGAGGAGGACATCCACAGCACGGTGCGTGCTGCGGCGTCCCTGGGGGTGGCGGGTGAGAGGGTGGATCCATGACCGGCCACAGACGCGTGCTGATGCTGACCCACACGGGTCGCGACGAGGCTCGTGACGTCGCGCTGGCCTTCTGCAAGGCACTCACCGGGCACGGCATCGTCGTCCGGCTGATCGAGTCCGAGGCGCGTGACCTGGGGCTGGACCCGTCCGCGTACGAGCCGACGATCGAGCTCACCGAGGCCGAGGCCGAAGCCAGCGAGGGCTGTGAGCTCACGCTCGTGATCGGGGGCGACGGCACGATCCTGCGGGCGGCGGAGGTGACGCACGGATCCGGGACGCCGGTGCTCGGCGTCAACCTGGGACACGTGGGCTTCCTCGCGGAGGCGGAGTACGACGACGTCGAGTCCACCATCGACGCGATCGTCCACCGCCGCTACACCGCCGAGGACCGGATGACCCTCGACGTGCAGGTCTTCCACGACGGCGAGCGGGTCTTCCGGACCTTCGCCGTCAACGAGGCCAGCGTCGAGAAGGCGGCCCGTGAGCGGATGCTGGAGGTGGTCGTCGAGGTCGATGGGCGCCCGCTGTCGCGCTGGGGCTGCGACGGCGTCGTGTGCGCGACGCCGACCGGCTCCACGGCGTACAACTTCAGTGCCGGGGGGCCGATCGTCTGGCCCGAGGTGTCGGCGCTGCTGATGGTGCCGATCAGCGCGCACGCGCTCTTCGCCCGGCCGATGGTCGTGGCGCCCACCTCGGTGCTGGCCGTCGAGCTCCTCGCGCGCACCGACGGGGCCGGGGTGCTCTGGTGCGACGGCCGGCGCGCCGTCGACCTGCCCCCGGGTGCCCGGATCGAGGTGCGCCGGGGCGAGGTCCCCATCCGGCTGGTGCGCCTGCACGAGGCGCCGTTCACGGACCGTCTGGTCGCCAAGTTCGGGCTGCCGGTCGAGGGCTGGCGCGGATCCGCCGAGCGCCGGCGGCGCGCCGAGGCACGGGAGGCGCGGGATGCTTGAGGAGATCCGCATCGGCTCGCTGGGCGTGATCGAGGCGTCCACGCTGGAGCTCGGTCCGGGCCTGACCGTGATCACCGGTGAGACCGGCGCAGGCAAGACGATGATCGTGACGGCGCTCGGGCTGCTGCTCGGCGGCCGGTCCGACTCCGGGGCCGTGCGCTCGGGTGCCCGGACCGCACGGGTCGAGGGCGTCGTGCACGCGGCGCCGCTGCCGGCGTTCACCGCCGCGGTCGAGGATGCCGGCGGCGAGGTCGAGGACGACCGCGTCGTGCTGGCCCGCAACGTGTCGGCCGAGGGACGCTCGCGCGCGTTCGTGGGCGGCGCGACAGTGCCGGTCTCGACGCTCGCCGGGATCGCCGAACCGCTGGTGGCCGTGCACGGCCAGTCCGATCAGCACCGCCTGCTCCAGGCGCGGGCCCAGCGTGAGGCGCTGGACCGCTTCGGCGGAGAGGCCCTGGCCGCCCTTGCGACCGCCTACGCCGATCTGCACGAGCGGCTCGACGCGACCGAGCGCGAGCTGGAGGACGTCGTCGCCTCCGCGCGTGACCGCGCCCGGGAGGCCGACCTGCTGCGGTTCGGCCTGGGGGAGATCGAGGCCGTCGAGCCCGAGCCGGGCGAGGACGCATCGCTCGCCCTCGAGGAGGCCCGGCTGGGCTTCGCCGACACGCTCCGAACCGCCGCCGAGCAGGCCCGGGAGGCGCTGTCCAGCGAGCAGGGAGCGCCCGACGCACTCGCGACGACCTCGGCCGCCCGCGGACTGCTCGACGGTGTGCGCGAGCACGATCCCGAGGCGGGAGATCTCGCGGACCGGCTCGCCGAGGTCACCTACCTGCTCTCCGACGTCGCGGCCGACGTCGCGTCGTACGCCGCGCGGGTCGACACCGACCCGGCGCGCCTGGCCACCGTCTCGGAGCGCCGGGCGGCGCTGACCGCGCTGACCCGCAAGTACGGCGACACCATCGACGAGGTGCTCGCCTGGGCGGCCCAGTCCGCCCAGCGGCTCTTCGAGCTCGACGGCACCGACGACCGGATCCTCGAGCTCCAGGCCCAGCAGCAACAGCTCCGCGACGAGCTCGCCGCGGCGGCGGCCGCACTGTCGGCCGCGCGCACCGAGGCGGCCGGACGGCTCGCGGACGCGGTCACCGCCGAGCTCGCCCTGCTGGCCATGCCGCACGCGCGACTGACCATCGAGGTCCGCCAGCACGAGGTGCCCGCCCCGGACGGCATCACCCGGGGAGCGCCCTTGCAGGTCGAGAAGCGCTGGCTGCGCTTCACCGCGTCCGGTGTCGACGAGGTCGAGCTGCTGCTCGCGGCGAACACCGGGTCGGACCCGCGCCCGTTGCACAAGGGCGCGTCCGGGGGTGAGCTGTCCCGGGTGATGCTGGCGCTCGAGGTCGCGCTCGCCGGGACCAGCCCGGTGCCGACCTTCGTCTTCGACGAGGTCGACGCGGGGGTCGGCGGTGCGGCCGCGGTCGAGATCGGGCGCCGGCTGGCGCAGCTCGCCCGGACCGCCCAGGTGCTCGTCGTCACCCACCTGCCGCAGGTCGCGGCGTACGCCGACCGGCACGTCGTCGTGGAGAAGTCGAGCGACGGCTCGATCACCAGCTCCGGGCTCACGGTCCTCGACGACGCCCAGCGGGTCAGTGAGCTGTCCCGGATGATGGCGGGCCTGGCCGACTCCGACACCGCGCTGGCGCACGCCCGCGAGCTGCTCGAGGTCGCGGGGCCGGCGCGCGCGCTGAGCTGACCCGGCGGGGCTGCCCCGGGGCGGACGTGACCTGTCCCACGCCGACGCGCCCGACGGCGGCGGGTGCCCGGAGGCGCCCGGACGGTTTGTGACACTGGTCGGGCCATGAGACTCACCTCCCGACACGTTGCCCCGACCGACCTCCCCGGGGTGGTCGGGACGGTCCGGGTCGGCCGCCGCGCCGACACCCTCGCCCCCCGGCTGCGACCCGGCGACATCGCCGTCATCGACCACGTCGACCTCGACCGGGTCAGCGCCCAGGCGCTGGTCGACGCCGGTGCGTCGCTGGTCGTCAACGCGCAGCCGATGATCTCGGGCCGGTTCCCGAACCTCGGCCCGGAGGTGCTCGCGCGCGCCGGCGTTCCGCTGGTCGACGGCATCGGCGCCGACGCGTTCGCCGCGCTCTCCGAGGGCCGCCAGGCTCGGGTGCACGAGGGGCGGGTCCTGGTCGAGGAGGTCGAGCTGGCGTCCGGTCGCGAGGTCGACCTCGCGACCGTCGAGAGCGAGATGGCAGCGGCGCGCACCGGGCTGGTCACCCAGCTGGAGTCGCTGACCCGGACCAGCTCGGAGTTCCTGCGCCGCGAGCAGGACCTGCTGCTGCACGGTCAGGGGCTGCCGAAGCCGGTCACGCGGTTCGCGGACCGATCGGCGGTCGTGGTCGTCGGCGGTCCGGAGCACGAGGCCGAGCTGGCCGCGATCCGGCCGTACCTGAAGGAGCAGGAGCCCGTCGTGGTGGCGGTGGGGAGGGTCGCCGACGAGCTGCGCTCCCGCGGCTACCGCACCGACATCGTCGTCCTGGACGCCGACGACGAGACCGACCGCCCGAGCGCCGTGGTGCTCAAGGCCGCCCGGGACGTCGTCGTCCGCTGCGGCCCCGGCCGGCCCTCCGGCGTGGAGGGCCTGGAGCGGATGGGCGTGCGCCCGCTGGTCTTCGAGACCTCCGCGACCGCCGAGGACGCCGCCCTGCTCCTCGCTGATGCCGGGGACGCGAAGGTCGTGATCGGCGTGGGCCTGCACGCCACGCTCGAGGAGTTCCTCGACCGCCAGCGCGGCGGTCTCGCGAGCACCTACCTCACCCGGCTGCGTCTCGGGTCGCGGCTCGTCGACGCGGCCGCCGTACCCCGGCTGTACTCCGGACGGGTCCGCCCCCACCACCTGCTCCTCGTGATGCTGGCCGGCTTCGTCGCCCTGGCCGCGTCCATCTCCGTCACCCCCGTCGGACAGGACTGGCTCGACCAGCTCGCCGACCTCTGGCCCCTCTTCTAGGACTTCTCCCTGTGATCACCTACCGCCACCACATCGCCTCGCTCGTCGCCGTCTTCCTCGCCCTCGCGATCGGGGTCGCCCTGGGCGGCGGCCCGCTCAGCGAGCTCGGCCGCAGGCACGCCGACGCGCAGACGCCCGCCTCCGAGCAGCAGCTCGCCGCGGCGACTCGCGCCGCGGCGTTCGGCGACGACTTCGCGGCCAAGAGCGCGGCGAGCCTGTACGGCGCACGCCTGCGAGGACACCCGACCGCGCTGCTGACGATGCCCGGCGTCGACGAGGACGACGTGGAGGCCCTGACCGCGCAGGTCGCCGCAGCCGGCGGAGCCGTGGCGGGGAGGTACGACGTCCGCGAGTCGCTGATCGATCCCAGCGAGCGCAGCCTGGTCGACTCGCTGGGCAGCCAGCTGATGACGCAGCTGCCCCAGGGCTCGGTCGACCTCGAGGCGCCGACGTACGTACGGGCCGGGCAGCTGCTCGGCGTCGCCGCGGCCACCACCGCCGAGGCCGGCGCTCCGGCCGACGCCGACGCGAGTGCGGTGCGTCAGAGCCTCGCCGCGGGCGAGCTGCTCACCACCGTGGACGACAAGGCCGGCAAGGCACCCCTGGTGCTCGTGCTGCTCGGGGAGGACGCCGACCCCGACATCGTCTCGGGGCTGCTGACCGGACTCGTCAAGACCTCCGCCGGCGTGGTGGTCGCGGGCGACGGGGACACCGGGCGACCGGGCGGGAGCCTGGCCCTGCTGCGCTCCGAGGCCGTCGGCGAGGAGCTGGCGAGCGTGGACGGGGCCGACACAGACCTCGGCCGGGCGACCGTCGTCCTGGCCCTGATCCGCCAGCTGGCGGGCACCGGAGGCGCCTTCGGGGCGTGGGGTGCAGAAGGTGCCGTCCCTCTCGGATAGGATGGAGTTCCGTGAAGCCCGGCGCCCCCACCAAGCACATCTTCGTCACCGGAGGCGTTGCCTCCTCTCTCGGAAAGGGACTCACGGCCTCGAGCCTGGGTCGCCTGCTGCGCTCGCGCGGCCTGCAGGTGACCATGCAGAAGCTCGACCCGTACCTGAACGTCGACCCTGGGACGATGAACCCGTTCCAGCACGGCGAGGTCTTCGTGACCAACGACGGGGCCGAGACCGACCTCGACATCGGTCACTACGAGCGGTTCCTCGACACCGACCTCAACCAGATCGCCAACGTCACCACGGGGCAGGTCTACTCCAGCGTGATCGCCAAGGAGCGCCGCGGCGACTACCTCGGTGACACCGTGCAGGTCATCCCGCACATCACCAACGAGATCAAGGACCGGGTCCGCGCGATGGCCGGCGACGGCGACGACCGCGTGGACGTCGTGATCACCGAGGTCGGCGGCACGGTCGGCGACATCGAGTCGCTGCCGTTCCTGGAGGCCGCCCGCCAGGTCCGCCACGACGTGGGCCGCGACAACTGCTTCTTCATCCACGTGTCGCTGGTGCCCTACATCGGCCCCTCGGGCGAGCTGAAGACCAAGCCCACCCAGCACTCCGTCGCCGCGCTGCGCCAGGTCGGCATCCAGCCCGACGCGATCGTGTGCCGCGCCGACCGGGACCTCCCGGAGAGCATCAAGGGCAAGATCGCGCTGATGTGCGACGTCGACACCGAGGCCGTCATAACCTGCGCCGACGCGCCGTCGATCTACGACATCCCGAAGGTGCTGCACCGCGAGGGTCTGGACGCCTACGTCGTACGCCGCCTCGACCTGCCGTTCCGCGACGTCGACTGGACCCTCTGGGACGACCTGCTGCGGCGCGTGCACCACCCCAAGGAGGAGGTCACGGTCGCGCTGGTCGGCAAGTACATCGACCTGCCCGACGCCTACCTCTCCGTCGGCGAGGCGCTGCGTGCCGGCGGCTTCGCGAACGAGGCGAAGGTCCACATCCGGTGGATCCCGTCCGACGACTGCGCGACCCACGAGGGGGCGCACCGCAACCTGCACGACGTCGACGCGGTCTGCGTGCCCGGTGGGTTCGGCATCCGCGGCCTCGAGGGCAAGCTCGGCGCCCTGACGTACGCGCGGCACAACAAGATCCCGACCCTGGGCCTGTGCCTGGGCCTGCAGTCGATGGTGATCGAGTACGCCCGCACCGAGCTCGGCCTGAGCGCGGCCGGCTCCACCGAGTTCGACCCGGAGACCCCGGAGCCGGTCATCGCGACGATGGCCGAGCAGGTCGCCATCGTCGACGGGGCCGGAGATCTCGGCGGCACCATGCGGCTGGGCCTCTACCCGGCCGTCCTCAAGGAGGGCTCGATCGTGCGGGCGACGTACGGCGCCGCGCGGATCGAGGAGCGCCACCGGCACCGCTACGAGGTGAACAACGCCTACCGCGAGCGCCTGGAGAAGGCCGGTTTGGTCTTCTCGGGCACCTCGCCGGACAACAACCTGGTCGAGTTCGTCGAGCTGCCGCGCGACGTGCACCCGTACTACGTCTCGACCCAGGCGCACCCGGAGCTGCGCTCGCGGCCGACCCGCCCGCACCCGCTCTTCGCGGGCCTGGTCAAGGCGGCGATCGAGCGGCAGCGCGAGCTGCGGTTCCCGATCGACGAGAGCGGCCTGCGGCGCGAGCCGGACCCGGAGGACTGAGGTCAGGCCGACCGGGCTCGCAGCATCCGGGCGAGCCGGTCGGCACCCATGAGCAGCATCGAGCGGACCGGGGCCGGCACGTCGTCGGCCCCGGCCGCCGTGCGGGCACGTTCCAGGACGGCCTCGTCGCCCACCGGCGGGTAGGTCATCCGCACCAGGGACATGGTCGCGAGCAGGCCGCCCGGCGGCAGCTCGGCGATCTGGTCGAACCAGCGGTGCGCCCAGGGCAGCAGCAGCTCGGTCTGTCCGGGCCGCCAGAACCGGCTCGCGACCTCGCGGATCGGGCCGCCGGCCGGGACGCTGCGCTCGTCCAGCAGCGCCGTCCAGGCCTCGGCCTTGCCGGCGTCGGCGGGCTGGGAGGCCCGGACCGCGAGGGCACGGAAGCGCGCCTCGGGGTCGGGGTCGCGCTCCAGCAGCGCCGCGACCGGCTCGTCGACCGTCTCGCCCAGCTCCGCGCGCCGGGCCAGCAGCCGCCAGGCCAGATCGGTGTCGTCCGCGGCGGCCGCGTCCAGTAGGTCCCGGTACGCCGTCCCCGCGGCGCTGCCGGCCAGCGTGCGCAGGGCCGAGACCCGCAGCCCCGGCCGCTCGGCGATCCGGGCCGCCACGTCGGCGAGCCGCGCCTGCAGGTCGGGCTGCTCGGCGGCCGGGAGCCAGCGCTCGACCAGGGCGGAGGTGCGGTCGAGGAACGGCTCGACGACCGAGGGCGAGTCCTCGTGCTCGAGGACGTCGAGGAGGCAGCTGGCGACCTCGCGGGCGGGTGCCTCGCCCTGGACGAGCAGGTCCCAGGCGGCGGCGACGGCGACGGCCCGCGACAGAGCATCCGGCAGCGCCCCCGCCGAGGCGAGGAGCGTGCGGGTCGCGCCCGGGTCGAGCCGGGTCGCCGCGTAGGTCAGGTCACCGTCGTTCAGCAGGAGCAGGTCGGCGTCCGGCACCTCGACCGCCACCCGGTCGCCGGTCAGCTCCACGGGGACCGAGGCGAACCGCTCCAGCCGGTCGCCGGCCCGGCGGAAGCAGCCGATGTCGACGCGGTGGGGACGGGGACGGTCGCCGTCGGGCGCGGTGCCGGTCAGCGCCCCGTCGGCCAGGGTCAGCGTGTCCGCGCCGGAGCGGTCCAGCCAGTCGACGGTCCAGCCGTCCAGGTCGCGCCCGGAGGCCTCGGCGACGGCGGAGACGAGGTCGGCGAGGCGGGTGTTGCCCCAGGCGTGCCGGTCGAAGTAGGCCTGCAGGCCCCGCGTGAAGGCGGGCTCGCCGACGTACTCGACGAGCTGGCGGAGCACCGCCTGGCCCTTGTAGTAGGTGATGCCGTCGAAGTTCGCCATCGCGTGGGCGACGTCGGGGACCTCGCTGCGGATGGGGTGCGTCGCCGGGGTCATGTCCTCGTCGTAGGCGACCAGCTTCTCCGAGATGAGGAACGTCGCCCAGGCGTCGGTGAACTCCGTGGCGTTCGCCATCGCCCAGGTGGAGGCGAACGACGCGAACGCCTCGTTGAGCCACAGGTCGTCCCACCAGCGCATCGTGACCAGGTCCCCGAACCACATGTGGGCCATCTCGTGCAGCACGAACGCCGCGACCCAGTAGCGGTCGTCGGGGGTCGGCTCCGAGCGCGGGAGGATGCCGTCGCCGTACGTGACGCAGCCCCAGTTCTCCATCGCGCCGCCGAGGTTGGGTACGAAGACCTGGTCGTAGCGGGTCTGGGGAAAGGGCGATCCGAAGCGGTCGCCGAAGAACGCGAGTCCCTGCGCGGTGAACGTGAACAGGTCCCTGGCGTCGCGCTCCAGGACCGGGCGGATCGACTGGCGGCAGTACAGGCCGAGGTCGTAGCCGCCGTGCTGCTCGCGGATCTCGTGGAACGGCCCGGCGTTCACGACCACGACGTACGTCGACAGCGGTGGCGTGTCCGGGAAGCGCCAGGTGCGGGCGCCGGAACCCGCGTCGACGATCGAGTCCGGGGCGCCGCAGCTGGTGACCGTCCAGGACTCCGGCGCGTGGACGGTGAACGCGTGCGGCGCCTTCAGGTCGGGCTGGTCGAAGCAGGCCCACAGCCGGCGTGCCTCGTCGGGCTCGAAGGACGTCCACACGTAGACCAGACCGTCGGTGTCGACGGTGCGCAGGATGCCCTGGCCGCTGGCGGTGTCGGGCTGGTCCATGGCGACCACCAGCACGTTCCGCGCGGCCAGGTCGGGGAGCGGGATCCGCCCGTCGACGACCGTGCCCGGGTCGAGCGGGACGCCGTTCAGGGTCGCGCTGCGCACGTCGCCGACGGCGTCGACGAACGTGGTGGCGCCGGGGGAGTGGCACTCGAAGGCGATGGTCGCGACCGAGGAGCACACCTCCCCGTCGAGCAGGCCCCGCAGGTCCACCTCGAGGTCGTAGCGGTCGACGGTCAGGAGCGCGGCCCGCTCCTCGGCCTCTGCGCGGGTCAGACTGAGCTCGGTCACGAGCGTCACGGTAGCGTCCGGACATGGCTGAGGAGCGCCCCGAACTCCGCGACGTACCCATGAGCTGGCCGGTGGAGGAGAGCACCGACCTGCACCGCGACGGCTGGGTGATGGCCCTGCGCGCCGACACGGTACGGCGTACTCCGGACGAGGAGCCGTTCACCCGCCTGGTCCTCGAGCACCCCGGCGCGGCGATCATCCTGGCCGTCGACGACGAGGAGCGCGTGTTCTGCCTGTGGCAGTACCGCCACCCGGCCGGCCGCCGGTTCGTCGAGCTGCCCGCCGGGCTCCTGGACGGGCACCCGGACGAGGAGCCGCTGGAGGTGGCCCGCCGGGAGCTGCGCGAGGAGGCGCTGCTGGAGGCCGACGAATGGGTGCACCTGACGTCGGTGTGGCCCTCGCCCGGGATCCTGCAGGAGGTCCAGCACCTCTACCTGGCCCGGGGGCTGCGCGCCGTCGACCGCGGCGACTTCGTGCTGCGGCACGAGGAGGCGGACATGGACACCGGCTGGGTCCCGTTCGACGATCTGGTGGAGGCGATCCTGGCGGGTCGTGTGGCCGACGCCCCGCTGGTGAGCGCAGTATTGGTCGCGCAGGCGCGCGGTCTCGCTGGCGTCGGCCGTTCGACCAACAGAGGAGACGCGCGATGAAGATCGGCATCCCGAAGGAAGTCAAGAACCACGAGTACCGGGTGGCGATCACGCCCATCGGGGTGCACGAGCTGGTGGCGCACGGCCACGAGGTCCACGTCCAGGCCGGTGCCGGGGTCGGGTCCTCCATCAGCGACGAGGAGTACGTCGCGGCCGGCGCGCGGATCGTCGGCGACGCGGACGAGACCTGGGGCGCGGCCGAGATGGTGCTGAAGGTGAAGGAGCCCGTGGCCGAGGAGTACCACCGGCTGCGCGAGGGCCTGGTGCTCTTCACCTACCTGCACCTGGCGGCCGACAAGCCGCTGACCGAGGAGCTGCTGGCCCGCAAGGTCACCGGCATCGCCTACGAGACCGTCCAGCTGCCGTCGGGCGGGCTGCCGCTGCTCTACCCGATGTCCGAGGTCGCGGGCTGCCTGGCGCCGCAGGTCGGCGCCTACTCGATGCTCAAGGCCCAGGGCGGTCGCGGCGTCCTGATGGGTGGCGTCGGTGGGGTCGCGAACGCCAAGGTCGTCATCATCGGGGCCGGTGTCTCCGGGCAGAACGCCGCGAACATCGCGCTCGGGATGGGCGCCGACGTGACGCTGCTCGACACCGACCTCGACAAGCTGCGGATGTCGTTCTGGCGCTACAACAACCAGGTCCACGGCCTCGCCTCGTCGAGGCTGGCCATCGAGCAGCACGTCACGCAGGCCGACATGGTGATCGGCGCGGTGCTGATCCCGGGTGCGGCGGCGCCCAAGCTCGTCTCCAACGAGCTGGTCGCGGCGATGAAGCCGGGCTCGGTGCTGGTCGACATCGCAGTCGACCAGGGTGGCTGCTTCGAGGACACGCACGCGACGACGCACGCGGACCCGACGTACCAGGTGCACGGCTCGACCTTCTACTGCGTGGCCAACATGCCGGGTGCGGTGCCCAACACCTCGACGTACGCCCTGACCAACGCGACGCTGCCGTACGCCGTCGCGCTGGCCGACAAGGGGTGGGCCGCCGCGTGCGCCGACGACCCCGCGCTCGCGCTGGGGCTGAACACGCACGCCGGGCAGCTGACCAACGACCCGGTCGGCGACGCAGTCGGCATCCACGCCGCCGACCTGGACTCCGTCGTGGCGGGGGCTCTTGCCTGAGCTGGTGCGCGCCGTGCGCACCTATCTCGACCACCTCACGGTCGAACGTGGGCTGGCCGCCAACACGCTGACGTCGTACCGACGCGACCTGCGGCGCTACCAGGAGTACCTGGCGGAGGTCGGCATCGAGGAGCTCGCGGCGATCTCCGAGGCGACCGTGGCGTCGTTCCTGGTCCGGCTGCGGGAGGGCGACGCCGACCACCCGCCGCTGAGCTCGACCTCGGCCGCGCGGACGGTCGTGGCGGTGCGCGGGTTCCACAAGTTCGCGGTCGCCGACGGGCTGGCTGAGCTCGACCCCGCCGGGGCGGTGAAGCCGCCGACCCCGGCGAAGCGGCTGCCGAAGGCGCTGCCGCTGTCGGACGTGGAGGCGATCCTGGAGGCCGCGGGCTCGCCGGGCACCACGCTGGCGTTGCGGGACCGGGCCTTGCTGGAGGTGCTGTACGGCACGGGTGCCCGGATCTCGGAGGCCGTGGGGCTGGACGTCGACGACCTGGACGTCGGCGCGACCGAGGAGGTCGGCACCGTGCTGCTGCGGGGCAAGGGCAGCAAGGAGCGGATCGTGCCCGTCGGGTCGTACGCCCGTGAGGCGGTCGACGCCTATCTGGTGCGAGGTCGTCCGGAGCTGGCCGCGACGGGGTCGACCAACGGGGGAGCGCTCTTCCTCAACGCGCGCGGCGGTCGCCTCTCGCGGCAGTCGGCGTGGGCGGTGCTGCAGCGCGCCGCCGACCGGGCGGGGGTGACCCGCGACGTCTCCCCGCACACGCTGCGGCACTCCTTCGCCACGCACCTGCTCGACGGCGGCGCCGACGTACGCGTCGTCCAGGAGCTGCTCGGGCACGCGTCGGTCACCACCACGCAGGTCTACACGCTGGTCACCGTGGACAGCCTGCGGGAGGTCTTCGCGTCCGCCCACCCGCGCGCGCGGGATTGAACGCCCTCTGCGCGAGTGAGGCACGAGCTCGGGCAGAGCGCAGGCGTCAGGTCGAGTAGCCGCGCGAGCGACGGAGGAGCTCGCGACCGGCGTATCGAGACCGGGATGAGGGGTCTCGATACGCCCTCCCCGGCTTCGTTCCTCAGCCGTGGAGGGCTACTCGACCAACGAGGGTTGGGCTGTTCGGCCAGCGGCGGTCGGGTCGGGGGAGGATGAGCGGGTGACCGACGTCCTCGACGAGATCTACGCGGCGACCGCCGACCGCGGCCTGGAGCTCTACCCGCACCAGGAGGAGGCGATCCTCGCGCTGCTGTCGGGGGACAACGTGGTGCTCGCGACGCCGACCGGGTCGGGGAAGTCACTGGTGGCCGAGGCGGCGCACCGGGCGGCGCTGGCCGATGACCGGGTGTCGTTCTACACGGCGCCGATCAAGGCGCTGGTGAGCGAGAAGTTCTTCGCGCTCTGCGAGGTCTTCGGGGCCGCCGACGTCGGGATGCTCACCGGCGACGCGGCCGTGAACCCCGACGCCCCGATCATCTGCTGCACCGCCGAGATCCTCGCCAACATCGCGCTGCGCGAAGGGGCGGACGCCGACGTGGGGCTGGTCATCATGGACGAGTTCCACTTCTACGGCGAGCCCGACCGCGGCTGGGCCTGGCAGGTGCCGCTGCTGGAGCTGCCGCAGGCCCAGTTCCTGCTGATGTCGGCGACCCTCGGCGACGTGACCGAGCTGGCCGCCGACCTGACCCGGCGCAACGGCCGCGACACGTCGGTGGTCGACCAGGCCGAGCGTCCGGTGCCGCTGTCGTTCTCGTGGTCGCTGGACCCGATGCCCGAGCGGCTCGAGGAGCTGGTCACGACCGGCCAGGCGCCGGTGTACGTCGTCCACTTCACGCAGGCGGCAGCCGTCGAGCACGCCACCGGTCTGGCCACGGTGAAGTGGATCCCGAAGCCCGAGCTCGGCGACCGACTCGACGAGGTGCGCTTCGGGGCCGGCTTCGGCAAGACGCTGAACAAGCTGCTGCGCAAGGGGATCGGGGTGCACCACGCGGGGATGCTGCCCCGCTACCGGCGGCTGGTGGAGCAGCTCGCCCAGCAGGGGCTGCTGTCGGTCATCTGCGGCACCGACACCCTCGGCGTCGGCATCAACGTGCCGATCCGCACCGTGCTGTTCACCGGGCTGGCGAAGTTCGACGGCAACCGGCAGCGGGTGCTGCGCTCGCGGGAGTTCCTGCAGATCGCGGGTCGGGCCGGCCGGGCGGGCTTCGACACCGCCGGTTACGTCGTCGTCCAGGCGCCCGAGCACGTCATCGAGAACGAGAAGGCCAAGGCCAAGGCCGACGCCAAGAACGCCGCGATGAGCGCGGAGAAGCAGGCCAAGCGGAAGAGCAAGGCCCAGCTGAAGAAGGCCCCCGAGGGCACGGTGGTGTGGACCGAGCAGACCTTCGACAAGCTGGTCGACGGCTCTCCGGAGCCGCTGGTCTCCCGGATGCGGGTCGACAACTCGATGCTGCTCAACGTGCTGGTGCGCGAGGAGGACGCGTTCCCCGTCCTGCGCCGGCTGCTCACCGACAACCACGAGGAGCGGCGCAACCAGCTCCGGCTGTCGCGGCGGGCGCTGCGCCTGACCCGCTCCCTGGTCCACTCCGGGGTGCTGACTCGACTCGAGGAGCCCGACGAGTTCGGTCGCCGCTACGTGGTCACCGAGGACTTGCCCGTCGACTTCGCGCTCAACCAGCCGCTGGCGCACTTCGCGCTCGCGGCGCTCGACGTACTCGATCGCGAGGCGGAGGACCACACGCTCGACATCGTCTCGGTGATCGAGGCGGTTCTGGAGGCGCCCCGCCAGATCCTGTTCGCCCAGCAGCATGCCGCCCGGGGCGAGGCGGTGAACGAGATGAAGGCCGACGGGATCGAGTACGAGGAGCGGATGCGGCTGCTCGAGGAGATCACCTGGCCGCAGCCGCTGGCCGAGCTGCTGGGCGCGACGTACGAGATCTACCGCGAGCGGCACCCGTGGCTGCCGGAGGACGCGCTCGGGCCGAAGTCCGTGGTCCGCGAGATGTACGAGCAGGGGATGTCGTTCACCGACTTCGTGTCGCGCTACCAGCTGGCGCGTTCGGAGGGGCTGGTCCTGCGCTACCTGACCGACGCCTATCGCACGCTGCGCCAGACCGTGCCGGAGTCGCACCGCACGCCCGAGCTCGAGGAGCTGCAGGAGTGGCTGGGAGAGACCATCCGCCAGACCGACTCGTCGCTGCTCGACGAGTGGGAGGCGCTGACCGACCCCGAGGCCGCGCTGGCTCGGCGTTCGGGCGAGCTGGCGCACCACGAACCGCCGCCCCCGCCGCGGCCGCTGTCGAAGCAGGAGCGGGCGTTCACGGTCATGGTGCGCAACGCCATGTGGCGCCGCGTGGAGCTGGTCGCCCGGGACAACCTCGACGGGTTGATGGCGCTGGAGCGGGCGGCCGCCGACCGCACGGAGCCGGCTCGCGAGGTGGTGATGACGCGCTCGGCGTGGGACGGCGCGATCGAGGAGTACTACGCCGAGCACGACCGGGTGCTGACCGACGCCGACGCCCGGAGCCCGGGGCTGCTGGCGATCGAGCCGGACACGGGTACGCCGGCCGGGGTCGACGACGCGGACGGGCCGCTCGCCGTACGCCTGTGGCGTCTGCGGCAGACGCTGCACGACCCGGAGGGGCACCACGACTGGGTGATCGACGCGATCGCCGACCTGGACGCCACCGACGCGGCGGGTGAGCTGGTGCTGGCGACGACGGCGTTCCACCGGTTGTAGGGGTCTCGAGTAGCGAGGGGGTCAGCGGCGGGCGGCGTACCGGTCCTTGAGGCGGAGGAACGGCTGTTCGACGAGGACGAAGCTGACCGCCGGGATGGCGAAGCTCAGGACCAGCTTGACCGCGGTCGAGGCGGGTCCGGGCAGGGGCGTGGCGGCGACCAGCGCGACGATGGGCAGGTTCCACAGGTAGATGCCGTACGAGCGCCGGCCGATCCAGACCAGGACCGGGGTGGCCGCGAGCTGGGACAGCGGCTTGTCGGGGTCCTGCAGCAGGCCCGCGATCAGGACCGCGGAGGCCAGCGCGATCAGGGTCGATGCGCCGTCGCGGTAGAGCGGAGCGCCGATCTCGCCGGGCAGCAGCGTGAACGCCACGAAGGCGAGCGCGGCGACGGCCGCGTGCCAGGACCGGACCCGGAGCAGCCCGTCGCGCAGGACGAGCGCCAGCAGGCAGCCGATCAGCAGCTGCTCGGCGCGGGTGTCGGGCGCGTAGGCGATCCGGGCCAGGCTCCAGTCGGTGGCGTGCGCGCTCGCGAACCGGTAGGCGATCGCGACCGCGGTGACCGTCGCGACGGCCAGCAGCGGGCGTCGGCGCCGGGCCAGGTAGACCAGGGCGATCGGCCAGACCAGGTAGAAGTACTCCTCGACCGAGAGCGACCAGGTGTGCACCATCCAGCCCAGGTCGACCCCGGCCGCCGCGAGCGGGGAGGACGTGTAGGTCAGCGCCGCGGCCGTGCCCACCAGCGACGCCTCGCGGTCGGTCACCGGGAGGAGCCAGAACCCGACCCCGGCGATCGCACACATCACCACGAGCGCGGGCCCCAGGCGCAGGGCGCGACGCAGGTAGAACCGGCCCAGCCCGACGCGGCCGGTGCGCTCGATCTCGCGCAGCAGGATGCCGGTGATCAGGAACCCGCTCATCACGAAGAACAGGTCGACGCCGATGTAGGCGCCGGGCAGCAGGTCGGAGCGGGCGTGGAAGGCGACGATGGCCAGGACGGCGACCGCGCGCACGCCGTCCAGGCAGGGCGCGTAGCCCTCCGCCGGACGGTCCGGAGCGCGACGGTCCGACGCGACGGCTGCTCCCGAGGGGGTCATGGCCCTCACGCTCGCCTGCCGCTGCGGCTCGCGGGTGTCCGCCGCCGTCAGCTACCCAAAGGTGGGGATCGGGGCGGTCGGTAGGGTCGACGCATGAGCCAGGTGGAGACGACGCACAACCCGGAGAAGTCGCGCTACGAGGCGCACCTGGACGGGGAGCTGGCCGGCTTCGCCGAGTACACGCTGCGCGGTGACCACCTGATCGTCTTCACCCACACCGAGGTCGACGACCAGTTCGAGGGCAAGGGCGTCGGCTCCGCGATCGCGCGCTTCGCGCTGGACGACGTACGCCGCGACGGCACCCGGTCGGTGCTCCCGCGCTGCCCCTTCATCCGCGGCTGGATCGAGAAGCACCCGGAGTACGCCGACCTCGTCCGGGCGTGATCGGTTCTCCACAGATTGCTGCACAGGTACGCCGTTGCCTGTGCACCTGACCGGGGGAAAGTGCACAGGCGGGCCGTCCGACCGGTGTACTCAGGGTCCCGGGCCGGTACCCGGGTTGTGGGCCGTCGGACCCCGGTCCTAGGCTCGCGCGGAAGCCGCCCCGTGTCGCCGTGTCGACAAAACTCCCGGGCGCCGGCGAGGCAGACTGAAGCGACCACGGCGGTGGTCCGACGAGCGAGGGAGCGGGTCGCATGGGAGACAGGCAGATGTTCTCCGGAGCGCCCGGCAGCGAAGCCGCCCCGATGCCGCCCCTGGTCCGTCCGCCCGCACCACCCACCCGCGACACCCGAGAAGAGCCCACCTTGACCGACCCCCTGCCGTTCGCTCGCCCCGAACCGGCCGACGTCACGCTCGGCCCGACCGGGCGACCGATGCCCGTGCTCCCCGAGCCGAAGCCGCTCACCGAGCACGGCAACGCGCGGGTGGTGTCGATGTGCAACCAGAAGGGCGGCGTCGGCAAGACCACGACGACGATCAACCTGGGTGCCTCGCTGGCCGAGCTGGGCCGCAAGGTGCTGCTGGTCGACTTCGACCCACAGGGCTCGCTCTCGGTCGGGCTGGGGCTCAACCCGCACGAGATGGACCTCTCGATCTACAACCTGCTCATGGACCGCGACGTCGACGTCCACGACGTCATCGTGCCGACGGGCGTGCCGGGCATGGACCTGCTGCCGTCGAACATCGACCTCTCCGCCGCCGAGGTGCAGCTGGTCCACGAGGTCGCCCGCGAGCAGACCCTGCAGCGGGTGCTCGCCCCGGCGGTCGCCGAGTACGACATCATCCTCATCGACTGCCAGCCCTCGCTCGGCCTGCTGACCGTCAACGCGCTCACCGCGTCCGACGGCGTCATCGTGCCGCTGGAGTGCGAGTACTTCGCGCTGCGCGGCGTCGCGCTGCTGAAGACCACGATCGACAAGGTGCGCGAGCGGCTCAACCCGCGCCTGGAGATCGACGGCGTGCTCGGCACGATGTTCGACGGCCGCACCCTGCACAGCCGCGAGGTCATGGACCGGCTCGTCCAGGCCTGGGGCGACAAGGTCTTCCACACCGTGATCCGGCGCACCGTGAAGTTCTCCGACTCGACCGTCGCCGGCGAGCCGATCACGTCGTACGCCTCCACCTCGGCCGGCGCCGAGTCGTACCGCCAGCTCGCGAAGGAGGTGCTCGCGCGGTGCCACGACGCGTGAGCCTCCCGACTGCGGACGACCTGTTCCGGCCCACCGCCGAGGCCGAGCAGTCCGCGTCGGTGCGCGCCGTACCCGACCCGCCCGAGCCGGTCGAGGACCCCGCGCCGGCCCGCGGAGGTCGCAAGCGGCCCAGTGGCCGGGTCCGCCACGACGAGAAGATGACGGTCTACATCACCTCCGACGAGCTGCTGGAGATCGAGCACGCCCGGCTCGCCCTGCGCCGCGGACAGGGCCTCGCGGTCGACCGGGGACGGCTGGTGCGCGAGGCGCTCGCCCTGGTGCTCGCCGACTACGAGGAGAACGGCGACGACAGCGCGCTGGTCCGGCGGCTGACCGAGGGATGAGCGGTCCCGTCGTCGAGCAAGCGGCGGAGCAGACGCCGGGCTTCGAGCTGCACCTGGACAACTTCGAGGGTCCGTTCGACCTACTGCTGAACCTGATCGCCAAGCACAAGCTCGACGTCACCGAGGTGGCCCTGTCGAAGGTCACCGACGAGTTCATCGCGCACGTGAAGGCCGGCGGTGCCGTCTGGGACCTGGAGCAGACGACGTCGTTCCTGCTGGTCGCGTCGACGCTGCTCGACCTCAAGGCCGCGCGACTGCTGCCGCAGGGCGACGTCGAGGACGAGGAGGACCTCGCGCTGCTCGAGGCGCGCGACCTGCTCTTCGCGCGGCTGCTGCAGTACAAGGCGTTCAAGCAGGTCGCCTCGGTCCTGGAGACCCGGCTGGCGGGGGAGTCGCGGCGCCACCCGCGTGCCGTCGGGCTGGAGGAGCGGTTCGCGGGGCTGCTGCCGGAGGTGCTGATCGGCATCGGGCTGGAGCAGTTCGCCGCCCTCGCCGCCAAGGCCATGGAGCCCAAGCCGGTCCTCGAGCTCACCCTCCACCATATCCACGCCGCGAAGGTCAGCGTCCGCGAGCAGGCCGGCATCGTCGTCGACCGGCTGCGCCGCGCCGGCACCATGACCTTCCGGGCGCTGTGCGGCGACTCGCCCGACACGCTCACCACCGTCGCCCGCTTCCTCTCGCTGCTGGAGCTGTTCCGCGAGGGCGCGGTCTCCTTCGACCAGGTCACCCCGCTCGGGGAGCTGACCGTGCGGTGGACCGGCGCCGACGACGTCGAGGCGGAGGATCTCGTGACGGACGAGTTCGAGGGCGCCCCGCCCGACCCGGAGGCCGCCGTACCCGACGCACCAGGAGAAGAGGCACCGTGAACGACCCCACCGAGAACGACGAGCAGCTCGCGGTACCGGTGACCGAGCTGCGCCCGTCGCTGGAGGCGGTGCTGATGGTCGCCGACCAGCCCCTCGACGTGGCCAGCCTGGCGACTGCGGTCGGCTACCCCGTGGACGCCGTCACCGAGGCGCTGCTCGCGCTGGCGGGGGAGTACGACGAGCAGGGGCGTGGCTTCGAGCTGCGCAACGTCGCCGGGGGCTGGCGCTACTACACCCGCGAGGAGTACGCCGCCGTCGTGGAGGGCTTCGTCCTCGAGGGCCAGCAGGCGCGGCTCACGCAGGCCGCGCTCGAGACGCTCGCGGTGGTGGCCTACAAGCAGCCGATCTCGCGCGCCCGGGTCTCCGCGGTCCGCGGCGTCAACGTCGACGGCGTGATGCGGACGCTGCTGACCCGCGGGCTGGTCGAGGAGGCCGGTCAGGACGCCGAGACCGGCGCCAACCTCTACCGCACCACGCGCTACTTCCTGGAGCGGATCGGCGTGACCTCGCTCGACGACCTGCCGGAGCTGGCGCCGTACCTCCCCGACATGGACGACCTCGAGGAGGAGCTGGCGGAGGCGGTCGCACCCGCCGCGGCGCCCCCCGAGCCGGACTCCGAGCCGGACTCCGAGCCGGACTCCGGGCCCGCGCACCATCCCTCACCCCACAGCGGCCAGGGCACCGAGCCCGACGGCGGAACGGAAATCTCATGAGCAGCGGCAGCGGCAGCGTCGAGACCGACGACGACGGCCTGATCCGCCTGCAGAAGCTGCTGGCGATGTCCAACGTCGCCTCCCGCCGCAAGTGCGAGGAGCTGATGCTCGACGGCCAGGTCGAGGTCGACGGCGAGATCGTCACCCGGCTCGGCACCAAGGTCGACCCGCGCACCGCGGTGATCCGGGTCTCGGGCAAGCGGCTCCCGCCCGTCTCGGAGAAGGTCTACCTGGTGCTCAACAAGCCCCGCGGCGTGGTCTCGACGATGTCGGACCCCGAGGGGCGGCGCACCCTGCAGGACCTGGTCGACGACCGGCCGGAGCGGCTCTTCCACGTCGGGCGGCTCGACACCGACACCTCCGGGCTGATCATCCTCACCAACGACGGGGACTTCGCGCAGCGGCTGGCGCATCCGTCGTACGAGGTGGACAAGACATACGTCGCGGAGGTCGAGGGCGAGGTCTATCGGCGAACCATCAAGCAGCTCCTCGAGGGCGTCACGCTCGACGACGGCCCGGTGACCGTCACGCAGGCGCGGATCGTGGAGGCGGGTGCGGCGAAGTCGATCGTGGAGCTGGTCATCCACGAGGGACGCAACCGGATCGTCCGCCGGCTGCTCGACCACCTCGGGCACCCGGTCCGTCGGCTCACCCGCACCCGGATCGGCCCGGTGGCGCTGAAGGGCCTGAAGTCCGGCGAGCTGCGCGAGCTGACCCTCGACGAGCTGGGCGAGCTGTTGGACAGTGCGAAGCTGTAGCGTGGCGACGTGGCCGTGCCCACACCGCTCGCGCCGTACGTCGCCTCCGTGGCGGCGTACGACGTCGATCTGGGCGAGCCGGGGATCCACCGGGGACTGCCGTCCACGTCGCTGACCTTCGTGCTGCCGGTCGACGCGCCGCTGGAGGTGTCGTGGGCCGGGCGGCCGGCCAGCCGGACCCGCGGCTGGTCGAGCGTGTCGGGGCTGCATGCAGCGCCGGCCGAGATCCGTCACGACGGCACCCAGCGGGGCGTTCAGCTGGCCCTGACGCCCGCAGGTGCGCGGGCGCTGTTCGGGGTCCCCGCGAGCGCGCTCGCGGGCGAGCTGCTCGAGCTCGGCGAGCTGAGCGACCTCACCCCGGGGTTGCGGAACCTGCCGGAGCGGTTGGCGGGGGAGTCCGACCCGACCCGCTGGACCGACCTGGTGGAGCGCGAGCTGCTGCGGGCGCTGGTCCACCACGGCGACCCGTCCGTGCCGGCGGCCGTGGGCCGGGCGCTGGCCCGGCTGACCCGCGGCGCGGGGGTGCAGGAGGTGGCCGCCGAGGTCGGCTACAGCCGCCGTCACCTGACCACGCTGGTGCGCGCGGAGTGCGGGCTCGCGCCCAAGGAGCTGCAGCGCGTGGCTCGCTTCGAGCGGTCCCGCGTGCTGCTGGGACGTCGTCCGCTGGCCGAGGTCGCGTCCCGGTGCGGGTACGCCGACCAGGCCCACCTCACCCGCGAGTGGGGCGTCCTGGCCGGGTGCCCGCCCACGACCTGGCTGCGCGAGGAGTTCCCGTTCCTTCAAGACCTGTCGGTGGCCGGCGCGGAAGGCTGAGCCCATGACCTCAGCAGCAGATGTCCGTCTCTGGCACACCATGTCCGTCCGCGACGCCGACGCGATGATCGCCTGGCTCACCGCGGTCGGGTTCATCGAGCACGCGACGTACCGCGACGACTCGGACCCGTCCGTCGTCGTGCACGCCGAGTGGCTGTGGCCCGACGGCGGCGGGATCATGTTCGGCTCCCAGCGGCCCGACGCCGCGGTCGACAACGTCGGCGGGTCCGCGGCGTACCTCGTCACGGGCGACCCGGACGCCGTCTTCGACCGCGCCGTGGCCGCGGGCGCGACCGTCCAGCGTCCGATGGTCGACCAGGACTACGGCGGCCGCGGCGGAAGTGTCGCCGACCCGGAAGGCAACCACTGGTCGTTCGGCAGCTACCAGCCCGGGTAGTCTCCCCACCGTCCTCCGGCACCGTGCGGGAGGCGGACCAGGAGGAACTGACGTGGCGGTGCGGGCCATCCGGGGAGCGACCCAGCTCGAGGAGGACGTGCGCGAGCACATGCTCGATCGGGTCGCGGAGATGGTCACCGACGTGATGACCTCCAACGGCCTCGAGATCGACGACTTCATCTCGGTGGTCTTCACGGCGACCTCGGACCTGCACTCGGAGTTCCCGGCGTACGCCGCCCGCCAGCTCGGCTTCGGCGAGGTGCCGCTGATCTGCGCCCGCGAGCTGGAGATCGCCGGCTCGATGCCGCGCGTGGTGCGGATGATGGCGCACGTCGAGACCGACCTGCCGCGCGCGGACATCACCCACGTCTACCTGCACGGCGCCGCGGCGCTGCGCTCCGACCTGACCCGGACCCGGTCGGTCCCCGACGAGTCCGGTGCCTGAGCTCCGGGGACCCGTCGAGATCGTCGGGACCGGTCTTCTCGGCACCTCGATCGGGCTCGCCTGCCGGCGGGCCGGGATCGAGGTGCTGCTCACCGACACCTCCGCCGAGCACGTCCGGATCGCGTCCGGCCTGGGCGCGGGCCGACCGCGTCAGGAGGACGACCGGCCGGAGGTGGTCGTGGTCGCCGTACCCCCGGACCACCTGGGCGAGGTCATCGCGGAGGCGCTGCGGGCCACGGACGCCGTGGTGACCGACGTCGGGTCGGTCAAGTCCGGTCCCGTGACCTTCGTGGAGGGTCAGCCGCGCGTGCGCCGGTACGTCGGCAGCCACCCGATGGCCGGCAGCGAGCGGTCGGGACCGCTGGCCGCCTCGGCGTCGCTCTTCGACGGCCGCCCGTGGGCGATCACGCCGCACTCGTTCTCCGACCCGGACGCCGTCGAGCTCGTGGAGGAGCTGGTCCGGGTGTGCGGCGCCGTACCCGTCTGGCTGACGCCGGACGAGCACGACCGCGCCGTGGCTCGCACGTCCCACGTGCCGCACCTGCTCTCCAGCCTCGTGGCCGCCCGGCTGGCCGACGGTCCCGAGAACCACCTTGCGCTCTCCGGCCAGGGCGTCCGCGACGTCACCCGGGTGGCGGCCGGCGACCCGCGCCTGTACGGGCAGATCGTCAGCGCCAACTCCGACGCCGTCCTGGACCTGCTGGGCGAGGTCCGCGCGGAGCTCGACCGGGTCATCGACGCGGTCGAGCGTGGCGATCGCGGCGCGCTGCAGTCGATCCTGGAGCAGGGCGTCGCGGGCACGCAGGCCATCCCCGGCAAGCACGGTGGACCCGTCCGGCCGATGCGCTCGGTCTGGGTGTCGGTCCCCGACCATCCGGGCGAGCTGGCCCGGCTGCTGGCCGACTCCGTGGCCAGCGAGGTCAACATCGAGGACATCCGGATCGACCACGACCCGGGCCGCCCGGTCGGCCTGGTCGAGCTGGTCGTCGAGGAGCGGCGCGCCGAGCACCTGCTCTCGTCCCTCGAGTCCCGCGGGTGGGCGACGCACCGGTAGGCTGCGGGCCCGTGAGCACCCCCTCCGGACGTCCACAGACCGGTCTCGTCGTCGCGATCGACGGTCCGTCGGGATCGGGCAAGTCCAGTACCTCGCGCGGCGTCGCCGCCCGGCTCGGACTGCGCTACCTCGACACCGGCGCGATGTTCCGCGCCGTCACCTGGTGGATGCTCCGCTCGGGCGTCGACGTCCACGACCCCGCGGCCGTCGCGGCCCGGGTCCCGGAGCTCGCGATCAAGTCCGGCACCGACCCCCTCGCGCCGACGATCGAGGTCGCCGGCGAGGACGTCGCGGTCGCCATCCGCTCCGACGAGGTCAACAACGCGGTGTCGCCGGTCAGCGCCGTACCGGAGGTCCGGGCCTGGCTGCTCGACCTCCAACGCGCCGTGATCGCCGAGGAGGCCGCGCTCGGCGGGATCGTGGTCGAGGGTCGCGACATCGGCTCCGTCGTCGTGCCCGACGCCCAGGTCAAGGTCTACCTCTCCGCCGACCCGGCGGCGCGGGCCGCGCGGCGTGCGGCGGAGGAGGGCGGGTCGGACGTCGCCGCCACCGAGCAGTCGCTGCTCGCCCGCGACGCCATCGACTCCGGGCGGGCGACGGCTCCGCTGGTGATGGCCGACGGCGCCGCGCACCTCGACACCACGCACCACACCCTGGACGAGGTGATCGGCCAGGTCGTCGACCTCGTGAACGCGGTCGCGTGAGCGCACACGAGTCGCTGCCCCGCAGCTCCGACACCCGGTTCCCGTGGCGGTTCATGCTGCACGGGCTGCGCCCGATCTCGTCCTGGCTGCTCCGGCGTCGCTACGTCGTCCGCGTGCACGGCACCGATCTGGTGCCCGCCGAGGGTCCGGTGCTGTTCGCGGCCAACCACGTCGGGGTGATCGACGGTCCGCTCCTGGCGATCTTCGCGCCGCGGCCGGTGCACGTGTTCACCAAGGTGGAGATGTTCCGCGGGGCGCTCGGGCGCTTCCTCACCTTCTCCGGCCAGATCCCGCTCGACCGGTTCAACACCGATCCGCGCGCGGTGCGCCAGATGCTCCGGGTGCTGCGCGACGGCGCGGCCGGCGGGATCTTCCCCGAGGGGAGCCGGGGCAATGGCGAGCTGGACCGGTTCCACCGGGGAGCGGCGTACTTCGCGCTCGCGGCGGGGGTACCCGTCGTGCCCGTGGTGATGTTCGGCACCCGCGAGCCAGGCGGCAGGAGTGGCTCATTGCCCCGCAAGGGTGCGACCATCGACATCGTCTTCGGCGCGCCGTACACCGTCCCCGCGGTGGAGTGGCCGCGCACGAAGGAACAAGTCGAGCACACCTCGATGTTGCTGAGGGAGCACCTCCTGGTGCACCTCGACCATGCCAAGGCACTGACCGGCCGTGAGCTGCCCGGCGATCTGCCGCCCGGCGATCACGACCCCGACCCCGCGACCGGGGTCACCGACCAAGGAGCACCATGACCGCCGGACCCGACCTGCCCATCGACGACTCGTCCGCCGACGAGCCGCTGGGGCCGGTGCCGGTCCTCGCCGTGGTGGG
This sequence comes from Nocardioides sp., assembly GCF_035503875.1. Taxonomy (GTDB): domain Bacteria; phylum Actinomycetota; class Actinomycetes; order Propionibacteriales; family Nocardioidaceae; genus Nocardioides. The sequence continues at coordinate 28,051 of NZ_DATJTA010000008.1, forward strand.
GCGTCCCAACGTCGGGAAGTCGACGCTGGTCAACCGGATCATCGGCCGCCGCGAGGCCGTCGTGGAGGACGTCCCCGGCGTGACCCGCGACCGGGTGTCGTACGACGCCAACTGGAACGGCCGGGCCTTCACCGTCGTGGACACCGGCGGCTGGGACCCCGACGCGCGCGGCCTGGCGCACATGATCTCGACCCAGGCCGAGCTCGCCGTCTCGCTGGCCGACGCCGTGCTCTTCGTGGTCGACGCGACCGTCGGCATCACCGACGGCGACGCGGCCGTGGTGAAGATCCTCCGGCAGTCGGGCAAGCCCGTCGTGCTGGCGGCCAACAAGGTCGACGACCAGCGCACCGAGGCCGAGGCCTACGGCCTGTGGAATCTCGGCCTCGGCGAGCCGTTCCCCGTCTCCGCGCTGCACGGGCGCGGCTCGGGCGACATGCTGGACGCCGTACTCGCGGCGCTGCCGGAGACGCCGCCCGAGAAGATCGGCGAGGAGGTCGGCGGTCCGCGCCGGATCGCGATCGTCGGGCGGCCCAACGTCGGCAAGTCCTCGCTGCTGAACAAGCTGGCGGGGGAGGAGCGCGTCGTCGTCGACAACGCCGCCGGCACCACCGTCGACCCGGTCGACGAGCTGATCGAGCTGGGCGGCAAGACCTGGCGCTTCATCGACACCGCCGGCATCCGGAAGCGGGTCAAGACCGCGTCCGGTCACGAGTACTACGCCTCGCTGCGCACCTCGACCGCCATCGACCGTGCCGAGGTCGCGGTCCTGGTCGTCGACGGCGGCGAGTCGCTGTCCGAGCAGGACATGCGGATCGTCCAGACTGTCCGCGACGCCGGTCGCGCCCTGGTGATCGCGTTCAACAAGTGGGACCTGGTCGACGAGGAGCGCCGCTACTACCTGGAGCGCGAGATCGAGCGCGACCTCGTCCAGGTGCAGTGGGCGCCGCGCATCAACATCACCGCGCGCACCGGCTGGCACGTCGACCGGCTGGTCCCGGCGCTCGAGAAGGCGCTGACCGGCTGGGAGACCCGGGTCGGCACCGGCGCGCTCAACAACTTCCTCGGCCGGCTGGTCGCCGAGCACCCGCACCCGGTGCGCAGCGGCAAGCAGCCGAAGGTGCTCTTCGGCACCCAGGCGACGACGGCCCCGCCGACGTTCATCCTGTTCACGAGCGGCAAGCTGGACGCGTCGTACGAGCGGTTCATCGAGCGCCGGCTGCGCGAGGAGTTCGGCTTCGTCGGGACGCCGATCATCCTGCAGCAGCGGCCGCGCGAGAAGCGCAAGCGCTGAGTCTCCTCGTCGTTTGATTGCGGTCAGGATCTGACCGGAGGGCTTCCTAGCCTGGTCCCATGACCACCGACCAGATCCTGACCTCCGAGCGCGCCGACCTCCTGGACGCGCTGCACAAGCACCGCGAGCTGTTCCGCTTCACCGTCCGCGGGCTCAGCGACGAGCAGGCCGCCTCCCGGCCGACCGCCAGCGAGCTCTGCCTCGGCGGACTCATCAAGCACGTCACGGCCACCGAGCGGCAGTGGTGCGACTTCATCACCGACGGCCCGGCCGAGCAGCCCGACGTCGACTGGGCCAACATCGACTGGAGCAACCCGCCGGCCGAGGTGATCGAGTACCAGAACGGCTTCCGCATGCTCGACGGGGAGACGCTCGCGGGCCTGCTGGCGTCGTACGACGAGGCGGCGACGGACACCGACACGCTCCTCGCCCACGTCGACCTCGACGCCCGCCAGCCGCTCCCGGAGGCGCCCTGGAACCCGCCCGGTGTCACCTGGTCGGCCCGCCGCGTGTTCGTGCACCTCGTCGCCGAGATCGCCCAGCACGCCGGCCACGCCGACATCCTGCGCGAGACGATCGACGGCCAGAAGTCGATGGGCTGACGCCGAACCGCCCGACCGGCGGGCCGATTCCAGCCTTCGGCTGAGCCTGCGGTAGTGTTCACGCGGTTTCCGGTGCACGTTGCCGGGGCCGTTCGGGCTGTAGCGCAGCTTGGTAGCGCACTTGACTGGGGGTCAAGGGGTCGCAGGTTCAAATCCTGTCAGCCCGACCGAAGAGCAGGAGCCGAAATGGGCTCCTGACCTGCAGTTTCAGGCCCGGTGATCTACGGATCTCCGGGCCTGAAAGGTGTCAGGGATTTGATCGGGCGGGGACGGTCCAGCCTTGTCATCGGCCGTCTCGATCCACGTCGACTCCGTCAGGCGCAGGACTGCGTGGCCAGCCAATCGGAGAACGCCCGCGGGGCCATCGCCTCCATCTCGTCGAGGATGGCGGCCCGCAACATCACGAGCGCCAGTCTGTGCCGGTGCGAACCGGCGGACTTGAGCGCGACGCTGCTCTGCTTCCAAGCGCTGGCGAGATCCTTCCAGGATTGGCCGTAGACCAGCTGAGCCGCGATCGCAGGTGAGAGGTCGCAGCTCTCGGCCCGGAGCACGAGGCTCCGTCCCGGCGAGACGCGACCGCGTTGCGACGTATGGCCGGCTCGGCCTTCCGGCGCGGGGTTGTCTCCCCACGCGTCATCGTCCTGCCAGCCGTGCACCCACCACGCTCTCCACATCGCCCGGCCCCCTTCTCCGGAGAACTGATAGCCACGAGCCTCCCCGGCTCCCACGCGCGGGGACAGGGGAGAAGGGCCCAACTCCGCGGACAGGCGGCACGCACTGCGGCGACCACTCGCACGGTCCGGCGGGAGACGTGCGCAACTGGTTGCAGGGCGGGAGGGTTTCGAACGGATGGAACTGGCGCGCGAAGGCCCCGCAGTCCGGCCTCGATTGGCGACCTAAGCCAATTCATCCGGAGAGGTGGGGCACCGGCCGTGCCGGGCGACCCGGGCGCCGGCGTCCCAGCCCGGAGCACGCCCGCCCGCAGGCAGCCGTACGCCGTCGAGACCGACGCCGCTGACGGTCAGCAGCCAGGAGATCAGGGAGTTCGAGTTCCACATCTCGCCGACCCGCGACTCGTCCCGCCCCCAGGTCAGCGGCGGGACGTCCGGCACCAGGCTCAGCAGTCGCCGCGCCAGCCGGACGTCGCCGCTGAGCGGCTGGGGGCTCGCCACCGCCTCGTCGACATCCGGGATCACCCCGTGGGGCCAGCAGCGGACCTCGTAGCGGAAGAGCACCGACCGGCCCAGCCAGCGCGCGCCCACGGGCCCCTCGAGCACCGTGCCGTGCCCGGAGATCCCGCGTTGCCAGACGGGACCCATCTCGATCACGTGCGGTACGCCGTCCATGGTGACGACCAGCGCGGAGTGGTAGAGCTCGCTTACCGGACGGCCCTCGAGCCGGGCGACGACGGCCTCGAAGACCCGTCCGTTCCAACGGACCGACCGACCGCCGGCACCGAGCGGCAGCCAGAGGAGCTCGACGCCCCCGGCGGCCGGGACAGCGGGGCCGGTCACGGCTCGTGCGCCGCCTCGACGAGTCCGGCGAAGTCCGGACGGGCCAGCACGACCAGGACGACCAGGACGGGCACCGACCACGCCCAGAAGCCCCACCCGAAGAGCATGAGCAGGACGTGGAACAGGATCGCCCCCGCCCATCCCCAGCGCGCGGCACGACCGCCGGTGAGCAGCAGCACGCCGAGCAGGATCTCGCCGGCCGCGGCCAGCAGGCCCCACGCCGCCGGGTGGGCCATCACGATGTCGGCCCAGCCCGACCGCACGATCCCGAAGAGCCCGTGGTCGGCGAAGGGCGCGTAGACCTGCGGGTCCGCCGCGACCAGGCCGAGGTGGACGCCCCCGGTGACTAGGAAGAGTCCGCCGACGATCCGGCGACCGAGGCTCGCCGTCGCGCTCATGCTCCAGCCTCCGACCAGGGCGGCCGACGTGGGCCGGCTCAGGCGCCCGGGAGCAGGCGACGGCCGGTGACCTCGCCCGGCTCGACCCGGACGTACGCGATGCGCAGGCCCGGGGGCCACACCCGGAGCTCCGCGAGCCGGTCGGGTGCGTCCTCGGCGTCGACCAGCTCGATCGGCCCCCGCACCACCACGCTCCAGCCCGATCTCGTCCCGGGATCGAGGTCGTCCACCTCGACGGCCACCCACTGCTCGGACGTGTCCCGGATGATCTCCGCGGTGGGCGTGGTACGGAACCACAGCGCCCCGTCGGAGATCGTGTAGTTCACCGGGACGACGAGCACTCCCCGCGGCCCGGTCCACGCCACCCGGGCGATCTCGGCGGACTCCAGCAGGGACCAGCACTCGAAGGCCGGCAGGTCGGCGAGAGGGGGATAGCTTCCGGAACCGGTGCTCATGGCAGCAGCGTCAGCCCAGGGCCGGAGCGCTGGTAGAGGCGAAAGTCCCACCGGGCTCCCGCGGGTACCGCGGGGTCTCCGTCCCACGCCAGCCCACTGACCCTGGAGCTCAGCCCGGTGCCCGACGGGCCGGATGTCGGACATGGATCTCGAGGCGCAGCCGAGCGAGGCTGAGCGCTTGGTCGACGTCCGCTCGGTGGAGGGCGTGTGTCACGACTCGGTAGGAGTCGGTCAGGAAACCCATGACGGTCGGGGTGGCGATGTCGGGGAACCCCATCAGGAGTTGACGGAAGGCTGCCTCCATGCCGGTGGCGTCGTCCGCGGGATGAGTCGCCCGAGCATGCGAGCCGGGGCACGGCGAGATGTCTTGGGAGTGGTGCAGGATCGCGGCGACGCGGCCGTCTTCCAGGACGGGCAGATTGATCGGCATCCACATGCGCGGAAGGAAGCTGCCCGGTCGAGAAGGATGAGGTAGGTCGTAGCGCTGCACGCCCAGCCAGGACGCGGTCGCGGTCCGCAGGACCTGCTCCATCGACGAGGCCACCGTGGCGACGCCGCGCGCGGACGGGGCCTCCGGGTTGTCGGGGAAGGCCTCGAACGCGAACGCGCCGATGAGGCGATCCCGCCGCTGCTGGGTCACGTGCTCGAAGGCAGCGTTGACGGCGCGGAATCGCAGGTCCGAACCGAGCAACGCGAACGGCGACCGGCGCGCCTGGAACCAGAGCGCTGACGAGATGCCGGCGACAAGTCGGTCCGAGACCACGAGGGCCTCCTCGATGGGACATGGGTGCGCGAACTCCGCCCGTCCCCGACTCGCGCTCTCCCACCTTCCACCGTGACCGGGCAGAAGGGAAGGGCAGCGACCGGTACTGCTGACCGTCGGCGCGGTCCAGGACGCCGACCGGGGCATCGGGCGGGGCCGGGAGTCCTCCCGAACGTGGGCCGTTCGCCTCTGCGCGGAGGCCTGAGCTCCGGCGCACGCTCGAAACGGCGCCGCACCGGGTGGTGGCCCCGGCGGCGGCCGGACGGATGACAGGACATCTCCATGCGGACCTCACGTCGTATCGCAGCGGCAGGCTCGATCGTCGCGCTCAGCCTCACCGGTCTCGTCGCGTGCGGGGGTGACGACAGCGGATCGGGCGCAAGCGCCGAACCGAGCGGGTCCGCGTCCGCGCCCGCGGTCTCCGCCGATGACTTCACCTCGGACTTCTCGGCCATGGAGGCCCTCCAACCGGTGGCCGAGCAGGGAGACGGGATGGTCGCGGTGCTGCTGCCCGACACGACCACCTCCGCTCGATACGTCACCTTCGACGCGCCGTACCTGAAGCAGGCGTTCGAGTCGGCCGGGCTGGACTCCTCCCAGTTCAAGATCGACAACGCCCAGGGGAGCGCGGCCACGATGCAGACACAGGCGGAGGCGGCCATGACCTCGGGGGCGTCGGTCCTCCTGGTCGATCCCCTCGACTCCGGCTCCGGTGCGGCGATCGAATCGGCGGCACGCGACCGTGGCGTCAAGGTCGTCGACTACGACCGGTTGACCCAGGGCGGGAGCCCGGACCGGGTCTACGTCAGCTTCGACAACGTCAAGGTCGGCCAGCTCATCGGCCAGGGTCTGGTCGATGCCGTGGACGCCTGGAACGTCAAGGACCCGAACGTGCTGGTCATGAGCGGGGACCCGACGGACAACAACGCCAAGCTGTTCGCCGAGGGCTACAACAGCGTTCTCGACCCGCTGTTCAAGGCCGGCGACTACACCAAGGTCGGCGCGCCGGCGGGGACGTGGGATCCGGACGTCGCGCAGACGACCTTCGCGCAGCAGTACACCGCGCACCCCCAGATGAACGCGGTCGTCACTCCCAACGACGACAACGCCAACGCGGTGATCTCCTATCTGCAGAGCAAGAAGGTCCCCGCCCGAACCTTCCCGACGACCGGGCAGGACGCCTCGCTGTCGGGTCTGCAGAACATCTTGAAGGGCTACCAGGCCGGCACGGTGTACAAGCCGATCTACCTGGAGGCGCAGGCGGCGGCGGCGATCGCGCTGTACCTGCGCGCCGGTCTCGATGTTCCCGACGGGTTGGTCAACGGGACGACCGCCGATGACCAGACCGGCGACGACGTGGCCTCCAGCCTGCTGACCCCGGTGTGGGTCACGGCCGAGAACATGGCCGACACCGTCGTCGCGGACGGTGCGGTCGACGTCGACGAACTCTGCATCGCCGCCTTGGAGCAGGCCTGCACGGAGGCAGGCATCGACTAGGGCGTCGACACCCGAGACGGAGGGGTCGAGATGACCGCATCAGTGAATCCGCCCGAGGCGGGACCGCAGGCCACGGCGCCGTTGCTGCGACTCGAGCACATCGACAAGTCCTTCGGACCGGTCCAGGCACTCACCGACGTCTCCATGGACGTGCCGCGCGGTCTGGTCACCGCGCTGACCGGCGACAACGGGGCCGGCAAGTCGGTGCTGATCAAGTGCATCGCAGGGATTCACCGGCCCGATCGCGGGCGCCTCCTCTGGGAGGGCCGGGAGGTCGTGCTCCACAGTCCGAAGGATGCCGCTGCCCTGGGGATCGAGACGGTCTATCAGGACCTCGCCCTGTGCGACAACCTCGACATCGTCCAGAACATGTTCCTCGGTCGGGAGCGTCGCCGGCACCGGCTCCTCGATGAGGAGAGCATGGAGCTGGCGGCTCGTGACACCCTGGCGAGCCTGGCGGTGACTACGGTGCAGTCGATCCGTCAGCCCGTCGCGTCCCTCTCGGGCGGACAGCGCCAGTCGGTGGCGATCGCGAAGTCCGTGCTGTGGAACTCCAAGCTCGTGATCATGGACGAGCCGACCGCGGCGCTGGGCGTCGCGCAGACGGCCGTGGTCCTCCAGCTCATCCGGCGCTTGGCCGAACGAGGCGTCGCGGTCATCGTCATCTCGCACAACATGAACGACGTCTTCGAGGTCGCAGACAGGATCGCGGTGCTCCGCCTGGGCCGGCTGGTGGGCCTCAGCCCCGTCGAAGAGCTTGACCGAAGGACGGTCGTGGACCTGATGACCAGCGGGGAGTCCGACCGTCTCACTCCCGGCTCGATCCGCCACCCCGGGTCGCCGCCGTGAGCGGCCGCGACCCCGACGCAGCCGCTGCGGTGTCGCGACCAGCGCGAGCGCCCGCCGCAGTCGAGCCTGTCGTCGCGGAGTCCTTCGCGGACTACTGGCGTGCAGTATGGGCCAAGATTCGCTCGGGGGAGAGCGGCGCCTTACCCGTGGTGGGTGGGCTGCTCCTGATCAGCGTCATCTTCCAGACGCTGAACCCGAACTTCCTGACTGCCGGGAACATCGTGAACCTCCTCATCCAGGGGTCGGTTTTCATGCTTCTCGCGATGGGGCAGATCTTCGTGCTCCTCCTGGGCGAGATCGACCTGTCGATCGGCTACGTGGGAGGCATCGGCGGTGTCATCACGGCCGAGCTGGTGGCCGAGGCCCGAGGCTGGCCATGGTGGCTCGCGATCCTCACCGGGCTGGCTACCTGCTTCCTCATCGGACTCGGTCAAGGCACCATCATCACGCGCCTGCGGCTGCCCTCGTTCGTGGTGACCCTGGGCGGCCAGCTCGGCTGGTTCGGGGTGATGCTCATGATCCTGGGCGACGGGGGCGTCGTCCCCATCAACAACGAGCAGATCAACAACATCGCGAGCGGAACCCTCAGCGCGACCGCCAGCTGGATCGTGATGGTCGTCGGCGTCGCACTGTTCGCCGTCTGGATGTGGCTCCGGGACGAGAGGCGTCGCAGGAGTGGCCTGGTCGCACCTCCCCGGAGCGTCTCGGTGCTCAAGATCGGCGTGGCGCTGGCTGCCGGGACAGCGGTCGTCCTGGTCTGCAACGTCGACCGGGGAGTCGTGATCCCCATTCGAGGGCTGCCCTGGGTGGTGCTGGTCGTCCTCGCGGTGCTGATCCTCTGGACGGCACTCCTGAGCCGCACCAGTTTCGGCCGCTACGTGTACGCGATCGGTGGCGGCGCGGAGGCCGCACGACGGGCCGGTGTGAATCTGACGCGAATCCGTACGCTCGCGTTCGGACTCGCCTCGCTGACGGCCGGCATCGGCGGGATCGTCTACGCCTCTCGCCTGCGGTCGGTCTCGACGTCGTACGACGGCGGGACCCTGGTCCTCTACGCGGTCGCCGCGGCGGTCATCGGAGGCACGAGCCTCTTCGGCGGACGGGGTCGGCCGCTAAGCGCCATCCTCGGCGGCCTGGTCATCGCGGCCATCGACAATGGCATGGGCCTCCAGGGTTACAGTGCTCCCGCGAAGTACACGGTGACGGCCGTGGTCCTCGTGCTCGCCGTCACGATCGACTCGCTGGCTCGTCGCGGGGGGCAACGGACGTGACGCCGGCCCGCCGGGCACCCCGCCGGGCCGCCCAGACCGCGCACCCGATCATCACGACACCGGCGGCGAGCAGGACGAAGGCCGCGAGCGCGGAGCCCGAGTACCACTCGACCACAGCGGCGGGAAGCACCTGAAGCGCCCCGATGGCCGCGACCACGAGCAGGGGCAGCTCGCGTAGACGAACCGCCAGGGCGACCAGCAGGGCGATGGTGAGGAACGCGATTGCGAACCCCCAGCGGGCGGGCAGCGTACCCAGCACGCCGATCACCATCGCGGCCGCCGCCATGGTCATCACCACCCGGCGCGGAACCAGCGAGCCGCGCCATCCCAGCACTAGCCACACGCCCGCGACGCCCCAGATGCCGAGCCCGGGAAGCGCGTCCGACGAAGTCCGGTCGGCGATGGCCCCGGCTGCCGTGGACATCAGGGCGACCGCCACCGTCACCTGTTGGAGCAGGCCGCGGCGCCACGCCCACAGCAGCGCCGCGTAGCAGGCCGTGCCGCCGCTGACGATCAGCACGGCGCGGGACGGAGCGAGCGCGATGGTGTCGATCGAGATTGCGAGGAACCCGGAGACGGCGGCGGTGGAGGCGAGACAGAGGACCGAGGCAAGGCGTGAGCCGGCAGGGCCGAGGCCGGACACGAGGACGGCAGCTCCGAGGAGTCCGGCCGCGATGGCGCCGACGGTCGCCAGGCGAATGCCCGTGCTTAGGTCGCCCCAGTAGCTGGCGCCGATCAGCAGGGCCGCGACCACGACCAGCGCACCACCGAGGTAGCCGACCGCCTCGAGTGCGACCGATGTCGACCGGGCGGCACCGTGGTCCGCCGGATGGTGCTCGGAGAGCATCCGTCCCGCCTGGTCGGGTGAGATCACCCCGGCCGAGAGCCAGCCGTCGATCAAGCGGGCGAGGTCCGGTTCCGGGACCTCGCCTCTGTGGTGGTGACGCGTGGCGAAAGTCATCGGGACCTCCACCTCAGCCCGCCCGCCTCCTGCCGCCGACGACGAGAAGGAGTGTGTGCGGCCGGCCGCGCGAAGACTCCGAGTGCGTCGATCGCGCCGTGCTCGGCGCGGACGGCCGAGTGGATCATCTCGTGCACGCGTCCGGCCTCCCCTCTGCCGATATGCACCAGCATCGTCGGTCGCCGGGGTAAGCGGCAGAGGAGAAGGACCCGCCTTCCGCGGACAGGCGTCCCACCTGGCGGGCGCCGGGGCGGTCGGGGTCAGCGGATGGGACCTCGTCGCCTCCACCTGGGAAGTCGACGACGGCGACGCCATCGGGTCGGGGTCCGTCGACGGCCCGAGGGGGCACTCCTTGTCGGTGGCGGTGTCCACCTGACCTGGAGGCCGCCGTCCGGCGTCGAGCCGACCGAGATGCGATCCCCTGGAGGCCCGGGGGCCTCCCCTCGCGCCAGACACTCGGGCGAGCACTCAGGATCCGAGAGGAGCAGGCTCAGTCCGGCGGCTCGGTCCTCCAGCCGCATGACGGCCTGCCGGCCTCCATGCACGTCAGCATGCTGGAGCAGCGCGCGTGCGATCCGGGCCATGGCGGCGGCGGTCGGCGGGGGAATGTCGTCGAAGGATCCACGGAAGTCGAAGCGAATCCGCGACGAGACGGGGTGTCGGCCGTCGGCGATGTCCATGTCGGTCTCCGGGCTGTCGGTGGGAAAGGCGGTCGTTGGATGGGGTGGGCATGGGGCCGGCGCGACTCCTGGTCATCCGCTTCGGGTGGTGGCACGGCCGTACTGCCAGTTCGCCAGTGGCACGAAGACCGCCAGGATGGCGACCGACCAGACGAGCGTGTACGTCGCGGCGTGAGCGAGCGCCCAGGACGGCTGGTCCTGCGCGGGAGCGAGAGGGTTGAGGTTGCCGAAGAGCTCGCGGGCCGCCTGGGTGGCGGTGGACACCGGGTTCCACTCGGCGAAGGTCCGCAGGGGAGCCGGAAGGGTCTGGAGCGGGACGAAGGTGTTGGCGATAAACGTCAGCGGGAAGATCACGATGAAGGCCGCGTTGTTGACGACTTCGGGGCTCGGGACGAGCATTCCGATCCATGCCATGATCCAGGAGATGGCATAGGCGAAGACGAGCAGCAGCAGGTAGCCCCGGAGCGCTGATCCCGGCGACGTGTGGATCCTCCAGCCGACCACGAGTCCGGTGAGGCTCATGACACCCAGGACGAGCACGTTGTTCAGCACGTCCGACAGCGTGCGACCGGCCAGGACGGCGCCCGGTGCCATCGGCAGGGAACGGAACCGGTCGATGATCCCGGTCCGGATGTCGGTCGCCAGCGCCGCACCGGTGATGGTGGCGCCGAAGACGACGGTCTGCGCGAAGATGCCCGCGATGAGGAACTCCCGGTATGCGCCGCCGCCCGCACTCCCGCCGATCGCGCCGGCGAACACGTAGGCGAACAGCAGCACGAACATGATCGGGGAGAGCGTGGTGAACACGAGCAGGTCGGGGACCCGCTTGACCTTGATCAGGTTGCGCTGGGCCACGACGAGGCAGTCCGAGAGGACGGTGCGGGCGCTCATCGCTCGGCTCGGTCCGGGGTCGGGGTGCGATCAGGGCGCTCGGGGCCGACGCTCGAGCGAGCCGCCTCCGGCGGTGCCGATCGACCCGTCAACGCGAGGAAGACGTCGTCGAGCGTGGGCCGTCGTACGCCGGCGTCGGTGAGCGCGATCTGCTCGGAGTCGAGCCGGCGTACGGCGTCGACCAACACCTGGCGACGACCGACAGCGAGCTGCAGACGTCGCCGGCGATCGTCGAGGGCCGGTTCGCCGATTCCCATCGGCCGCAGGACCTCGGCAGCGCGGGGGAGGTCGGACGCCTCGTGGAGCACGATCTCCAGACGATCGCCGCCGATCTGATCCTTCAGCTCGTCGGCGGTGCCCGCGGCGATCGTGCTGCCCCGGTCGATGACGACGATCTCGTCCGCGAGGAGATCCGCCTCCTCGAGATTCTGCGTCGTGAGCAGGAGCGAGCAGCCATGACCGACGAGGTCGCGGATGATCTCCCACATGTCCGCGCGACTGCGCGGGTCCAAGCCCGTCGTCGGCTCGTCGAGAAAGAGCACGGGGGGATGGGCCATGAGTGCAGCGGCCAGGTCGAGTCTCCGCCTCATCCCGCCCGAGTAGGTTCGCGTGACTCGGTCGCCGCCTTCGTCGAGCCGGAAACGAGCGAGAAGCTCCCGGGCTCGTTCTCGGCTTCGACCGCGGCCCAGGTGGTAGAGACGGCCGACCATGTCCAGGTTCTCGAACCCCGTCAGGTACTCGTCGACGGCGGCGTACTGGCCCGACACGCCGATGACCTGCCGGACGGCCTGGGGGCGAGAAGCCACGTCGAATCCGGCCACGCTCGCGTGTCCGGCATCAGCCCGCAGCAGCGTGGTCAGGATCCGCAGGGCGGTCGTCTTGCCTGCGCCGTTGGGTCCGAGAACCGCCGACACGGAGCCCTGGCGGACGTGAAGGTCGAGCCCGTCCAGGGCGGTCACGCCCGGGTAGCGCTTCACCAGCCCCTCGGCCACCACCGCATCCGTCATGCTCCTCACGGGAGCACGATCTCGGGGCGGGGCGGTAGGGACCAGCGGCCCCAGGTGTGGGTCCAACGTTCACCATCTCGACGTGTCGGGAGACCTTCGGCAGCCTCGGCGACGCGACATGTCGCGACCGGGACAGACGACCAGGGACGGGACGTTCTCCACTACCGCTCGGGCCACATTGATCGCAGGCTCGAGCGGTGGCCTTCATTCGTCCGCGTCACCGGGGAGCGTGGTCGCTCCGGCGCGACACGACCCTGCCGGATGCGGCACGGTCGGAACGCCGGTCCCCGGCCGCTCCCGCGCCGGAACCCGGGTCCGCCTCCGGCGCCGGCGACCGAGCGGGAGCACGAGTCCTCTGGAGGTGGTTGCGGGGGGCCGGGGTCGTGGTCATCGCGGTCGCGGCGGTCGAGTACGGCGTGATCCCGTTCGTCGTCCGAACCCGGAGCGAGATCTCGGTGCTGGACCAGGTCGCCTGGCCGCTGCTGGTGGTGGCTGTTCTCGCGGAGATCGCTTCGCTCGCGGCGTACACCCGGCTCACCCAGACCCTCCTCGATCCATCCGACCGCCTCCGGTTCGCCATCCAATGGCGGATCGACGTGACGGGCTACGGACTCAGTCACGCTGTACCGGGCGGTGGCGCTACCGCCGCCGGGCTCCGCGTCGGACTCATGGTGGACCGCGACATCGCCGCGTCGACCGCACTCGCGCTCACGGTTGTCCAGCTGGCCCTGTCGGTGATCGGCCTGATGATGGTGTGGCTTCTCGGACTGCTGATGGTCGTGCCGCACACCGGGTTCACGGCCACGACCGTGGCCTTGCTCCTCACGACCAGCGTCGTCCTGGCGGCGCTGGAAGCGGCGCCGCACCAGGCGGGTGTCCCGCCCGCGCTGCGCCGGCTGGGCTCGACCACCGTCCATGCGCTCGTGCCTCGGCGCTGGCGTGAGGCGGTGCACGATGCTCTCGTCAGCGGGGCGAGGTGGCTGCGGGAGCCGCGAGTGACCCGCCGCGGGGTGGCCTGGGGAGGGGCCAACTGGCTGCTCGACGCCGTGTGCCTGTGGCTGTGCCTGCGCGCTTTCGGCGCCGCCGTTCCCGTCGAGCTGGTCCTGGCCACGTACGGCTTGGTGAACATGGTGGCGATGCTTCCCCTCACCCCGGGCGGGATCGGGATCGTCGAGGGGCTGCTCATTCCGGCGATGGCCGCAGCCGGTGCCCCTGCGGGCGCAGCACTGGCGGGCGTGCTCACCTGGCGGCTCCTGCAGTTCTGGCTCCCGATCCCCGCCGGCGCGTTGTGCTGGACGACGCTGGTTGCCCACCGGCATCGGGGCGGGAGTGTGTCCGGTGGCCCCGTTCACGAGGACGTCGGAGACGACCGGTAGTCGGGGTCGACGGCGCCAGACACGGCGACCGCGCGCGGCGTGTCGACGATCCGGAGCAGGTGGCCGGTGCCCTCGAGGGTCCGTCAGCCGTCCGACGGTGCCCGACGGTGCGACCAGTCCCGCCCGTCCGGCGGTGCGGAGGACATACGGCGCAGTCGCGCAGACCGAGCCGGGCTCGAACGGCGGATGGTCGTCGTCACGATGACGGCCACCAGGGATCCCAGGAGGCCGAGGAAGAGGTCCCCGATCGTGTCGGCGTAGACCGTCGTCCACTCCGTGGTTCGGGCGAGGAAGGCGACGTACTCGAACAGTTCCCAGGCGAGCGACGCCGTGAGACCGGCTGCGAGGGCGGCGTTGGCGACCGCCACGGACGACGCGCGCGGCGGCACGGTGAGGACGACGTACGCGACGCTCACCGCCACCGAGTTGAGGAGGTGGACCCCGTCATCGAAGTGGGGCAGCGAGTCATAGAGGTCGAGCTTGTTTCCGATGACGTCCACGAGGCAGGTGAGCGTGATGAGCAGGTCGGGCAGCCAGGGGAAGGCCGACGCGCGCCTGGTCAGGGTCCAGAGAATCGGCAGGCCGAGTGCCCAGAGTGGGAACACGATGGCTCGCGCGACGGGTGCCTTCCCGTCGAGATGGGCCCACTCCGGCTCGATCAGTACCTGAATCATGGCCATGACCAGGAGGACCTTGAGGGTGATGTCGGCCGCGGCGGTGATCGACCTGGACGCCTCAGGGAGAGTCGGGCGCCGTAGCACGGACGGCGCCTGACCCGGTGCCTGGATCGCCACGCGCTCACGCCTCCCCTCGGTTGCGTCTGCCTACCTCCAGCGTCGTCGCCGCGACATTCAGGCACGAGAGCCGTTCGTCCCGACCGAGCGAGCGGTCCGGCCGCGCCCGACGGCCGTTCGGTTCCCGACGGGCCAGTGAACTTGGGCGCGGGTCTCGCGCCCGCGACCTCGCTCGCCGGACCACGCGAGCAACCAGTGCCGCATCCGGAGGATCTCCGCACCCTGCTCGTCGCGGATCGACCGGGCCAGCGCCGTGACTTCCGGGTGTTCTGCGAGACCGCGCATGAGTAACCGCTGCGACATCATGATCGCCGCCATGTGATGGGGAATCATGTCTTGCAGGAACGCCAGGTCCAACCGATCGCCAGCGAGGCCGGACAGGTCCCGCATCATCGGCTGGTAGTCGGCTCCGCCGGGCTCGTCGGGGTACCAACTCGCCAGCCAACGCTCCATCCGGCCGATCTGCTCGGACTGGGAGGTAACGATGGACGTACCCAGATCCCGCATCTCTGCTCGAGACGATCGTCGTAGCTGTCGAGCGGCCTCGACGGCCTCCTGATGGTGCGCGATCATCTCGACGAGATATGCCTTCTCGTCCGCTCCTGCGATCGGGAGGTGGCGCGGCATGGAGGTCCCGCGGCCGGATCGGCTCATCCCGGGAAGGTCTTCTCCGGCGGTGGCCAGCACCACGGCGACGATGCCGACCGTGAGCAGGACTCCGAGAGCCAGGGCACCGGCCACAGCTCGCTTCATTGCAACCTCCCGCTCTCGGATCCGTTCATCCTGTGACCGGGGATCCGTGGTGGCCCAGAGTCGAAGGGCCCGCCCGTGAGAGACCGTCGGCCGTCCTCGTGTGGTCAACGGAGCCGGACGCGTTCCCCGAGTCGCGGCGGGACGGCCGTCCACCCGAGCTCGTCGCGGATACGGCTGGCCAGGGCGTCGGAGGATCGAGGTTCGCCGTGGACGACGTAGACCGTGCGGGGCGCTCGGGGAGCGCGCTGCAGCCACGCGATGAGGTCGTCGGCGTCGGCGTGGACCGTCATCGTCTCGAGTGCCACCACGTCGGCGTGGACGGGGACGTAGCGACCGTGGATCTTGACCTGCCGCGCTCCCTCGGCCAGGAGTCGGCCTCGGGTGCCGACCGCCTGGTAGCCGGTCAGCACCACCGAGTTGCGCGGGCTCGGCAGCTGGTGAGCCAGGTGGTGAACCACGCGGCCCCCCGTCGCCATGCCGGAGGCCGAGATGACGATGCAGGGGTACGAGGGGTTGTTCAGCTGTTGCGAGTCGCCCGCGTCGTGGACCGGTCGCAGATCGAGGGTTCGGAAGGCCGCCGTGAGCTGGTCGATGCCCTGGCGGGTGCCCGGTCGGCGTTCGGCGAGCGCGTGGCGGTAGACCTCCAGGGTCGCGAGCGCCATCGGGCTGTCCACGTAGACAGGGAGGCGTGGGATCTCGCCGGAGCTCGTGAGCTCGGCGAGGGACAGCACCACCAGCTCGGTGCGGTCGACGGCGAAGGCCGGGATCAGGACCGTGCCGCCACGCTCGGCGGTGCGGCGCACCACTTCGGCCAGCGCGTGGGCCCCGGACGGTGGATGGGCGCGGTCGCCGTACGTGGACTCGATCACGATGGTGTCGGCGGGACCCGGGGGAGCGGCGTCGGTCAGCAGCGGGTGACCCGGGCGTCCGAGATCGCCGCTGAAGGTGACGGCCGTGTCACCGAGGTCGATGGTGGCGATCGCTGAGCCGAGGATGTGGCCCGCGGGTTCGAGCTCCAGGTCGAGTCCCTGCGCGACCGCGGCGACCTTGCCGTAGTCGGTGGACTCGAACTGTGCGAGCGCGCGCTCGACGTCCTCGCCGTCGTACAAGGGAAGGGCGGGTCGGTGCTTCGACCAGCCGCCCTCGTTGGCCTGGCGCGCGTCCTCCTCCTGCAGATGAGCGCTGTCACGCAGCACGATCGCGGCCAGCGACGCCGTTTCAGGGGTGCAGTGGATCGGCCCGGTGAAACCGTCGCGCACGAGCCGTGGGACATATCCGCAGTGGTCGAGATGGGCGTGGGTGAGGACGATCGCGTCGATCGTGCTCGGCTCGAAGTCCGACGCCGACCAGTTCCGGCGCCGTAGCTGGGCGAGACCCTGGTACAGACCTGCTTCGACCAGTACGCGAGCCCGCGGGGTCTCGATGAGGAACTTGCTGCCCGTGACGGAGCCCGCGCCGCCGTGGAAGGTGAGGGCACTCGTGGTGGGTGGGGACATGGTCCGCTCCGATCGGGCATGACGCGGGTCCGAGGATTCCCAGAAGACCGGACCGGACGCGCGCGCACCAGGGGCCAAGGGTCCTGGGCTCCTAGGCCTTGGACTCTGCGGGTCGAGGGCTGACCGGTCCGCGATGGTCGGCTCGCGACCGGGACCCGTCGAGGGGCCCGTGTCTCGGTCATCGGGGTCCTTCGCCTCTGGCCCCGCCCGGTGTTAGCGCGCAGCGTAGGTCCGAGAACGGGGGTGTCGCCATGGTCGACACGTGCGGCCTGATCGTGGTCGCCGTCGGTCCGGACGGGTCACCGGCCGCGGTCAGTTTCGGGATCGACGAGGCCGTCCGGTGCGGACGGGGGCTCCATCTCGTCCATGCCGTGGATGCGGCCGCTGACGAGCAGACGTCGCGCCGCCGCGACGAGGACGCCGCATGGCTCCTGAGCGCGGTCGGACGACTCGCCCGGCAGCAGGTCGCCGATATCGTGCCGGTCAGCGCCGAGGCAGTCGTAGCCAGCCCTGCCGAGGCGGTCAGGCGGGCATCTGCGGGTGCGTCGCTGGTGGTCCTGGGCAGGCGAGCACGGGGGCTGCGGGGTCATCACCAGCTCCGATCCGTCACCGAGCGCATTCCGGTGCACGTGACCGGACCGGTGGTCAGCGTTCCCGACACTTGGCCGCAGGTGCGCACTGAGCGACTCGTCGTAGTCGGTGTCGATCCGGCCGATGTGTCGCTGGAAGCGCTGTCGGAGGGATTTCGAGCCGCCTGCTCCCGGGACGCCCGGTTGGTACTGATCGTCGGAACCTGGCCGCCGTCAGCTACTGACCGTCCGCAGCCGGCCGGCCGTGTCGACGAGGTGGCTCGCGCGATGCGCGCGTGGTACGACGACGTTCCGGTCGAGGTGATCAAGAGTCCTGGTTCGGCGGTGGGGGCGCTGGTCGCGGCCTCGTACGACGCGAACTTGGTCGTCATGGCCAGACGTAGTGCCTGGCGACCCACGGGCATGCGCGTCGATCCCGACGTCCGGCCGGTGCTGCGCGATGCCGTCTGCCCAGTCCTTCTCAGCCCGGACGAGACGGACTGGATGGCGTGATCTACCCCGGTCCCAGGACCGGCGGTCTTCGCTCCGAGCGCCAGACGTCCCTCGGCGGAGCACGAGAGAGCCGGGACGATGGTCCCGGTCAAGCGGCGACTGGAGCCCCTGCCACCGCAAGCCGTGCGAGTGCACGCTGGATGGCGGACGAGCCGCGCTCCCGCGGCCGGTCGGGAGGTGGGCGTTGTCCGGAGTGGCGCTGAGGGCAGGTGCGCTCGATCCGTGGTTCGTCCGGTGGCCCGGCCGATCGCTCCTGATGGCCGCCGCGATCTTCGTCGTGGTCACCGCCGTCCGGTTCGGGCGCGGCGACGATCTCACGTCGGGCATCACGATGCTGTACGTCCTGCCGGTGTGTCTGGCAGCTCAAACGGGCGGACGCACTGTCGGGGTGCTGGCGGGCGGACTGTCCGCGGGCGTGGTCGTGCTGTGGCTCGTCCTGCACCAGGTCGACGTCCACCCACTCGGGTACGCCGCCCGAGTGCTGCCGCTGATCCTGGTCGGATTCCTCTTGGGCGACGCGATGGATCGCATTCGACGTTCACACCTCGATCAGTTGGAGCACGAGGCGGCCGCACTCCGCCACCACCAGGCAGTGGAGGTCAACGACCTCCTGGTGCAGGGCATCGCCGTGGCGAAATGGTCGGTCGAGGCCGGGCGCATCGACGAGGGACTGCGCATCCTCGACGAGACCATCGCGACGGGCCAGAGACTCGTGTCAGAGCTCATCGTCGACGCAGGTCTACAGCCCTCCGGCACGGGGCGGGAGGAAGTGCCGTGACCTGCAACGATCCCCCCACCGTCGGGGTCGAGGAGGAGCATCTGACGCTGGACCCGCAGACGGGTCGTGTCCTGGATGCGGGACCGACCGTGGTCGCTTCCGTCGCGTCTCCCGGCCTGGTCACCACCGAGATCATGCGCTACATGGTCGAGGCGAGGACTCCGGTCTGCGTCACCCTGGAGCAGG
Source organism: Nocardioides sp. (assembly GCF_035503875.1). GTDB lineage: Bacteria > Actinomycetota > Actinomycetes > Propionibacteriales > Nocardioidaceae > Nocardioides. The sequence goes on from NZ_DATJTA010000008.1 coordinate 46,695, forward strand.
TGCGTACCAGCATCGACGACGCCCGCCGCCGTCTTGCCCGGGCCGCCGCCGACCAGCATGCGCTCAGCGTTCCGGTCGGCGTCCCGCCTTCGGGATACCCCCGCGAGGCGGCGGTGACCGAGGAGCCACGGTACGTCGACATGCTGCATCGGTTCCCGGACCTGGTGCGCACCAGTGGAACGTGCGCCTGTCACGTCCACATCGGCGTGCCGGATCGTCGGCTGGGTCTCCAGGTGCTGCTCCGGCTGCGGCCCTGGCTTCCATCCCTGGTCGCCCTGACGGCCGCGTCACCGATCTGGAACGGGGACGACTCGGGATGGGCGAGTCGCCGGTTCCCTCTGGTGGCGCGGTGGCGGACGGTGCGCGCACCGCCGTACGTCACCTCCGTCCAGGAGTACGACGACCGCGTGCACGCGGCCGTGACGGCCGGTGAGGCGTTCGACGAGCGCAGCGTCTACTTCCTCGCCCGGCTCTCGCCGCGGTACCCGACCGTCGAGGTGCGGGTGGCGGACGTGTGTGCCTCAGTTGCGGATGCGGTGGCCTACGTCGGTCTGGTGCGTGCGCTGGTGGCGCTGGAGATTGACGCATCCATGCAGGGAGAGCCGATCGTGCCCGTTCGGGATCCCGATCTGATGCGAGCCTGCTGGTCAGCGGCGCGCCGTGGCCTCTCGGGTGACCTCCCTGACCCCCGGACGGGGCGGAGCCGGTCCGCACGGGACGTGGTCGACGGGTTGCTCGACCTCGCGCGCCCGACGTTGTGCTCCTGGGGTGACGAGGCAGTCGTGCTGCCGACGCTCACGCGACTGCTCGATGCGGGGGGAGGGGCCGAGACGCATCGTCGCGTTCTGCGATCGACGGGATCGATCGCGGCGTACGCCCGGGCACTCGCCGCGCCGGTCTGAGGTCCTGGTTGGCGGCGGGTGCGAGACTGGACGGGACCTCCTGCCCCACCGATCGGCCACGCCTGTGCTCGTCCGCATCCGCGCCTTCCTCGGTGCCGTCCTGCGGTCGCGGATGCTGCTGGCGCTCGGCGTGCTGGTGAGCCTGGTCGTCCCGGTGGTGACCCTGCCGCGGCTCCCGGCCGTCAGCCCCTGGCCCGTCCTCTTGGGAATCGTTCCATGGGTGGTCGGGAAGTACCTGCTCTGCCCGCTGAGGTGGCGGGCACTGACGCCGGCGGGTCTCACCCGTCGGTGGCACCTGAGGGCCTATGCGGAGTCGGAGCTCCTCGGTCTGCTCACGCCCGGTCACGTCGGTGCGGACCTGTGGCGTATCACCAGGCTCACCCGGGCTGGGCTTGGCCGGGGTGACGCCGTCCTCAGCGTGGGCACGGACCGGCTGGTCGGTGCGCTCGGCTTGGGCGTCTTCGCCGTCGTGGCGGGTACGTCGCTGCCGCTGTCCACCGTGGTGGCCGCGATCGGGGTGTCGGTGGTCGTGGTGGTGATCGTGGTCGTCCTCCGCAGGCTGCGGCCGGGACTGCTGCCGATCGGGCCGCTGCCGCCGCCGCGGGCGTTGGCGCAGGGCCTCGCACTCTCTGCCGGCTACCAGCTGACCATCGCGGGGCTCCTGCTCGGATCGTTGGCCTCGACGGGACACTCGCTGCCGCTGTGGGCGATCGTGGGGGCGTTCGGTGCGAGCCAGCTCGCTGGGGCGATCCCGGGCCCGCACGGCGCGAGTCCCCGCGACGGCGCGTTGGTGCTCGGCCTCGTGGCTGCGGGCGTACCGGTGGCTGCCGCCGTCGCGGCGGTGGCGGTGCAGGCCGCGGTCGCCTGGCTTCCGGCCTTGGCGCTCGGCGGCTCCAGCCTGCTCCTGCGGCGCCGGGCCGCGCTGGCCGCTGCCTGACCCGCGGGCGCGGGGCAGGGTCGAACGTCGTGGTGTTCTGTGGACCTTCGACTCCGGCGCGCACCGTCGTCGTCCGGTCAGGCTGGTGAGAGCCTCGCCCGGGTCTGCGGTGGACCTCGTGGCCGGGCCGGGGAGGACGGATGCTCCACGAGATGCCGCGTCGGCATCGGCGTGTTCGATGGGTGGCGATCCAGACGGCGATCGTGACGGCGGGGGTGTTCATCTACTTCCAGATCCGGGGGCTCACCAGCAGTGATCCCGTCGCCGCCCACGCCCATGCCTGGGACGTGGTGGGGCTGGAACGGTGGCTCGGTGTGGATGTCGAGGCGACCGCGCAAGGACCGCTTTTGGTCCGTCCGTGGTTGGCCACCGCGGCCAACTGGATCTACATCTGGGGACACTGGCCGGTCATCATCGCCACGATGGTGTGGCTCGCCTGGCGACACCGGCGGGAGTTCCTCCGACTGCGCGACGCGATGCTCGTCTCCGGTGCGGTCGGGCTGGTCGTGTTCGTCACCTTTCCCGTCGCCCCGCCGCGCCTGGTCCACAGCGGACTCGTGGACACGATCACCCTGCAGTCCCGGTCCTATCGGGTCCTGCAGCCGCCCAACTTCACCAACCAGTACGCCGCGCTCCCGAGCCTGCACGCCGGATGGGACCTGCTGGTCGGCATCGCGATCGCGACCGCGACGAGCTGGACCGCCCTCCGGCTCCTCGCGGGCCTGCTACCCGTGCTGATGGCCTACGCCGTGGTTGCGACTGCCAACCACTACGTCCTGGACGTGGTGGCGGGGATGCTGCTCGCCCTGGCCGGGTACGCCATCGCACTCTGGCGCGAGCGCCGTATCGATCGGGCCGGGTCCTCACCGTGACCCTCCTGGCGGTCGCGCACCGGGCCGGGAACTCGCTGGCCGGTCTCCACGCGGCGAACGAGCTCGGCGTCGACATCGTCGAGTGCGATGTCCACGCCCTGCGAGGGCGGCTCGAAGTGCGCCATCTGAAGACGGCGGGACCGCTGCCGTTCCTGTGGGACCGCTGGGAGCTCACACCGGCGTGGGTGCCCCGCCTGGGCCTGGAGGAGGTGCTCCGATCCGGGCGCCGCGGTGCCCTGTTCATGCTCGACCTGAAGAGCCGCCGGGTCGGCGTAGGACATGCGGTCGCCGAGCTGCTGCACGCTCGGGTGCCGGTCGGGCCGGTGCTGGTGTGCGGGCGGTTCTGGCCGAGCGTCGACCACGTCGCGGCGCAGCTGCCGTACGTCCGCCCCATCCTCTCGGCGCGCAGCCGAGGCGAGCTGGTTGCGCTGGAGCACCGGGTCGATGGTGACGGACCGACGCCCTACGGCGTTTCCCTCCACGTGTCCCTGCTCGCCCGTCCCGAGGTGGCGGCGATACGTCGCGCGGTGGAGGTGCTGATGACCTGGCCCGTCAACGACGACGACACGTTGGAGCAGGTGGTGGGTCTCGGCGCGACCGGGATCATCAGCGATGAGCCGGAGGTGCTGCAGAGGGTGCTGGCCGGCAGGGACCGGGGTTGAGCCCCGGCCCATCCGAGCGCCGTGATCAGGGCCCCGTCGCGGTCAAGGTGGCGCGAGTCCGATCCCCGACCAGATGGCTGAGCTCCGCAAGTCGATGAGCGTAGGACCACACGCCGCCCGCCTGCGCGACCAGCTGCACCAGGCAACCGTCGACCCTGGTCGAGGCCGTGCTCACGACGCAGGACGCGGTCTCGCGGGCGAGGTCCGTCGCATCGAGGGGATCGTGGACGCATCGCAGCAGACCAGCCATTGGCCCGTGGGTCGCCGCCCTCGCCAGGTCCCGGTTGACCTCGCGAACCGAGGTCTCCTCACCGACCCGGGCGACCAGCACGAGCACGACGCCACCGTCCACCGCGAGCCGGACCTCCGAGCAGTCCACCCGGGCCTCGAGTGCCGGCAGCATCTCCAGCAGCTCGCTGCGCGCCGTGCCGGGCGGCCCGGCTCGGCGCGGCTTCGGTCGGACAACGGGGCCCGAAGGTCCCACCTCGATGACGAACGCGTGCCGGATACCGAGCCGGCCGGCCAGTACGAGGGTGAGGATCGCGGCGGCGTGGCCGCTGCAGGACCCGGCGGACACCAGACGGTGGCGCCGGGGATCGAAGGTGCGCTCGTTGACTCCCGTCGCCACGGTCGCGTCGAGCCGTCGTCCTCGTCCGGCGACCACCACGTGATGTGCGCCCGCCACCAGGTGTCCCGCGGCACCCTCACGGCTCGTGAAGCGGCCGGTGCACTCCACAGCGACATCGACCTGTCCGTCGGCCCAGGGGAGGTCGATGGGGTCGGCCAGGGCCGAGACCCGGATCTGGCGTGGGTCCACGGCGGCCCGTGCCGGGCCGGCGATGTCGTTCACCGCCACCACCTCGAGCCCGGGTTGCTCCGCGGCCACCGAGAGCAGGGCCTGGCCGACCCGCCCCAGACCGTTGATGGCGACGCGAACCGTCATGCCGCACCTCGCGGGTCGTCGCCCGGTGCCGCCGCGACGCCGGAGCCGAGCTCCATCGATGGTTGATAGGCGCCGCGGCGTGCGGCAGCGGTGAGCGCTGCGCGACGGATGAGAGCCGCTTGCGCGGCGTCACGATTGTTCCGGTCACCACTCCAGGCACGCAGCACCGGGGCCTGGAGAGCCCGACCGAAGGAGAACGTGAGCTGCCACGGCTGGGGTTCCCGGCGATTGAGCCGGTCGAGCCGGGCGGTCGCCTGCTGGGGCGTCTGACCACCCGAGAGGAAGGCGATGCCGGGCACCGACGCCGGCACACAGTCACGCAGGACCTCCAGCGTCCGCGCGGCGATCGTGTCGTCCTCGACCTGGTCGGGGGACTGGGTCCCGGGCAGCACCATGTTCGGCTTCAGGACGGTGGCGGGAAGGACGACGTCGTGCCTGAGGAGCTGCTCGTACGTCGCCCGGAGAACCGTGCGTGTCACCGACGCGCAGCGGTCGATCGAGTGCGGTCCGTCCATGAGGACCTCGGGCTCGACGACCGGCACGAGACCCGTCTCCTGGGCCAAGGCGGCGTACCGCGCCAGGCCTTGGGCATGGGCGTCGACGCAGGCGGGCGAGGGCATCGAGGGACCGATGCGCAGGACCGCCCGCCACTTCGCGAAGCGGGCGCCCAGGTCCGCGTACTCCTGCAGCCGCTCGCGCAGCCCGTCGAGACCTTCGGTGATCACCTCGTCGCCGAAGTTGGCCAAGAGGCGGGTGCCACGGTCGACCTTGATCCCCGGGAGCAGGCCAGCGCTGTCGAGGGCCTCCGGCACGGGCGTACCGTCGCTCAGCCGGTGCCGGATCGACTCGTCGAACAGGATCACCCCGCTGATGTAGTTGGCCAGGCCGGGTGTGGTGAAGAGAATCTCCCGGTACTCACGCCGCAGTGCCTCGGTGGAGTCCACTCCTACGGAAGCCAGACGGCGCGACATGGTCGGGAGGCTCTCGTCGGCAGCGAGCAGGCCGTGTCCCGGCGCGACCAGGGCTGCGGCGGTGGCGATCAGGTGGGTCAAGGTCCGCGACGGCATCGGATCCTCCCGTGGTCTCGTTGGTCCGTTGCGTCCACCTCACCGCTGCCGTCCTCGACGGGGTACGGCCGGACGTCACGCAGATGCCGGGACCATCGGCGGCCGGCAGGTCCGGTTGCACGTCCGGCGGGCTGGTCGATACGGGTCCGGAACAGGGTCAGGGCGGCGGAGCACACCGTCGGGGGTGTCGGCACGACGGGCCGAAAGCCCCGGCGACGAGGGGCCGATCGGACGGTCCGATGTCGCGGGCGCTGTGCTTCCGTAGTGAGGTCCGCCGGTAGCGCCTGAAGGGCGGAAGCCGGGGGCGCCGCGGGAACGAGAGGGGAGGGACCGACCATGGACGAGGTCGCGAACCCGGGTGAACCGACTGCCGTGGGCCACGTCGTGGCTGCCGTGGGGCGCTGGCCGGACGACCAGGTCGTGGTCGAGCGCGCAGCGGCGGAAGCAGGTTCCCGCGGAGTCCAGCTCACCCTCCTCCACGTCGACGAGGGGCTCGAGGGTCCGGCGGCGGGTCATGCCGGCGCGCACGTCGACGAGTCGTCGCAGGCGCTGGTCGACGCCTCGACGTGGGCTCGACGCGCGGTGCCCGACGTCCACTGCCGGACGGCGGTGCTGGCCGGACCGATCGCGATGGGCATCATCGGCATGTCCCGCACAGCGAGACTGGTCGTCCTCGGCAGCGAGGGTGCGTCGCCCCTGGTCAAGCTCGCGCGGGGTGCGGTCACCTCGGACGTCGCCGCGCGCTCCCACTGTCCGGTCGAGGTGGTTCCCCGAAACACCGACGAGGACCTCCCGGTGCGCCCACCGACGCGCGTCGTCGCGCTGGTCCGGGAGCACGCGGAGCTCGAAGACCTCGTCCCCACCGCCTTGGCAGAGGCGGCACGCTGCGAACTCCCGCTGGCGATCCTGCACTCGGCGGGAGACACGGCGCCGGCCGAGCGCGAGAACCTGCGTGAACAGCTGCGTAGCGACATCGCCCGGTGGCGACGGCGGTTCCCGACGGTGCCGACGGATGTCGTGGTGGTGCCGGGCCACGCCCCCGTCGCCATCAGCGGGCTGCTGGGACGCGGCGACATCGTGGCGCTGGTACGCCGCCAGTCCGCGACGTTCTGGGGGCGCCCCGACCGTGACACCCGGGCGCTTCTCGACGAGCACGTGTGCCGGGTGCTCGTGCTTCCGATGCGCGAGCACGACCGGACGACCGCGTGAACAGAAGGACTCGGAGGCTCGACCGGGCCACCGGCTGACCCACGTGTCCGCTGGGCCACCTCGTCAGGAGGTTCCGAGTGCCCTCTCGGCTGCGAGGACGGAGCGCGTCCCCCGAAGGACGCTGTCCGGATTCAGACTGATCGAGTCGATGCCGAGCTCGACCAGGAAGCGGGCCAGCTCGGGATAGTCCGAGGGCGCCTGCCCGCAGATACCCGAGTGGATCCCGGCCCGGCGGCATCCGGCGACGGCCTGCTCGATCATGCGCAGCACCCCAGGGTCGCGTTCGTCGAAGTCGAAGGCGACCAGGTCGCTGTCGCGGTCGACCCCGAGGACGAGCTGGGTGAGGTCGTTGGACCCGATGGACAGGCCGTCGAATCGAGCGGCGAAGTCGTCCACGAGGACGACGTTGTTCGGGATCTCGCACATCGCGTAGATCTTCAGGCCGTGCTGTCCGCGCGCGAGTCCGAGCGTGGCCATCCTCTCCAGGACCCGGTCGGCCTCCTCGAGGCGTCGTACGAACGGCAGCATCAGGATGACGTTGTCGAGACCCATCTCCTCGCGCACCCGGCGCATCGCTCGGCACTCGAGCGCGAAGCCCTCCTCGTAGGCGGGATGGGCGTACCGGGCGGCTCCTCGGAACCCGATCATCGGGTTGCTCTCGGTCGGCTCGAAGTCGGTCCCGCCGAGCAGCCCGGCGTACTCGTTGGTCTTGAAGTCGGACAGCCGCACGACCACCGGCGATGGGTAGAACGCGGCCGCGATGGTGCCCACTCCCTCCGACAGCCGCTCGACCACGTACGACGCTCCGTCGGGGTAGCCGGCCACGAGGGCCTCGATCCGCGAGCGGGCGGCAGCGTCGCTGACGCGCTCGGGGTGTAGCGCGGCCATCGGGTGGACCTGGACCGACTCGGTCATGACGAACTCCAAGCGGGCAAGACCGACGCCGTCGTTCGGCAGGAGGGCGGTCCGGAAGGCGAGACCCGGATTGCCGAGATTCACCATGATCCGGGTGCGTGGCCGCGGGAGATCGGTGACGTCGATGTCCTCCACGTCGACACTCGCCGGGCCTCGGTACACACGTCCCGTGTCGCCCTCGGCACACGACACGGTGACGAGGTCACCGGTGCGGAGGACCGTCGTCGCCGATCCGGTTCCGACCACGGCCGGCAGCCCGAGCTCGCGAGCCACGATCGCGGCGTGACAGGCTCGACCACCGTGGTCGGTGACGATCGCCGCCGCCGTCTTCAGGACCGGCTCCCAGTCCGGTGTGGTGGTGCCGGAGACCAACACCTCCCCGGACCGGAAGTCCTGGAGATCTGCGCCGTCCCGGACGACCCGCGCCCGCCCCGTCGCGACCTGCTCTCCCACTGCGCGACCGTCCACGAGCAGTTCTCCGTGCGAGCGCAGGACCCAGCGCCTCATCGACGACCGCGGCCGGGAGACGGCCGTCTCCGGGCGGGCCTGCACGATGTAGAGGTCTCCGTCGACCCCGTCCTTCGCCCACTCGATGTCCATGGCGTGGCCGAAGTGGTCCTCGATCGCCAGCGCGGTGGCCGTGAGCTCCAGCACCTCGCGGTCGGTCAGGCAGAACCTGCGGCGGTCGGCATCGGGGGTCGGGCGCTCCACCACACCGTGACCGCCGGGCGCCGTGACCGTGCGCGCCGCCTTGGCACCGAGGCGTCGCCGCAGCACGACCTGGTGGCCGCTCGTGAACGTGGGCTTGTGGACGTAGAACTCGTCGGGCTCGACGGTGCCCTGGACGACGCTCTCCCCGAGCCCGAAGGCGGCGGTGAGGAAGACGACGTCGCGGAACCCCGACTCCGTGTCGAGGGTGAAGACGACGCCCGAGCTCGCAAGGTCGGAGCGCACCATCTTCATGACGCCGACCGAGAGAGCGACCTGGAGCTGGTCGTAGCCGTGACGGTGGCGGTAGTGGACCCCGCGGTCGGTGAACACGCTGGCGAGGCACCGTCGGACCGCGTCGAGCAGCTCGGTCTCACCGGTCACGTCGAGATAGCTCTCGTGCTGGCCGGCGAAGCTCGCCTCAGGGAGGTCCTCGGCGGTGGCGCTGCTGCGAACGACCACCCGGAGATCCGGGCCGTAGCGTTCGAGGAGCCCCCGGTAGGCGGCGACCACCTCGTCGCGCAGATCGCGGGGCAGCCCTGCGTCGTACACGACCTGCCGGGCCCGCGCGGCACGCTCCGAGAGGTCCGAGAGGTTCTCCGGGTCGAGGCCGTCGAACGCCGCCGCGAGCGCAGGCCACGCGTCGGCCTGGTCGAGCACGTGCCGATAGCCGTCAGCCACGATCGCGAATCCGCCGGGCACGCGCACTCCGGCCCCCGCCAACCGGCGGTACATTTCGCCCAGCGAGGCATTCTTCCCGCCGACCAGGGCCACGTCGTCGCGGCCGATCCGGCCGAAGTCGCGGACATAGCGCGTGACGGTGCTGGACGTGGTCGGTTCTCCGTCGAGTAGGGACATGTCGTCCTCCGTTCCTCGCCCCGATCCTGCGTCCGCGGTGCGGTGTACGTGCAGGGCCACCCGGCACCCCGCACCAGTGACGTTCGCCCCTACCTGGCGGTCGGCCGGGGCACGGACGATCGGCAGGTGCCGTCGTGCGCCGTCGTCGGTACGAATCCAGACGAGGAGTGCCCATGGTCGAGTCCATCTCCTCGGGAGCACTTGCGCTGACCGGCCAGACGGCGATCGTGACCGGTGCCGGGATGGGGATCGGTCGGTCGATCGCCCGGTGCCTGGCTGCCGCCGGCGCGGCCGTCGCGGTCGCAGACCGGAACGGCGGTGCGGCATGGGACTGCGCGGAGGAGCTCGTGGACCGGGGGTGGGAGGCCCGAGCGCTTGTGGTCGACGTCGCCGACGAGATCGAGGTCCTGGCGCTGGTGGACGCGGTCGTGGCCTGGAGGGGCGGGATCGACCTGCTGGTGAACAACGCCGGCGACTCCTCGGCAGTGCCGGTGCTCGACATGACCGAGGAGGACTTCCAGCGGGTACTCGAGGTCGACCTCACGGGCGTGTTCCTGTGCAGCCGGTCCGTGGCGCGGCACATGGTCGAGAGGGGGCGCGGCGGTCGGATCGTCAACGTCACGTCGACCGGTGCGCTCCACCCCACGGCGGTCGGGATGGCACACCACGACGCCGCCAAGCACGGGTCCTGGGGATTCACCCGCAGCCTCGCGCTGGAGCTCGCACCCCACGGCATCATTGTCGACGCGATCGCTCCCGGAGCGGTCGCCACCCCTGGAAGGTCGCACCGGGGCTGGTCAGGCGGGCTGCACGATCACGTCCCAATGCGGAGACTGGCCGCTCCCGGGGAGATCGCGGCCGTCACCCACTTCATCGCGAGCGATCTGGCGTCGTACCTGACGGGCAGCCAGGTCGTCGTCGACGGGGGCGCGCTGCTCATGTGACGCCGGCGGGTTCATCCGGCGCGCTGTCCACCGGAACGACGACGACGGTGCAGGTGGCACGCTGCACGACCCGCTCGGCACACGAGTGCAGGCCGCGTGCCGCCGGCCCCCGGCGTCGACGGTGACCGACGACGACGGCGGTCGCCTCTCCTGAGGCGGCGACGAGGCGGGCGGCCGCGGGCTGGGCATCCGACCGGAACATCACCCGGGTGTGACCGGGGTTGCTCAGCAGGGGACTGAGGTCGACCACGGTCCTGGTCGCGTCCGGGTCGTCGGTGCACCGCAGCACGGTCAGTGGTTCCTCGGTGCCGGCGAGCCGGACGGCTTGGCGGAGCACCTGCTCGTCGACCGGTCCGCGAACGCCGGCGACCACGCCCCGGCGTTCGCCTGTTCGGTCTGGGCGGACCACGACCAGCGGGCACGAGGCTCGGCGGACCAGGGCCGCCACCAGCGACGCCCGGTGGGAGCCGGGGCGACCGACGACGAGCAACCCTGCCGTCCGCGAGGCGATCAGCAGCTCCCAAAGGGCATCTCCGCGGATGGTCATCGGCTGGGTCGCCAACCCGGGATGGTGCGCGTGCACCCATCGTTCGGCGCCGGCGAGGATGGCTGTCGACTTAACCGGGACGGCTTCCGCGCCGACCCCTGACAGGTGGAGAAGGGTCAGCGGGGCACCCGTGCCGGCCGCTCGATCCGCGGCCCACGCGAGCGCGACTCGAGACGTGAGGGAGTCGTCGACGCCGACGATGACGGGGGTGCTGGACATCGGTCACCTCCGTGGAATCCGTCGGTTCCAGCCTCAGCCCTCGCCCGCCGCAGGCCCAGAGGCGAAGGTCCGAGGCGGGGGTCGCTGAAAGCCCCGGGTCGAAGGGGTCCTTCGGGCGTAGGAGCCCGTTGGTGATGAGCGCACGCTGGAGGCATGGATGTGCTGGTCCAGGGTCCGCGGTGCGTGGACACGGCGGAGCAACCGGCTCGTGGGGGAGCGGACCGGTCGTCTGGCGTGCGTCGACGCTCCCTGGACGGACGCGTGACGCACGGTGCCTCATCAGAGCGCCGGGGGCGACCCCGCGGAGGTCGACGGGGGACCGTCCCGTGAGCCGTGCCGCGACCAGCCGGGACGTCGAGGCGGAGAACATCCGCACCGCGGATCCCGAGGAGGCACTCGACCGCCTGTTGCGTGACCTGAGGAGCAGCCGACGGGGGTTGACCGATCGCGAAGCGGCGCGCCGCCTCGTCAGCTCCGGTCCGAACGAGTTGGTTCGACTACGTGGCAGGTCCTGGGTGCACGACCTCGCCGCGCAGCTCGTGCATCCGCTGGCACTGCTGCTCTGGGTGGCGGCCCTCCTGGCTGCCCTGGGGAGCTCCCTGCCCCTCGCCATCGCGATCGTGGTGGTCATCTGGATCAATGCACTGTTCGCCTTCGTCCAGGAGCGACACGCTGAGCAGGCCGTCGAGGCGCTCTCCGGCTATCTCCCGCAGCAGGCCCGGGTCGTGCGTGACGGCGTGACGCGCGATGTCGACGCCCGCACCCTCGTCCCGGGAGACGTCGTGGTGATCGGTGAGGGCGACCGGGTGTCGGCCGACGCTCGCCTGCTCGACGGCTCCGTCGAGATGGACATCGCGGCCCTGACGGGTGAGTCGCTCCCGGTGGTCCGCCACGTCGTACCCGGTCACGCGCGAGTTCCTCTGCTGCAGGCTCCCGACCTCCTGTTCAGCGGCACCAGCTGCACCGGCGGCGAGGCGACGGCCGTCGTGTACGCCACCGGGATGAACACCGAGCTCGGCCGGATCGCCTCGCTCTCCCAGCGGACCGAACGGGAGGAGAGCCCCCTGGAGGGCCAGGTCCGACGCGTCGCCCGGTTGATCGCCTTCGTCGCCGTGGGAACGGGCGTGGCGTTCGTGCCGCTCGGCATGTTCGTCGCCGGCCTCTCGCTGACCGACACGGTGACCTTCACCATCGGACTCATCGTCGCCAACGTTCCCGAGGGCCTGCTGCCGACGATCACGCTCGCCCTTGCGGTGGGGGTGCGCGTCCTCGCCAGGCAGGGAGCGCTGGTCAAGCGCATCTCGGCGGCAGAGACGCTGGGGTCGACGACGGTCATCTGCACGGACAAGACCGGGACGTTGACCCTGAACCGGATGCGCGCGGCCCGGGTGTGGACCGAGCCTGCGGTTCTGGTGGGAGACGGTCTGCCCGGGCGCCTCGGTCCGCCCCACGGTCCCGTAGCCCGTCTCGCGTCGGTGGTGACGTCCTGCAACAACGCCGAGATCGCCACGGACGGCACCGAACGCGGGGATCCGACGGAGCTCGCTCTGCTGCACCTGGCGCGCGATCTCGGGGCCGAGCATCCGACGACGGGCAGCAGTCGTGTCGCACAGTTCCACTTCGATCCGGTGCTGCGACGGATGTCGACCATCGACTCCACCACCGCAGGTCTCCGCGTCAGCGTCAAGGGTGCACCCGAGGCGGTGGTGCCTCGATGCACGGCGGTGGCGGTCGAGGGTGGTGATCGTCCCTTCGGCGACGACGAGCCTGCCCGAGAGTTGGCGATCGTTCGAGACTGGGCGAGCGACGGGCTGCGAGTCCTCGCCATCGCGTCGCGGAACCTGGGTGAGGCCGAGGACACCGAGATCGCACGCGACGACGCCGAGCGGGACCTCACCCTTCTCGGTTTCGTGGCCCTGATCGACCCACCACGGGCGGAGGTCCCGGCCGCGGTCGCACGGTGCCACGACGCGGGCGTGCGTCTTCTGGTGGTGACCGGGGACCACGGGCTCACCGCGCGTCACATCGCGGAGCAGGTGGGCATCGGACAGGCGGGCCTGCGGGTGGTCGAGGGCGCCGAGGTCGAGCAGATGCCGGAACGGGATCTGGAGATTCTGCTGGCCGGAGGCGAGGAGATCGTCTTCTCCCGCAGTTCGCCGGAGACGAAGATGAGGATCGCCGACGTGCTGCAGGCACAGGGCAACGTCGTCGCGATGACCGGAGACGGCGTGAACGACGCGCCCGCCCTGCGGCGCGCCGACATCGGCGTCGCGATGGGGCGGTCCGGCACGGATGTGGCGCGCGAGGCGGCCACGATGGTGCTCACCGACGACAACTTCGCCACCATCGTCGAGGCGATCGAGTCCGGGCGGCGCGTCTACGACAACGTGCGCAAGTTCATCGTCTATATCTTCGCGCACGCGACGCCCGAGGTGGTGCCCTTCCTCGTCTATGCCCTGTCCGGGGGACAGGTCCCGCTCCCGTTGACCGTCATGCAGATCCTGGCGATCGACCTGGGCACGGAGACGCTGCCGGCGCTGGCCCTCGGCCGGGAGGTGGCCGAGCCGGGGGTGATGGAGCGCCCTCCTCGCCGGCGGAGCGAGTCCGTGATCGACGCTCGGATGCTGGGGCGTGCCTGGGGTCTGCTCGGCGGGGTCTCCGCCGTCCTGGTGCTCGGCCTCTTCCTCGCGACCCTGCTCGACGGGGGCTGGACTCCGGGGGACGACGTCGGTACCGGCTCTCTCCACGACGTCTGGCAGCAGGCCACGACCATGACCTTCCTGGGCATCGTCGCGTGCCAGATCGGTACGGCGATGGCCGCTCGGACCGAACGCGCCTCGCTCTTCCAGGTCGGGGTCACCTCCAACCGACTGCTGCTGTACGGGATCGCCTTCGAGATCGCGTTCGCCGCAGCCGTCGTCGTCGTACCGGTGCTGCAGGAGGTGTTCGGGACGGCGGTGCCGGAGATCTGGCTGCTGGTCGCGCTGCTGCCGGTGCCGTTCGTGGTCTGGGGAACCGACGAGGCCGCGCGGTGGCTCGGCCGACGTCGGGCCGGCTAAGGGACCACAGCGACAGGGCAGGCGGCCCGCTGCAGGACCGGGGTCACCGTCGACCCGAGAACGAGGTCGGCGGGCGACGGATGATGGGCGCCCAGGACGATGAGCGCCATTCCGCGACCGGCCTGCAGGATGCAGCCGACCGGGTCGCCCCGGACGACCGCGGTCCGTACGGCGACGCTCGGAAAGGAGCTGCGGACGCTGGAGATCGTCGCGGCCAGCCGGCGCCGGGCGCCGACGTCGTCGTCAGCGGCCCTCGAGACGCTGGGAAGCGGTACGACGTGGAGCACGGTGAGGGGCGAGCCTCGCTGAGCCGCCTGATCGGCCGCGAACGCCACCGCCTCACGCGAGAGTGGAGAGTCACCGACGGCGACCAGGACGCCTCGGGCGGCCGCCCGGCGGGTGTGGCGATGCACGACCACCACCGCGCAGGAGGGATGACGGGCGACCTGCCCACCCGTCGCCCCGGTCACGCGGTCCCACAGGGTCGGGTGCGCTCGCGCCCCCACGACGAGCAGCCGGGCCCGCGTAGCCGTCTCGTGGAGGATACGAACGGCTCGGCCGGTGCGGAGGACCGTGTGCACCGTCATCTCGGGCGCTCGATGGCCCACCCGCTCGCGGGCATCGTCGAGCAGCCGCGCGCCGGCCAGCGAGCGCGCCGCCGAGTCGCCGGACCGGGACGGAGTCAGGGCATGCACGAGACTGATCGCCCGGTGCTCGCGTGCGGCTTGGTCGACGGCCCAGTCGAGGGCGTCACGCCAGTGCTCGGTCTGGTCGAGGCCCACGACGATGGTGCCCGCCGGGATCGCGTCGGCGGCGACCAGACGCGTCGGCTCGGTCATGGCGTGCTCGCCCGGCGTCGGTGGAGGAATGCCACACACGACCCGAGGGTCGCCAGGTCGGGGTAGTCGGTCTCGTCGATGCGTACCCGCGCCGTGGCGGCGAGTGTCTCGGCGAACGCGAGGAAGTCGAGCGAGTCGAGCTCGAGCCGCTCGCGCAGCGGGTCGGCGTCCGCGAGGTCGTCCAGGTCCTCGGGCACGAGGCCGGGCACGGCGCGACGCAGGGCGTCGACGGTGAGCTGCCGGTCCTCGGACGTCGAGGGTGGTGCGTTCATCACAGGTCCTCCGGTCGTTGCAGGTGGTGGTCGATGGCGGCGAGGAAGCGGCTTCCGACGAATCCGTCGGTGGCGCGGTGGTCCGCCGCGAGGGTCATGGTCGTGACGGGTCTGACGCCGATCAGGCCGTCGACGGCCCAGGGGCGTTCGACGATGCGTCCGAAGCCGACCAGGGCTACCTGCGGGGGATAGATCACTCCGTGCACGGACTCCGCTCCGAGATCGCCGAGGTTGGTGACGGTGATCGTCGGATCCCGGAGCTCGGCGTCCCGCAGGCGGCCCCGGCGGGCACGTTCGACGACATCGCGCAGGGCGCTCATCAGCTGGTCGGTGGTGAGCGTCGCGGCATCGTGGATCGCCGGCGCGACCAGTCCACCGCCCCGCAGGGACACCGCGATACCCAGGTGGACGGTCGACTGCTGATCGAGGCGGCCCTCGCTCCAGAACCCGTTGAGTCCGGGAACCTCCGCGGCGGCGAGCGCTGTGGCTCTGAGCAGGTACGCCGCAGGAACCAGTCGTCGATCCACCGGCAGGTCGCGGTTGCGTCGGGTCATCGCGTCGTGGACCGCGTGCAGGTCGACCGTCCAGGTCAGGTGGTAGTGCGGGATCTCGCGGGCGGACCGCGTCATCACGGACGCGATCGTGGCGCGCATCCGCGCGTGCCGCTCGGTCGCTGCCTTCGACGGGCCCGGAGCCTCGCTCGGAGCCTGCGACCTCCGGACGCCGGCGGCTGATCGGACGTCCGCCGCGCGGACGACGCCGTCGGCTGGCGCGGTGATGCCGACCAGGTCGACCCCGAGCTCCGCGGCGAGTCGACGGGCGTACGGCGTGATCCGTGTCCCGCCGGCAGGCGCGGCTCGAGTCGGTTCCGGCTGCGCGGCCGGCCGGCCGGCCTGGACGACGTCGTCGCGGGTGACGCGGCCGCCGGGTCCGCTCCCGGTGATCGTGGCGAGATCGACCCCGAGCTCGTGGGCGAGGTGGCGAACGGGAGGCGCCGGACGGGGGTGCTCTTCCGGGGGAAGCGGATCGACCGTCCGAGGCTTCGGGGAACCTGCGGGAGAAGGCGCGGGCGGAGCCGTGTCGTCGGGTTCGGTGAGGGTGGCCATCGGTGCGCCGACGGCGACGCAGGTCCCGGGTTCGACCAGCAGGGTGTCGACGACGCCGTCTCGGAAGGACTCCACCTCGACGGCCGCCTTGGAAGTGTCGACGACGGCCATGATGTCTCCGCGTCGCACCGTGTCACCGGGGGAGACGCACCACTCCAGCAGCGTGCCCTCGTCCATGTCGGCCCCCAGGGACGGCATGGTGAACTCAGCCATCGGTCTTCCCCATCGTGCGGAGGGCGGCGTTCGCCACGGCCTCCGGGCTGGGCAGGGCGGCGAGCTCCAGGTGGCGTGCGTAGGGGATCGGGGTCTCGGTGGTGCAGACCCTTTCCACGGGCGCGTCGAGGTCGAAGAACGCGTTCTCGGTGATGCGAGCGCTGACCTCTGCCGAGAGGCTTCCGCTGCGCCAGCCCTCGTCGATCACCACGGCACGGTGGGTGCGGCGCACCGAGTCCAGCACGGTGTCCTGGTCGAGGGGGCGCAAGGTGCGCAGGTCGACGACCTCGGCGTCGACCCCGTCCTCCGCGAGCCGGTCGGCGGCCGCGAGAGTGGTCGACAGCGTGCCGCCGTACGTAACGAGGGTGACGTCGGTGCCCGGCCGGCGCACCGCCGCGTGGTCGATGTCGACGGCTCCGGCGCCCGCCGGCAGCGTCCCCGAAGTCCCGTAGAGCGATGAGTGCTCGAAGAGCAGCACCGGGTCCGGATCCTCCAGCGCCGACCACAGCATGCCGCGTGCGTCCTCGAGCGTGGCCGGTGCAAGCACACGGAGCCCCGGGATGTGGGCGTACCACCCTTCGAGGCTGTGCGAGTGCTGGGCGGCCAGCTGTCGGCCGGCGCCCGTGGTCATCCGGATGACGATCGGGACGGCGAACTGTCCGCCCGACATGTGCAGCAGGGCCGCCGCGGTGTTCACGATCGGGTCGAGGGCGAGCAGGCTGAAGTTGACGGTCATGATCTCGACGACGGGCCGCATCCCGCCCAGCGCGGCCCCGATGCCGGCCCCGACGAAGGCGAGCTCCGAGAGCGGGGTGTCCCGCACGCGCTCGGGTCCGAACTCCTCCAGCAGCCCGAGGCTGACGGCGAAGCACCCGCCGTACCGTCCGACGTCCTCACCCATCAGGAACACCCGTTCGTCTTTCCGCAGGGCCTCGCGGAGCGCCTCGCGGAGGGCCTCGCGGTACGTCGTCTCGATCGGCTTGCTCATGACCGTCGCTCCGACACCACGAAGTGGGTCAGGTCGTCGACCGGCTCCAGCGGCGCCTCCTCGGCCGCCGCCACGGCCGCGGCGATCGCCTCGTCGATCTCGCGACCGAGCGCGTCGAGGTCCTCCTGTCGGAGCTGACCGGCAGCCTGAAGCGTCTCGGTCAGCAGCCGGATCGGATCGCGCTCCTTCCACTGCGCGACCTCCGCCTTGTCCCGGTAACGTTCCGGGTCGTACATCGAGTGCGCGCGGTAGCGGTAGGTGCGCAGCTCCAGGAAGTGCGGACCGCCGCCGCCGCGGATGGACTCCACCGCTCGGTGCGCGGCCTCCTCGACGGCGAGGACGTCCATGCCGTCGACCGGCCACGCGGCCACGCCGTACGACGACGCGCGCAGCGCCAGATCGGTCTGGGCGTGCTCCGTGGCCAGGGCCGTGCCCATCGCATAGCCGTTGTTCTCACAGCACAGCAGCACCGGCAGGTGCCACAGCGCGGCCAGGTTGAGCGACTCGTGGAATGCGCCCTCGGCGACCGCGCCCTCGCCGAGGAAGCACACGGTCACCCGGCGACGACCCTGAAGCCGGTCCGCGAGGGCCAGGCCGACGGCCAGCGCGATGCCTCCGCCCACGATGGCGTTGCCTCCCATGAAGCGGGTCCCGGCATCGAAGAGGTGCATCGACCCGCCGCGCCCACGCGAGCATCCGGTCACGCGACCGAACATCTCGGCGAACAGCGACTCCAGTGGCACGCCCCGGGCCAGCGCGTGCCCGTGCTCACGGTAGGTCGAGACGACCGCGTCCTCGGCCTCGATGGTCGGGAGGACCCCGGCGGCCACCGCCTCCTCACCGACGTACAGGTGCAGGAAGCCACGGATCCGGCCGGCGCTGTACAGCTCGGCGCAGGTCTCCTCGAACCGGCGGATCAGCATCATGGTGCGCAGCAGGTCCATCCGGTGGCGCACGGCCGCGGACGGCCGGGTCATGACGACACCTCCAGCGTCGAGGTGTCGCCCTCGGGGAGGCCGAGCGTCCGGGCTCGCAGCAGCCGGCGCATCACCTTCCCGCTGCTCGTGTGGGGCAGGTGCTGGTCGAACCCGAGGTCCCGGGGAGCCAGCCCTCCCAGCCGGCGCCGGGCGAACGCGAGGAGCTCGACACGCAGGTCCTGCGACGGCTCGAAGCCCTCGTTGAGGGTCACGAAAGCCTGCACGATCTCTCCCGCGACGGGGTCGGGCACGCCGATCACGCCCGCCTCGGCCACGGCCGGGTGCTCCAGGAGGGCGGACTCGACCTCGAACGGACCGACCAGGTGCCCGGCGCTCTTGATGACGTCGTCGGCCCGACCGACGAACCAGTAGTAGCCCTCGTCGTCGATCCGGGCCAGGTCCCCGCTGAGGTACCACCCGCCCCCGAAGCAGGCGTCGTACCGGTCCGGGTCGTCGAGGTAGGCACGGAACATCGAGGGCCAGCCCGGCCGCAGGGCCAGCTCGCCGACCTCGCCCGGGCGGGCGAGGGTCGCCTCGCCGGCGTCGATGCGAGCCCGGCCGCTCGGTCCACGTTCCAGGACGGTCGCGACGACGCCCGGCACCGGCCGTCCCATGGACCCGGCCCGGACCTCGCCGCCGGGACGGTTGCAGATCATGATGGCGCCCGTCTCCGTCTGCCACCAGTTGTCGTGGACCGGCATCCCATAGGCGCGCCGGCCCCAGTCCACGACCTCGGGGTTGAGTGCCTCGCCCACGCTCGCGATGTGCCGCAGGGCGCTGAGATCGTGCGCCTTGGCCAGGTCCGCGCCCGCCCGCATGAGCATCCGCAGCGCGGTCGGCGCGGTGTACCAGACCTGGACGCGCTGCTGCTCGAGTACGCGGTACCACCCGCGGGGGTCGAACTCGCCCGCATAGCTCACCAGGGTGGCGCCGCGGGTGAGGGGCGCGATGATCCCGTACGACGTCCCGGTCACCCACCCAGGGTCGGCCGTGCACCAGAAGACGTCGCCTGCCCGCAGGTCGAGGGCGTACGCCGCGGTCGCGTGGTGGGCGACCACCGCCTCGTGGACGTGGACGGCGCCCTTCGGCCGGCCGGTGGTGCCGCTGGTGAAATGGAGCAGCGCCATGTCGTCGGGGCCGGTCGGCTCCGGGGGGTGCTCGGGAGACGCGGCCGCGACGGCGACGTCCCAGGCGGACGTCGCCGGGGCGGTGACGTCGCCTGCGTCGTGGCCCACGAGCAGGACGTGGCGCAGGGCCGGCAGCTGGTCGCGGATCGGTGCGACGCGACGCTGGTAGAGGGCAGGAGTGGTGACGAGAACGCGAGCCGAGCCCAGACGGAGCCGGTCGCGTACCGGCTCGGGACCGAACGAGGAGAACAGCGGGCTCAGGACGGCGGCACGCTTCCAGGTGCCGAGTGCCGTCACGTAGAGCTCCGGGCACCGACCGAGCAGCGTCATGACGCGCTCGCCTCGTGCGACACCGAGCGCGGCCAGCGCACCGGCGAACCGGTTGCTCGCGCGACGCAGGTCGTCGTACGTCATCTCGGTGACCGCGCCGTCCTCACCGACCCGGCGGATCGCGACCGCATGGCCGCGACCCGCGACCACATGACGATCGACCGCCACGGAGGCGATGTTCAGCCCGCCACCGGGTAGTCCGTCGAGCTCGGCCCGCGCGCGTGTCCACGCCGCGGCGGCACGGACCGCCCCGTCGTCGGGAGGGCGCAGGTCGGCCATCTCGTCACGTCCGGTGGCGTCAGGAGCGGCTGACCGGGATGGTGGCGGCGGGCGTGGGAGCGGCCGGTTGCGGAGCGGGCACCCGGACCTCCAGGATCCCGTCCCGGTAGGTCGCCTTCACGTCCTGTTCGGTCGTGCCCTCCGGGAGCCGGATCCGGCGCACCAGGGCCCCGTAGTGGAACTCGGAGTGGAATCCGTCGGGACGCTCCTCCTCGGTGCGCTCGCGGCGCTCGGCTCGCATGGTCATGACACCTTCGGCCAGGGTGATCTCCACGTCTCGTTCAGGATCGATGCCGGGGAGTTCCGCCCGGATCACGCAGGATCCGTCCTCGATGAACTCCTCGACGCGCATGAGGTGCGCACCGTTTCCCATCATGCGATCGAGAAGGTGATCGCCGGTGACGTTGCGGACCAGGTCGCGGAACAGCCCGTCGACCAGGTCCTGTCCCCACAGGGACTCCTGCGGCCACGTCGCGGCGGGCTCGCGGTGGATGAGGCTCATGGTGCTTCCAATCGGTCGTCTCGGACAGGTGGACTGCCATGCTCCGCGGCGGTGACCGTCCGCGCCCAGGGTCTTTCGGCCCCGAAAGGCGGCGGCCCGGCCTCCGCTTCTGGCCCTCCCGTCCCTCGGAGAAGATGACCGGAGAACGTCGGCCCAGGCGCTGCGCGGAGCGTGGAGGAGATCGTGATCGCCGATGCGTGCGGTCGCCCGGAAGCGCCGCGAGATCCGGGACCGCCGGGTGCCTAAGGTCCCTGCGAGGCGGGGTCCATGGGCCGGTCCGCAACCCCAACCCTGGTGCTTTGTTGGAGGGAAACAGCGCCGAGCAGAGGGACATGACATGTATGCAACGGTCGGCGACCGGTTGGTCGTCCACAGTTCCACGGTCGGTGGTCCCGACCGGGACGGAGAGATCCTCGAGGTGCGGCACACCGATGGCACCCCGCCCTACGTCGTGCGGTGGGAGGACACCGGCCGCGAGTCGTTGGTCTTCCCGGGGCCGGACGCCACCGTGCAGCACTTCGAGCACGAGCCAGGACGGCAGACCTGAGACTGCCACGAATCTCGTACCCGGCCGCGGTCGCCACCTGCGGCCCGGCCGGACGCCTGCCCGAGATCCCACTGGGCCGGACACTCGGCCCCTGACTCTCAGGTCGTGCGGCCCTGTGCCGGGGCGGGGCGGCGCGGTGTGCTGGGGTCTACCCAGGCCTACCGTTCATTACTGGAGGCGAACCATGCTGGTCGAGATCGTGGTCGCGATCGTCGTCGTGATCGTCGTGGTGGTCCTGCTCGCGATGTCCATCCGGGTGGTGAAGCAGTACGAGCGAGGGGTGCTGCTCCGCTTCGGGCGCCTCCAGGGTGTTCGTGAGCCGGGACTCCGGTTCATCATCCCGGCGGTGGACGTGCTGCGGCGGGTCTCGCTGCGCACGGTCACGATGCCGATCCAGTCGCAAGGCATCATCACGCGGGACAACGTCAGCATCGACGTCGCCGGGGTCGCCTACTACCACGTGACCGATGCGCAGCGGTCGGTGCTGGCGATCGAGAGCGTGGCAACCGCGGTCAACCAGATCGCTCAGACAACGCTGCGCAACGTCGTGGGGCAGCACACGCTGGACCAGGCGCTGGCCGAGACCGACTCCATCAACGCGAACATCCGCGAGATCCTCGACCGAACCACCACGGAGTGGGGCGTCATGGTCACGTTGGTCGAGCTGAAGGACATCCAGCTGCCGGAGAGCATGAAGCGCGCGATGGCCCGCGAGGCCGAGGCGGAGCGGGAGAAGCGGGCCAAGATCATCGCCGCGGAGGGCGAGGCCGCAGCCGCCGCCGCGCTCGGGGATGCCTCGGACACGATGATGGCTCATCCGATCGCGCTGCAGCTGCGCAACCTGCACAGCCTCGTCGAGATCGGCGTGGACAAGAACACCACCGTCGTGTTTCCCGCCCCGCTCATGAGCACCATCGGCGACCTCGGCGCCTTCCTGCAGCGCGAGGCCCTCGCGGCGCGTGCCAAGGCGCCCACCGCGGAAGCGAGGGGCGACGGCTCACCGGCGCCCGGGCGGCCCGATGTCGGCGGGACCGCCGGACGACGAACGGCATGACGTTCCGGGCGCCAGCCCGAGGTCGTGGTCAGGGGCGCGCTCCCATCAGGAGCACCAGGTCCGCGAGCCGGCATGTGTAGCCCCATTCGTTGTCGTGCCAACCGAAGACCTTGACCAGCCGTCCCGCGGCCTGGGTGAGCTCCGGATCGAAGACACACGAGGCCGGGTCGCCGATCACGTCGGCGGAGACCATCGGCTCGGACTCGCAGCGGAGTCGGCCCGCCAGCGAGCCGGACGCTGCTGCTTCGGCGAAAGCGGCGTTCACCGAGGTCGTCGTGACCTCCCTCGCCAGCACGGCGGCCAGGTCCACGAGCGACCCGTCGAGCACAGGGACGCGCAGGGCGACGCCGTCCAGACGGCCCGCGAGCGCGGGTAGCACCGCGCCGACGGCCCGCGCTGCCCCGGTGGTGGTCGGCACGATGTTGACCGCGGCCGCGCGCGCCCGGCGCGCGTCGCGGTGCGGGGCGTCGAGGAGGTTCTGGTCGCCGGTGTAGGCGTGGACCGTCGTCATGAATCCGTGCTCGAGACCGAAGGCGTCGTCCAGCACCTTCACCATGGGTGCGACGCAGTTCGTCGTGCAGGACGCGTTCGAGACGACCCGGTGACGTGCCGGGTCGTACGTCTCGTCGTTGACGCCCATGACGATCGTGGCGTCGACGTCCTTTCCCGGGGCCGACAGCACCACTGACCGAGCCCCGGCGTCGAGATGCGGCGCGAGCTCCCCCCTCGTCCGGAACCGACCCGTCGCGTCCACGACCACCTCGACATCGTGCTTGGCCCACGGGAGCAGCCGCGGCTCGCGCTCGGTGCTGATCGCGATCTTCCGACCGTCGACCATGAGCAGGTCACCCTCGCACTGGATATCGCCGCCGAACCGACCGAAGGTGCTATCCCGGGTCAGCAGCCGTGCCACCTGATGCGGATCCGCGACGTCGTTGACGGCGACGACCTCCAGCGCCTCGTCCTGCTCGCAGCGGCGCACCAGCGCCCGTCCGATCCGGCCCATGCCGTTGATGCCCACCCTGACCGTCATGACGGTCCTCCTCTCGTGTTCGGCGCGGCGCAGGTCGTCCGCCCCTCCACTGTCGGAGCGGCAAGCCCCGGAAGGCAGGGCACAAGGTCATCGAAGTGCGGCGCCAGGTGGCCCTGCCACGTGAGAGTCCCGGATCGTCCCTCGGCCTGCTTCGCGTACGACGACGAGTGCTGCCGTGCGGCCCCTCGAGATCGGGACGTTGGCCCCTGCCGGACTCGCGGCCGAGGGCCGACGGTGGGGACGGAAGGGAGATCACGATGAACGACGAGACGAACAACCGCCTGCGGGTGGAGGAAATGCTCTCGCTCACGGGGCGTACGGCCGTGGTCACCGGAGCCGCGATGGGGATCGGCAGATCGATCGCCCACCATCTGGCTGCGGCCGGTGCCGCGGTCGTCCTCGCGGACGTCGACGGCGATGCGGTGGAGCTGGCCGCGAAGGCACTCGGGCGCAACGACCACGAGGTGCTGCCGGTGCAGGCGGACGTGTCCGCCGAAGCCGACGTCGATCGGATGCTCGAGGCGACCCTGGACTGGCGGGGTGGCATCGACATCCTGGTCAACAACGCCGGGATCTTCCCGACGGTGCCGGTCCTCGAGATGACCCTGGCGGACTTCAACCACGTGATCGCCGTGAACCTGAACGGCGTCTTCTTGACCTGCCGGATCTTCGGCCGTCAGCTCGTCGCCCAGGGCCGCGGCGGTCGAATCATCAACGTCACGTCGATCGACGCACTCCATCCGTCCTCCGTGGGTCTTGCGCACTACGACGCGAGCAAGCACGGGGTCTGGGGCTTCACCAAGAACCTCGCGCTGGAGCTGGCGCCCCATGACATCTGGGTGAATGCCATCGCACCCGGCGGCGTGTCGACCCCGGGCACCAGCCACCTGCAGTCTTCCGCTGGGGCCGACACCTCGGACCTCGTAGCGCGGTTCTCCGCTCGCATCCCCATGAGGCGGATGGCTGATCCGGACGAGATCGGCAGCGTGGCTCTCTTCCTCGCCAGCGACATGGCGTCGTACATGACCGGCAGTCAGGTCGTCGTCGACGGCGGAGTCCTGCTGACCTGAGTGTCACGAACTGCGTCGGGAGGTCTGATGACTGGCGACGAGCCCTATGCCGACCTGCGGCAGACCCACTCGGGCGTGGTCATGCTCCTCGGCGACCTGGCCTACAAGGTCAAACGTCCGGTGCGGTTGGGCTTCCTGGACTTCTCGACGCTGGAGGCTCGACGTGCGGTGTGTGCGCGCGAGGTCGAACTGAACCGCCGGTTCTCCCCGGACGTCTACCTCGGTGTCGGCGCGCTTCGCCGGCCGGACGGCGTCGAGGAGCCGGCGGTCGTCATGCGACGAATGCCGGACGCTCGGAGACTGGCGCACCTCGTCCGGTCCGACCCCGAGAACCCGCGACTCCTCGAGATGGTCGATGACGTGGCGCGGCGGATCGCCGCCCTGCACGGCGCGGCACCGCGGTCGGCGCGGATCGACGACGAGGGCACGCGGGATGCGATCGCGAGCCGTTGGGACGCGAGCTTCGCGCAGCTGCACGACGACGGCGCGCAGCTGATCGGCCGGCCGCTCCTCGCCGAGATCGAGGAACGCGTCCACAGGTTCCTCGCTGGTCGGGCCGACCTGTTCGCGCGTCGCGTGGCCGACGGACTGGTCGTGGACGGACACGGCGACCTGACCGCGGACGACATCTTCTGTCTCGACGACGGCGCTCGGTTCCTCGACTGCCTGGAGTTCGACGACCGCTTGCGCTACGTGGACGTCCTCGACGACCTGGCCTTCCTCGCGATGGAGCTGGAATGGCTGGGCGCGCCCGTGCTGTCGCGGCACCTGATCGAGCGGTACCTCGAGCTGACCGGTGACCCCGGCCCGGTGGCCCTCCGCCACCACCTCATCGCCTACCGCGCCTTCGTCAGGGCCAAGGTGAGCTGCCTCCAGGGGGCGGCTGTGCGGGCCACGGCGTCGGTCCAGGCGGCCGGCTACGCGGATCTCGCGGTGCGGCACCTCCGGGCAGGCGAGGTGCGCATCGTGCTCGTCGGAGGCCCCCCGGGAACGGGGAAGACCACCCTGGCGGGTGATGTCGCCGACCGGCTCGGCTTCGTCGTCATCAGCAGTGACCGGGTGCGCAAGGAGCTCGCGGGCGTCGCGGCCGAGACACCGGCATCGGCCGACCTGTGGTCGGGTATCTACGACGCCGAGCACACGGCCGCCACCTACCAGGAGATGCTGCGACGAGCCGAGATGTTGGTGGCCCGCGGCGAGTCGGTCGTCCTCGACGCCTCGTGGACCGACGCCGGCCAACGCCGTGCGGCCCGCAACTCCGCGCGATCGACACGCTCGCGACTGGTCGCCCTGTTCTGCCAGTGCGACTCCGAGCTCGCCGCACAGCGGGTCGCCGCACGCGCCGCCGTCGGCGGCAGCATCTCGGATGCGGACGAACGCGTCGCCGCGGCACTACGCGCCAAGGCGGACCCCTGGCCGCACAGCATCGTGATCGATACGTCGTCGACGCGCGAGACGTGCGCCGAGATCGCCCTCTGGGCCGTCCAGGAGTCCGGACGCCACACTGACTCTGCAGACGGGAACGGCGGTCGAATAGCCATCGCGTTCGACCTTCCGGGGAGTCGCGGCCCCGCCGGTTCCAGGCACCCCACAGCCCCGGACGACGAGGCGCCCGGGGCCGGGATCCTCGGTGTCGGGGACCACCAGAGGACCGAGTCGAGTCGGCCCCTTCGGGACCGGAGCCATCCGGATCTCTGAGGTCGTGCCCCACCGAGAGCACCATCGTCCCCCGCGGACGCTCGGTGGCCCAGAGCCGAAGGTCCCACGGCCCGGGCCGGTCGGCCCTGACGTGCGTGAGCACGCCGACCTCGCGCTGCGATCACCGACTCTCCGTGGGGGAGACCGGTCGGTCCGGGGCTACAGGTCCCGCTGCGAACCGGGCCGATCGGCCCTGGGATCACGGCACGCCAGGCGACACCATGGGCGACCAGTCGGGGAGCAGGCGAACTCCCGGTACGTCGTCGAAAGGGGCCGAGCCGTGATCCGGGTCTATCTGGTGGCGACCAGCGCGCTGGTCCTGACGCTCGCGCTGGCGACCGTCGTCCTCGTCTACGTCGCAGTTCACCAGAGCGGTCCTGGCAGCCGCCGGAACACCCGGACCGTGCGACGGCCCGTCTCGCGGAGAAGGCTCGTCCCTCGGAATCGGAGAAGCGCACCGGAGGCGCACTGACCCAGTTGCTCGTCGGAGGCGAAGGTGCTGACCCGGCTCGCGGCAATCACGAAGGCACTGCTGGCTTCGCCAACGCCGCCACGGGGGTGCTGCACTGCCTGGCCGAGAGCGAGGACGGATCGGTGTGACTCAATCCGCGGAGAGCGCCTGCAGGACGTCGACCCGGCTGGCCCGCCGGGCCGGGCCGATCGCGGCGAGGACGCCGACCCCCAGGGCGACTCCGAGGTAGATCAGCAGCTGCTGGGCCGGGATCGTCACACTGGTGATGCCCTCGTCGACGAACGCACGGGAGAGTGCGACCCCCGCCGCCGTACCGAAGATGAGGCCGCAGACGGCGCCGAGCAGGGACATGAGCACCGACTCGTGACGGATGAGGCTGCGCACCTGGCCCTGGGTCCCGCCCACGGCCCGGAGCAGCCCGAGCTCGCGAGTGCGCTCGACCACCGACAGGGCGAGCGTGTTGACGATGCCGAGAACGGCGATGACGACCGCGAGGAGCAGCAGTGCGGTGACGATCCCGAGCAGCTGGTCGATCGACTCCCGCGCCTGGGCGGTCTGTTCGGCGGGCGTGTTCACGTTCACGTTCGGGTATTCGACGAGGGCCTCCTCGATCGCTGTCTGGATCTTCTCGGGAGTGACACCGGGAGCGGCGGTCAGGAGGATCGAGGTGTCCAACCTCGCGGTCACGTTGGCCTCGAAGTCCGCCATGGCCAGGACGTACGCCGTGTTGATGAGGCTGCCCTTGTCGAAGGTGCCGGCGACCTCGAAGGTGCGGGCACCCGTCTCGGGAAACGTCAGGGTGATGACGTCGCCGACGGCGATCCCCTGGTCGTCGGCCTCGTCGGAGCCGACCAGGATGCGACCGGGGGCGAGGTCTCTGGCATTGCCTTCGGCCAGGCCCAGGTCGAGCACGCGGTCGAGCGCGGCCGAGTCGACGCCGTCCACGAACTCCTCCTGCTTGTCGACCTGGGCGACGGACCGCCGCACCTCGACGACGTCGGCGACCTCGGGTCGGGTGCGCACCAGATCGGCTATCGCGGGGCTGATCCCCAGACCCGCCCCGGCCGGGGCGAGGATCAGGTCCGACCTGTTGCCCCCGCTGACCGCCTCGGTGACCGAGTCCTTCAACGAAGCGGCCGTCACCGACACGGCGGCGACGACTGCCAGTCCGATCGTGAGGGCAAGAGCCGTGGCCGCGGCTCTCCTGGAGCTGCGAACCAGATAGCCTCCCGCGAGCCGCCACCCGCCGCCCGTCCGTCCGTGAGAGGCGAGCCGTCCCACGGCCCGGGCCAGGAGTGGGCCGACGAACACCAGGCCCAGGAAGGCCGTTCCCGTGGCGAGGAGGCTCCACCGCGGCTCGTCGGCGACGATCGCGCATGCGGCCATGCCGGCGGCACCGGCCGCCAGGACCAGGGCACCGGCGAGGTGACGTGCGCGCGCCGAAGCCTGTCTGACGGGCGCCGCGACCCGCAGTGCCTCCATGGGAGCGACCCGGGCTGCGGACCAGGCAGGCAGCAGCGCGGCGACGACGGTGACGCCCAGGCCGACGCCCAGCCCTGCCAGGACCGTGCGGGTCTCGACGGCGGGCGTGGTCGTCGGGATCTCCACCCCGATCAGCGTCAGGAGCTGGCGGATGCCGACGGCGAGCCCCACCCCGCCCGCGATGCCCAGCGCGCCGGCGAGCGCGCCGATGGCGGAGGCCTCGATGAGCACTCCGGCCAGGACCTGCCGGCGGGTCGCGCCCACCGCGCGCAGGAGCGCGACCTGACGACGCCGTTGCGCGACCAGGACGTTGAACGTGTTCCAGATGACGAAGGACCCGACGAGCACGGCGACGCCGGCGAAGACGAGGAGGACGGTCGTGAAGATGCCGAGTGCGTCCTCGACGGCAGCGGTCCCGTCGCTGGCGACCTGCTCGCCGGTGACGACCTCGACGCCGGCCGGTACGGCGGCGTCAACCCGGTCCCGCAGCTCATCGACGCTCACGCCAGGCTCGGCGAGAACATCCACCTCGTCGACCAGCCCGACCCGGTCGAGCACCCGCTGCGACGTGGCGAGGTCGAAACCGGCCAGGGTCGCGCCGAGGATGCTGTCGTTCTCCCCGAAGCCGACCACACCGACGAGCGTGAACGACCGTCGTCCGCTCTCGAAGATGACCTCGACGTCATCGCCGAGGCGGAATCCCGCCGAATCCACGGTCCGGGCGTCGATCACCATCTCCTCGGGACCTTCGGGCGGGCGGCCGTCCCGGATCCGCGCGGCTCCGCTCATCTCCCGCGTGGCGTGGATGGTCGTGGCGAAGGTGGGCGCCCCGCCCGGCTGGATCGGCTCGCCAGCGGGGTCGAGGATGAGGGCATAGCCGCTCACTGCGCCTTCGGCGGCACGGACGCCGGGGACGGCCGCTACGGTGTCGACGACCTGGTCATCCAGGGGACGCGGCTGCCCACCGGTCGTGGTGACGTCGGCGTCGTAGGCGCTCGCGGCGTGCACGACGACGTCGGTGCCCGAGGTGAGTCCGCCGTACAGCTCGTCGAACGCCTTCACCATCGTGTCCGAGAGCACGAACGTGCCGCACACGAAGGCCACGCCCAGGGTGGCGGCCGTGACCGTCAGGAGCAGGCGGAGCTTGGCCGCCAGCAGGTTGCGCCACGAGACGCGGAGCATCTCAGGTCTCCAGCCGACCCATGACCTCGAGGACCCGCTCCCGGGTCGGTTCGTTGACCTCCTCGACGATCGTGCCGTCCACGAGGAAGACCACCCGGTCGGCGTACGCCGCGGCCCCGGGGTCGTGCGTGACCATCACGACGGTCTGGCCCAGGTCGTCGACCACCGCCCGCAGGAAGGTGAGCAGCTCGGCGCCCGACCGAGTGTCGAGGGCGCCGGTCGGCTCGTCGGCGAACAGCACCTCGGGGCGGTTCACCAGTGCCCGCGCGACCGCAACCCGCTGCTGCTGGCCACCCGAGAGCTCGGACGGCCGGTGTCGCAGCCGAGGTCGCAGCGCCAGCTTGTCGATGACGGAGTCGAGCCAGGGCCGATCGGGCGTCCGGGAGGCCAGGTCCGCCGGAAGCGTGATGTTCTCGACCGCGGTCAGCGTCGGCAGGAGATTGAAGGACTGGAAGACGAACCCGAGGCGGTCGCGACGCAGGAGGGTGCGCTCCCGGTCCGACAGATCCGCAAGATCGGTGTCTCCGATCCTCACGCTCCCCGAGGTGAGCACGTCCAGGCCGGCCAGGCAGTGCAGCAGCGTCGACTTGCCGGAGCCCGATGGGCCCATGATCGCCGTGAACTCGCCGGCGGGCAGGTCGAGGCTCAGGTCCGCGAGCGCCACCACGGCGGTGTCCCCTTCGCCGTACACCCGGCGTGCGTGGATGGCCCGAGCGGCGTAGCGGGTCGCAGGCAGGGCGACTCCGACAGAGCTCTCGGGTGGTGGCACGGGCATGGACATGTTCTCCAGGGTCAGGTCGGGCGCCGACGGGACGGAAGGGCCGAAGGTCCTCGGGGGAGCGGTCGCTTGGCGGGCGCGAGGCTCCGGAGCTCGTCCCACCGACGCAGCGCCACCAGTACGACGACGCCGGTCGCGGGCACCCACCACCGGTTGTCGTCTCCCACGACGAGTCCGTCCGCAGCCAACGCCGCGAGGCAGCCGGTCAGGACGAGTACCTCGAGCAGCGGAACGAGCGGCCCGGGGCCGGGCGCCGGGGCGGCGGCGTGCCGCTCGACGCGACCCAGCAGGAGAACGACGACCGCGGTCGAGATCGCCAGAGCGGTGAGCCACGCCGGGCGCAAGAGCCACCAGGATCCGCTCGCGGGATCGACGCGTAGCCCGAGCCCGTCGAGGTGCCGGCAGACGCCGGCCAGGACGGCGAGCACCGTGAGGTGCCACAGGTAGATCGTCATCGCGTGACGGTCGACGACGACCACCGCGCGCCAGACCGCGGGGTGGGAGGCGAGGCGGGCACAGGCGGGCGCCAGCAGGGCCAGGATCGCGGCCTGGGCGACACCCAGGAGCAGCACGGTGACCCGCGTCGGGTAGGTGTTGTTGAGCCCGTGGCCGGAGACGCCCACCAGGGAGACGCCGTACGGGCCGGGCCAGACGAGCAGGACGTTGACGGCCAGGGCGCACGCCGCGACCAGGATCAGCACGGAGCGGCGCGGGGCAGCCCGGTCGAGCCAGGCGTAGCCGAGTTGGTGCAGGGCGCCCCACACGAGCAGGACGTTGACGGCGCCGACCAGGAGCCGGTCGCCCGTCGCGATCGTGAGCGCGTCCACCACGCCGGCTGCCGCGACGCACGTCAGGAAGCTCTGCCAGCGCCACCGCTCCCAGGCTCGAAGGGTGAGAGGGACGAGTGCCACCACGGGTGCGTAGACGGCGAGGAACCAGGTCGCCAGCAGCGCGGTGTCGGATCCGACATGGAGCCAGTCCCTGCCGAGTCCGACCGATCCGGCGCCGATGCCGGCGACCGCCCAGAAGGCGAGCAGGGGGAGCAGCGGAGCCAGCAACCGGTTGACCCGGGACCTCAGCCAACCCCCGTAGCCGATGCCCCGAGCTGACGAGTGCCGCCACGACAGCGCGTTCACGTACCCGCCGACCAGGAAGATCAGGGGCATGACCTGGAAGACCCAGGTCACAGGGTGGGTCCACTCGGCACGCCCGAGGAGGCCGGCTCGATGCAGGACGCCGGCGTCGTCCACGTAGAGACCCTGCTTGAGCCAGTGCCCCAGAACGACCATCACGATCGCGACGGCTCGCACGAGATCGACGACCCGATCGCGCGGCGCTGTCATCGGGTCACCCGGGACGTCGGAGTGCGGGATTCATACCCCCAGGTTCGGCCTGGTGAGGTGGCACCGCCCACGGGCGTCCGCCCTGTGCTCGCGGGGCCGGCCTGCCCTGGCGGACGGGGACGTCTGCCCCTACCCGTCGAGCCTTCGCAGGGGGAGCGTCGAGCCCGGAGGTGGACATCGTGGAAGGGGCGGACCGTAGGTCGATTCTCATCCCGGTGGTAGCGGGACGCGCGTACGACGGCGCTGTCCGCTACGCCGCGGCGCAAGCGCGCCTGCACCGGTGCGGGGTCCACATCGTCACGGTGCTGCCGCCCGTGAACCTCGATCCTCCGGCCATGCCGGATCTCGCCTCGACGCACGCGCGGGCACGTGGTGCGGCCGACGAGATTCTGATCCTGGTCGCCCACCAGGTTCGGAGCCACCTGACCGGTCTCGGTCTGCCCGTCTGGACCGAGCTCCTGCACGGGCCGGTCATCGCGGATCTGGCGGCCCTGACCACCGGGGCCCGACTGGTCGTGCTCGAACGACGTCAGGACGCTCCGGCCACGGACGTGGTGACCATGTCGACCACTGACGGGATCGTGGCACGCGCTCGGTCGCCGGTCGTGTCCGTGCCCTCCGGGTGGGTCCCAGGGTCGGCCGGAAGCCCGGTGGTGGTGGGCGTCGAGGACCCGGCGGACCGCCAGGTCTCGGAGCACGTCGTACGCCTGGGCCTGCAGTCGGCACGACTGACCGGGACGCCGGTCGAGCTGGTGCACGGCTGGTGGTTCAGCGACGCGTACGACGACCTCGTGTTCGGAGCAGCGGGCGTGGCACGCCAGTCCGCCGGCCGCGAGATGCGGCTGCTGTCGGCGCTCGGCCCCCTGCTGCGCGAGTTCGACGACGTCTGTGTGAAGGCCGTGGTCGAGCACGCCCGACCCGCCGACCTCCTCGTCCGGTCGTCGGCGACCGCGTCGTGCCTGGTCCTCGGTCGCCACCACTCCAGCTATCCGGTGGGATCGCACCCCGGCCCCGTATGCCGAGCAGTGCTGCGCCGGGCGACCTGCCCGGTCCTCGTGGCCCCTGCTCGTGGAGGGTGCCTGCGGGAAGAGGTCGTGACACCCGCAGTGGTGAATGAGGCACGGGATCTCGGGAGAACGCGGACCGGGACGAGGGTCGACGGTCCGTGAGCGGTGCTCGGCGAGGTGGCCCGGGCGTGGCCGCGCCGGACGGGGGACCCGATCCGTCCGAGGCGGCGCGCCGACTCGCTGAGCACGGACCGAACCTCCCGCCCCTCAGCCGGCTCGGGCTCGCCCCGGCCCTGCGCGCACCCCGAGCAGGGGTGCCGTGGCGGGGTCGTGTGGTCGAGGGAGCGGTGGTCGTCGCGACCGTTCTGCTCGCCGCGGCCGCCTTCGGACCCGTCAGCGGGGTCGTCCGGACCACGCCGCTCTCGTGGGAGGCGGCCGTGGTCACCTCATTGCTCGCGGTGGTGCCGGCGGCCGTCGTCTCCGGGGTCGCTGCGCTTGGTCGACGTCGATCGGTTGCCCGGACCAGTGACCTTGGCGGGGCGAACGATGACCTTGGCCTCTGACGACGGCCGGGCGGTCCCCCGAAGGTGGAACCAAGTGATTGGCCTGATCTGGGGGTGCCGTGATGTCCGCACATTCCTATCCCGTCCGGGTGGACGCGACGTTGGACGAGTCCCGGCTGAGCCGGTGGCTATGGCTGGTGAAATGGGTGCTGGTGATCCCGCACGCCTTCGTGCTGGTCGCCCTCTGGCTGGTCTTCGCCATCCTCAGCGTGGTCGCCCTTGTCGCCATCGTGGCGACCGGCCGCTACCCCCGCAGCATCTTCGACTTCAACGTGGGGGTCTTGCGCTGGACCTGGCGGGTCGCCTTCTACGCTGCCGGAGGGTTCGCGACGGATCGATACCCGCCCTTCAGCCTGCACGACCGCTCCGACTATCCGGCCCACCTCGACATCGTCTACCCGGAAGCGCTCTCGCGCGGGCTCGCCCTCGTCAAGTGGTGGCTGCTCGCCATCCCGCACTATCTCGTCCTGGGGTTCCTGGTGGGAGGAGGAGCGATCGTCGTCGGCAGCACCGCGGACGACTGGGCAGGATGGAGCGGCGGCCTGGTCTCCCTCCTCGCCGTGATCGCCGCGGTCGTCCTTCTCGTGACCGGCCGCTATCCCCAACCGGTGTTCGACCTGGTGTTGGGACTGGACCGCTGGGTCTTGCGGGTGGCGGCGTACGCCGCCCTGATGACCGACGAGTATCCGCCGTTCCGGCTCGACCAGGGCGGAGAGGATCCGGGGACTATCGCCCTCCGCAGCGTCGCGGCATCCGGTGCGCCCGCCACCCATCAACCGGGTCCGGTCCCGGACGACACCACGGCCCCACCTACTCACCCCGGTCGGGAGCGTCGGAATCCCGGCAGGATCGCCGTGCTCGTCGCAGCAATGCTCGTCGGCATACTCGGGCTCCTGGCGTTGGTCGCCGGTGCGGGACTCGCCGTCGTGGATCGGGCCGCTCGCGATGGGGACGACTACCTGATGACCGGCTCGGTGACGGTGCGGTCCGCGGGCTACGCGGTGCAGACCGAGCACCTCGGAATCGACGGCGAGGGCCTGGCTACCGACCTGCCGCACCGGTTCCTCGGGACCGTGCGGGTGACGTCGATCGACCTGGGGGGCAACCCGACCTTCGTCGGCGTCGGCGACAGCGACGACGTGGACGACTACCTCGGCTCCGTGGCGCGTTCCACGATCACGGAGCCGGGAGACGATGGCGAGGGACCGCAGTACGAGGAGTCCGCGGGCGGTGCCCCGGCAACGCCGCCGGGACAACAGTCGTTCTGGGCCGCGAAGATCGAGGGGGACGGTCGGCAGACCCTGGACTGGAAGCCAGGCGAGGGAGACTGGACCCTGGTGGTGATGACCGCGGACGGGTCGAGCCCCGTGGTCGCCCAGGTCGCCGTCGGAGCCACGGTTCCGGGGCTCGACGAGACGGCCACCGCGCTCGCCCTCGGCGGGCTGGTCCTGCTCGGCATCGGAGGCCTGACCGCGTCGGTTGCCCTGGCGCGCCCTCGCGGACCGCGAGAGGAGATCGTGCCGTGACCCACGACAGTCCGCACGACTCAGGAGAGCCACGTCGACCGGACGCGGCTGTGCCCCTTCCGGTCGTCCTCGCCGTCGACGGTGGCCCCGCAAGCCGTGGCGCGATCGACTACGCCGCCCGCGAGGCGGAGCGCCGGACCGGCGCGATCCGCATCGTGCACGTCCTGCCCGATCTGGTGCCGCTCTACCTACAGGGTCACTCCTTGACGGACCACCTGGTCGCGCATGGCCGCCGGATCGTCCGCCATGCCGCCCGGAGAGTGGCAACCGATGCCCCCGGCATCGAGGTCGAGACGCGGCTCCGGCACGGATCACTGGTGGCGGCACTCGTCCAGGAGTCGACCGCAGCGGGGCTCCTCGTCCTCGGCCGAGAGTCGCGCACCGGACTTCAACGCGTGCTGAACGGATCGGTCCCCGCGGCGGTCGCGGCACGCGCGCATTGCATCGTGGTGGCGGTTCCCTCCGCCTGGGATCCCGGCGCCATATCCGGTCCGGTCGTGGTCGGCATCCGGGATCCGGGACGCTCCAGCGAGCTGCTCGGCTGCGCCTTCATCGAAGCGGCGCGGCGACACGTCCCCGTACACCTCCTGCACGCCTGGAAGCTTCCCTCCGAGTACGACGACCGCATCGAGATCCGCACCCACGCCGCCGAGTGGGAACGGCTCTCCCGCACGGCGATGGCCGACGTCGCGGCTCCGCTTCGTGCCGCACACCCTGATATCGAGGCCGAGATCCACGTCGTCCACGACCACCCCGTCGCTGCCCTCCGTCGAGCCAGCTCCGCCACGTCGCTGCTGATCGTCGGGCGCCCCAGGCATCGGCTTCTCGGCGCCCACCTCGGGAGCACGGCGCGAGGGATTCTGCACTCGGCCCTCGGCCCAGTGGAGGTGATCCCCGACTCGTACGTCGACCGCGACGTGTTCGGTGACGCGGAGGATCACACCGACCCGGCCTGAGCACGAATGTCGGGACCAAGGTCCTCCGGACCGGTGACCCGCGACCGACGCCAGCCGGCAGCCAGGACGCCTACTCTTGACTATGGCCGAGCAGGTGGTTCCGCGGGACGAGGCGATCGAGGTGTTCATCCTCGACGACCACGAGGTCGTGCGACTCGGGCTCCGTGAGCTCCTCGAGGCAGAGGACGACATCGTCGTGGTGGCCGAGGCGGCTACCGCCCAGGAGGCCGTCAACGAGATTCCCAGGCTGAGTCCGGACGTCGCCATCATCGACAACCGCCTGACCGACGGCTCCGGCATCGACGTCTGCCGCGAGGTCCGGTCCCAGGACCCCGGCGTCGCCGTACTCATCCTGACCTCCTTCGACGACGACGAGGCGATCTTCGCGGCCATCCTGGCCGGGGCCTCCGGCTACCTCCTCAAACAGGTCAAGGGCTCCGACCTGGTCGCGGCGGTGCGCAGGATCGCGGCCGGTCAGTCCCTGCTCGACCCCGCCGTCACCACGCGCGTGCTCGACCGCCTGCGGAAGGGACCCGAGGAACTGGGACCGATCGGCACCCTCACCGCGCAGGAGCTGCGCATCCTGGAGTTGATCGGCGACGGCCTGACCAACCGCCAGATCGCCTCCCAGATGTACCTGGCAGAGAAGACGGTCAAGAACTACGTCTCCGCCATGCTGGCCAAGCTCGGTGTGCAGACCCGGACCCAGGCGGCCGTCTACGCGACGAAGCATCCCTACAGCGGCGACCCCAAGAATCGGTATTGATACCGCCTTTTGGTGGTGGTTCCCAGGGTTCCGGAGTAGAAGGGAAGTGGTGCCAACTTCCGGAACCCCCAGGAGCAATGTGCCGAATGCGCCCCGCTGAGCTTGCAGATCATGAAATGACGACGGATGCGTCGCCAGGGCTGGAAGATGCGGGACTGGACGCGCTCCTTCGGGAGGTCTTGGCGCGGATCAGGGATGTCCAGGAGGACCGGACGCGGTGGCAGCTGCTGCTCGATGCCGTGATCAGCATGGCCGGCGACTTGACGATCGACTCGCTGCTGGCGCGGATCGTCGAGATCGCCGCCGACCTCGCCGGTGCCGAGTACGCCGCCCTCGGGGTGCTGGGGACGGGACAGGACCGGCGCCTGGAGACCTTCATCACGCACGGGATCGGTCCTGACCAGGCTCGGAGGATCGGCGACCTTCCCACCGGACACGGCCTGCTCGGTCTGATCATCGACCGGCCCGAGCCGCTACGGCTGCGCGACATCGCGGCCCATCCGGAGTCGTACGGGTTCCCGGAGCACCACCCCCCGATGCAGTCCTTCCTGGGCGTGCCGATCCGGATCCGCGAGAAGGTGTTCGGCAACCTCTACTTGACCCAGAAGGTCGGGGGAAGCGAGTTCACCGAGCACGACGAGGAGATCGTCGTGGCCCTCGCGGCCGCGGCCGGGGTCGCGATCGAGAACGCCCGTCTCCACCAGGAAGGAGTGAGGCGGGAGGGATGGCTCGCGGCCACCGCTCAGATCTCGGCCTCGCTCGCGGCCCCGGACGAGGCCGTGAACCCACTCCAGCTCATCGTCGACGAGTCGCGAGTCGTCGCCGGCGCCGACCTGTCGGTGGTTCTCACGAGCGACAGGGGCGGACCGCTGCGGGTTCGGGCGGCGTCGGGGCTGGACGCCGATGGCAGCGAGATCCTGCTCGGCCGTGGGGTGTCGATGGCTCGGCAGGTCATGGTCAGCGGGGTCCCGGTCATCATCGAGGACGTCGGGACGGACGAGTTCGGCGTCCGCGCCGACGAGTCGTCCCGCTCACCGGTTCTCGGTCCGGCGGTGGTCGTGCCCCTGCGCCCGTCGGAGGGGGTGAATGGTGTGCTGGCACTGGCGTGGCTGCGCTCGAGCGCATCGCGGTATGTCGACCTGGACGCGGCTCTCCCGGCGACGTTCGCGGAGCAGGCCTCCCTGGCACTGCAGCTCGCCCGGGCACGCGACGACCGTCAGCGCCTGGCACTCTACGAGGATCGGGATCGCATCGCTCGTGACCTGCACGATCTCGTCATCCAGCGACTCTTCGCCGTTGGGCTGCGCCTCCAAGGGTTGGGTCCGATGACCGACCGTCCGGAGGAGGTGATCGCGCGGGTGGACCAGGCGGTCGACGACCTCGACGAGACGATCCGCGACATCCGCCGGACGATCTTCGCGCTCGGTGTCGCCGAGGGGAGCAGGGATGTGCAGTCGGAGGTTACTCGGGTCGTGGACCGTGCTGCGGAGATGCTGAAGTTCCGCCCTGAGGTCGTCTTCGACGGTCCGGTCCGGACCCTGATCGACGCCGACCTGACCGGCGACCTGCTGGCAGTCCTGCATGAGGCGCTCTCCAACGTCTCCAAGCACGCTCGGGCGACGTCGGTGTCCGTCGTGCTCTCGGCCGCCGAGGATGTGACCCTGACGATCGCCGACGACGGGCGGGGCTTTCGCGACGACGTGGTGGAGAGCGGTCTGCAGAACATGCGGCGGCGCGCGGCGGCGCGCGGCGGCGTCTGCCGGCTCGACACGGCGCCCGATGCGGGCACCAGACTGACCTGGTCGGTTCCGCTCCCGGATCACCCGGAGGACTCGGCACGGTAGAAGCATTGCCGTAGACGTGGTCGGCGCCCGGGATCCACGCTCAGCCGACGGTCAGCACTGCTGAGCCGCTGATGCGACCACCGGCGAGGTCGCGGAGCGCTTCGTCGGCGTGATCGAAGGGGTACGACGTCACGTGCGCGCGAAGCCCGAGCCGTGCGGCGAGAACGAGCAGCTCCTCGCCGTCCCGACGGGTGTTCGCTGCGACCGAGCGCAGGTCGCGTTCCATGAAGAGGTGGTCGCGGTAGGTCAGGGGAGGAACGTCGGACATGTGGATCCCGGCGAGGACCACGGTGCCTCCACGGTCGACCGCGGAGAGGGCGACCGGCACCAACTCACCGGCGGGAGCGAACACGATGGCTGCGTCCAGAGGCACTGGGGCGACGGCGTCGCCTGTCCCCACCCAGGTCGCGCCGAGGGTCCGCGCCAGCGCGCGGTCGTTCTCGTCGCGCGTCATCACGTGGAGCTCAGCGCCCTCGGCTAGCGCCAGTTGGCCCGTCAGGTGTGCGCTGGATCCGAATCCGTAGATCCCCAGGCGACCGCCCGGAGGGAGGTTGGCGCGTCGCAGTGCCCGATAGCCGATGATGCCGGCGCAGAGCAGCGGTGCTGCCTGCTCGGCGGAGAGAGCAGCAGGAAGCGGGTAGGCGTAGGCGGCGGGGACGGCGGCGTACTGGGCGAACCCGCCGTCCGCGTCCCACCCGGTGAACGACGCCCGCGTGCAGAGGTTCTCGGCCCCCGAGCGGCACCAGCGACACTCGCCGCAGGTCGAGCGCAGCCAGGCGATGCCTACTCGGTCGCCGACGGCGAACCGGGTCGTCGCGGATCCGTGCTCGACCACCGTGCCCACGACCTGGTGGCCCGGCACGACCCCGGACCCGCGTGGTGGAAGGTCGCCCTCGACCAGGTGGAGGTCGGTTCGACACACGCCGCATGCCTCGACCTGGACGAGCAACCCGTCGACCAAGACAGCGGGGACGTCGCGCTCCACCAGCCGCAATGGCCGCCCCGCGGCCGGGCCCGGGCGCTCGACCGCCCAGGCGCGCATCGTGGTCATGACTC
The DNA here is from genome assembly GCF_035503875.1 of Nocardioides sp. Taxonomy (GTDB): domain Bacteria; phylum Actinomycetota; class Actinomycetes; order Propionibacteriales; family Nocardioidaceae; genus Nocardioides. The sequence continues at coordinate 85,547 of NZ_DATJTA010000008.1, forward strand.
CGTTCCCCGCGGGTCTCGCTGCCCGAGTCGCCGTTCGGTCACTGAGGAGGGCATCATGACCATCAGTCCAGGCGGACGGTCGCGGTGCCGTCCGGATCGTTCGCGTCGAGGTCGGCGAGGGTGGCGTCGAACAGGTCATGCACCAGGCCGTTCAGGGCGCGGCAGACCGCGAGCTCGTCGCCGATCTCCGGCACCTCGGCGTCTCCGGGACGGCGCCGCGCCGTACCCGCGTGTCGCAGCTCGGTGCCGACGTCCGTGCGGAGGATGGTCTCGGCTCGGGTACGACCGTCGTCCTCGAAGATGTCGATCTGCAGGTGCCAACTCCTCGTGTGCATGTCGCGCTCCTTCGATGTCGTGGCGTCCACTGAGCGATCGTGCGCCGTTGAGCAAGCACGACAGAACGGGCTCGGGACCCTCGACGACAGGGACCTTCGGCAGCACGGGCCTGCGCCGAGCGGCCCTGGTCACGGACGCGCCGGCGGTGAACCGTGAAGCGATGAGCGAGCAGAGGCGAAGCTATCCGGACCCGTCACCGCTCTACGGCTTCGGCGTACTCGGAGCCTGGGTGTATTTCTGGCAGGAGGCGGACGGCTTCTGGTGGCACGTGCTCGCCATTCTCGAAGGCCTGGTCTGGCCCGCGTTCCTGGTCTACCGCGGACTCGGTGCTCTCTGACCCGAGGACGTCGGGTCACGGCGCCAGCCGCGGGCGCTGCGATGTTCCGGGTCGGGTCACTGGACTGCCGGACCGCGGGACCTTCGGCCCCTCCCGCGGGGACTGGGTGGCTCTACGGTCGAGGACGTGACCAGTACAGACGTCATCGAGATCGAGGGCCTCGTCAAGACGTTCGGGCGCGTTCGCGCCCTCGACGGCCTGGACCTGCAGGTGCACGCAGGCGAGGCGCACGGCTTCCTCGGACCGAACGGCGCCGGGAAGTCGACCACGATCCGGGTGCTGCTGGGCCTGCTGCGACCCGACGCCGGCAACTCCCGCGTCCTGGGCGGGGACCCGTGGCGGGACGCGACCGTCCTGCACCGACGGCTCGCGTACGTGCCTGGAGACGTGGCGCTGTGGCCCCGACTGACGGGGGGAGAGGTCATCGACCTCCTTGGCCGGCTGCGCGGTGGGCTGGACGTCGGTCGGCGTCGAGAGTTGGTTGACCGGTTCGCCCTCGACGAGTCGCGCCGGTGCCGGACGTACTCCAAGGGGAACCGGCAGAAGGTGGCGCTCGTGGCGGCGCTCGCTGCGGACGTCGAGCTCCTGCTGCTCGACGAGCCCACGTCCGGACTTGACCCGCTGATGGAAGCGCAGTTTCGCGCGTGCATGCAGGAGTTCCGCTCGCGCGGGGGAACCGTGCTCCTCTCCAGCCACGTGCTCGCCGAGGTCGAGCACCTGTGCGATCGCGTCACCATCATCCGCGATGGCCGCACCGTCGAGTCCGGCAGCATCGTCGACCTCCAGCATCTCGCTCGGACGTCGGTGAGCGTGCTCCTCGACCATCCGGCCGTGTCATTCCTGGATCTGCCGGAGGTCCACAACCTCGTGATCACGGGTGGACACCTGCGGTTCGACGTGGACACCGGACGGCTGGGGCCCGTGATCGGGCAGCTGGTGCCGCTCGGGATCCGCTCGCTCGAGTGCCGGCCACCGACGCTGGAGGAACTGTTCTTGCGGCACTACGCCCGTGGACCGGAGGGTGCGCCGTGACGGGCGCCGGCATGCTGTTCTGGGTTCAGCTGCGGCGCGACCTGGGCCAGATCCTGCTGTGGAGCCTCGGCATCGCCGTCCTCTACTGGAGCCAGGCGGTGAGCGTGGAGTCCCTCTACGGGACCCCCCAGGAGTTCGAGGAGGCCGCGGCGTCGATGGAGGGCAACGCCGCCTTCGTGGCGATGACCGGACCGGCGCGGGCGCTCGACACGGTCGGCGGTCAGGTGACCTGGCAGTCCGCAGCCCTCGGTTCGGTCCTGGTCGCCCTGATGGTGATGGTCCTGACCGGACGGAACACCCGTGGCGCGGAGGAGAGCGGTCGCGACGAACTGGTCCGCGCCTCCCCGGTGGGTCGCTACTCGGTCGTCACGGCCTCCGTGCTGGAGGCGATGACGGCGTCGGTGGTCGTCGGGACGGCCGTGGCGGCTTCCCTCATCGCCTATCCCTTGGCAGTGGCGGACTCACTCGCCCTGGGCCTGGGCCTCGCGTTGGTCGGTTGGTGCTTCACCGCCGTGACTCTGGTGGCTGCGCAGCTGACCGCGGGTGTGCGAGCCACGTACGGCCTCGTGGGGGCCTTGCTGGCGGCGGCGTACCTGCTGCGGGCGGTCGGGGACACCACCGGGTCCTGGGTGTCCTGGGCGTCTCCCATCGGCTGGTACCAGGCGATGCACGCGTTCTCCGGTGTCAGGTGGTGGCCGCTGGTCGCTCCGGCCGCGGCGACGGCAGGCGGCCTCGTCGGGGCCTACGTGCTCCTGCGCCACCGTGACCACGGGGCGGGACTGCTGGCCGACCGGCCTGGGCCCTCGCGTGCCGGCCGGTGTCTGAGCGGTGGTGGCGGCCTGGCCTGGCGCCTGCACCGGGGAAGCGTGGCCGGGTGGGCGGGATCTCTCTTCGCTGCCGGACTTGCCTACGGATCGATCGGTGACGACGTGGAGGACCTCCTCGGGGACTCCGAGATGGGCCGCACCCTTCTCGCAGGAGAAGGGGTGGACCTGGTGGCTGCGTTCCAGGCCACGTCGTTGCTCATGCTGGCCCTGATCGCCAGCGGCTTCACCGTCTCCGCCGCGCTCCGGATGAAGTCGGAGGAGATCGGGCATCGCGTCGACCCACTGGTGGCGGCGAGTCTCTCCCGCGGTCGGTGGTGGGCCGGGCACGCCCTCGTGAACCTCGCGGGCAGCGCCGTGGTCCTGGGTGCCGCGGGGATCGGTTTCGGTCTCGGGTACGGCACGACGACCGGTCACTGGGGTCGGCTCGCGGTTCTCGTCCCGGCTCAGCTGGCCTACCTGGCGCCGGCCATGGTGCTGGCTGCATGGTCGTGGGTGCTCTACGGGCTCGGGACCCGCTGGGCGGTCCTTGCCTGGACCGGGCCCGCCGTGGCTGTGGGCGTCGGCTACTTCGGCGACCTCCTCGACCTCCCCACCTGGCTGCAGGCCCTATCGCCCTATGAGCATCTCGCCCAGGTCCCGAGCGAGAGCTTCGCCTGGCTGCCTCTCCTCGGCACTTCGGTGCTCGCACTGCTGCTGGCTGTCGGGGGTCTGTGGGCCTTCAACGCACGTGACCTCGACTGATCCGGTGTCCGATCGCGCACCGGGACGGCCCTCCCCACCGGGGGCCAGGTGGCCCGGGTGTTGGGACGTCCGCCTCTACCTCCGGAGCCGGCTCCCAGCAGATGGTCGTCCCAGGAGGTGGGTGACGTGCCGAACCCAGACCATCGCAAGATCCTGCTCCCCGTGGCGACCGGCCACTCGTTCGAGGGAGCCACGCGGTACGCCGCAGACCAAGCCACGCTGCTGGGGTGCGGCATCCATGTCGTGACCGTGCTGCACCCGCTCCACCGGAGCGAGCCCGGCGTCGAAGAGCTCGTCCTCGTCGAAGGAGAGCTCCGCAAGGCGGGCACGGAGATCCTGACGCAGGTCTGTCATGACCTTCGGGGGCTGCTGGCCGGCCAGGACCTCCCTGTCTCGACCGAGCTCCGGCACGGCCCGCTGACCTCCGAGCTGGTCGAGCTCAGTGCTGACGCCCGCTTGGTCGTGATGCAGCGCAGGCATCACGGACGGCTGGCTCGGATCGTCACCATGTCCACGACCAACGGCCTCGCGGCACGATCACTCGCGCCCGTCGTCTCGGTACCTGCGACCTGGGACCTGGTCGAACCGCAGCGAGGCCCGGTGCTCGTCGGCATCGAGGACCCGCACGACCCGGGCGTCGGAGAAGAGGCGGTACGCCTGGGACTGGAGATGGCGCGACGTACCGGTACCTCCGTGGAGCTCGTCCACGGCTGGTCGTTCACCGAGGCCTACGACGATCTGGTGTTCGCGAACGGCGGAGCGGGCGCAGAGTCCCGCGATCGACGGACCCGCCTGATGAAGACCTTCGCCGGCCTCCTGGCGGAGTACGACGACGTGGACGTGGAAGCCGTGGTGGAGCACGCCCGGGCGGCGCAGCTGCTCGTGAGCTCGGCAGGGAAGGCGTCGTGCCTCGTCGTCGGACGACATCACCCGTCGTACCCCGGGGGATCGCACGTCGGCCCGATCACGCGTGCCGTGCTCCGGGAGGCGCCGTGCCCCGTGTTGGTCGCGCCCGTCCGGCCGACCTGAGGTGCCGCCGGCGTGTCAGGTCGGTCCCAGGGGATGCGCGGGACCGCGGCGAGGCGCAGACTGGATCAGGGCCGGGGGACCGGCGGGCCGGGATGGGCCGCTGCCCATCCCGGCCCTGCACGGGGTGGCGCCGCCCGGGACGTACTCGTGGTGAGGGCCGCGCAGTCGAAAGGACGGTGGCGATGACGGACATCGACCGATCCGCGGCCGGGACCGACGATGTAGTCGTCGGGGTCGACGGATCCGCAGCCAGCGTCACGGCACTGAGGTACGCCGCTGCCGCAGCGGCTCGCTTCGGCGGCCGTCTGCGGGTCCTGCACGTGCTGCCTGAGTACGTCGAATTCGGGTATCCGATCGCCGTCGCGGAGGTCACCGGGCCCGGCGATGCCGTCCTCCGAACGGTGCTGGAGGAGGCGGGGCCGATCGACGAGAGCATCACGGTGACCACCGCGATGCGCCGTGGCCCGATCGGCGCCGCGCTCGTCTCGTACGCGCGGGCCGCTCGGCTCTTGGTGGTGGGTGCCGACCGGCGGAACGTGGCGGCGCGCATCCTGACGGGCAACGTCTCCACCAATGTCGCGGCCAGCTCGGCAGCACCGGTGGTCGTGGTCCCCGAGAGCTGGCGAGGCACCGACCGACACGGGGTCGTGCTCGCCGGGGTGAAGGGACGAGCCCATGCCGACGCGGTCATCGCTGCTGCGTTCGACGTCGCGCAGGAGCAGGAGGCACGACTCGTGATCCTCCATGCGTGGAAGCTGCCGTCCGGGTACGACGACGTCATCGTCGGCCGCGTCGCCGACGAAGCGTGGGACGAACGCGCGCGGAGTGAGCTCGGGGCGCTCGTGGCCGCTGGCTCCGCCACCCGACCCGGGATCGAGGTCACCCTCCACGTGGTGCACGACCAAGCCGCCCACGCGCTCGTCGAAGCGTCCTCGAAGGCCGATGAGGTCATCCTCGTGCGCCGCGCCCACGGCATCCCGGCCGCGACCCACCTCGGCGCCACCGCGCGTGCCGTCCTGCGCGAGTCTGTTGCACCCGTCCGCATCGTCCCACCGGGCGCCGGCAGCGCGCTCCCGACCTCGTGACCGATCACCGATGCGTCGGCCCGGGGTGAACCAGGGGGCCTGGACGGAGGTCGAAGGTCCCCGCTCGGTGATGCCTTGTGGCTCTGCACCCACCACGTTCGACAGTCCAGAGTGAGGAATACCGCGGCGACCGGTGGATTCCCGACGACGGAGGTGGGCGACATGACTCAGTCCGCGCAGAGTGTCACGCCGACCTTGATCGAGCTGGCGCCACAGGTCACCGCGGTCGTCCGGGCTCGCGTGTCCCGTGACGGCCTAACGTCATACGTAGAGCGGGCACTCGCCACCATGGCTGACGACCTGGGCGGCTACGGACGGAAGATCGTCGGGCTGCCGTTCGGCCGGTACGTCCCCACCGGCGACGGGTTCGACGTCGAGGTCGGCTTCCCGATCGACGCACCCCTGAGTCTCACCGCCCGGTACGCCCGGGGGCGGCTGCCGGGGGGACTCGCGGCCGCGTTCCTGGTCGTCGGCGGCTACGACGAGATGGCTGAGGCCCGCAGCGCAGTTCGCCGGTGGTTGGCGACCCGGCACCTCGAGGAGAACGGGCGCTCGTGGGAGTGCTACCTGCACTTGGGTCGTGGAGCATCGTCGTCGCACTCCGTCGTCTACGTCCCGTGCCGCCCGCAGGAACACTCGGCGCCCGCCGCGGGACCTACCTCCCACGAGCAGGTCGTCGTCGAGCCTGAGCCGCGGGGGTCACATGGCCCCGGCAGGTCGGGCCTTTGGTTGCTGCCGCTCGAACGCGATGACGTGTGGACTGAAGCCGATGACCATGGACCGCTAGCGAGAGGAGACGAGTCCCATGACCACCATCCCTCACCGAGGAGCACCGGGACCAACGGCGGCTGACGCCGTCCCGGAGCGCATCCTGACACGCGCGGCAGTACGCGCCCTCGCCGTCCTGCGGATCGCCTTCGGCCTGACCTTCCTCTGGGCGTTCTTCGACAAGCTGCTGGCACTCGGTTACCACACGGGCTACGACCAGCAGGGGAACCTTGACCGCTTCGGCGACGCCGCATGGATCAACGGCGGCAGCCCGACGGAGGGGTTCCTCCGCTACGGCTCCGACGGACCCTTCGAGGACTTCTACCACTCGATCGCCGGCGACGCCTGGGCCGACTGGCTGTTCATGCTGGGACTGCTGGGGATCGGACTCGCCCTGACCCTGGGAGTCGGGATGCGCATCGCCGGCGTGGCCGGCGCGGTCCTCTACGTCCTCATGTGGTCGGTCTTCCTGCCTCCCTACAACAATCCGGTCCTGGATGAGCACCTCCTCGGCGCCATCAGCATGGTCGTCCTCATGCTGACCTACTCCGGTGACACCTGGGGCTTCGGCCGCTGGTGGTCCGGCACCACGTGGGTACGACAATGGCCGGCCCTGCGGTAGGGGGTGCCGCCACGGAGCCATCGACCGGTCGGCTCGGCCTACGCGAAGAATCCACGCGATCGGCTGGTGTCGTCGCCGCCATCGGCGAGTGGCCGCGAGACGCCGTCATCGTCCGCCACGCCGTCCAGGAGTCGATGTGCCGCAGTGTCTCGACGACGTTGCTGCACGTCGACGACCCTGAGCACAGCAATGCCCGTCGGGCGGCCCAGGACGACCACGCGTTCGACCACTCGCCCCTGCGGAAGGCCTACAACCTGGCGCTCTCGCTCCATCCGGAGACCAGGGTGCTGACCACGATGGAGCAGGGGCCGGTGGTGACGACGCTCGTCCGTGCCTCGCGGTCGGCGGATCTCGTCCTGCTGGGCAGTGAGGACTCGGCCCCGACGAAGATGGTGAGAGGGGCCGTCACCGCCAACGTGGCGGCACGAGCCTGGAGCGCGGTCGAGGTGGTCCCGGTCCCCGGACCGAAGGTCGAGCGGTCGCGGCCGAGAACCCGGGTTCTCGTGGTGATCACGGACGTGGCGCAACTTCCCGAGCTGGCCGAGATCGCCATCTCCGCGGCCGCTTGCTGCGATGCCCGACTCGTGTTCTGGGAGACGTGCAGTGACAGGTCCGGTGTGCCCGCGCCGATGGGGGAGGCCGGGGAGGAGAGCCTCACCCGACAGCTGGAGTCGGCACTCGGACCGTGGCTCAGCAACCACCCAGATCTGCGATGCGATGTCGTCGTCATCCCCGGCCCCACCGCCCACGAGGTCCTGAGCAGTCTTCAACCGAGCGACCTGGTCGTCACCACGCGCGGGAAGGGGCCGGCCTTCTGGGGGCGCCCCCACGGCCTGACCCGTGCACTCGTCGAACGAGCCTGCTGCCCCGTGATCGTGGTGCCCTCCCGACCGCTCTGGGAGTTCCGCCAGACCCGGAACGCCGACGGCGCTCGAGCAGGCCGGCACCGCGTCGCGTCGGGCGGTCGAGTCGGATGACGGCGTGTGACGGGCACGGCCCGAACGACCGGCCGTCCCACCTGACAGGAGGGGAGAGCGCCGCCCACTCGGCCGTCCGTCCCGTGACCGTCGCCGTCGACGACAGCCCGTTCGGCGCCGGAGCGCTCCACTTCGCGGCGTCGCGGGCGACGAGATGCGCAGCACCAGTCCGTCTCGTGTACGTCACCCCGCAGGCAGCCACCCCGCCGGGCGCCCGACTCCATCGCGAGTCGCTGCTGGCGGCCCTGGCCGAAGTGTCGGCCTCGGCACAGTTGCTCGTCGTCGGCCAGGGATCGGGAGGCGGGGCACGACGCGTGCTCGACGACTCTCTCATCGCGGCGTTGCCGGCAAGAGCCCGCTGCACCGTGGCGATCGTGCCTAATCGCTGGGGTGTCCCTGCGGACCCGGGACCGGTCGTCGTGGGCGTCAGCGACCTGGGTCGCTGCGCGGACGCTCTGAGCCGAGCCTTCGACGAGGCGGACCATCTTCGGGTGCCGATCCGCCTGCTGCACACCCGAGACCCGGAGCACGATCCGGCGGCGCGAACTCGTCTACGGGCCGGGGACTGGGTGAGGACGACGTACTCGGCCTTGACACGCATGGTCGCGCCGTTGCGGGCCTGCCATCCGCACGTCAGCGTCGAGCTGGCCGTCGTCGACGCCGGATCGGCCGAGGCACTGGTGGCGGCGAGTCGCCTCGCGTCGGTGCTGATCATCGGACCGTCGAGTGGCGACCTGGGCGCCACGGCGCGGGCCGTCCTGGCGGGCTCTCGGTGTCCGGTCGAGTTCATCCCGTCGCGCGTCCGGGTCGGTCTGCCCGCCCGTCATGCCCTCCCTCCGGACGTCACGGCACGCCGACCCATCGGGCACATGGGACCGAGGTGCGACGTGGGCCGGGTGCATAGCGCTGGTACGTCCTGCCGATGACGTCACGGCGACGCCAACGGAGGCGTCGGGAAGGAATCGGCGACGTCAGATCTCGAAGACGATCCGGGCCGGCGTTCGCCCGGCCAGGACGTCGCCGATGGCGTCGTTGACCTCGTCCAGTTTGCGGGTCTCCGCGATCACCCGGGTACGACCGCGTGCATGGAGCTCGAACACCTCGGCGAGGTCCTGCCTGGTTCCCACGATCGAGCCGATCACCGAGATCCCCTTCAAGACGGTGGGAAAGATCGGGAGAGCCATCGGTCCGTCGGACTCCGGGGGGAGACCGACGCAGACCAGCCGGCCACCGCGGCGGAGCGCCGCGAAGGCGGTCTCGAAGACGTGGGGCACGACGGCCAGGACGATGGCAACGTCTGCGCCGCCGAGCGCTTCGACGGCCTGCAACGGGTCGACCTTCCCGGCGTTGATGACGTGGTCCGCTCCGAGATCGCTCGCCATCTCGAGCTTCGAGTCCTCGACGTCCACGGCGATTACCGTGCCCCCGACGATCTTGGCGTACTGCACGGCCAGGTGGCCCAAGCCGCCGATGCCGAAGACGGCCACTCGCTCGGTCGGGCGGATCCCGGCCACCTTGACCGCCTTGTACGTCGTCAGGCCCGCGCACGTCAGCGGTGCGGCGTCCACGGGACTGACGCCGGCCGGAACCGGGACGGCGTACGTCGCGTCGGCCACGGCGTACTCCGCGAAGCCTCCGTCGATGGAGTAGCCCGTGTTCTGTTGCTCGCCGCAGAGTGTCTCCCAGCCGCGCACGCAGTACTCGCAGTGGCCACAGGCGCGGCCGAGCCACGGCAGGGCGACGCGATCGCCGACGAGGCGATGGTTGACCCCGGCTCCGACGGCCTCGACCACGCCGACACCCTCATGGCCCGGAACGAAGGGTGGGGTGGGCTTGACGGGCCAGTCACCGTGGGCCGCATGGATGTCGGTGTGGCACAGTCCGCTCGCCTCGATGCGCACCAGCAACTGTCCTGTCCCCGGTTCGGGGACAGGACGATCCTGGATCTGCAGCGGCTCGGCGAAGCTGGTGACGACGGCTGCCTTCATGACTGCGCTCCCTCGTTCGGTTGAACCTCCAATCTGCCGACAAGGAGGTGGTGTCGGCAGGGTCGCGAGTCGTTCGCCGAGCGGGACTTTCGGCCCCGAGGCGACGGGGGCGGACTGATCCTCAGGTCGCGGTCCGAGGGCATCCGGTACGCCGATGGGGGTCTTTCGCCTCTAATCACCCCGACCCTCGGCGAGCTTCGATGTGGTCAGGAACACCGGACGCTTGCAGGAGCAAGGCGTCGTCCGGGCGCCCGGGAGACGTCTCGGGACGTCTCTTCCGACGCAGGGTGCACCGACCGTCCCCGTCACGCACCGGGACGCCGCGGTCGAGTGTGGCGCGGAGGAAGGGACGACTGTGGCCCCCACGGAACCACCGCGGGGGCCACTGGTCGTTCTGGCCGCGCTCTAGAGAGTCCGACGCTGGTGGGGTTGTCGCCAGTCGTGTTGGCGCGATGTCGGTGACCGACGCAGAGACGGGTGCACGTAACCCGGGGTTGGCTGGCGAACCACTGCCCGGTTGGACGGTGACGCCCCGACCCCTGGGTAGGGATCGGGACGCAGCCGTCACCAGTGGCGAGTGACCATCACCCGTGGCGAGTGTCGGCAGGCGCCTAGTACCCGCTTGCCCGCATCGCGCGCAGACTCGAGCGTCATGCGCTAGGTGGTCGATGTCATTGCGTCAATGTCCCGTCCACCCCCTCTCCCTCGGGCCGACGACTTCACCAGTCCATCCGGCGCCAGGGGCGCGGCGGACTACCGCGCCTGAGCTCGACCTGCCAGCACGTCATCGACGGCGTCGTTGACCACGATGGGTGACGCCGCCCCCGAGCGCCTCGACAATGCCGACGCCCTCGTGGCCGGGAACGAACGGCGGGGTCGGTTTGACCGGCCAGTCTCCGTGCGCGGCGTGGATGTCGGTATGGCAGAGGTGGCTGGCCTCAATGTGCACCAACACCTGGCCCGTCCAGCACCTCGCTGACAAGCGCCCTCCTGTTCCCGTGGGCCAACGAGACCGCGGGACTCTTGGCAGGCCCGAGCCACTCACCGGCAGACTGCCCGCAATGGGTGACGCGGCGGCGGCCTGATCCTGCAACGGTGCAGTGAGACAGATGCCTCAGCCAGGCGGTGCCCATGACAAGTCTGACGTTCGCGGTCCATGTTGTCGGCCAGCGAGTGACGTCGTACTCGACGTGCTGCGCGCCGAGGCGGGCGGACGCCAGGGCCGCCTACGTGCCTCTCGCTGCATGGACCCGCCGAAGAGGCGATGACCGACCCGGCGCCACAAGAGCGGCTGGAAGATGCGCTCACTCTCGATCGGACGGGCGCCTCGCCGCGCGGCCGATGCTGCGGATTGACCTACGAGGCGGCGCCCCGCCCTGCAGGACTGGGCCGGTCGCCTCAGCGTCGGCGCAGGGGGCGCGCCGAGGTCACCTAGGGCGAGGCGACGTCCGAAGGAGCCGAACGCATCGTGAAGGTGAGCAACCGTGACCATGGGCGATTCACAGGAGACACAGTCCGGCGCAGCACCCAGGACGAACTGGTTGCCACTGGTCGCCTTGGCTATCGCCCAGTTCGTCATGGTGCTGGACCAGTCGGCGATGAATGTCTCGATCAGTGCACTGGTCGCCGACTTCGACACGACCGTGACCACGATCCAGGCGGTGATCACGCTGTACTGCCTGGTGATGGCGATGTTCATGCTCACCGGCGGCAAGATCGGCGACATCATCGGCCGGCGAAGGACGTTCGTCATCGGCCTGGTCGTCTACGCCTGCGGATCGGCGATGACCGCGCTGGCGCCGTCCGTGGCGCTCCTGACCCTGGGCTGGTCGATCCTGGAAGGGCTCGGCGCCGCGCTCGTCCTGCCGGCGATGGTGGCGCTCATCGCGGGCAACTTCGAAGGCGCCTCGCGCAAGGTGGCGTACGCCGTGATCGGCGGGGTCGCCGGGGCAGGCATCGCCGTCGGACCGATCTTGGGCGGTTGGGCGACGACGGAGTACTCGTGGCGGATCATCTTCGCCGGCGAGGTGGCGTTGGTGGCCGTGATCCTGGTCATGACCCCGAAGGTCGTCGACGCCGTGTCGACCGGCCCGGCACCGAGGCTCGACATCGGAGGCACCCTGCTCTCGGCCTCGGGACTGGGCCTCATCGTGCTCGGAGTCCTCCAGTCGAGCACCTGGGGCTGGGTCAGGCCCAAGGACAACTCCCCGGTCGACCCGTTCGGGTTCTCGCCGACCGTCTTCGTCATCGGAACCGGGGCGCTCCTGCTGTGGGCGTTCACGAGGTGGCAGAACCGCCGCGAGAGCAGTCGACGCGACCCGTTGGTGCACCTGGCACTGCTGAAGATCGCTCCGCTGCGCTCCGGCCTGTTCGGCCTGTTCAGCCAGAACCTGATCCTGATGGGCGTCTTCTTCACGATTCCGCTGTACCTGCAGCTGGTGATCGGACTCGATGCCCTGGAGACCGGCCTCAAGATGCTCCCCGTCTCCATCACCATGTTCCTCGCCTCGGCCGCCGGGTCACGGCTGTCGAGCCGCTACCCGATCCGCTCGATCGTCCGGGCCGGACTGGCGACCAGCTTGATCGCAGCCGTCATGCTCCTGGCCACCATCGAGCCGGAGCTGGACAACTCGAGCTTCGCCTGGTCGATGGCGGTCCTCGGCGTGGGGATGGGGTTGATCGCCTCGCAACTCGGCAACGTCGTGCAGTCCTCGGTCGACGCCTCGGGCCGTGGCGAAGCCGGGGGACTGCAGTTCACCGGCCAGCAGCTGGGCTCATCGTTGGGTGTCGCCCTGCTCGGGGCGATCGTGCTGTCGAGCCTCACCACCCAGTTCGTCAACAACATCTCCGCCGACGAGCGGGTCAGCAGTGCAGTCTCCGAACAGGTCGGTGTGGCTGTCGGGTCCGGCATCGATTTCGTCTCCGCCGACCAGATCGGCGCCGCTGCACAGGAGGCAGGCCTGGACGAGCCGACCACCGAGGCGCTCGTCGACGATTACGAGTCCGCACAGCTCCTGGCGCTCAAGTCCGGACTTCTTGCCGCGGCATTCCTCGCCCTGTTCTCCTTGGCCTCCACCAGGGACCTGCCCCGCGAGGTGCATCAGTAGAAGCAGGCCCGGAGATTGTGCGGCGGGATGCAGCAACGCCCTACCTGGGCGTCGGGCGTGGGGGAGTGCACACCTATCGGGCTGTTCGCTTCCCATCCCCGATGCTCGGCGGTGGACAAGGACGGTAGGCCGGTTCGTTGGAAGTGCTGGGACAGCAGGAGCTGCTTGTGGCGGGTCGACCTACTGCTCCAGGATCGCCATGAGTCCCGTGGTGAAAGGTGAGGGGTCGAGGTCGCCTCGAACGGCGAGCTGCTGGCTGTAGCCCACACAGACCGCGACGAAGGCCTCGGCGATCCGCGCGGCATCATCGTCCGTGCGCTCGTCCAGCAGGCTGGCTACGGCGGATCGTAGGCCGGCTAGCTGCCGCTCGACGATGGCCGCGAGCGGGGGCGTGAGTGCGGCCTCGGCGTATACCTGGGCGACCAGCCGAGCGTGGTCGTGCTTGCGGGCTCTGGTTCGGATGCGTTCCAGCATGGCCTGGACGGACTCGAACGTCAGCTCGGTCGGGAACACGTCGCCGGACGACTCCTCGCAGATGGCGGTAACGATCTCGTCCTTGCTCGAGAAGTAGCGGTAGATCGCCCCGGTCGAGAGCCCTGACGCGGTCACCAAATCGGACATGGACGTTCGAGCGAACCCGTGGCTGGCGAAGCGGGCGCGCGCGGCGTCCACGATCTGCTGCCGTCGCGCGTCGAGGTGCTCCTGGGTGACCTTCGGCATAAAATAGAACGACCCTTCGTTTTAAATGTACCGTCGTGACTCTACCCGTCACGGATCGTCAGGAGCTCCTCATGCGCTATCAGACCTTCGGAACGCGTACCGGCCTCCGGGTCTCCGAGTACGTCCTCGGCACCGCCAACTTCGGCTTCGCAGGCTCCAGTGCCCGACTGGAGGGATCACGCCAAATCTTCGAGGCGTACGTCGCGGCCGGTGGCACCACATTCGACGTCTCGAACATCTACCAGGGCGGCGAGGCCGAGACCGTCCTCGGCGGACTGCTCGGCCCGCAGCGCGATGACTTCGTAGTGATCACCAAGTACAGCGGGACCCGGGACGCCGACCCTCGGCCGGGCACGACCGGCAACAGCCGCAAGACCATGATCTGGTCCCTGGAGCAGAGCCTGCGCCGGCTCGGCACCGACTACGTCGACGTGTTCATGCCGCACTTCCCCGACGGCACCACCCCCGTCGCCGAGATCCTGGCCGGCTTCGACGACCTGATCCGTGCCGGCAAGATCCTGCACGGCGGCCTGTCGAACTTTCCGGCCTGGCGCGTGGCCAGCGCCGCCACCCGGGCCGACCTGCGCGGCCTCGCACCTGTGGTCGGCATCCAGACCGAGTACAGCCTGGTCGAGCGGTCCGCCGAGCGGGAACTGCTGCCCATGGCCCAGGCGCACGGGCTGGGAGTGCTGCTTTACTCGCCACTCGCCGGTGGCCTGCTGACCGGCAAGTACCGCCACGGCGAGCAGGGCCGACTCAGCGCACGGAGAACGGACGTCGAGGGCGACGCCCGACGAACCGCGGTGCTCGACGCCGTCTTGGCTGTCGCCGAGGACCTCGGTACCAGCCCAGTTCAGGTGTCCCTGGCCTGGCTGCGCCGCCGCGCCACCCTGGCGTCCACTCCGATGATTCCGATCGTCGGCCCCCGGACCCCGGAGCATCTCGAGGCCTACCTCCGGTCCCTCGACCTGGACCTGGGCGAGGAGCAGTACCAGCGCCTCGATGAGGTCAGTGCGGTCCGCCTCGGCGCCCCGCACGAAGACGTGGCCGCCGCTCTCGACCACGGCTTCGACGGCGACCGCAGCCTCCTCGACACCCACGCCCACGCCATCTAAGACACCAGGAGAATCATGCCGGTCGCCCGCATCGCCTCGATCAACCTCGAGTGCTCCGACCCCGCCGCCCTGGCCGGCTTCTGGGCCTCCCTCCTGGGCGGCGAGGTCGTCGTCGAGACACCCGACTTCTGTGCCATCAGAGTCGACTCGCTCTTCCTCGGCGCCGTCCGCGTCGAGGGCTACCAGCCGCCCACCTGGCCGTCCGCCGAACGCTCGCAGCAGCTCCACCTCGACCTCTCCGTCGCGAGCCTCGACGACGCTGAGAAGGATGCGTTGCGTCTCGGCGCGTCCAAGGAGGTCGAGCAGCCGAGCCCGGACCAATCCCGGGTTCTCCGCGATCCAGCCGGCCACCCGTTCTGCCTGCGGGTATAGCCCAACCCGGCGAACTGGGCCATCGACTGTAGAAGAGTCGAACTTGGACCCGCGCCAACAAGCGGCCGGTTCCCAGCGCAGAATTTGAGGCACCATGTCGGCGCCGAGGGAGGGGCAGCGGCGGGTTGGCCGGTAGGTATCTGATCGAATACCTTGGTGGCATGGATGCCGCGACGATTCTCCAGCAGGCCCGTCGAGCGGCGGGCTTGTCGCAGGCCGCCCTCGCGGCGGCCGCCGGGACGTCGCGTCCGACGTTGTCGGCTTACGAGCATGGGCGCAAGTCGCCGACGCTACAGACGGCGGCACGGATCGTGGCGGCGGCGGGCTTCGAGCTGACCGTGACACCGCGGATCGAGTTTCGTGAGGTGGCAGTGGACCGCGGACGTCCGATCCTCGTGCCGACGGTCTTGCCGAGGTTGCCGGTGGAGCGTGCGCTCGCGGTGGTGGAGTTGCCGCTGCACCTGAACTGGTCCGATCGCGGTCGGCGTTTCGACCTGCGCAATCGTCGGCAGCGGGCGCGGGTGTACGAGATCGTCCTGCGCGAGGGTGGGTCGGACGACGTTGCGTCGTACATCGACGGGGTGTTGCTGGTAGACCTGTGGGATGAGCTCGTGCTGCCGCGGGCGATTCGCTCAGCCTGGCAGGGCGTGGTCACCGGGGCGTCCGGGTCGCGGGTGGCCTGATGGAGCGCTCGGGAGGGCTGTCGGCGCTGCAGGTCGCGGTGGCAGCGATCTTCTTCGGGCTCGAGGAGGCAGCCGGCTTCCTCGTGGCGGGCGGTGCTGCGCTCGTGGCGTCGGACCTGATCGCGCGCCCGACCGAGGACATCGACTTGTTCGCAGCGGCGCCGACGACATCGGTCTCGGCTGCTTCGCGGGCACTGCAAGCCGCGCTGGGGGAGCAGGGCCACGAGGTGCTCGTCGTCCAGGAGGCGCCGACGTTCTGTCGGCTGGTCGTCTCCCGGGAGGGGGAGGAGACGTTGGTGGACCTGGCCGTGGACTCGCCACCCCACGAACGACCGACAATGACGGTGCTCGGACCCACCATGGCGCCCCTCGAACTGGCGGGGCGCAAGCTGCTGGCGCTCTTCGGTCGCGCCGAGGCGCGCGACTTCGCCGACGTCTACGTCCTGGCCGACCGCTTCGGCAGGCAGGCACTCATCGAGGAGGCGCAGACCCTGGATGCCGGGTTCGACCTGGAGGTGCTCGCCCAGATGATCGGCACGCTCGGCAGGTTCGACGACGACGAGATCCCGCTCGACCAACACCGGCGGCCGCTCGCCAGGACGTTCTTCGCCGAGTGGTCCGACGAGCTCCGCCAGCGACAGGCGTAGCTTCAGAATGCGTCCATTTAGTGTCCACAAACGATCGTGATCTCTCCGATCCAGTCGGATACACTCGCAGAGCGGGTGAACGTCAGACCCGCTCTAAATAAGGAAGATCCGTTCTTCACCGTGCTTTTCGGTAGTCGCTGATAACCCCCCAAGTTCCTCCAAGGGGTCGCAGGTTCAAATCCTGTCAGCCCGACCGAGAAGCAGCAGTTCAGAGGCCGGTCTCCGTTCACGGAGACCGGCCTTGATCGCTCAAGTCACCTGGGCGGTCACCCTGGTGAGTGCGGCAGCGCCGGCGGGGGTGTCGTCATCGACGTACCCGCGTGGCCGTGACCACGAGGTAGCGCGTGTAGTGGAAGCGTCCGTTGGGGTAGACGACCCGGTCGGTGCAGCTGATCAGCACCAGCCGGTGCTTGCCGGTCGTGGCGAAGTGGCGCTGGGGCAGGCGGCGCTCGCGGTCGTAGGTCTGGGTGTCGACGACCTTGAAGCGGTAGCGCGCTCCGCCTCTGGTGACGGAGAGGATCTGCCCGACGCGAGCGCGGTTCAGGCGATGGAGTGCGCCAGGGTTGTCGTGCCAGTCCGAGACGTGCCCACCGATGACAGCCGTGCCGATCTTGTCGCCCGGCGCGGCTGATCTCCGCAACCAGCCGACCTCACCCACGTCGCTGGGGAGGGTCATCCTGCCGTGCCGGATGCCTTCCTCGCGGACCTGCGCGTCCAGGCCGATCGCGGGCATCGTGACGTTGACCGTGGCGCGGCGCTCTCGCTCGAGCGATCCGAGCACCCCCGAGAACCCGCCGCTGATGATCGGTGCGAGGTAGGGCTGCTTGGCGACCACGACGGTCTCGCTGGCCTGGCCGCAGGGATGGGTCGCCGCGTGGTTGGCGGCGTTGGCGCGCAGCGTGACGCGCCACGTGTACACGCCCGGTGCATGGACCTCGACCGAGGGGGTCCGGCTCCAGCCGTTGCGGACCCGCATCGTCACGCGACGCGCCTGCGAGGCGCGGTCGCAGGTCGCGGCTGCTCTGGAGCGGAACGGCCCATAGAGCCGTGCGACGGCGGTGGTGCCGCCGGGACCTCGGAGCCCGCGGACGCGGATCCGGTCATGGAACGCCCGGCCCGGCGTCACGCGGCGGTCCGAGACGATGCTGCGCAGGCGCGGCGTACCGAGGGGCGCGGCGGTGTCGGCCAGGTCATAGGAGTTGGTGGCCCGTACCTGCGCCACCTGGTTCTCGGCGACGGTGACCGAGGCGGGGGTGATCGCGGTCGAGGTGAGGTCCACGGCGCCGTTGGCGCCGTCGGTGGTCTCGGTGACGTTGCAGACGGAGCCGGCGCGTAGCCCGGCCAGAGTGAGCACGTGGTCGCCCGGAGGGCTGCCGGCGGGCAGGGTCAGGGTGGTTGCGATGCCCGGTGCGGGCGCAGGGTCGCAGGCGACCGAGAGCGTGACGACGCCCTGGCGCCCGGCGCCCGGCCCGGCGATGGTCTTCGTCAGCTGGATCTCACCAGCCGGGTACGGCGTGATGTAGGCGCCGGCACGGATCGGGAGGCTCGCGTTCTGGGCGAGGACGAGCTTCTGCGCCGCCGTACGGGTCGGGTCGCTTCGTGGGTCGAACAGGTAGACCGTTCCGTGCGGGACCGTCGCGATGGCGGTGACCCGGAACCCGAGAACAGGGAGGGGCGAGCTCACATGTCGTGCCCAGAGCCGGGTCCCGGGTGGAATCGGGTCGGTGACCGTCACGGGCTGCGTTCCTGCCGGGTCGAAGAAGACATCGGTCCCCGGAGTGAGGTCGATGCGACCGGTGACGTTGCCGCCGACGGTGAACGGCCCCACGAGCTCTCCGGTGGCGGGCGCTTCGAGGGTGTCCGGTGTCACGGTGAGGGTCGGAGCGTCCGGCTCGGGGATGCCGCTGTTCGCCAAGGCATCCGCGACCACCGCGGTCGTGGCGTTGCGGACCACCGCATTCGTGGCTGTCGCCAGGACGAAGCCGTCGCTGAAGTACCAGATCGCCGTCTGCACCGCTGCGACCTGCTGGGTCGTCGTGAGCCCACTGATCGGGTTGCTGGTGTCGAACGGGAAGTAGTTGGTCAGGATGTAGTTGATGTAGGCGATGTTCGGGACGTTCGCCTCATCCCACGCGCCGCTGCGATACCCCACCCCATTGCTGGTCTCGGTGCTGAAGTCGATGCAGTAGGCCTGGCCGGACGTCCCGGTGGCGGTGTCGACGATGGTGATCAGCTGCGGGGACACCGTCTCGACCGACGCACCGGTTGCCGGATAGGGGCCGGGCGGGTTGCCGACGGGGCCGAGCGCACCGGAGACCGTCGAGACGTTCGTCCCGCCGCTGATCACCACATCGGTCAGGATGTCTCCCGGCCCGCCGGGTCCGGGTCCCGGGATGTAGATCGCCCCCGCAGGGCCGATCAGCGATGCCAGCAGCACCATCGCGAGCACGATGCCACCGCTGACGCGACTGGCACGCCGGCCCGAGTCACCCTTGCGCATACCGCCTCCCCGAGTACACGGATGCCTTCACGGTCGGACGCGGGCGATGAGACGACTTCCCCCGAAGCAGGTGATGTTTGGCTCGCTGTGGGTCGTTGGACAATCGCGCCGATATCGCTGCTTCAGTTCTGGTGGCGTTCTCTCTGCATGTCCTGGGCTCGCCTGCTGGCGGCAGACATCGGCCACTCCGGCGAAGTGCCCAAGACGCGGGAATCGCGGCGCGATGCCGGGCTGACGGACGACGAGATAACGGCAGCCGGGTTCGCTCGAAGCGCGTTCTTGAACCTGAGACGCACGCTCCACTCGTCACTGTCGCTAGCGATGAGAGACAGATAGTGCGTCCTCCTCGTCTCGGGGCCTTTCGGGAGGAAGACTCGGTCCACGGTGGCCTGAGCGCCAGCAGGTCATTGACCGTCTGATTCTTCGCGGCTACACGGTGGTGACGGCAGGAGCCCCGTGGCGTTGTGGCCACGGGGCTCCCGTGCGGGCTGGTAGCGAGCTAGCCCTCGCAGGCTGCGCAGTCGGGGCCGTTCTCGATGGCGCAGACGTCTGCGGGACTCCAGTCGTCCCAGGTGAGGTTGTCGATGTCGGCGGTGATGGTGGACTCGTGCACTGTCGTTTCTCCTTGCCGTGATGTGGACGTGACGATCCGCTACTTCTGCTTGCTTGCCTGGATGCCGGCGCGCGAGCGGAGGTAGTAGAGGCTCTTGATGTTCGGATCGAGCAGAGCCTTCTTGTGGATCTTGCTGATGTACTGCGGGGAAGCATCTGCGGGGAAGAACAGGTTCAACGACTGCGACTGGTCGATGAAGACCTGTCGGTCCGCCGCTCGGTCGAGCAGGATCTCCTGGTCGATCTCGTAGCCGGTCTTGAAGACGTCCTTCTCGTGGTCGTCGAGCCAGGCGACATGCTGCACCGAGCCGCCGTGGTCGACGATGTCGTCGATGTGGGCCTGGTCGTAGACGCCGCGCTCCTTCATGAGCTCGACGAGATTCTGGTTGGCGCGGGGCATCTCGCCGGCCGAGGTGGTCTGGTTCCACACGTTCGCGACGTACGGCTCGATGCCCTGGCTCGTACCGCCGACGATTACGGCCGTGCTCATCGTGGGAGCGATCGCCATCAGGTGGGAGTTGCGGCGTCCGACGCACCACTCCGGAGTCCCGGCCTGCTCCGCCATCCAGCGGGAGGCTGCGTCGGCGCGGGTGGAGATGTGCTCGAAGATGTCCTTGTTGAGCGCGGCGGCCTTGTCGGACTCGAACGGCACCCGCTGCTTCTGCAGGTAATCGTGGTAGCCCATGACGCCGAGCCCGAGGCTGCGGGCCTTCTCGGTGTAGCGGACGGTGCGTTCGAGACCGCGGATCGAGCGGGCCTTCCGGAGGAACGCCTCGGCGACCGAGTCGAGGAAGACCGTGGCGACGTAGGGGACGTCCTGGTCCTTCCAGTCGTCGTAGGTCGACAGGTTCAGCGAGGACAGCACGCAGGTGTAGGAGTGCTCCTCGTCGCTGAACAGCGTGATCTCGGAGCACAGGTTGGATGCCTTGTTCCGCAGGCCGTTGGCCCGGTACGACTCGGTCTGGGCCTCGTTGACCGTGTCCACCTTCCAGATGTAGCCCTTGCCCAGGACGACGCGGATCTTCAGCACTCGTTGGTAGCGCTCGAGGGCGTCCTTGTCGCCCGCGAGCATCCGGTCGATGAAGGCCTGGGTGAAGATCCAGCCGACGTTCTTGTTGGCAGGTTCGCGGTAGATCAGGTCGGCGAGCTCGAAGAAGTCCGGGTGATCCACCGGGAGGTAACCGGCCCACGAGCCGCGGCGGGTGGCGCCCTGGCTGATCTGGTTGGTCATCTCGACGAAGTTGCCGAAGACCGGGACGACGCCGTTGGCCTTGCCGTTGTCGGAGAACCGCGAGCCCCGCGGGCGGATGTCGCCGAGGTAGGCGGAGGTGCCGAAGCCGTTCTGGGACAGGATCGCGGCTTCCTTCAGCGTCTCGTAGAAGCCCCAGACCGAGTCCTCGACGTAGGACCCTTCGCAGGAGACCGGGAGACCGCGATCGGTGCCGAGGTTGGCCAGGACCGGGGTGGACGGCGACAGCCAGCCGTTCCAGATGGCGTCGAAGAAGTGGGCGGACCATCCGACCCCGTCCTCGCGGGGGTACATCTCGTCGGCCAGCACTCCAGCGGTGGAGGCGATGGTCGCGTAGCGCTCGCGGACGCTCTGCTCGGCGACGGTGTACTTCGCCTTGAACATCGCGTAGCCGGCGGTGGTCATGAAGCCCGGGACGGTGCCCTCGGCCTGGAGGGTCTTGCGCTCGGCGGAGAGTGCCTCCCAGTTGCTGTTCGTCATCAGAACTCGAACTCCGTCTCGCCGATGGTGCGGTTGTACTCGTTGCCGGTGACCTGGAAGAAGTCGTGGAACTGGGTGCCGTTGATGCCGCTGTAGAACCACTCGGCGATCGGGTTGTCACCGACCTCGAAGAGGGGCTCGATCCCCATGTTGTCGAGCGTCATGTCGACCCGGGACTTCACGAACGTCTCGAGGTCGCCCTGCGCGATGCCCGGGATCGGCCCGTCGGCGAACAGCAACTCCACGATGCGTTCCTCGTGGGTATAGACGTACTCGGCCACCGCCCGGACCCGCGCGAACAGGTCGTCGCGCTCGGCCTCGTACTTGTCCGCGGGAACGGTCGCCCGGTACTCCTCCAAGGAGGTGTTGAACAACCACGCGCCGCCGGTCGCGTGCAGGTTCTCGTCGCGTGCGGAGAAGTTGATCCCGCTGATGACGTTCTGCAGCAGGTTCTTCCCCCCGGACTGGAAGTGCTTGAGGAAGGCGAAGCTGGAGTAGAGGACGCAGTTCTCCATGAGCGTGAACACGCTCAGCGCGTACAGCAGGTCGTCCTCGGCGATGGCGTCCCACACGAACTGGATGCGCTCGGCCAGCACGGGGTCGTTCTTGTAGGAGTCGTAGAACTCCTCGGTGTCGATCATCAGCGCCTGGTTGAGCTTGGCGTAGAACGGCGCGTGCATGTTGAGCTCGGCGAACGAGAACGCGTTGGTCATCATCTGGATCTCGGGGCGGGGGAAGGCATGGAAGAGGCGGTCGCCCCAGACCTCGCCGCCGAGGATCAGCTCGTAGATCGTGAACAGCTTCAAGGTGGTCTTCACCGCCGACTGCTCGGCGGTGGTCATGTTGACGAGGAAGTCCTGCTTGTCGTTCTCGACCGGGATCTCCTCGGCGGTCCAGAAGATGCTGCGCTGCTTCTTCGCCAGGTCCTCGGCCATCGGGTAGTCGAAGACGTAGGCGGACTTCTCTGTTCGGATCGGCAGACCCGTGGTGTCGATCATGGCGTCAGTCCTTCGTCTGCGGGCCGACCCGGCCCGTCCGTTCGGAGGTGTCGATCTGGGAAGCGGACGCTTCCGCGGACGAGGAACGGTGAGGACGCTGACGCTGCCTGGACCTGTGTGCGGTCGGCAGAGCACCTGATCCCCTGACCTTCCCTCGAGGTCGCGGAACCCACCCGTCAAGGTGAGCACTGGCAGGTCTTCGGACTCGTGGGCGGTGGAGCGCTGCTCCGGTCCTACTGTCCGTCGCTTCCCAGGACCTTGATCGGTGGTCCCAGTGCTTCCTGTCGATCCAGGAGACGGAGGTCGTTCCCACTTACCGCTGCGGGGCAGTCCCGGAATCTCACCGGGTTCCCTCTTGCGACGACGACCCTGGATGAGCCGCCGAACCAGTTGCAGGTACCACTATATACGGGAATGACGTGGATGTAACTACCCAGATGTAGTGCTCGATCAGGGGGCGGCGCAGCGCGGCACAGCCCGGTAGAGGTGCCGTCGTCGGGATCGGGCACCATGCGCACCGTGTCTGCTGCTCGTCGCCTGGTCCCCGTTCTGACAGTCGCCCTGCTCTTGAGTGGCTGCTCCACCGCGGACGGTGACGGCGGTCGAGGGGAATTCGACGCCACCGTCCTGGATGTCGTGGCGGCCGACACGCTCGTGCTGGACGTCGATGGCGAAGAGAGAACCGTACGGCTCGGTGGGGTCGTCGTCCCCACCGGAGACGAGTGTCTTGCTCAGGACGCACAGGAGGCGACCGAGGCCCGCGCCGGAGGCCAACGTATGACGTTCGCCGTCGTGGGCCGCGACGACAGCCACGGGGACGTCGTCGCCGTCGACTGGATGTACGAGAAGGACCTCGCGACCGACCTCGTCGCCGAGGGCCTCGCGGTTCCCGACGCCGAAGATTCGGACATCCCGCCCGAGATGCTCGCGGCGCGGAACGACGCGATGGAGCGTGGGCGGGGACTGTTCGAGGACTCTGAGGACTGCACGTTCGCGGCCATGTACGCCAAGGCTGCGGAAGAACTGGCAGAGGCAACCGATCACGGCGAACCCACCACGTCCGAGGGAGCCGGGTATCTTCTCGCCGCTCTCGTCGCGGCCGTCCAGACCGCGAGGGCGACCGAGAGGTTCGCTCAGCAGGCGCACCAGGACCTCCGGCTGCTGGCGTACTCCTCGCAGACGCTGTCCGCGATGATGAGTCGCCTCGCGACGAGCACCAGATCGGCCGTCACCGAGTCACGCCGAATGCGCGAGCTGAAGGGCAAGATGCGCCGCAAGGAGCGGGCGGAGCGCGTCCGACTGCGAGAGGAGGCTGCGGAGTTCTGGAGTGGGTACCACTCGTCGCGCTCCGGCCCTTCGTCCAGCTCGTCGTCCGGCTCGAGTGGCTCGGGGGGCGGGTACAACGGACCGCGATGCTACGAACCGGGCGGCAAGGTCTGGCATCCGTGCTGATGCGCGCCAACGCTCAGTTGTGACGTTTCGGACCTCCGTGACGTCGCAGCGCCTGGGTCCGAGCCCGGATGGGCGGGCGTCCCGTTCACAGATTTCGCCAAGGTGCCGCAGGCGAAGGCCGATAACACCAGCGTTCGGATGCCCTCTTTAACTCCGTCGCTCGTTCCCGACCACCAGGAGTCACCTTGATGTCTCGCGCCCTCGTCATCGTGCGCGTCCACGTGCTGGCCGTCCTCGGCCTCACGCTGGTCGTCACCGGTCTGCAGTTCGCCGCCGCTCCCGCGCCGGCGCTCGCCGCCGACGAGGGGACGCACCTGGTCATCAACGAGGTCTCGGGCGGCAACGGCACGGGCGTCGCTGCCACCGACGAGTACGTCGAGCTCTACAACCCCACGTCGGAGCGGATCGAGTTCACCGGCCGGATCTTGTACAAGTCGGCCACGGGCACCCAGTTCAGCGGGCAGGGGCCGATCACGACCTTCGTGGTCGAGCCGCACGGCTACTGGCTCGCCGCCGGTCAGAACTACAGCGGCACCGCGCCGCGCGACTCCTCCTACAGCTTCGACATCTCGGCCTCCACGACGGCCGGCGGCCACGTCCTCCTCACCGGCACGACCGGGACGGTGACCGATCCGTACCTCGACCCGCTGAAGGTCGACCTGGTCGCGTGGGGCACCGGCAACAAGCCCGAGACGGCGGCCGCGCCGTACCACCCGGCGGCCGGTGGATCGCTGCGCCGCACCAACGGCATCGACACCGACAACAACAGCCTCGACTTCGTGGTGGGCACCCGCTCGCCCCGCGGGTCCAGCACCAACGGCGCGATCACCCTGACCGAGCCGGGCGCGAAGTCGTTCCCGGTCGACACCGCCATCGCGCCCTTCACGCTGACCGCCGCGGGCGGCCTGGCGCCGTACACCTACGCGGTCAGCTCCGGCTCGCTCCCGGACGGCCTCACGCTCGGGGCGTCGAGCGGCCAGATCAGCGGTACGCCGACCGTCGCGCGGGCCGCCGAGGACGTCACCGTCCGCGCCACCGACGGCAACGGCGACCCGGTCTACTCGACCTTCTCGGTCGAGGTCACCGGCGGGGCCAGCCCGCTCACGCTCGTCGACGTGTCGGCGCTCGGCTTCACCGTCGGGTCGCCGATCACCCCGTTTGCCCTGACGGCGAGCGGCGGCGTGGCGCCGTACACCTTCTCGGTCACCGGCGGGCAACTGCCGGGAGGCGTGTCGCTCAGCCCGAGCGGTCTGATCAGCGGCACGCCGTCCGCCGCGCGTGCCGCCGCCGACGTCACCGTGACAGTGATCGACTCCGCGGCCGACAGCGACTCGACGACGTTCTCGGTCCAGGCCGCCCGCGGCACCCTGACCACGGCGATCCCCACCATCGACGACACCACGCCGGCGGTCGGCGACGTGCTGACCGCCTCGGCCGGTGCCTGGGGCCCGGCGCCGGTGCAGCTGGCCTACCAGTGGCTGGCCGACGGCACCGTGATCGACGGTGCGACCGACGCGACCCTCACCGTCACCCCTGACCTGGTCGATGCGGTCCTCGCGGTCCGGGTCACCGGCAGCCGGGCGGAGTACCAGACCACGTCGGTCGACTCGGCGGACACGGCCGCCGTCGTCGCGAGCCCGGTCGCCTTCACGACGGCGCCGTCCATCGGTGGCACCCTCGCCGTCGGGCAGACCCTGACCGCCGACCCCGGCACCACGGTGCCGGTCGCCGAGGAGCTCTCCTACCAGTGGCGCCGTGACGGCGCACCGATCGACGGCGCGACCGCCGCGACGTACGTCCTCGTCGCCGACGACCTCGACGCCGACATCTCGGTCACCGTGACTGCCTCCAACGCGGAGTACGCCGACGGGAGCGAGATCTCGCCCGCTCGCGGCCCCGTGGTCGCCGGGACCTTCCTCACCGGCCCCACGGCCGCCATCGTCGGCACGCCGGCCGTGGGCGCCACGCTGACTGCCACGACCGGGACGACCAGTCCCGCGGCGACGTCGTTCGGCTATGCGTGGGCGGCCGATGGCGACGCGGTCGGCACCAACGCCGCCTCGCTGGCCGTGACCCCGGGCATGGTGGGCAAGTCGATCACCGTCACGGTGACCGCGCAGCGTGACGGGCATGTCGACGCGACCGACGAGTCCGACCCGACCGCCGAGGTCGCGCGCGGCACGTTCTCCACCGGCCCGGCCGCGTCGATCACCGGCACCGCCCGGGTCGGTGAGACGCTGACCGCCGTGACCGGGAATACCAGTCCCGCGGCGACCTCGTACGGCTACGCCTGGCGAGCCGACGGTGACGCGGTCGGCGGCGACACCTCCACCCTGGACGTCACTTCGGCGATGGTCGGCAAGACCATCACCGTGACCGTCACCGCCGAGCGTGACGGCTACGTCGACGCCAGCGACGAGTCCGACCCCACGGCTGAGGTCGCGCGCGGCACGTTCAGCACCGGGCCGGTCGCGTCGATCACCGGTACCGCCCGGGTCGGTGAGACCCTGACCGCTGCGACCGGGACGACCAGTCCTGCGGCGACGTCGTTCAGCTACGCCTGGGCCGCTGACGGAGACGCCGTCGGCACCGACGCCGCCACCCTCGCCGTCACTCCGGCGATGGTCGGCAAGGCGATCACCGTGACCGTGACCGCGCAGCGTGACGGGTACGTCGACGCGATCGACGAGTCGGACCCGACTGCCGAGGTCGCGCGCGGCACGTTCTCCACCGGCCCGACCGCGTCGATCACCGGCACCGCCCGCGTCGGCGAGACCCTGACGGCCGCTACCGGGACGACCGTTCCGGCAGCGAACTCCTTCGGCTACGCGTGGGAGGCCGACGGCGAGGCCGTCGGCGGCGACACCTCCACGCTGGCCGTCACGCCGGCGATGGTCGGCAAGACGGTGACGGTCACCGTGACCGCCGTGCGTGACGGGTACGTCGACGCGACCGACGAGTCCGACCCGACCGCTGAGGTCGCGCGCGGCACGTTCTCCACCGGCCCGGTCGCGTCGATCACGGGTACCGCCCGGGTGGGCGAGACGCTGACGGCGGCTACTGGGACGACCAGTCCCGCGGCGACGTCGTTCGGCTACGCGTGGGAGGCCGATGGCGACGCGGTCGGCACCAACGCCGCCACGCTGGCTGTCACGCCGGCGATGGTGGGCAAGTCGGTGACCGTGACCGTGACAGCGCAGCGTGACGGGTACGTCGACGCCTCCGACGAGTCGGACGCCACTGCCGAGGTCGCGCGCGGCACGTTCGGCACGGGTCCGACCGCGTCGATCACCGGAACCCCGGTCGTGGGCGCCACGCTGACTGCGAGCACGGGCATCACCAGCCCCGCGGCCACGTCGTTCGGCTACGCGTGGGAGGCCGACGGAGCGACCGTCGGCACCAACGCCGGCATGTTGGCCGTCACGCCGGCGATGGTGGGCAAGACGATCACCGTGACCGTGACCGCGCAGCGTGACGGGTACGTCGACGCCGCCGACGAGTCGGACGCCACTGCCGAGGTCGCGCGCGCGGCGTTCGTCACCGGTCCCACCGCGGGCATCACCGGCACCCCGGTCGTGGGCGCCACGCTGACCGCGACCACGGGGACCACCAGCCCCACGGCCACGTCGTACGACTTCGCCTGGAAGGCGGGCGAGGACCCCGTCGGCACCAACGCCGACACCCTCGTCGTGACCCCCGGCATGGTCGGCAGGACCGTGACCGTGACCGTGACCGCCGTGCGTGACGGGTACGTCGACGCCGCCGACGAGTCGGCCCCGACCGCCGAGGTCGACCGCGCGACGTTCTCCACCGGCCCGGCCGCGTCGATCACCGGCACCGCGCGGGTCGGCGAGACCCTCACGGCCACCACCGGAGCCACCGACCCGGTGGCGACGTCCTTCGGCTACGCCTGGCGGGCCGACGGCGACCCGGTCGGCACCGACACCGACACTCTCGTCGTGACCCCCGGCATGGTCGGGAAGACCATCACCGTCACCGTGACCGCCGAGCTCGACGGCTACGTCGACGCCTCCGACGAGTCCGATCCCACCGACGAGGTCGCCCGCGCCGTGTTCGTCACCGGACCCACCCCAGGCATCACCGGGACCCCGGTCGTGGGCGCCACGCTGACCGCGACCACAGGGACGACCAGCCCGGCGGCGACGTCGTTCGGCTACGCCTGGCAGGCCGGCGGCGACCCGGTCGGCGACGGCACCGACAGCCTCACCGTGACCCCGGCGATGGTCGGCAGGACGGTCACCGTCACCGTGACCGCCCGGCGAGACGGATACGTCGACGTCACCGACGAGTCGGACCCCACCGCACCGGTCGAGCGCGCCACCTTCGCGACCGAGCCGGTCGCGAGCATCGTCGGCACCGCCCGCGTCGGTCAGGTCCTGACCGCGTCGGCGGGCACGCCCGACCCGGCGCCGGACTCGCTCAGCTACCGCTGGTACGCCGGCGACGCCGTCATCGCCGGCGCCGTCGGGCAGCGACTGACCCTCACCGCGGCTCAGGTCGGCCGGCGGGTGAGCGTCGAGGTGACCGCGTCCAGGGCTGGCTTCGTCGATGCGGTCGCGCGGTCGGGGGCCACGGTCGCCGTGGCCTCGTACGCGGCACCCCGGCTGAGCCTGCGCGTGAGCGTTCCGCGGTCGGCGGGGAAGGTCCCGGACGGCACGCCCACCGTCCTGTCCGGGACGCGGTTCACCGTCGTCTGGAGCGCCAGCGGTCACGGCGACGATCTCGACCTGCGCGGCACCGGTGTGATGGGTGAGCTTCTCCGGAAGCGGTTCGGGAAGTCGCCCGTCCCGGCGCGCGGACGGATCGCGGTCCGGCTCACCCGCTTCGGGCTGCACCGCTTCCGGCTGCACGCCACCGGCGCCTCCGGCACCACCCGGACGACTGCGGCGGTCACGGTCGTCCGCCCGCCGGCCCGGCTGAAGGTCCAGGCGCCGAGGAACGCCGAGCCGGGCGCTCGGATCCGCGTCAGGGTCCAAGGGTTGGGGCGCGGCGAGCAGTTCATGATCCGCCTGACCGGCTCGCCCACGATCACCGGACGAGCCACGCGCGACGGGGTCGTCGTCCGCCGGCTCGTCGTGCCCGCACGAGCGTCCCGTCGGGACCGTCTTCGGATCGTCGCCTTCGGCCGGACCGACAGCAGGAAGGGGAGCGCGGTCGTCGTGGTCCGGTGACCTCACTCTCGCCACGGGGTTCGCCCGGCCGCGGATCACCCGACTCGGGGGAGCCGCCGCCGGGCGACCGCCGCGACGGTGATCGGGTGTAGCCGCGTACGTCGTGCGCGGACGCCAACCCGCGACGAGTGGAGGCACGCGTGTCGGACCGGCCGAACATCGACCGGGTCGCTGCCGAGGGTGTGCGGTCCACCGACTACTACGGCGAGCAGAGCTGTACGGCGGGGCGCGCGGCGTTCATCACGGGCCAGAACCCCTACCGCACCGGTCTGACCAGGGTCGGATTCCCGGGCGCCGACATCGGCCTGCGCGCCGAGGACCCGACGATCGCGACCGCCCGCACGGACCTCGGCGATGCGACCGGTCAGTTCGGTGGGGGAGCCGGCGTCCCGGGTTCATGGACCGCTCACCTGTGAGAGGGGTGACTGGAACGGCCAGCCACCCTAGGGTCGGTTCATGACGGGCGACGACCCCCGGCCCCACCGTCGATCTCGGAACACCTCGCGTCGATCTCGGATCGCCGCCTGGGCGGGACTCGCCGTCCTGGCGGCGTTCCTCGCGATCGTGCCGCTGCCGGTGGCGCTCACGCCCGCGGCCAACGCGGTCGCGGAGGTCGAGGTGTCGCAGAGCATCCCGGGCAACACCCTCATCGGCCGCGAGACGCCGGTGGAGGTCACCTTCACCAACCCGGGCGACACGACGGCGTACAACCTGGCCTTCACGGTGACGCTGCCGCTCGGTGTCTCGGTCTCCTCCTCGGACCAGCCGCCGACCCGGACGATCGTCGAGACGGACGCGTCGGGCAACCCCGTGCGGACGGTCGTGGTGTGGGAGAACCTGGTCGACATCGTGCCGGGCGGGACGTACCGCTTCCACTACTCCCTGCAGTACGACGTCGGCTCGGGCACCGACCAGTGGGAGGTCGGTGACCAGGCCTCCGTCCCGGTGAACGCGTACGTGAACGATCTCGCCTCCGAGCGGCCGGTCATCGAGCCCAGCACCGGGGGCGATCCCGTCACCGCCGAGGCGGCCGACTTCACCGACACCGGCAGCGCGGCCGGAGCGACCACGCTCGTTCCGGTCCTCCTCACCAAGTCCGAGCCCTCGCCCGAGGCCGAGCTGCTGCGTGGCGTACACGACCACCAGACCGTCTACACGCTCACGTTGGAGACCGGGGAGGCCGGCGGCGTCGGCCTCGGGGCGGTCGAGGACTGGCTGCCCGCCGGCATCGAGTTCCTCGGCTGCGGTACGGCCGACAACTCGAGCGCGGAGGAGTATCCCGGCTCGGGGCCGCTCAACCCCGGCAACGCGCCGGCCGCGCCCGAATGCATCGCGCCGGACGTCGTCGAGACCGTCGACAGCGGCCTGCCCGCCGGTCTCGCTCCGGGCGTGTACACCCACGTCGTCTGGAACATCGGCGCCGGCCTGCCGGCGTCGCAGACCTCCGTGCTGCAGTACGTCGCCGGCATCCCGCAGCGCGAGAACACGATGGACTGGGCCGGCCCCACCCCGCCCGCCGGCTCGGGTCTCCAGGCGTCCAACCTCGACAACAACACCGGTCCGCTGACGACGCAGGTCGGCGACGGGACGACCTGGACCAACCAGGCCCAGGTCAACACCTCCTTCGGCGGCACGGACACGGTCGTGACCGCGAGGGAGACGGTCCAGGCCGTCGACCTCGCCGTGTACAAGACCGTCGACACCCCGACGATCGAGCAGGGCGCGGTCTCGACCTGGACCCTGCACCTGCGCAGCTCGGAGTACGTCACCGACGGAGGCATCTCGGGCGTCACCGTCGTCGACACGACGCCCGACGGCACCTGCCCCATCGGCAGCGTGCACCCGAGGTGCGCCTCGACGACGGCGCCGCCACCGAGCCCGGCGTACTCCGGCACGTCCTTCGACGGGGGCAGCGGCGAGACCACGTTGACGTGGGACCTCGCCGAGACGTTCGGGCCGAACGTGGTCGACGAGATCACGTTCAGCACCGTCGCCCTGCAGAACTACGTCTCCTCCGGCGCACCGGTCTCCGCCAACGACTCGTGGACCAACACGGCGACCCTCGCCGCCGATGTGGAGACGTACGACGAGCTCGGCCCCGACGACCCCGACGGGCGCGAGGAGAACGCGATCACCGACGACACGAGCCGCGAGCAGTCCGGCAGCTCGGTCGTCTTCGCCAAGGACGTCGGACTGC
Source organism: Nocardioides sp. (assembly GCF_035503875.1). GTDB lineage: Bacteria > Actinomycetota > Actinomycetes > Propionibacteriales > Nocardioidaceae > Nocardioides. The sequence continues at coordinate 116,613 of NZ_DATJTA010000008.1, forward strand.
CCGGCCCCGGCGGGGAGTGCGGCGACGGGGTCGGCGTCACCTGGAACCCGGACGTGGTCGACGCGGTCGGACCCGGTGACCGGGTCTGCTGGCGGCTCACCGCACGCGCGCCCGACTACCTCGACTCCAGCGACGACAACCTGGTGGACTTCCTGCCGCCCGGCTTCCGCTACGAGGCGCCCTCGATCCCGGGACCCGACAGCGAGATCGACCCCGACATCGTCCTCGGCGCCACGCCGTCCGGGTCGCCGGCCACCGGCGTGCGCCTGGACTGGACGTTGACGCCGAACTCGACCGTCGAGCCGGCGCAGACCGTCCAGGCCGTCGTCTCGACCGTCCTCGACGGCGGCGTGACGCCCGATCTCGGTGCGAGCGGCGACAGGTTCACGAACACCGCCCGCTTCTCGTTCCGCAACAGCAACGGCGAGGTGTTCGTCGTCCCGGACGATGCGAGCGTGACGTTCGCCGAGGCGCACCTCGGCCTGACCAAGGCGATCAGCGGCCACAACGCCGACACCTTCGACCCCGCGATCGACCCGCTGCGCGACGTCGTCGCCGGGGACACGATCACCTACCGGATCGCGGTCACCAACGACGGCACTCGCGACGCGGTCGACGCCGTCATCTGGGACCTGCTGCCCCGCGGGGTCGGACCGGACGTGGACGACGCGGTGTGCGCCGACATCACCGCCATCGACCCGGCCGGCGCCTGCTCCGCCGGCGACGATCGAATCACCTGGACCGGCGTCGACATCCCGGCGGGGGAGACCGTCCTGCTCAGCTACACGTGGGAGCCGCCGGGGACGATCCCGGTGGGCTCCCAGTGGACCAACCACGCCGGCGTGGTGGAGTACCGCTCGGAGACCAACTCGGGCACGACCTTCACCTACGTCCCGCGCGACAACATCGACCCGACCCGCGAGCCCGACGCGAACACCGACCGGGCCGACGACACCGCGAACGTCTACAGCCCGGGCATCACGCTCGCGAAGCGACGCACCACCGCCATCGAGGAGCCCGGGAACGCGCTCGCGAACCAGGCGACCATCGGCGAGGTCATCCACTACGAGATCGAGAGCCGCCAGTCCGGTGGCACCTCCGCGGAGAGTTACGAGCTGACCGACGACCTCGCCGACCGCGGTCAGCTGCTGGTCCCGCTGTCGGCCACCGCCTCCTCGGGCCTGGTGGACGCCGGGGGAGGGTGCGACGAGACGACCGGCCAGAACGCGACGATCGACTACCCGACGACCAACCAGGTGCGCGCCCGGCTGGACGGTCCGATCACCCCGGCGGTGGGAGAGACCGCCTGCTTCGTGCTCCGGTTCGACGCGGTCGTACGTGACGTCCCCGCTGGCGGCGACAGCCTGAACCGGCGCCCCAACAACGTGACCAACCGAGCCGATCTCGTCTACCACATCAACGGCGGCACCGACGACCGTCGCGCGACGGCGACGATCTCGACCCAGGTGGTCGAGCCGAACATCACGATCAGCAAGTCGGCCGACGCCACCGCGACCGTCCTGCCGGGCGACGACATCGCCTACTCGCTGGTCGTCACCAACGCCTCGGCCGATGCCGTCACGACCGCGCACGACGTCGTGGTCGTCGACGACTTCTCGGGCGTGCCGGTCGCCTCGGTCGTCGCCAACCCCGACGGGGGTGACACGAGCGTGACCGACCGGATCAGCTGGACGATCGACGAGCTCGCTCCCGGCGCGTCGGTGACGCTGCGCTACACCGTGCGGCTCCAGGAGAACCTGGTCGCCAACTCGACCTTCACCAACGACGCGTCCGTGACGACCACCTCCCTCGACGGTGCCGACCCCGACGAGCGCACCAGCACCTCGCCGTGTGCGACCACCGGCCCACCCCAGTGCCCCGGGTACGCCGACGAGGACGCCGTCACCCTGCGCGTCGCCGGCCCGCTGCTCACCAAGGACCGCGCGACGCGCCTGCACCCCGTCGGCGGCGAGGCGCAGTACACCGTGCAGGCGGTGTTCCCCTCCGGCCTCGACTTCGGCAGCGACGTCACCGTCACCGACGACCTCTCCAACGGCACGACGTCCTACGTCGAGACCGTCAACTGGGACTGCACGGGTTGCAGCGTCGGGGAGCAGAGCGCCTTCACCGCGCCGCCGCCCGGCACGGCCGGCGACCCCACGTGGGAGCTCGGGGCACTCCCGTCGACCACCACCACCCGGACCTACACGATCACCTACACCGTGCGGATCCTGGACCTGCCTGCGACGGGTGCGGGCGACACGCTGACCAACACCGCGACCCTCACCTACGACACCGGCAGCCTGACCGACACGGCTGCCATCGACATCGCCGAGCCCGTCGTGACGATCGAGAAGCGCGTGGCGACCGACACCGACCCGGGCCTGGCGACCACGACGTCCGGCGACCCCAAGCGCGGCGCCATCGGCGACACCGTCACCTACCAGCTCACCGTGCGCAACACCGGCGACTGGGTCGCCTACGACGTCGCGGTCCAGGACCTCGTGGACACCCGGTCCGCCCCGTCCACGTGCACGGACGACGCCCGCCTCGAGGTCGACGATGTCAGCGACGGCCCGTCGTACGACGTCACCGACGCGGTCGTCGGGGACGGCGACAACTGCCTCGGCTTCACGGTGCCGTCGATCCTGCCCGGTGGCGCGGTCCTCATCACCTACACCCTCGCCGTCCCCGACGACTTCCCGGTCGCCGAGCTCGTGACGGGACCGGAGATCGTCAACGAGGCGTCGGTGCAGGAGTACTTCACGATCCCCGGCCCCGACCGCGACGACCCCGACTACGTCCGCACCTACCCCGACACGATCCCGACGGTCCTCGCCCACGTCGACCTCGACGGCGGCGAGCTCGGTGACACGGTGTGGCTCGACCTCGACGCCGACGGGGTGCAGGACCCGGGCGAGCCGGGGATCCCCGGGGTCGACGTCACCGCCACCTGGTTCGGCCCCGACGGCGTCCCGGGCGGTGGCGACGACGTCGCCTACGACCGGACGACCGACGCGAACGGGATCTGGTTGACCGACGACGCGACCGCACCCCCACCGACGCTGCTCCCCGCGGGCGAGTACCGCGTCGACGTCGACACCTCGACCCTGCCGCCGGGCCTGACGAACACCGGCGACCCCGACGGGGGCAACGACGACACCTCCCGCGTGTCGCTGGCGGAGAACGCGTCGAACCTCGACCAGGACTTCGGGTACGCCGGCACCGGCTCGCTCGGCGACCGGGTCTGGTTCGACCTGGACGGCGACGGCAACCAGGACGCCGGCGAGATCGGCATCGCCGGTGTCACGGTCGCGCTGGTGTGGGCCGGCTTCGACGGTGACCTCGCGACCATCGCCGACAACGTCGACTACGGCACCGAGGTCACCGCTGCCGACGGCACCTACACCTTCACCGACCTCCCGGCCGGGCCGTTCCGGGCGACGGTGACCGCGGGCCTGCCCAGTGGTCTGGAGCCGACGTACGACCTCACCCCGCCGGCCGACGGCGTCGCGCAGCGGACGCTGACGGCGGGGGAGGACGCCACCGATGTCGACTTCGGCTACACCGGCACCGGCAGCGTCGGCGACGACGTGTGGTTCGACACCGACGGCGACGGTGTCCGGGACGCGAGCGAGAAGGGCATCTCCCAGGTCGAGGTCGAGGTCACCTGGTCGGGGTTCGGCGACGACACCTTCGGCGACGGCAACGAGGTCACCGTGACCCGGACGACGGATGCCGCCGGCGGCTACCTCGTCGACGGACTCCCGGCCGGCCGGGTCCGGGTCACCGTCGACGACGCGACGCTGCCCGGCGACGTCGTACCGACCTTCGACCTCGACGGCATCGGCACGCCCCACGTCGCGGAGCGCCAGCTCGCGGCCGGCGAGGACGCCCGCGACGTCGACTTCGGCTACCGCGGCGCCCAGAGCATCGGCGACCTCGTCTGGCACGACGTCGACGGTGACGGCAACGGACCGGACACTCCGGGACCGGACGCCGACCCGAGCGAGCCCGGCATCGAGGGCCAGGCGATCCTCGTCGTGTGGGCCGGCCGGGACGGCGACTTCGCCACGTCCGCCGACAACGTCGTGATCGCGGCGGCCGTGACGACCGACGACACCGGGCGGTGGACGGTCGACGGCGTACCGACCGGCAACGTCCGCGCGACGCTGGAGGGTGCGCCGTACACGACGATGCGGGTCAGCTACGACCGCGAGGGTGCCCGGGACGGGGTCGGCACCGCGCTCGTCACCAGCGGGGACGACGACGTGGACTACGACTTCGGTCTCGCGGGCGAGGGCTCCCTGGGCGACACCGTCTGGCTCGACGTCGACGAGAACGGCCAGGTCGACGCCGGTGAGCCGCGCATCCCGAACGTCGAGGTGAGCATCTTCTGGGCGGGCTTCGACGGCAGCTTCGGGACCGCCGACGACCTGGACCTCGGCACCGTGGTGACCGACGCCCAGGGGGAGTACCTCGTCGACGGTCTGGCTCCGGGGCGGTACCGCGTCGACGTCGTCGCGGCGTCCCTGCCGTCTGGGGTCCGGCCGGTCTACGACCTCGACGGAGGCGACGACAACACCGCCCGGCGCGACCTCACCCAGGCCGAGAACGCTCGGGACGTCGACTTCGGGTACGCCGGCACCGGGACGATCGGCGACTACGTGTGGTGGGACCTCGACGGTGACGCCGTCCAGGACCCCACCGAGCCCGGACTGCCCGACGTCGGGGTGACGCTGGACTGGGCAGGCTTCGACGGGACGTTCGGCAACGCCGACGACCGCCGGCTGACGACGAGGACCGACGCCGAGGGCGGCTACCTGTTCCCGGGTCTGCCGGCGGGTGCCTACCGCGACACGATCACCCGGGCCGACCTGCCCCGGGGCTTGCGTGCGACCGCCGACCCCGACGGCGGCGCGGACTCGACGTCCGAGCTGACCCTGGCGGGCGGTGCCAGCGACCTCGACCAGGACTTCGGCTACGTCGGCGACGCCGCGATCGGCGACCTGGTCTGGCGCGACATGAACGACGACGGCACCCGCCAGGCCGACGAGCCCGCGATCTCCGGCGCTCGGGTGAGCGTCCGCTACCTCGGGCCGGACGGCGTCGAGGGCGGCGGGGACGACGTCGTCATCACCCAGCGCACCGGCAGCCCGCCGCGGACCGAGCGCCGCGCCGCTGCTCGCGGTGGCGCGCCGGCGGCGGGCGAGCCGTCGTACCTGGTCGGCGGCCTGGCGCCCGGGTCGTACGTCGTGACCCTGGACGGGACGAGCATCACGGCGCCCGACGCACCGTCCTCCGACCTCGACGGCGGCGACCCCACGATCACGCGGCTGACGCTCACCGCCTCGCCGCGGCTGGACGCGGACTTCGCGGTATTCCGGAACGACGACCCGGAGTTCGACGGCGGCGACTCGGACCTCACGACCGGGTGTGGCGACAGCATCACCGTCGACCCGTTCGCGTCCGTCGACGACGCCAACGGCGACCGGTTGCAGATCGTCCCCGGGTCGATCGAGGTGCCCGACGATGTCGTCGTCGAGCGCACCGACGACGGCAGGCTGCGGATCACCGCCGAGACCGACGACGACTTCACCGTGCGCTACCGGGTCGCGGACGGCCGCGGTGGCGAGGTGCAGGTCGAGCTGCCCGTCTCGGTGAGCACGTCGTGCGACGACGACGGAGGCATCCCGCTGCCCGCGACCGGAGCCGAGATCCCGCCCTGGCTGCTGTGGCTCGGCCTCGGTCTCGTCCTCGTCGGTTCGGCACTGACCCTCACGGCGGTACGCCGACGGAGCTGAACGGGCACGAAGAGGGCCTGGATCGGGATGACCCGGGGGCGACGCCTGTCGGGGCGTGCCGATGCCGTGGTGGTGCTTCTCGTCCGGGCAGAGGAACGCGCCGCCGTAGTACCCACTGCCCATCGACTGGCGGCCGAAGAGCCCTCCGAACTCGTCGTTCATCCCGACCGCGAAGTTCGCCCAGACGTCGTGCACTGCCTCGCGAGAGTCAGCCGCCAGTGCTCCAAGAAGTAGTCCGGCCACGTCGACACCCGGCACTAGCCCGCCAGACCTCGACTCAGTCGTGGAGCCCGCCTACGGTGGCGGCATGGGCGATGAGGTTCGGGTCCTCTCTCGTGCGGTCGACCAGGCGGGCGACGTACTCGACCACGTGCACGTCGACTGGACCGGCATGCGTACGCCGTGCGGTGACTGGACGCTGGCCGAGCTGGTGGACCATCTGGTCGCGGCGCCCGTCCGGTTCCTCACGAACCTGCAGGGCGGCCAGGCGGACTGGTCCTCGGACCCGCATGTCGCAGAGGGCTGGGGGCCGACCTTTCGGATCGCGGGCGACGACCTCATGCACGCCTGGCACCAGCTCGAGGGCGAGGCGCCGGTGCCTGCGGAGTTCCAGGTCGCCGAGCTCGCGCTGCACACCTGGGACGTCGCGTCGACGATCGGCTACCCGCTCGACCGGCTGGACCCCGAGATCGCGGAGCGCGCGCTGGCGTTCCTGCGCGCGAACCTCACCGACGACAACCGCGCGCCGGCGTTCGGCCCGGAGGTCGAGGCACCTTCCGATGCCGGCTCCTACGAGCGTCTCGCGGCCTTCGCCGGCCGCCAGGTCTGACCATCTCGATCCCGAGCGGGCGCCCTCGACCGCCGGGGCCGTTCATCAGGTGGGCGTCCCGAGGTCGCCACGCAGCGATGGCTGTCGGTCGCGACAACCGGACGACACGTCAGTAGAGCGCAGCGTCCTCGTCGGTGCGCCCTTCGTCGGTCGAGAGAGGGAGGTACGGCTGGTGCACCGCCTGCGCGATGGCCTCGCGCGAACGCAGCTCGTCCGGGAGCGGCCAGCTGTCGGGTTTCCACAGTCGACCGCGCAGGAACGCCCTCGAGCAGTGGTAGAACACCCGCTCGACAGCGACCTCGACGAAGACGCTGGGGGAGCGTCCCTTGACCACGAACTCGCCGCCGTACGCCGGCTCCGTGACCAGCCGCGCGGCTCCGGCGACCCGCAGGGTGTCGCCGCGGCCGGGGATCACGTGGATCAGCGCGACCCGCGGGTTCTCCAGGATGTTCCGGAAGCTGTCGACACGCCGGTTGCCTGGTCGGTCCGGTACGACGATGGTCCGGTCGTCGAGCACTCGCACGAACCCGGGAGGGTCACCTCGGGGTGAGACGTCGGAGTCTCCCTCCAGGTTCGAGGTCGCGATGAAGCACAGCGGCGAGGCGGCGAGCCACTCGCGGTCGACCTCGTCGAGCCGGTTGCGCTCCTTGGTCGCGACCTGCGGGTGCGGGTCGCCGACGAGCGTGCGCAGTTCGTCGAGCGAGGTGATCGTGGCCATGGCGCGAACCTACCGCCCGGTATGCGGTGCCGCCTGTGCACTACATCCCAATTTATGATCAGGGTTGCGGCCCGGGTCACGGCCCAGCCCTCCCGCGAGGAGAGCCCGTCGGGGCCGCCAGCAGGTGAGCGGTGCTTGCCCTGCAAAAGAAGCCGCGAACCACGTGGCGCTCCGGCGCATCGGACCTGTCATGAGGACATTCCCAGTGACCAGATCCATCCCTCGCAGCGCCCGATCCGGTGGACCGACGGCTCTCGCGGTGGCCGGCGTCGTCGTCGCCGCGGGACTCGTCGTGACGGCGGTCCCTGCGGCGGCGGCCGTCGAGACGTGCGAGGGGCAGGTCGCCACGATCGTCGCCACCGAGCACGACCAGGAGATCAGAGGTACCGAGGGGCCGGACGTCATCAGCACCGCGGGCTTCTATCAGGTCCGCGTCGACGCGCGGGGCGGCGATGACCTGGTCTGCACGCGGGCCGGCACCAGTGCCGAGGCGCACGGGGGTGCGGGGGAGGACACCTTGGCCGACTCCCGGGGTCCGCTGAACCCGAACCTGTCCGGCGACTCCACCTACCTCTCAGGCGGTGCAGGAGACGATCGGATCGTCGGCATCCCGGGCATCCCCGGCTACGTCGGTGTCGACGCGACGATCGTCGACTTCGGCGATGCCACCGCTGCGGTCACCATTCGCCTCGACACCGGCACCGCGACCGGCAGCGGCGTGGGGCGCGATGAGCTGGTGAGCACCACGGCCGCCAGCGGCAGCACCTACGCGGACACGTTCATCGGGTCGCCCGGCGACGACTACTACGACACCGGCAACGACCCTGACGACGCGACGATCCTGCTGGACGACGTGAGAACCGGAGCCGGCGACGACGTCGTCGAAGGTATCCGGGGATCGGTGCGCCTTGGCGCGGGTGACGACGAGGCCGATCTGGACTTCTCCCGGATCTGGGGCGAGGCAGGCGACGACGTCCTCAACATCAGCATCAAGGGCTTCGCCCGAGGCGGCGGCGAGAACGACACCGTCCGGGGCAACTCCGACTACGAGGAGAACTACCGGCCGAAGCGCACCTGGGTGCGCATGTACGGCGGGCCGGGGGCCGATCTCATGGTCCTGCCCGGCGTCGTCGCCGAGGGCGACCCCTCGTGCCCGAAGGTCTGCGGACGGGGCTCGGTCAACGGCGGCTCCGGTATCGACAGGCTCCGCCTGACGACGTCACAGTCGGTCGTCGACCTGGCGGCCGGCACCGGCAGGAGCCGCAGCGGCCGGGGGCAGTTGCGGTCCCTGGAGCGCGTGATCGGCAGCAACTACGCCGACATCGTGCGCGGCAGCGAGCGCGACGACGTGCTCGGCGGCGGCGGAGGTCGCGACGTCCTGATCGGTCGCGGTGGCGACGACATCCTGATCGGGGGCAAGAGCAGCCGTGACCGCGCCGACGGCGGCGCCGGCCGGGATCGGTGCCGGCAGGTCGAGATCCGCAGGTCGTGCTGACTCGCCGTACCTGGGCCGTCATGAGACCAGGCAGGCATCACGGACTGACATCTCGTTCGGCGCTGAAGGTGGCACCAGCCTGTGCCGGAGACCGTCGCTGCTGGCGGACGCGAGATCAGCCGGTCTGTCCCGTGCCCGACGACCGACCCTGGCTCACATCCACTTCACGCCGTCACGCTCGTACTCGCGGACCCGGTGCTCGATCATGCGCGCGAGCGTCGCCGTAGGGACAGCAGCGTCGTAGGGGAGTTTCACCGAGCCCTTTCCGGTGTGGAAGTCACCGAGCTCGCCATCGAAGTGCTCCCGCGTGCTGGGGGTGAACGCGACATTGGCGTGCGCCTTGTGGCCGGACACCATCAGCATGATCACGCCGTCAGGGTGCACGTAGGCCAGCGAGCTCCACTTGATCTGCTCGAGCAGCTCAGGCGCGGTCGACGTGACGAGCTCCCTCAGAGCTGCCAGCCGCTCCCGCGCCGCGGGATCCTCGAACTGGTCGACGTACTCGTCGCCGGTCGTCGCCTTGGCTGCCACTGGCCCCTCCGTTGATCTCGATGTGTTCCAGGTCGAACGCGCCCGACGAGCGAAGGTCCTCGCTGCGCGACCACGACACTAGGCCCATCTGGTGACGCCGAGGTCGCGGCCCGATCAGGACTCCTTCATCTGAGGGGGACGCCGCGTTGCAGTGGCGACCGGAAGGAGGAGGAAGGCTCGTTGACCGAGGTCCCTGACCGGTGAACCGACAGCGCGCATCGGCGAACCGCGAGCATCTGGTTCGGCATCACCTGGGACGCGTGGCGTCGGCCGGTTCGACGTCGGAGCTCGATGCTCCTGCCCGACGGCCCTGCGTCCGGGTGACGGGCTTCTTGCGAGATCGGGTCGGGAGCAGGTCGGCCGCGGCCAGTGTCCCCAGGGTCAGGATCGTGGTGATGACGACGGCGGCTGCGATCAGCGCGATGATGTGGGTGGCGTTCGACATGATGGCTCCTCGGTGTCGGTGGATGGATGCAGGGCGGCGTGGACGTCGTCCGGGTCGGACGGTCGCCGCGAGATCGATGCGTGGCGGTCAGATGTCGAGCTCGCAGTAGACGCACCGGCGGGCACTGGGCCGTTCGGTGAGGCGGGCGAGCGAGATCGGTCCAGAGCACGTGAGGCAGGCGCCGTACGTGCCGGCGGCCAGTCGTGATCGTGCCTGCGCTGCCTCGCGCATGATCTGTCGGAGACGCGCTCGCTGGGCGACGGGACGGAGGTCGAGGTCCCTCGGGTCGGGCAGTGCGCGGAGCCTCCGTCCGGCGGTGCGGATGATGGCGTCGAGGCGCCTGGGTGTGTCGACGGGGTGGGCGACGGTGTCGTCGAAGCGTGACCCGGCGCGGGTCGTCGTCGGCGGGAACAGCTCGAGCCCGACAAGGTCGCCCCGGTCGTCGCCGGGTGCGCTCCGGGCCGTCTCGTTAGCGAGTTCGGACGTCATGTCTTTCCTCCTCGGGAAGGTGGGTGGAGAGGAGCGAGCTAGCCGAGGCTGCACGTGGCGCACTGGGGCGCCCAGGGCCGCGCCAGGGCGGTCGCGGGGTCGGCTCGCCTCCCGCAGCGGATGCAGGACCCGTAGGTCCCGGCTGCCAGCTGGGCCTGGGCGCGGCGGATCGCGTCGAGGATCCGTCGGACGCTGTCGCGGTGGGCGACGGCGACCGGTGTGGTGGCGTTCGGGAGGTTGTTCAGCTGGCTCTCGCGTGCGGTGGCGGCGGCTTCGAGATCGGCCGCGGCACGTTCGAGCACGTGGCTCGGGAAGGGGCCGCTCCTGGCGGCCAGGGTCTCGGTCCGGGGGTGTACCCGCATGAGGATGTCCTGTCTCCGGGTAGGCCGAAGCGGCGGGCTCGTCCGGGACGAGGCCGCCGGCCCACGAGGGGGTGAAGGCGAAGGCAGGTCAGGCGGGCGGGGCTCTGTCGACGCTGCGTCGCAGCACGTCGAGCCCGCGGATTCCGCGGGCGATCTCGCTCAGCTCGATGGCGAGGAGGGCAGCACCGGTCGGCACGTGCGACGGCTCGGCCGTCGTGCGTCGTACCTCCAGGTCGGGTGCCATGGCCGGACCATAGGCGACCGCGCAGGCTTTCTCAAACCTCCCGGTGGCCGGCCCGGAGGCGCGCTCTGCCTAGGCTGGCCGCGTGAACGCCGCCCGGTACCGCTCGGACCTCACACGGATCCTCGATGCCGCCTCCGCGGAGGTCGCGGAACGACTTCGCCGCTTCGCGGACGTGGCGACCGACGGCATCGTCATCGACGTGTTCGTCGACCAGGACGGGGAGGGGCCGTTCGACGTCTGGGCGCGCTTCGACGGATCCGACGGGTTCGTGCTCGACCGCCGCTTCGACGACGAACGGCGTCTCTTCGGCGTGGAGTGGGGTGAGGAGGGATGGGATCCGGACGTGCCCGCCCGACCGCGTGAGTGGTCGCGCGATGACCTCGAGACGGAGCTCGTCGAGCTCGTGGCGATCTGGCTGTCGGGCGTGATCCCCTCCCATCCCATGTTGTGCTGGGAACTCGGCGACCCTGGCGGCACGCGCGGCCCGCGGCGACTGGCGCCGGGCGCGGCCTGACCACGTGAGCGGGTGGACGTCCGGCCCGGCGAGGGCCGTCGTTCACCCGGTTCGGGTGGGTCCACCACGCCTGACGAGGCCGTAGTTTCCGGCCATGGACTCGTTCTGGGACTTCTTCTGGTTCAGCCTCTCCTTCTTCCTCCTGATGGCCTATCTGGTCGTGCTCTTCCAGATCATCGGCGACCTGTTCCGTGACCGGGAGACCAGCGGGATCGTCAAGGCGGTGTGGGTGTTCTTCCTGATCGTGCTGCCGCTGCTGACGTCGCTGATCTACCTGATCGCCCGCGGACGCGGGATGGCCGAGCGCAGCATGAACGCGGCCCGTACGGCTCAGGCCGAGACCGACAGCTACATCCGCACGGTGGCTGCCGGGTCCCGGTCGCCCGCGGAGGAGATCGCGCGAGCCAAGGAGCTCTACGACGGCGGTGTCATCGACCAGCGCGAGTACGAAGGCCTGAAGGCCAAGGCGCTCGCGTGATCGGTACGACGATCCCGGTCTGCCCGGGATCGTCGCGTGATCCGCTGCGCACGCTCAGCGCGCGAACGCCAGGGCGAAGCCCCCGTCCTGTGGCGTCACCTGGATGACGACGTCGCCGCTCGTGGCGGTGACGATGGGCCGGCCGATGCCGTCCTGCTCGCGTGCCGCGCCGTACGCCGCCAGCGCCGACTCGTAGCCCGCGAGGATCTCGTCCTCGGTGGCCTGGCTGGCGTAGGACGCGGTCTCCTGAGCGCCGCCGATCGTCTCGGCGGTGATGCACAGGGTGGCGTCGACCGGAGGCGAGGGGAACCCCTCCGGGAGGAGTGCCAGCTCGCTGAGGTCGGCCGGTCCGAGCGCCTGCGGGAAGGCATCGCGGCAGGCGTCGGGCACACCGGGTGCCCCGTCTCCGGCAGCGGCGTCCTCCGCCACGGTGCCACCCGAGCCGTCCTCGGTCTCCCCGGCATCACCGCCGCAACCGGCCAGGGCGGCCACCACGAGGGGTGCCGCCACCGCTGCGCGGAGGTAGTGGGACCTGCGTGTCGTCTTCATCGCTTCACCTTCACCTTCTTGCTCACTGCGACCGCGTCGACGTAGCCGGCGCGGCGTACGGTGACCCGCACGCTCAACCGATGTCTCCGGTCGGCTCTCTTGATCCTGTAGGCGGCCTGGGTGGCCTTCTTGATGGGCTTGCCGTCGCGCAGCCACTGGAACCGCACCGCCGTGGGCGCCGGAGTCCACGAGCCCGCCGTGGCTCGCACCCGCTTGCCGGGGCGAACCGCCCCCTTCGACTTCAGGGTCGGCGCCGAGGTCAGCGCGAAGGCGGAGGCCGGCGGGTCCGGATACGTCGGCCGGACCGATTGCAGGGCGGCTCCGGTCCACTGGGGGGCGCGGCCGCCGGGGATGGCGAGTGCGGGGTCCGTCTCGCAGGCGAGCGGGTCCTCCATCACCCACACGCCGTCGGGCTCGGTCCACGCGAGGGAGGTGCTGTCGGGTGCGAACGTCGGGCTCGAGAAGCTCTCGGCTCCGGTGAACCTGCACGTCCAGGTCGGCCAGCCGGGCATGGGACCGCTGAGGATGTTCCCGCTGACGGTCCACGCCATGAGGTGCTGCTCGGCCCCCACTCCGCGGACGGTCGCCAGCGTCGAGCCGTCGCGGGAGACGGCCGGCTCGAAGAGGTCGTGCGGGTCGGTCACGTTGGGCTGGGCGTCGTAGAACCACATCCTCGTGCTGGTCGCCAGATCGAAGACGTTGAGGTCGTCGGTGTCGCCGCCGAGGATCAATCGCGACCCGGTGACCCAGGACGGGTCCGGGTAGAAGGCGAAGCCGTACTGCTGGGGCGGCGTGAGCCTGGTGGAGGCGCTGACGGCCGTCGTCCATCTCGTTCGGCACACCCCCCGAGGGCATGAGTAGTGCTGGTACGTGTAGGCGATCTTCGAGGCGTCCGGAGACACGACGGCGTGCACGACCTGGCCGCCGATGGTCTGGCCGGCCGAGTCCCACAGATCCGGCGGATCGAAGCTGTTCAGGATCGTGCCCCACTGGTCCATCCGGACCACCACCGTGCCGCGGGCGGCGACCACCGTGCCGTCGTCGGCACCGCTCGGCGAGCGCCACGGGCTGGCCGCGGTCCCGTTGCGGGTCAGGCGGCGTTCGCCGGTGCCGTCGGGGCGCGCGACGTAGACGTCGTGGCCCTTGAGGTAGACGATCGTGCCCGCGTTCGACGGAGCCGCCGCGGCGCCCGTCGCGGCCACGACGGGCGGGCCGAGGACGCCGGCCACGAGCGCGAGCACGGCCGAGACGAGGAGGCGGGGGGATCGGGAGACTCGCATGCGCCGACCCTCATCGGCCCGACGACCTGGGTTCCAGAGACGGGCGTCCCGACTTCCCGGGACGAGCATCCGAGCGGGCGGCCGCCTCGGACGCCGACTGCCTGCGTGGCCGGGTGAGAGGCGGCGTCACCCGCTACGGGTGAACGCTTCGCCGGGCGCTGGAGGCGAGCCTCGACAGATGCGGTCAGAGGGGGAGTCGTGAACGCCCGGGAGGACGTGGACGAGAGCACGGCGGTGGACTGGCGTGAGCTCGTGGCGGTGGTGCTGCTGGCGGTCACGGCGATCGTGACGGCGTGGACGGGGTTCCAGGCGAGCAAGTGGGGCGGAGCCATGTCGATCTCGTTCTCGCAGGCCTCGACCGCCAGGATCGAGGCGACGCGTCTCGAAGGTGTCGCGAACCGCAAGCTGACCGTCCAAACCTCCCTGTTCACGCAGTGGCTGCAGGCCTACCAGGACGGCGACCAGGAGCTCACCGAGTTCCTCTCCGCTCGCTTCCCGGAGCCGCTAGCCTCGGCCTTCCCCGACTGGTTGGCGTCGAGGCCGCTGACGAACCCGGACGCCGCGGCGACGCCCTTCGACCTGCCCGAGTACGTCATCCCCGAGCTGACCGAGGCACGCGCGGCGGACGCGCGCGCCGACGACAAGTACGACGAGGCGCTCCGCGACAACCAGCGGGGCGACAACTACACGATCCTGACCGTCGCGTTCGCGACCGTGCTCTTCTTCGGTGCGCTCTCGGGCCGGATGCGCAGTCCCCGCGCGCAGTGGGCGTTCCTGGTCCTCGGGTGGCTCGGCTTCCTCACCTCGGTCGTCCTCCTGGTCCTGTTCCCGAAGCAGTTGTGAGGCGCGACCCGAGCAACGCGTGCCATCCGGGCGTCCTGGCGAGGTTGGGGCAGGTCAGGCCTCGGGCCAATCGAGGCTCAACAGCTTGGTCTCGGTGAACTCCTCGAGCCCCTGACGCGCACCCTCGCGTCCGAGCCCGCTCTGCTTGACGCCGCCGAACGGTGCCGAGGGATCGGAGACGCTGCCCCGGTTGACGCCGACCATGCCCGCTTCGAGCGCCTCGCCGATCCGCAGTGCCCGACGGAGGTCGCCGGCGTACACGTAGGCGGCGAGGCCGTACTCGCTGGCGTTGGCCAGGGCGACGACGTCGTCGGTGTCGGTCCAGGTGACGATCGGGGCGACCGGCCCGAAGATCTCGTCGGAGACGACGGCGGCGTCGGGTGCGACACGGTCGAGTACGACGGGGGCGACGAAGTGGCCGCGGAGGCCGTCGGGGACCGTGGCGCGATGGGCGAGGCGGGCGCCGTCGTCGAGGGCGCGCTGGACGGTGCGTTCGAGGCGCTCGGCCTGGGCGGCGGTGATCATGGGGCCGATGTCGACGCCACCGGTCGTGCCGGCGGGACCCACCCGGAAGCGCGTGACCGCGGCGCCCAGCGCGGCGGTGAACGCCGGCGCCACGGCCTCGTGGACGAGGAAGCGGTTGGCGGCCGTGCAGGCCTGGCCGCCGTTGCGGAACTTCGCGACCAGGGCGCCGGCGACCGCCGCCTCGATGTCGGCGTCCTCGGTCACCACGAACGGCGCGTTGCCGCCGAGCTCCATCGACGAGACCACGACCCGGTCGGCGGCCTGGCGCAGCAGCACCTGGCCGACCCGGGTCGATCCGGTGAACGAGATCTTGCGCACCCGCGGGTCGTCGAGCCAGGTCGAGACCACCGTCCCGGGATCCGTGGTCGGCACCAGGTTGACCACGCCGTCGGGGACGCCCGCCTCGCGCAGGAGCGCCCCGAGCGCCAGTGCGGTCAGGGGAGTCTCGGCCGCCGGCTTGACCACGACCGTGCAGCCGGCGGCGAGGGCGGGTGCGACCTTGCGGGTGATCATCGCCGCCGGGAAGTTCCACGGCGTGACGAGCGCGGCGACGCCGACCGGCTGCTGGGTGACGATCGCGCGGCTCCCGCCCGCGGGCGCCTCGCCCCAGCTGCCACCCGGACGGACCGCCTCCTCGGCGTACCACCGGAAGAACTCGGCGGCGTACCCCACCTCGGCGCGGGCGTCGGCCTCGGGCTTGCCGTTCTCGGCCATCAGGAGCAGCGCGAGTCGGTCCGCGTCGCGCAGCACGAGCTCGTAGGCCCGGCGCAGCACCTCGGAGCGCACCCGCGGGGCAGCGGCGCGCCAGTCCGGGCCGGCGCCGTACGCCGCGGCGACGGCTGCTCGAGCCTCGTCGACCCCGCCGTCGCCGACGTGGGCGAGGACCTCGGTGGTGGCCGGGTCCTCGACCTCGAACGTGTGGGTCGCGCCGCCGACGAGATCGAGGTCGGCCAGGGGAGGGGGAGCAGTGACGGTCATGGGAGTCCTTCGGGCATGGGTGCGGCCGCGCCCGGGCGTGGCCGGTGCGCGGTGGGGGAGGTCGGGGCTACGGCTGGGCCGGGACGTCGAGCCCGGCGAGCAGGGCGCGCCGGCTGGCGCGTACGTGCTCGCGCATCACGCGCTCGGCGCTGTCGCCGTCCTTGGCGACGATGAGGTCGAGGACGACGTGGTGCTCGCGCTCGGACTGGAGCGCGCGCCCGGGCTGCCCGAGGGACGTGACGACGAGACGGGAGTAGGCGAGCTGGTTCATCAGCGTGCGGTAGTGCGCCTCGAGCTTGGAGTTGTCGGCACCCGTGATCAGCAGGCCGTGGAACTCCTCGACGAGCTCGGCGTAGCGGGCGCGGTCGTCGGCGTGGACGGCCAGGTCGGCCTGCCGGACGTTCTCCTCCAGCAGCTCGACCTCGGGCACCCGGCCGCGTTGCGCGAGAAGACGAGCGGCCGCGCCCTCCAGCAGCTCCTTCATCTCGAACAGCTCGGTGATGTCCCGGCGGGACGGCGCCGCGACGAAGGTGCCGACCCGCGGCCTGATCTCGACCAGGCCCTCGGTCTGGAGCTGCTTGAGAGCCTCGCGCACGGGCGTACGGCTGACGCCGAACTCCTCGGCCAGGGCGATCTCGGAGAGCAACGCACCGGACGCGGCCTCGCCGGTGATGATCCGTCGCCGCATCTCCGCGATGACGCGTGCCTGCCGGCTGCCGGTGGCGATGCTCTCCATGTGGTCCCTGCGCTTCTCGCTCGTCGGTCAACCGAGGGGAGTGAGGCCCTCGGAGTCGTAGAACCTACCGGCGCTGTAGACGACCGGGGGGAGGTCGGTGACGTCGGCGTCGACGACGCGGCAGATGAACACCGTGTGCGTGCTGGCCTGGAGACGCTCGCGGATCTCCACCTCGAGGTGGGCACTGCTGCCGGCGAGGACGGGGCTGCCGAAGCGGCCGCGGCTCCACGCGACGTCGGCGAACTTGTCCGGTGCCTTCGAGGCGAAGGTGCCCAGGACGTCCATCTGCTCGGTCGACGCGATGTTGATGGCCAGGTGCGTGGCGCGGAACAGGCAGTCGTGCGTGGACGACGTGCGCTGGACGCACACCATCACGGTGGGCGGGTCGAGCGAGATGTTGGCGAACGCGTTGACCGCGAGGCCGCGCGGCGTGTCCTCGTCCATCGTCGTCACGATCGTGACGCCGGTGACGAAGCGGCGGTTGACCTGCTTGAGCAGGTCGACGTCGGGAGCGGTCCGGTCGACGCCGGCGGAGACGGTCATGGGGTCCTCCTCGGGAGTGGGATGGGATGTCACTGGTCTTGGCCGACGGTGATGATGCCCAGGGCGGTCAGCAGGCCGCGGGGGTCCCAGGTCACGTGCTCCTCGTGGACGAGGCCGTCGGTGCCGAAGGTGGCGAACGTCGCGCCCGACACCTGCACGGCGCTCCGGGTGGCAGGTACGCCGAGGAACGGGTGGGTGTGGGTGCCGGTGCTGTGCCAGCGCACCGCGACCTGGTCGCCCTCGACGACGATGTCGTCGATGACGGTGCGCAGGTCCGGGAACGAGGCCCGGGTGGTGACGATCGTGGCTTTGAACGCCTCGCGGTCCAGGCCGTCGTCGTCCTGGGAGGTACGCCGCCGGTAGTCGGGCGCGAGCAGCGCGTCGAGCGCGTCGACCTCGCCGCCGTCCCAGGCGGCTGCCCAGGACTCGGTCACCAGGCGGCGTCGTTCGTCGGTGGTCTGCGGATCGGTCATGCGAGCTCCTCCTCGTCGGGCTGGGCGGGCGCAGCGTGGGCGGCAGGGACGGCAGGCGGGGTGAGGGCGGCGGCCCGGCGGTCCTGGAGCAGCTCGCGCCAGAACGACACCGCCAGCCCGGCGATGATGAGCAGGAAGGGCGCCGAGGTGACGATCACCGTGTTCTGGAGGGCGGTCAGGCCGCCGGCGAGCATCAGCACGATCGCGGTGACTCCGGTGAGCACGCCCCACAGGACCAGGATCGAGCGGCGCGGGTTGAGCGAGCCGCCGGAGGTCATCATGGCCAGGACGTAGGTGTTGGCGTCGGCACCCGAGACGAAGAACATGACGACCAGGATGATGGCCACGAACGACGTCACGTTCGCGAGCGGGAAGGCGTCCAGGGTCGCGAAGAAGGCGTTGTTGATGTCGGCCGCGGTCTGGTCGGCGATGGTTCCGCCCTGGAACATGTCGACGTGGATCGCGGTGCCGCCGAAGACGGTGAACCAGGTGAAGAAGACGAGGGTGGGGACGGCGAGGACCCCCATGATGAAGCCGCGGATCGTGCGGCCCTTCGAGATGCGGGCCAGGAAGACGCCGACGAAGGCGCCCCAGGCGACCCACCAGGCCATCATGAAGTAGGTCCACCATTGCATCCACTGCAGGTCACCGAAGGCGGTGCCCTGGAGGCTCATGCGGAAGAAGTCGCTCGCCCACGTGCCGAGGGACTCAATGTAGAGGTTGGCGATGAACACCGTGGGGCCGACCACCAGCATGAAGACGAACAGGGCGGCGGCCAGGCCGGCGCTGCCCTGGCTGAGGTACTTGATGCCCTTGCTCACGCCGGTCACGGCCGAGAGCGTGAACACGGCGGTGACCGCCGCGATGATGAGCACCTGGCTGACGGAGTTCACGGGGATCCCGAAGAGGGAGCCCAGGCCGTTGTTGACCTGGAGCGCGCCGAGGCCGAGCGACGTGGTCGTGCCGAACAGCGTCGCGAACACCGCCAGCACGTCGATCGCCTTGCCGATCGGGCCGTTGACCCGGTCGCCGAGCAGTGGACGGAACAGCTGGCTGACGAGCGTGGGCCGTCCCTTGCGATGGGTCGAGTAGGCGATCGCCAGTCCGAAGACGGCGAAGATCGCCCACGCGTGCAGGCCCCAGTCGAAGTAGCTGTACTGCAGCGCTCGTACGGCGGCGTCGGGCGTGCCCGGTTCGGCCAGCCCGTGGGGCGGCGACGCGAAGTGCGAGATCGGCTCGGCGACGCCGTAGGACACCAGGCCGATGCCCATGACCGCGCAGAGGATCATCGCGAACCAGGACACGGTCGAGAACTCGGGACGGTCGTCGTCCGCTCCGAGGCGGATCTCGCCGTACGGGCTGAACGCCAGGAAGACGAGGAAGATGAGGATCGCCATCGTCACGACGAGGTAGCTCCACCCGAAGCTGGCGGTCAGCCAGTTCAGGGAGTCGGTCGTCACCTCGTTGAGGTTGTCGGTGAACAGGACGCCCCACGCCACGAACAGCGTGCAGACGGTCACCGACGCGACGAACACGCTGCCCAGGCGCCCCGGCGCGTCGCCGTCGTCGCGGTGCTGACTGGGCTGGGGACCGGCCGGCGTGCCGGTCACCGCGGCTTCGAGTGCGTCGAGGTCGAGCTTCTCGCTGAACTTCTGGGACATGCGGCCTCCCTGGCCCCTGAGCCGCCTGGCTGGCGGTCTTGCATACATCAGGACGATACGTACGCCGTGCAGCTGTGTCAACGGTCACCATCGATCCCGCAGCAGAGGCCGCGCGCCTAGTCCAGACATGCGGGCCGGCACGCGTCCCAGGAGGCCGAAAGACAGCCTAAGACGTGCGGTTATGCGGTATCTACCGCCGTGGTGACGTCGATCGCGGCCCACGCCGCGAGCCGGGAGGTCGCGGTCGGCTGTTGACAGCGAATCGCCTCCGACGTACGTTCTGTTGCATACAACAGCGCTAGGAGATGTCATGACGCTCGACCTCGAGGCCCGACCCGCCGCAGCGGACCCGACCGGCGGCGCCGCGCATCCGTGGCTGCGGAGGATCTGCCTGTTCCGGGAGGAGACGCTGTTGGAGAACGGCAGCGCCCCCGCCGTCCCGGCCGTCCGCGCCAGCGTCGCCGCCGTGATCCGCAACCCGTGGGTCGGCACGTCGGCGGTCCGCGACCTGGCGCCGGAGGTGGCCGCGATGGCCCCGGTGCTCGCTCGCGAGCTGACCGACCGGCTCCTGGCCGCGCTCGGCGGCGTCGACGCGGTGGAGGCGTTCGGGAAGGCCGCGATCGTCGGCACCGGCGGCGAGGTCGAGCACGCGGGCGCGCTCATCCACACGCCGTACTTCGGCAACCTCATGCGCGACTTCCTGGCCGGCGAGTCGATCATCTGCTTCGCCGACACCCGGGCCGACGCGGGGGAGGCGCTGGTCGTCCCGATGTGGCACAAGACGCACGCCGCGACCCGCAGCCACTACCAGACCGTCAGCGCGCGCGTCGCCGATGCACCGCGCGCCGACGAGATCGTCGTCGTCGCCGCCGCCTCGACCGGCCCCCGCCCGCACGCGCGCATCGGCGACCGCAGCACCGACCCGGCCGTGTCGGCCACGACCCACTGACTTGTTGAGAACCTCCGGAAGGAACCCCATGAACGTCCGCAAGATCGTCACCGTCGTCGACGAGATCCGTACCGAGGGCGGTCGCCCGGTCGAGCCGGCCGCGCGCGTCGCGGTCGTGGCGGCCGTCATCGAGAACCCGTGGTCGGGGGAGGGGTTCGTCGAGGACCTCGCGCCCGGCATCGCCGCGCACGCGTCCGACCTGGGCGCCCTCCTGGCGCCACGCGTGATCGCGGCCCTCGGCGAGCCGGTCGAGGCGTACGGCAAGGCTGCGATCGTCGGACTCGACGGCGAGATCGAGCACGGTTCCGGCCTGATCCACACCCTGCAGTTCGGCGATCACTTCCGCTCGGCCGCGTCCGCGACCACCCTCCTGCCCGCCGTCGAGAAGCGCGGACCGGCCGGGGTCGTCTTCGACATCCCGCTCAAGCACGTCACGGACGCCACCATCCGGTCGCACCACCAGTCCTTCGAGGTGCGCGTCCCCGACGCTCCCCATCCCGGCGAGATCGTCGTGGCACTCGCGGCCGCCGCGCAGGGACGTCCCCAGCAGCGGCTGGCCGCCCTGTCCACGGAGCAGTGAGCACAGCGTGGCGAGGGTGAGGAGGAGCGGACGATGACGCGACCGGTGGCCGTGCTCCTCCACGGCGTCGGCCTGGACCACTCGGTCTGGGACGAGGTGCGCACCCGGCTGGCGGAGCGGTACGACGTCCGCACTCCCGACCTGCCCGGGCACGGCGACGGTCCCCGCGTGCCTGCCGACGTCGACCTCGCCGGCCTGGCCGCGCTCGTCGCCGACCAGGTCCCGCCGGCGTCCCACCTCGTCGGCTTCTCTCTCGGCGCGCTCGTCGCGCAGCACCTCGCCGTCCACCGGCCCGACCTCGTGTCGTCCCTGACCAGTGTCAGCTCCGTGTGCCGCCGGACGACGGACGAGCGCGCCGCCGTCCTCGAGCGGCTCGACCGCGCGACGACCGACCCGGCCGCGAGCAACGAGGCCTCGCTGCGCCGCTGGTTCGACGGGTCCGACGTCGGCGCCGACGCGGTCGAGCGAACCCGCAGGGTGCTGGCCGCGAACGACCCCGGTCAGTTCCTCGCCTGCTACCGCGTGTTCGCCACCGGCGACGCCGTGGTCGGCCCCGACCTCGGCCGGATCCAGGTCCCGAGCCTGGCCGTGACCGGAGGCGAGGACCCCGGCTCCACGCCCGAGATGACCGAGCGCCTCGCGGCCGCCGTACCCGAGTGCCGCGCCGTCGTGGTGCCCGGCGTCCGCCACATGCTTCCCCTCGAGGCTCCGTCCGTCCTGGCGGACCTCGTCGACCAGCTCATCCGAGGAGCCGTCCATGTCTGAGACCACCGCATCCACCGTCGAGCGTCGACGGCACCACATCGGGGGCGAGCAGGTGGAGCCCCACTCGGGCGCGTGGTTCGACAGCCACAACCCCGCGACCCGCGGCACCCTGTACGCCGCGGCGCGCGGCGACGCGACCGACGTCGACCGCGCCGTGACCTCGGCCCGGCGCGCCTTCGAGGACCCCCGCTGGCGCGATCTCAGCCAGACCCGACGTGGCCGCCTGCTCCGCCGGCTCGCCGACCTGGTCGCGGAGAACGCCGAGGAGCTGGCCCACACCGAGAGCCTCGACAACGGCAAGCTGTTGCGCGAGATGCGCGGGCAGCTGGCGACACTGCCGGAGTACTACCACTACTACGCCGGCCTCGCCGACAAGATCCAGGGCGACGTCATCCCCACGTCGGACCGCTCCGTCCTCAACTACACGATGCGCGAGCCGCTCGGCGTCGTCGGCGCGATCACGCCGTGGAACTCCCCGCTCACCCTGACCACGAGCAAGCTCGCTCCCGCGCTGTGCTCGGGCAACACCATGGTCATCAAGCCGTCGGAGTACACCTCGGCGTCCGTGCTCCGCCTCGCCGAGCTCGTCGAGGAGGCCGGCTTCCCGCCCGGGGTCGTCAACGTCGTGACGGGCTTCGGGGCAGAGGCCGGCCAGGCGCTCGTCGACCACCCCGACATCGCCAAGATCTCCTTCACCGGCAGCACCGGCACCGGCTCGCGGATCGCGTCGTCGGTCGCCGCCCGCTTCCTCGGCTCCACCCTCGAGCTCGGCGGCAAGTCGCCGAACATCGTCTTCGAGGACGCCGACGTCGCGAACGCCGCGATGGGGGTGGTCGCCGGGGTCTTCGCCGCCGCCGGCCAGACCTGCATCGCGGGCAGCCGGGTCTTCGCCCACCGCAGCGTCTACGACGAGCTCCTCGAACGAGTCGCCGAGCGCGCCGCGACCATCCGCATCGGCGACCCTCTCCGCGACGACACCGAGCTCGGCCCGCTCGCCTTCGCCGACCAGCGCGACAAGGTCGCGGGATACGTCGACATCGGCCGCAGCGAGGGCGCCCGCGTCCTCACCGGCGGCACGCCCACCGACGGCGGGGGACTGGGCGGCTACTTCTACGAGCCGACCGTCCTGGTCGACGTCGACAACGACATGCGGGTCGTCCAGGAGGAGATCTTCGGCCCGGTCGCCGCCGTGATGCCCTTCGACACCGAGGACGAGGTCGTCGGCCTCGCCAACGACACCGAGTACGGCCTGGCGGCCGGCGTCTGGACCAACGACCTCGGCCGCGCGCACCGGATGGCCGGCCGGCTCCAGGCCGGCACCATCTGGGTCAACACCTACCGGGCGATGTCCCCGATGTCCCCACGCCAGGGCTACAAGAACAGCGGCGTCGGCGTCGAGCACGGCCAGGAGACGATCAAGGAGTACACCCAGCTCAAGAGCGTCTGGATCAACACGAGCCCGGAGCCCCTCGGCGACCCGTTCGTGATGAGGAGCTGAGCGTGCCGTTCGTCGACGTCACCCTGACCGAGGGCCGCGACCCCGACCAGGTACGCGCCCTGATCCACGCCGTGCACCAGGCCGTCGTCACCGCGGCGGCCGCCCGCCCCGAGCACGTCCGTGTGGTCGTGCGCGAGGTACCTCGCACCCACTACGCCAGCGGCGACGTCACCGTCGCCGAGATGAACCTGTCCGCACCATCCCCGGAGGAGCCGTCGTGAAGTTCTCGCTGTTCGTGCACATGGAGCGCTGGGACGAGGAGGTGTCGCACCGAGAGCTCTTCGAGAACCTGACCGAGCTGACGCTCATGGCCGAAGCAGGCGGGTTCAGCACCGTCTGGGTCGGCGAGCACCACTCGATGGAGTACACCATCTCACCCAGCCCGATGCCGATCCTGGCCTACGTGGCGGCACGCACGGAGACCATCCGGCTCGGCGCCGGGACCATCATCGCGCCGTTCTGGAACCCGATCCGCGCGGCGGGCGAGTGCGCCCTGCTCGACGTCATCAGCAACGGCCGGATGGAGGTGGGCCTCGCTCGGGGGGCCTACCAGTTCGAGTTCGACCGGATGGCCGGCGGTCTCCCGGCCACCGACGGGGGCAAGCACCTGCGCGAGCTCGTCCCCGCCGTACGGGCGCTCTGGCAGGGCGACTACGCCCACGACGGCGAGATCTGGCAGTTCCCGACCTCCACCTCGGTGCCCAAGCCGATCCAGCAGCCCACTCCGCCGATGTGGATCGCGGCCCGCGACCCCGACTCCCACGACTTCGCCGTCCGCTCGGGATGCAACGTCATGGTCACGCCGCTCATGAAGGGTGACGAGGAGGTGCAGGCGCTGGTCGACAAGTTCGAGACGGCCGTCGGCAACCACCCGGAGGTCGAGCGCCCGCGGCTGATGGTCCTGCGGCACACCCACGTCCACGACGAGAACGACCCCGAGGGCTGGCGTCCCGCCGCCGCGGCGATCGCTCGGTTCTACCGCACCTTCGACGCCTGGTTCGGCAACAAGACGACCCCCGTCGACGGCTTCCTCGAGCCCAGCCCCGAGGAGAAGTTCGCCGAGCGCCCCGAGTTCGAGCTCGACTCCCTGCACCGCACCGCCATGATCGGCACGCCCGAGGAGGTCGTCGAGCGACTGAAGCACTACGAGTCGCTCGGCGTCGACGAGTACAGCTTCTGGATCGACAACAGCATGTCCCACGCCGAGAAGAAGGCCTCCCTCGCGCGGTTCATCGCGGACGTTGTCCCGTCGTTCCGCTGACCGAACGTACTCGGCGCGACGGCTACCGGTACGACGCGGCGTACGCCCCGCTGCGGGCGTCGAAGAAGGCGTACTGGACCCCTCTGATCTCCCGGGAGGTGAGCTCGAGCGGCTCGCCGTCGCGCTCGACGGTCGCGAGGCGCCCGCCCAGCGCCTCGGTCGGCAGCAGGGCGCGCAGCCTGCCCTCGGCCCGCTCGTCGACCGTGACGGTGAAGGTGACGCTGTCGGACGACCAGCGCAGGCGGTCGACGGTGGAGGCGGAGCGGCCGTCGGTCCAGTCCAGCAGCTGCTGCGCGGAGATGATCGGTACGTCGAGGTCGCGGGCGACCTCCATCACCTCCGCCCCGAAGTCCGTGCTGAAGTCGTGGTGGGTGCCGAACGCCGCGACGTACCCCTCGGGGCCGCGTGCCCGCTCGACCAGCCCGCGCAGTGCGTCCGGGTCGCCGGCGAAGACCTCGTCGACGAGGTGGGTCTCCTGCTGGTAGACGTCGATGAGTCCGCCGTCCAGGTCGCTGAACCGCAGCGGTAGGCCGGAGCCGGTCATGAACCCGGCCCGCGACGCCACCCAGTCGACGGGCCAGTAGTAGTAGTTCATGTCGATCCGGATGCCCCAGTCCCGCTCGACCTCCGGCTGGGTCACCAGCTCGGTCCACGCGATGCAGTGCAGCCGGTGCCCGGTCTGGGCGGGCAGGTCGGGATACCTCACCCGGAACGCGCGCAGGCCCCGGAGGTAGGCCAGGCGCAGCGAGGTCTCCGTCCAGTCCTGGCAGCCGGTCGTGACATGGGCGCCGAGGTCGAACCCGGCGTCGTGGAGGTCCGTGGCGTCCTCGGACCTCAGGCCGCTCCCAGGATCCAGCCATGCCGTCGCCCGCGCGCACTCCCAGCGGTCGACGTCGCAGCCGGGCGGGTCCGAGGCCTGCATCGCGGCGAACAGGTCTGCCGTCCCGTCCTCGGTCCCGTGGTCGTCCGCGGCCATCACCAGGACGGCGTCCTCGTCGTCCGGGAAGTACCAGAACCGCGGCAGCGGCGTGGCCGTCGCGGTCATCTCCTGGAGCAGCCGCGACAGCAGGCGCATCTGCTCGTCGGCCTGCGGGACCTGCACCTGCTCGAGGTCCACCCAGTCGTCGGCGGGGTCGTCGGCGGAGTCGCCGAAGAACAGGTCGTTGGGCCGCACCGGCGGTGTGCCGTCGCGCTCCTGGCCGGCCCACCGCGGATTGCCCTGGCGGGTGAGGACGACGGACTCGGCCAGGTCGAAGGTGAACGCGGCGACGCTGCCACCGGCCGGTCCGACCTCCCGCAGGGTGACCGCGGGGAACGAGCGGCCGTCGCCCTGGACGGTCGCGACGACGTCGGTCCCGTCGGTGGCCTCGACGCCTCCCGCGTCGGCGTGGAGACGCAGCGGCGCGGCGGGCAGACCTCGTCCCGCCTCGCTGCCGGTGTCGACCCGGAGCTCGCCCTCCGCGACGGCACCGGGCACCCGGCGGAGCCCCGCCAGTCCGGCCAGCTCGTCGCCCGCGTCGTTGAGCACGAGCCGGCCTCCCGCGTCGAGCCATCGACCCAGCTGCAGGCGGGCCGTGGGCCGCGGCGTACCGGAGACCACGGCCACCGCATGGTCGGCGAGCGTCGCGGTCGCCAGGTCGCGCAGCGCGATGGTCTCGAACGCCGGCATGCCCTCGGCCCGGAGGATCTCGGCGAGGAAGTCGTCATACGGGTTGCGGTCGTCGGTGACCAGGAGCACCGGCCCCCCGGGACCACGGGAGAGCCTCGGGGTGGGCGACACCACGAAGGTCCAGGTGTACGGCGCGTCCATCTGGCGGATCTCGATCCGCGCCTGGTAGCGCCCCGGTGCGAGCCCCGCCGCGGGATCGAGGGACGCCGAGCTCCGGTCGTCCTCCCACCGGACCCGCGCGGGAACCAGAGCCCCGGTCCGGTCGCGCAGAGTGAACTCCAGCGCCGCGGGATCGACGTCCACCCCGCCGTCGAAGGCCACGTCGACGGTCACCCCGGCGGGTACGTCGGTGGCCCCCGCGGCGGGGAACCACTCGATCGGGTCGGGCCGTGGATCGGTCCCCGCGACTTTCCACACGGCCACCCCCGCGGTGACCACCGCGGCAGCCACCACCGCGACAAGCAGGGCGCTCCTGCCCATCTGACGAGCCTAGGCGAGCACGCCGGGTACGTCGCCGGCCTGCTCGCCCTGCACCCCACAATGGAGGAGGCGCGGGTCCGGTGCCCGCCGTCTCCGGGATTCGAGTGCCGGTGGCGACCTCAGCCGGTACGGTCCGTCGGTGACTCGTTTCTGGCAGCGGCTGTGCGTCACCGTCTCGTCGTTCGCGGCAACCACGACGCTGGTCGCAGTTGCCGCTCCGGTCGCGGCCGATCCGGTGGCGGTCGCTGGGCCGGCGGTCTGGGTGTCCGCCAGGGCGGAGTTCGACACGACCGTGGAGCGGACTGTCAGGTTCACCCTCGATGCTACGACCGGTCCCGAGACGCCCGAGGCCGAGATCGCGTCGTACGACGTGCGGGTCGCTCGAACCCCGATGAGCTCCTCGCGGCGGGCTGCATGGCGCTATCCCGCCCGACTGCAGATACACGAGGTCCGAGCGGGCGGGGGCGACGGAGAACGCAGGCAGCTACGGCTCGGTGTCGCCCGTGGGCGCGTGCTGTGCGTCTCCGCACGTGCGACCGACACGCTCGGCAACGTCGGAGCGTGGTCCAACGACTCGTGCGTCACTCGATTCCTCCACGAACGTCGGCTCATCCATCACGGTGACGTGCGGCGGGTGAGGGACGACCGGTACTGGGGTGGTGCGGGTGCGCGGATCGGAGGGGGCGGCTCGCTCGTCCTTCGGTCGGTGCCGCAGGGCAGTCGGGTCGTCGTCCTCTGGGCCGAAGAACGCGACTGGGCGACGAGTGGGACCGGTACGGTGACCGGCGTCGGCGATCGTGGCCCACGTCGCCTGTGCAGTGGCCCCTTCGGCGGTTGGTCGGAGAAGAATCCCGACTACCGCCGCCGCGACAGGTGCAGTAAGCGGCAGGGCCGGCACGGACCGGTCCGCGTCCACGCCCGGTGGGACCCGCCGACCGCACCGGTGCAAGGGCTCGCGATCGTTCCCGCCTGGGTGCGCTGACGCCGTTCGGGTGAGCGCCGCCACCAGCGGTGACGACGAGACTCCTCGCCCTGTGGGGGCCGTCACCACCGGGCCGTCCTCCCCGCGGGGTCCCCGACCGCAGCTCCCACCCGATGAGAGAATGAGGGGATGGAGGGCCGCATCGACAGCTACGTCTTGTGGCTGCGCGCCCTCCTGGTCGCCGGTGTCGCCTTCTTCATCGGCATCGCCGGCCACGTGACGGCCGAGGGCCTGCTCCCCGGACCGGTGGCCCTGCTCTTCTTCTTCGTCTTCGCGGTGCTGCTCAGCGCACCCTTGTTGAACAGGCCGGCGTCCCGGCTGCGGCTCGTGGTGATGACCGTCGGCGGGCAGGCGCTGCTGCACCTCGCGCTCTCGGTCTCGGGTGGCCACGTGGGTGAGCGGAGCGGGGGAGCAGTGGTCGCGCCTCGGACGACGACCCTCTCCGATCTGCCGGTCGTCAACGGTCAGCGGCACGGCTCGCTGCTGGACGCGTACGCCGCCGGCGCCGGGACGTCGTCCGCGCCCGCCCCGGCCCTGCCCGTCGGGCACGTCCTGAACGATCTGACCGCGCACGCGCCGATGATGCTCGCGCACCTGGTCGTCGCCGCCGTCGTCGGACTGTGGCTGGCCCGCGGCGAGCGGTGCCTGTGGACCGTCCTGGCCCTGACCGGGCGACGGCTGGTCCTCGTCCTCACGACCGTCCTCGCCCCGCCCGTCCTGACCCGGTCGCGGCGTGTCCCGGCCGCCGAGGCCGACCTCCCGCTGCTGCGCTCGCGCTGGCTGTCCCAGCCGCTCTCCCGCCGCGGGCCACCGGTCC
This sequence comes from Nocardioides sp., assembly GCF_035503875.1. Taxonomy (GTDB): domain Bacteria; phylum Actinomycetota; class Actinomycetes; order Propionibacteriales; family Nocardioidaceae; genus Nocardioides. Next base: position 145,111 of record NZ_DATJTA010000008.1, read on the forward strand.
CCGCCTGACCGACCGCGCACGCCTCCTCGACGAGATCAGGGGCGCACGGTCGTCGCACCGTCTCTCCGGAGTCCCGCTCCGGCTCCTGAACCTGCCCGCAGCACCTGCGCTCCTCGTCCTGCCGTCCGTGGCGAGACCCGTCGACGCGCGCTGACCGGGCTCCCTGTCGAACGAAGAGGAACCCATGCACCACCGCACCTTCGCGGCCGCCCTCGGCGCTGCCGCGCTCACCCTGTCCCTCGCCGCGTGCGGCGACGACTCCGCGTCCGGCACCGGCGGCAACGCCGTGGTGTCCGGCGACTCCTCCGCCGCCACCGCGCAGGCCGACTTCTTCACGGTCACCGACCCCTGGGTCAGGGCGGCCGACGAGGGCATGACCGCGGTCTTCGGCACCCTGGTGAACGACAGCCCCCAGGACGTCACCGTCGTCTCCGCGACCAGCGACATCACCGCGGAGATGGAGCTGCACGAGACCGTCCAGAACGACGACGGCGGCATGGGCATGCAGGCCAAGGACGGCGGATTCGTCGTACCGGCCGGCGGCACCCACGAGCTCACCCCGGGGGGCGACCACCTGATGGTCATGGACCTCAACCGGGCGCTGAAGCCGGGGGAGACGGTCCGGATCACGCTGACCTTCGCCGACGACTCCACCAAGGAGCTCGACGCCACCGTCAAGACGTTCACCGGTGCCGAGGAGGAGTACCAGGGCGGCGCGACGGACACGAGCGAGTCCGACGGGAGCGAGTGATGACGTCGGCGCCCCGGTGGGGGCGTCGACAGCTCCTGCAGACCGGTGCCGTCGCCCTCGGGGGCGCCGGCGCCGGCTGGTCCGCCTCGGCGCTCGGTCGCGCCCAGGCCGCCCCGGTCGCCCCTGGACCTCCCACGGTCGAGGCGGCAGTGACGGGCAACCAGCTGGTGGGCTTCCACGGTGCCCACCAGGCAGGAGTCGCGACCCCTCCCCAGGCGCATCTCAGCCTGCTCGGACTCGACCTGCTGGACCGCGACGACCGGGACGCGTTGCGTCGGCTCCTGGTCCTGCTCAGCGACGACGCGAGCCGGCTGACCGCGGGTCGGGCCGCGCTGGCGGACACCGAGCCCGAGCTGTCAGCCGCGCCGGCCCGCCTGACGGTGACCTTCGGGCTCGGCCCGGCACTCACCGGCGGTCTTCCTCGCGGTGCTCGGGTGGCGCCGCTGCCGGACTTCTCGACCGACCGGCTCGACGACGCCTGGGGCCAGACCGACCTGGCGATCCAGCTGTGCGCCGACGACCCGCTCACCCTGGCGCACACGCGCCGGATGCTGGTCAAGGACGTGCGCGGACTCGCCGAGCTGCGCTGGATCCAGGACGGCTACCGGCGCGCCCGGGGTACTGAGCCCGACGGCACCACGATGCGCAACGTCATGGGGCAGGTCGACGGGACGGTCAACCCCGTCGAGGCCGACCCCGACTTCGCCGACCTCGTCTGGTCGGGGGAGGAGGGGTTCGTCGGCGGCACCTTCATGGTCGTACGACGCATCCGCGCGCGCATGGAGTCCTGGGACCGGGTCGACCGCGCCGGGCGCGAGGCCAGCGTCGGCCGACGGCTCGACAACGGTGCGCCGATCACGGGCGTCCGCGAGCACGACGAGCCCGACTTCGAGGCCACGGACCGGTTCGGACTGCCCGTCATCGACCCGGCCAGCCACGTCGCCCGAGCCCGCAGCGCCGACCCGGTCGAGCGGTTCCACCGCCGGGCCTACAACTACACCGTCCCCGATGCGACCCAGGCGTCCGGTGAGGACTCAGGCCTGGTCTTCATCGCCTTCGCGGCCGACCTGGAGCGTCAGTTCGTCCCCGTCCAGCGGCGACTCGCCGATCTCGACCGGCTCAACGAGTGGGTCACGACCATCGGCTCCGCCGTCTACGCGATCCCGCCGGGAACCGCCGACGGCGAGCACGTCGCCCAGTCCCTGCTCGCCTGACGAGCAACCCCGAACCAGGAGAACCCCATGTCCAAGAAGAAGACCCCCCGCCTGCCCGCCGTCACCCCGGAGGGCAAGCAGTCTCAGCGCACCCGCCGGGAGGAGATGGCCCAGCTGCTCGTCGACCGCAAGCGCGACGAGCGGCGCCGTGCGATCCGGATCCAGGCCGGGATCGGCGCTCTCGTCGTCGCCCTCGTCGTCGGGATCACCGTCGGCGTGCTTTCGACCGGTGGCGAGGACGAGCCGGCCGCCGTACCCGCCGGCCTGACGGAGTCGGGCGCGGTCCGCTTCGGCCCGGACGACGCCGCGGTCACGGTGCGTGCCGTCGAGGACTTCCAGTGCCCCGCCTGCCGGCAGTTCGAATCCGCGTTGGGCGCCACTCTCGCCGAGTACCGCGCCAGCGACGACGTCGCCGTCGAGTACGTCCCGATCGCGTTCCTCGACCGGGCGTCGACCACGGAGTACGCGAGCCGGGCACTGAACGCCTCGATGTGCGTCCTGGCCGACGCCGGCGCGGATGCCTGGATGGCGATGCACGAGTCCCTCTACGCCCAGCAGCCCTCCGAGGGCGGTGCCGGCCTCGACGACCGGACGCTGGCCTCGATGGCGGTCGACGCGGGGGCGGACATCGACGCCGTCGGGCCGTGCATCACGGAGCGGCGCTACGACGACTGGGTCCAGGAGCACACCGACGAGGTCATGTCGTCCGGCGTCGGGAGCACCCCGACGGTGTTCGTCAACGACGAGCCGACCCAGCCCGGTGATCTCGTCGCCGCGGTGGACGCGGCCCGGTCGTGACCGCCACCGAGCAGGAGGTCCCGCTCCGTCCGTTCGGGCGCGGTCTGGTCGTGCTGGCAGGCCTCGGGCTGCTGGCCGCGTTCGCCCTGACCGTCGACAAGTTCCGGATCCTCGAGGATCCGTCGTACACGCCGATGTGCAACGTCAACCCGGTGCTGTCCTGCGGCTCGATCATGCGGACCGACCAGGCCTCGGCCTTCGGCTTCCCGAACCCGCTCCTGGGACTCGTGGGCTTCAGCGTCGTCCTGACCGTCGGTGTCCTGCTGGCCGGCGGCGTCCGGGTCCCGACCTGGGTGCTGACCGGTCTCGCGACCGGCGCCGGCCTCGGGCTGGCGTTCGTGCACTGGCTGGCCTTCCAGAGCCTCTACCGGATCAACGCGCTCTGCCCGTGGTGCCTCGTGGTGTGGTCGGTGACGATCCCCATCGCGGTCTGGTCCGTCCTGGTTGCGCTGCGCGCCGCCCTGCCGGAGGGCACCGCCCGACGGGTGGTCGAGGCCGTGTGGTCCGTCCGCTACCTGGTCGTGCTGGGCTGGTACCTGGTGGTCGTCGTGCTGGCGCTGGTCCGGTTCTGGGACTACTGGAGGACCCTCCTGTGATCCGCGGGATCGATCGGGCACGCGGTGGCGCCGTCGTCGGTGTCCTGGTCGTGCTGGTGCTGGCCTGGCACCCGATGCCGGCGTACGCGCACGCGTCCCTGGTCTCGTCGTCGCCGAGCGAGGGTGAGCGGCTCGCCATCGCGCCCACGACCGTCTCGTTCGAGTTCAGCGAGGAGATGAGCGCTCCGGCGTACGTCGTGGTCACGCCGCCCGACGACGAGGACCTCCTGGTCGGCGAGCCCGAGGTCGACGGCAACGTCGTACGCCAGCAGGTCCGAACGGGAGGGTCGGAAGGCACCTGGACGACCGCCGTCCGGGCCGTCTCCCAGGACGGTCACCCGGTGACGTCCCAGATCACGTTCAGCGTGGGTGCGGACGGTGACGGGCCCGCCACAACGGCGGAACCGGCCCGAGCCGATGGCCCGGCCACCGGCCGCGACGCGGGCGGGTGGTCGCGAACCCGGACCGACGTCGCGGTCGGGGCGGGTCTCTTCCTGCTTGCTGGACTCCTCCTCGTGCTGGCCCGGCGGTCACCCCGATGACGCGGCGTCGGTACGCCGTCGCGGCAGTCGTCCTGGTCGGACTCGCCGGCCTGGTGCTCCTGCTCCAGCTCGCCGGCGGGGCGCCGCAGCCGGTGCCCGCCGGGCTGCCCGATCCCGGAGCACTCACCGGCTGGGGCCTGCCCGTCTTGGGCTATGCGGGTCGCGTCCTCGGGGTGCTGGTCGTGGCGGGGCTCCTGGTGCCCCTCCTGACCAGCGAACGGATGAGCGAGGAGATCGGCGGTCGGGGCGTAGCGGCCGTCAGGACCGTGCGTCCCCTGGCGCTGGCCTGGCTGCTGACGGTCCTCGGCGAGCTGGTCCTGACGTTCTCGGACCAGTTCGCCCAGCCGCTCACCCAGATCCGATGGTCCGAGCTGACCGGGTTCGCCCGTCAGACGGACCAGGGGCGCTCGCTCCTCGTCCAGGCACTCCTCGTGCTCGCCGTGGCCCTCCTGTCGCGGTGGCTCCTCACCGCCCGCGAGACCGCGGCGCTGCTCGCGCTCGGGATCACGGCCCAGCTCCCGCCCGTCCTCACCGGGCACTCGGCGGCCGCGGGCAGCCACGACACGGCCATCATCAGCCTGCTGCTGCACGTCGCGGCGGCCTCGGTGTGGGTCGGTGGCGTGATCGCCCTCGTCTGGCACCTGTTTCGGGGCTCGGGACCGACGCCCGGCCACGCCCGGGCGACCCGACGCTTCTCGGGAGTGGCCGCCTGGTGCCTGGGCGTCGTGGTCGTCTCCGGTGCACTCAACGCGCTGGTCCGGCTGGGCTCCCCGTCGCCGTTGCTCACGACCGGGTACGGGCGCGGCGTCCTGGCCAAGCTGGTGGTCGTCGTCGCACTCGGCCTCGTCGCCGTCCGCCTGCGTCGGGCACTGGCGGAGCGTCCGCCGACGGGCCGCGTCCTGACCGCCCTGGTGACGACCGAGCTCACGCTGATGAGCCTCGCGATCGCGCTCGGCGTCGGTCTGGGGCGCACCCCACCGCCCGCCGGCGAGCCCTACACGAGTGTCGCCGAGAACCTGCTCGGAGGCCCCGTGCCGCCGGCACCGACCCTGGGCCGGCTGCTGACCTCGTTCCAACTCTCGGGCGTCGCGCTGCTCGTCGTCGGGCTCGGTTCGGCCGCCTACCTCGTCGGCATCCTGGCGCTGCGGCGGCGCGGCCAGAGCTGGCCGGTGCTCCGGTCCGTCTCCTGGTTCGTCGGGCTGCTGCTGGTCGGGTACGCGACCGCGGGTGGCCTCGGGACGTACTCCCACGTGATGTTCAGCGCCCACATGGCGGCCCACATGGTCCTGTCGATGATCGCGCCGATCTTCCTCGTGCTCGGTGCGCCGATCACCCTCGCCCTGCGAGCCCTTCCCGGGGCCGACGTCCCCGGCGGTCACGGGCCGCGCCAGTGGCTCGCGGCCGCCCTGCGCTCGAGACCCGCCCGGCTCGTCGCGCACCCCGTCTCGGCAGCCGTGGTGTCCGTCGCGAGCCTGTACGTCGTCTACTTCTCCGGGCTCTTCGACGCGCTGATGGGCAGCCACCTCGGCCACGCGGCGATGGAGCTGCACTTCCTGGTCGCGGGGTGCCTGTTCTTCGAGGTGCTGGTCGGCGACGCGCCGGTTCCCCGTCGGCTCTCGCACCTGGCGCGGTTGGGGCTGCTGCTCGTGGTGATGCCGTTCCACGCGTTCTTCGCGATCTCCGTGATGAGCTCGAGCACCGTGCTCGGCGGCGAGTACTACGCGCTCCTGGACCGCGGCTTCGCCACCGACCTGCTCGGCGACCAGTACCTGGGCGGGTCGATGACGTGGGCGCTCGGCGAGCTGCCCATGGTGCTCGTCCTCGTGGTGCTCCTCGCCCAGTGGGTGCGCAGCGACCGGCGGGCCGCCGCGCGGCTGGACCGCGACGCGGCGCGCGGGGACGACGACCAGCTCGACGCCTACAACGCCATGCTCGCCGGTCTCGCTCACGCCGACCGGACACCGCGTTCACCCGCGACGGGTGAGGGCGTTCCCCGTCGCCGTCACTAGCGTCCCGGCATCGCCTGGCACGGGCGCGCGTGCCAGGCCCGACGTCGGCGGCCGGAGCCGGCGCGCAGAGAGACGAGGCATCGATGGCCGGCTTCCCGGTTCTTCCCCGACAGGACGTGTTGCCGTTCCCGCCGACGCCCTCGGCGTCGACGGCCGGCCGCACCATGCAGGAGTCGACGTACGAGCGCCGGGTCGACGAGCCGCGGCTCTCGCCCGATGCGCCGAACATCCTCGTGGTGCTGATCGACGACGCCGGTCCGGGACTGCCGAGCACCTTCGGCGGCGACGTACGCACCGACACGTTGACGCGCCTGCGCGAGGAGGGCATCGGCTACAACCGCTTCCACACGACGGCCATGTGCTCGCCGACGCGGGCGTCCCTGCTCACCGGTCGCAACCACCACCGCATCGGCAACGGCCAGATCGCCGAGCTCGCGAACGACTGGGACGGCTACTCGGGACACATCCCGTCGAGCACTGCCCTGGTCGCGGAGGTGCTGACCGACTACGGCTACTCGACGGCGGCCTTCGGCAAGTGGCACAACACCCCGGCGGAGGAGACCACGCCGGCGGGTCCGTTCCACAACTGGCCGACGGGCAAGGGGTTCGAGTACTTCTACGGGTTCCTGGCCGGAGAGGCATCGCAGTACGAGCCGAACCTCGTCCGCAACACCACCAGCGTCCTGCCACCCCGACGGCCGGAGGAGGGCTACCACCTGAGCGAGGACCTCGCCGACGACGCGATCGGGTGGCTGCGCCGGCACCGGTCGTTCGAACCGGACAAGCCGTTCTTCATGTACTGGGCCAGCGGCTGCCTGCACGGCCCGCACCACATCATGAAGGACTGGGCCGACAAGTACGCCGGCGCGTTCGACGACGGGTGGGACGCCTACCGCGAGCGCGTCTTCGCGCGGGCCAAGGAGTCCGGCTGGATCCCCGAGGACGCCGCCCTGACCCCGCGGGATCCGCGCCTCCCCGCCTGGGACGACCTTCCCGAGGACGAGCGCCCGTTCCAGCGGCGCCTGATGGAGGTCGCCGCCGGGTTCGCCGAGCACGTCGACGTCCAGGTCGGGCGCCTCGTCGACGAGGTCGAGCGGCTCGGCTACGCCGACAACACCCTCGTGTTCTACATCTGGGGCGACAACGGATCCTCGGGGGAGGGGCAGAACGGCACGATCAGCGAGCTGCTCGCCCAGAACGGCATCCCGACGACCGTGGACATGCACATCCGGGCGCTGGAGGAGCTCGGCGGCCTCGACGTGCTCGGCTCGCCGAAGACGGACAACCAGTACCACGCCGGGTGGGCCTGGGCCGGGAGCACGCCGTACCGGGGCATGAAGCTCCTCGCCTCGCACCTGGGCGGGACGCGGAACCCGATGGTCGTCCGCTGGCCGCGGCACATCGCTCCCGACCCCGAGCCACGCAGCCAGTTCCACCACTGCAACGACCTCGCGCCGACCATCTACGAGGTCATCGGGATCACTCCGCCGCGGGTGGTCCGGGGCGTCGAGCAGCAACCGCTGGACGGGGTGAGCCTCGCCTACACCTTCGACGACGCCCACGCTGAGGGTCGGCTGCGGACCCAGTACTTCGAGATCATGGGCAGCCGGTCGATCTACCACGACGGGTGGATGGCGTCGGCTTTCGGGCCGCGGGCCCCGTGGGTGCCGGGCATCCCGGAGGGCATCCTGGAGTGGTCGCCCGACCAGGACGTGTGGGAGCTCTACCACCTGGACGAGGACTGGACCCAGGCGCGCGACCTCGCCGACGACCATCCGGAGAAGCTCGCCCAGCTGAAGGAGGTCTTCGCGATCGAGGCGGCCCGCAACAGCGTCTACCCCGTCGGCGGGGGCCTCTGGGTGCCCGTCTACCACCCCGAGCTCCGCATCTCGACGCCGTACCGCGAATGGACGTTCACCGGCGACATCACCCGCATGCCGGAGTTCTGCGCGCCGGGCCTCGGCAACCGGGCCAACACGGTCGTCATCGACGCCGACCTCCCCGAGGACGCCAGCGGGGTGCTGTACGCGCTGGGCGGGTCCGGCGGGGGACTGACCTGCTACCTGGACCAGGGACACCTCTGCTACGAGTACAACTGCTTCATCCTGATGCGCACCAAGATCCGGTCCGCGCGACCGCTGGCGCCCGGTCGCGCGCGGATCGAGATCACGACGACGTACGCCGAGGCGCGCCCGGGCGGTCCGCTGGACATCACGCTCAGCGTGGGTGACGAGCAGGTCGCGTCGGGACAGGTCCCGGTCAGCGCACCGCTGCTGTTCACCGCGAACGACTGCCTCGACATCGGCACCTGCCTGGGCAGCCCGGTCTCGCTGGACTACTACGATCGCGCGCCGTTCCCGTTCAACGGCTCCATCGACACCGTCAGCGTCCGCTACCTGAGCTGACGCGGGCAACGCGCTCCCTCCCGGCGCGCCGACGGGAGCGGGGGTCCATCGCACCCTTTCACCCGCTTCGGGTGGTTCGCGACGGTCGGCAGGTGGCTGGACTCGTGGTGCTCTTCCCGGGGCGCGGGAGATCCGAGGATCACCGAGAGGCACACGTGAGCACGCACACCACGGCACGGCGCAGGATCGCGACGCAGACGGTCCTGGTGCTCGTCGGCGCGAGCCTGACGGTCGCCACGCTGGTCGGGTCGACGACGGCGCCGGCCGCCGCCGTCACCACCGACTGCACGACCTCGCCGACCCGGTGCACGGCGACGTTCAGCTACACCGGAGCCGTGGAGAACTTCGTCGTGCCGGTCGGGGTGACCACGATCCGCGCGGTCGTGCTCGGTGCCCAGGGCGGCAAGAGCAAGGGCGTCGACTCGGGGGTCGACCCGAGCCTCGGAGGCCTGGGTGGACGTACGACGGCCGACGTGCCGGTCACCCCGGGACAGACGCTGCGGATCGTGGTGGGCCAGCAGGGCAGCGGCGGGCAGGCCGCCGACAAGACGACGGTGGGGACGTTCGGCGGTGGCGGCGTACCCGGTCAGACGACGACGCCGGTGTCCGGCTCGGGAGGGTCGGGCGGCGGAGGCTCCTTCGTGTTCGGTCCGGGGACGGGCAACCTGCTCATCGCCGCCGGCGGTGGCGGCGGCGCGGGCTCCGGAACCGCAGGTGGCGTGGGCGGCGGCGCGACGACCGCGGCCACGGCCGGTGCCAACGGCACCCGCAACGCACGGGGTGGTGGTGCCGCGACCCTCACCGCGGTCGGCGCCGGCGGAGGGGCAGGCACGAACGGGAACGCCGGCGCCGCCGGCACCGGCCCGGCCACGGCGCCCGCCGCGCTGGGCAGGGGTGGCAACGGCGGCGCCGCCGAGTGGTCCGGCGCCGGTGGTGGGGGCTACCGCGGTGGTGGCGGCGGCGGAACCGACGGAGGAACCACCTTCCCGAAGTACGAGGGAGCCGGTGGTGGTGGCCGCGGGTACCTGATCGCCACCGGCACACTCGCGAGCTCGGCCTCCGGCACCCGTGCCGGTCACGGACAGGTGACCCTCTCGTGGGAGCAGCAGGCCACGGTCACCCTCGTCAAACGGGTCAACGGACGGCTCGTGCCGGACGACCAGTTCACCGTCACCCTCACGGACTCCTCCGGTACGACGACCGGGAGCGTCACGACCACCGGTTCTCAGACGACCGCGTCGACGGCCGCCCTGCCGGTCGTGCGGGGGAGGACCTACCTCATCACCGACCGGCTCACCGACGCGTCACCCTCCAGGCCCTCGGACTACACCGGCACCCTCGCCTGCCTCACCGACTCCGGGTTCATCGCCTCGCCGCCGCGACCACCCATCGGGGTCTGGGAGCTCACGATCGGCACCGCGAACAGCTACGTGTGCACGGTCGAGAACACCGCCGACGCGGCGAACCCCGAGCTGTCCCTGGTCAAGTCCGTGTCGCCCTCCGGCGCGGCCGACTTCACCGTCGGGAACACGCTCACCTACTCCTTCGTCGTGACGAACACCGGCAACGTCGCGATCGACGGCGTGGGCGTCGAGGAGCTGGCGTTCTCCGGCGCAGGCGCTCTGCCGACGCCGGCCTGCGGTCGGACCACGCTGCCACCGGGCGAGGAGACGACCTGCACCAGCGCCTACACCCTCCTCCCGGCCGACGTGAGCGCGGGGCGAATCACCAACGTCGCGGAGGCCACGGGCACCGCACCTGGTGGAGGGGCCGTGACCTCGGAATCCGACGACGCCGAGGTGCCGGACGATCCGCAACCTGCGCTCGCTCTCGTCAAGGAGGCATCACCCCAGTACGCCCTCGCGACCGGAAGTGAGATCGACTTCACGTACACCGTCACGAACTCCGGCAACGTGGCGATCACCGACGTGGGCGTCGTCGAGGAGACCTTCAGCGGCTCCGGGACGCTGGGTGCGGCGGCGTGCGCGCCCACCACGCTGCTCCCCGGCGAGGAGGCCACCTGCACGGCGACGTACACGACCACCCAGGCCGACATGGACGCCGGAGACCCGGTCGCCAACGTCGCCCACGCCACGGGCACGGCCCCCGGCGGCGGCGTCGTGGACTCGGCGTCGGACGACGCCGTCGTCCTCATCGTCGGCACGCCGGAGGTGTCCCTGGACAAGGAGGTCACCCCGGCCGTCGTCCAGGCGGCAGGTGACTCGGTGAGCTACGAGTACACGGTGACCAACAGTGGCAACGTCACGGTCAGCGCCCCGTCGATCCTCGAGGACTCGTTCTCGGGAAGCGGAACGCTCCCGACGCCCAGCTGCGCTCCCACGACGCTCGCCCCCTCCGACACGGCGACCTGTACGGCGGCGTACACCGTCGACCTGGCCGACATCGACTCCGGCGCGATCACCAACGTGGCGCACGCCCGGGCCACCGACCCGGACGGGAGCGCGGTCGAGTCGACGACCGACAGCGCGATCGTCGCGGTTGTGCCCCGCCATGACCTGGTGCTCGGCAAGAGTGCCGCCCCGACGTCGGTCGGCGACGCGGGTGACGCGGTCACCTACACCTATGCCGTGACCAACAACGGCACCGCGACCATCGCGAACCTCGCCATCGACGAGGTCGACTTCACGGGCACCGGCACCCTCCCCGACGCGTCGTGCGACGAGACGACGCTCGCCCCGACGGACTCGACCACGTGCACCAGCACGTACGTCGTCGGCGTCGAGGACTTCGGCCTCGCCACCATCGACAACACGGCGCGGGCCGTGGGGAACGGACCCGGCGGCAGCATCGTGACGTCGGACGAGTCGGCGGCGAGCGTCGCCGTGCTCCCGCCCCCGGCGACGCTCGTGCTCGACAAGTCGGCGAGTCCCACGACGGTCGACGCCGCGGGCGAGGTCGTCACCTACTCGTTCCGGGTGCGGAACGTAGGCACAGGCACGGCCACGGGCCTCACGATCGTCGAGCGGTCGTTCAACGGGGTCGGCCGACCGCCCGTCCCGACGTGCCCGGCGGGGGCCTCGGTCGCACCGGGCGCCGCGCTGACCTGTACGGCGACCTACCGGGTCGACGCCGGGGACCTCGGGAGGTCCATCTCGAACACGGCGGTCGTGACGGCCACCGGACCCGGCGGAGCGGCGGTGGTGTCGGCACCGGACAGCGCGACGGTGAGCGCCAACCGACCCGCACCCGACCCGCCTCGGCTCAGGACGCGGACCTCCGATCGCCGGGTCGAGCCCGGCGAGTCGTTCCGGGTCCGCGTGCGCGTCTCCCGCCTCGACGCCGGCGCGCGGACCACGGCCGTCGCGCGGCTCTACGGGCCGTTCACGTCGATGGCCGACGCCGGCTGCCGCGCCGGGACGCTGGCCCGTCAGGTGAGCTGGCGGGTGCGCAACGGCGCCAGCAGGTCGCCCGCGGTGCGCGTCCCGGCCCCCGGCGTCTACGTCTGGCGGGTCTCGACCAGGGCCACCGCGTCGCAGGCGTCTGCCGGTCAGCGCTGCGGGCTGAGGGTGAACGCGACCACCGTCGCGCGCGCGGCGTACTCGGCTCCGGTCGTGAACGGCGGGTACTCCGGGTTCCTCCCGCAGGACCCGACCGGCCGGTGGGCTCGAACGGTCGTCCCGTTCATCACCGCGCCGGGGATCGGCCTGCGGGCACCGGTCGTCTCGACGGTGGTGAGGGGAGGCCGGATGGTCCTACCGTCCTCGGTCGCCACCGTCGCCCGGCTGGGCAGGTCGGCCGACTTCGGCGAGAGGATCGGAACGGTCGTCGTCGGCGGACACGTCTCGGACCGGCACGACAACCCGGGGGCGTTGTGGAATCTCCAGCGCGCTGAACGCGGCCAGATCGTCAGCGTCAAGGTCGGCAAGCGCCTGCACAGGTACCGCATCACCGACACCGCGAGCTACCCCCGCACCGGCAGGCTCCCGCAGCGCTACTTCGCCACGACGGGCCGACCCCGCCTGGTGCTGATCAGCTGCACCGATCGGGTCGTCCACCCGAACGGCCGGTTCCACTACACGCGCTACCAGGTCGTCGTCGCCCGGGCACTGCGATAACGGCGCACCCCACGCACCTCAGTGGCTGTGGGTCGGCACGGTCCGGCCCTCACTGGCCTGGACGACCACGAAGCCCTGACCGCTGAAGGCCAGCTGGAACGCCTCGCCGGAGCCGCGGCCGATGAGGGCGCCGGCGCCCGCGGTGCGCCGGACCGCCGTGGTGAGGGAGGAGGACCAGGCCACCGCCGCCTGGATGTCGGCGTACGTCGGGGCGTCGACGTTAAGGACGACGGGAGCGCCGTGCGTGGTGATCGCGACGGTCCCGGTCCCGGTGAAGGTCGTGTTGAAGACGCCGCCGGCCATCATCGACGCGCCCTCGACCCGCTTGATGTCCCAGGCGAGCGAGGTGTCGAAGGCCAGGACGTTGCTGCCGTTGACCGTGAGGGCGTCGTTGTCGAGGTTGACCAGGTGGATCTCCATCGCGTCGTCGGCGAAGAAGACGTCCCCGCGGCCGGTGACCTTCATCAGGGGCATGCCCTCGCCGGTGAAGGCCTTCTTCAGGAACTTCCCCATGCCGCCGGAGCCCTGGTAGGCGAAGTCGACCTGACCCTGGTACGCGATCATCGCGCCCTGTCGCGCCATCACCTCCCCGTCGAGTGCGACCCGCAGCATCCGGGAGTTCTGCAACGTGAACCGGTCCCCGCTCGTCGACTCGAGGTTGGTGCCGAACAGCTCGCTGCGCATGGGTCTCCTCCGGGGCTTCGTGCGGTCGCTCGAAGGCTACGCGGGGGGTGAGCCGAGCGGCTCACCCTGCTGACGAAGCAGACCCGCGATCTCGTCGTACCCGCGCTGCTCGGCGTGCCTCACCGGGGTGACGCCGTCGTGGTCGGCGATGCGCCGATCGGCGCCGGCGGCGAGGAGGATCCGGACGATCTCCTGGTGGTCCGGTCCGCCGTCGCCGAGGATGATCGCTTCGAGCAGCGCCGTCCAGCCGAGGTCGTTGACGTGGTCGATATCGACGTCGGTCTTCACGACCCGGCGGACGTACGCGACGTGGCCGCGCTCGCTGGCGGGGATGGGGGAGAGGCCGCCGAACCGGTTGCGGATGGTCAGGTCCGGGCGCGCGGGGAGCAGGGCCTCGAGCATCGCGACGCTGCCGGTGACGCCGGTGACCAGCCACGGGGTGTCGTGACGGTCGTCGAGGGCATCGGGGTCCGCGCCCATCGCGACCAGCACCTCGGCGGCCGGGACGTGGTCGTACGTCGCGGCCAGCAGCAGCGCCGTCCGGTCGTGCTCGTCGCGGGCCTCGAGGTCGGCACCCGCACGGATCGCGGCGGCGACCGCGTCGGCGTCGCCGTCGGAGGCCGCCCGCAACAGGGCGGCGTCGGGGTCCGCGGGCCGGTCGGTGGTCGTCATGTGGGTCAGGATCCTCTCCAGTCGTTCATACCCGCGCTGGCGGGCCATCTCCAGCGGGGTCAGGCCCGTCGAGGGCGACCGGTCCCGCAACCGGACGCCGCCGGCGGCGAGCACCCGGACGGTGGTGGCGTACGACGCCGTGTCCTCGCCGAGCCACACCGCCTCGTGGATCGCCTGGTAGCCGATCCGGTTGACGTGGTCGCGGTCGATGCCCGTCCGAAGGAGCTCGCCCACGACGGTCCCGTGACCCCGCTCGGCGGCTCGGATCAGGCCGGTGCCGTTCCAGCTGTCCTTGTCGTCGATCCTGGCGCCGGCTCGCAGGGTGAGCCGCAGCAGATCCAGGTAGCCCTCGCTCGTGGCGATGAGGTACGCTGACTGCTCGGTCTCGTCCTTGGCGTTGACGTCGGCTCCGTGCCGGACGAGCCGCCGCGCGCGGTCGACGTCGTTCGCCCACGCGGCGTCCCGCAGCCGCCGGTCGAGCGTCGCCTGGTCGACCGGCGGCCGGGTCCTCGTCGGCCGCGGCGGCGCGCTCGACGGGGAGGGGGCCGCTTCGGTCGCCGCGGGCGGCTCCGTGCTGTGTTCGGGGGGCTGGTCGACGGGCTGGTCGCTCCCGCCCGTGCACGCCGACAGGACGAGCACGAGCGGGAGCGCCGCGAGAGTCAGGCGTCTCATCGGGTCGGGTCGGTGACGACCTCGTAGGGACCGGTCGCGACCGCCTCGTCGAACTTGCTGTCGACGTACAGGATCCGGCCGCGCAGGACCTTGGCGGTGGTGAGGACGCGATCGGGCGAGGTCGCCTCCTGACGGACGAGCACGGCCCGGCGGCCGTCGTGGCTCAGGCGCAGCGTCGCCACCATCCGGCTGAAGTTGCGCACCACCGTGAGCCGCTGGCCCTGGCGGACCAGGCCGTCCGCGTTCACCAGGTCGGCGTCCCCGGTGTCGACCGCACTGGCCGCACCGGTGCGCGTCGAGAAGCGCCAGAGGCGACCGGTGTTGCCCTGCGCGACGACGAAGGAGCGCCGGTCGGCGGTGAGCACGATGCCGCCGAGGTTGAAGCCCTCCTCGCGCTCGATGGTCCCGGTCGCGTCCGCCCACAGCGTCGCCCGCCAGCCGGCCCGGCCCGGGGCGACCCGGAACACCTGGGCGTCGTTGGAGTTCGTGAAGTACGCCGCGCCGTCCGGCCCGATCGCGACGTCGTTGAGGAAGACGTCGGTGCCGGGAGCCCGCAGCGCGGCGAGCAGGGTGCCGTCCGCGCGGTAGACCCACAGGTCGGGGCGGTCGTTCCCGATGCCGTTGGGGCCGCCCGCGACGTAGACGCGGCCCGCGCGGTCGACGGTGATGCCGCGCGCGGTGAAGCGTCCGTCGGTGCCGTCGCCCGCGAGCCACTCGGTGGTGGCGGCCGAGCCGACCCGTCCGCGGTGGATCTCGCCGCCGGTGACCTCGCTGACATAGAACACCCCGCGGCGCTCGTCGGCGCCGATGCCCTCGAACTTCGACCCGGCCGGGTTCGTGGCGCTGACCGGGTCGCCGGTGAGCTGGTACGCGTGCGGACGGCCGTGCCCATGCCCGTGGCCGTGGGCGGCCCCGGCGCCGAGCGTCGAGCCGAGGACGGCCGCGGTGAGCAGGGTGCTGGTGATCGGTGCGATGCGGTTCATGGGAGCCATCCTTCGTGCGCGGAGGGTCTCCGCACGTCGGGCGTTCGGCCACGTCTGGATAGCCGATCGGCTGATGCCGTCGAACCGCCGTGTCCCTACGCTGGACCGACCATGACCACACTCGCGACGCAGCCCGACGGGGAGCGCGCCGGCGTCCACGGGATCCTCGCCCCCGCGGCTCGTCTCGACCGGTGGCTGCTCGCCGTCCTCGTCGTACTGCTCGTCACTTGCGCGGCTCGGTACGTCGACCGCCACGGCATCCACGCGACGGGCGTCGCCGTCCTCACCGGAGCCCTGGTGCTCGGACTCGCCTTCGCGACCCGGGGGCTCCTGACCGGCCGGTCCTGGTGGCCCACGGTCTGGGTGACGGTGATGGTCGTGCTGTGGGCGTCGCTCACCCTGGTCGCCCCGTCGTTCGCGTGGTGCGCCGTACCCGTCGCCTTCGCCGTGCTGCGGGTGCTCCCGTTCGGGTGGGCGGTGGCGACGGTGACCGCGATGACCGCCGTGGTGACCGCGGCGTGGCTCCGGATCTCCGACGGGGTCGACCCGGCTCAGGTGGCCGGTCCGATCGCGGTCGCGCTGGTGACGGTGCTCGCCTACCGCGCGCTCGACCTGGAGTCGCGGGCGCGCCAGGACCTCCTCGACCGGCTGGTCGAGGCGCAGGCCGACCTGGCCGAGGAGCAGCGACGCACGGGCGCCCTCGCCGAGCGGACGCGGCTGTCGCGCGAGATCCACGACTCCGTCGGGCAGGGGCTCTCGAGCATCAACCTGCTCCTCCAGGCCGCCGAGCAGGGGTGGGAGACCCAGCCGGACGCGGCCCGCGCGCACGTCCGCACCGCGGCGGCGACCGCCCGCGACGGCCTCGACGAGGTACGCCGCGTGGTGCGCGACCTGGCGCCCGCCGACCTGGCGTCCGACAACTCGGGATCCGCGCTCCCCGTCGCCCTGCGCCGGGTGGCCGAGCAGGCGGCGCCGGGCATCCGGGTCGAGGTGCGCGTCGACGGCGACACCGTCGCGGTGCCGGAGGTGGTCGCCGCCGCCCTGGTCCGGACCGCGCGCGGGGCGCTGGCCAACGTGGTCGAGCACGCGGGCGCGCGACGGGTGGTGATGACGCTGACCTACCAGGACGACGAGGTGGTGCTGGACGTGCGTGACGACGGGTGCGGGTTCGAGCCCGGCGAGGTCCGGCCGCGAGGCGCGCGGGGTCGCGGCCTCGCGGGTATCCGCGACCGCGCGGAGGCGCTCGGTGGGCGCGCCGACGTCGAGAGCGCGCCGGGGGAGGGCACCACGGTCTCGGTGCGCTTCCCGCTCGGGACCGAGGCGGGCACGTCGTGATCCGGATCGTGCTGGTCGACGACCATCCCGTCGTGCGCGCCGGGCTCCGCGCCCTGGTCGAGGGCCAGGACGACCTGGTCGTCGTCGGCGAGGCCGACGGGCTGGAGCAGGCCCTGGAGGTGGTGGCCGGAGATCCGCCGGACGTCGTGCTGATGGACCTCAGCCTCGGAGCGGGACGCCCCGGAGGAGCCGAGGCGACGGCTGCACTCCGGGCCCTCGACGTACCGCCCGAGGTGCTGGTGCTGACGACCTACGACACCGAGTCCGACATCCTGCGGGCGCTCGAGGCGGGAGCACGCGGCTACCTGCTCAAGGACGCGCCGCCCGACGACCTCTTCGGCGGCATCCGGGCGACCGCCCGCGGCGAGACCGTGCTCGCGCCGTCGGTGGCCGCGACGCTGGTGCGCCGTACGACGCCGGGCGCGAGCACCGTCACCGACCGTGAGGTCGAGGTCCTCGAGCTGCTCTCGCGCGGGCTCGGCAACAAGGAGATGGCGCGTGAGCTGTTCGTCTCCGAGGCGACGGTGAAGTCCCACCTGTCGCACATCTACACCAAGCTCGGTGTCGACACCCGGGCGGGCGCGGTCGCCGTCGCGATCGAGCGGCGCATCATCCGCCCCTGAGGCACGGCTTCCGGGACGACCTACGATGTCGCGTAGTGGGAGTCGCGCCATCGAGGAGGACGCATCGTGAAGCCGCTGGGCGAGCTGGAGGCCGTGGTCATGGAGCGTCTCTGGGCCGCTGACGGCCCGCTGTCGGTCCGCGAGGTTCAGGCCGTCCTGGCGCCCGACCGTCCGCTCGCCTACACCACGGTGATGACGGTCCTCGACCACCTGCACCGCAAGGGCTACGTCACCCGGGAGAAGCAGGGCAAGGCGTACCGGTACTCGTCGGCGACCTCCCGCGACGAGCACGCCGCCGATCTCCTCGGACAGGCGCTGGCGAGCAGCGGCGACCGGGGCGCGGCGCTGATGCACTTCGTGGGCAGGATGGCGCCGGAGGAGGTGGCCGAGCTGCGTGCCGCCCTCACCGGCCGCGACGACGCATGATCGCCCCGCTGGTCCTGGCCGGGTACGCCGTCCTGGCGGCCACCCTCGGCGCCCGGGTCCTGACCGCCGCCCCGTGGGTACGCCGCTCGCCGCGCGCCGGCGTCCTGGCCTGGCAGGCACTCACGGCGTCGGTGCTGCTCGCGTCCCTGCTGTCGGCGGTGGCGCTCGCCCTGCCGTTCCTGCCGCTGCGGTTCCCGCTAGCCGACCTGCTCGGCTCGCACCCGCCGGCCGTCGTCGCGCACTACGAGACGCCGCTGGGGGTGTGGCCCGGCATCGCGGCACTGGCCGCCGCCGCGGGCGCGACCACGGTGCTCGTCGCCACCCTGGTCGGCAGCCTGCGCCGTGTCCGCCGTACCCGTGCCGAGCAGCGCGATCTCCTTCGTCTGGTCGGCCGTCCCCATCCCGAGGGCTTCACGGTCGTCGACCACGACGAGCCGGCCGTGTACTGCCTGCCCGGCCGCGAGCGCACCGTCGTGGTCACCTCCGGGGCGCTCGCCCTGCTCACGGCCCGCGAGCGCCGGCTGGTCCTCGGGCACGAGCTGCGCCACCTGCGCGGCCGGCACCATCTCGCGCTGGCCTGGTCCGACGCGCTCGCCCGCTCGTTCGGACGGGTGCGGCTGTTCGCGCACGCGCACCGCGAGGTGGTGACGCTGGTCGAGATGACGGCCGACGACGCGGCCCACGGCCGCACCGACCGCCGGACCCTGGCGACCGCGCTGGTGGCGCTCGGCACCGGGTCGCGCCCGGAGGTCGCGCTCGGCGCCGGCGACACCGCCGCCGCCGAGCGGGTACGCCGGCTGACCGGTCCGGCCGGCGGACCGCGGTGGGGGCACACCGGGCTGGTGGCGCTGGTGGGCGCGGTCGCCCTCTCGGTGCCGGTCAGCGTCGCGCTCGCGCCGGCGATCGAGGCCGCCGCCCGCGACTGCTGCAGCCGGGTGTTCGTGGCCCGCCACTGAGCGAGTCTCCGACGTGGCGGGTCACGCCACGGTCGGCCACACGTTGCGACGGCAGCCGTCGAGGCCGTAGGTCTGCTGCTGCATGACGGGGGCCGGGGCACCGGGTTCGGGGCACTCGACATGGGCCTGGCCCAGGGCGTGCCCCACCTCGTGGTTGACGACGTAGCGGCGATAGTCGGCCACCGCGCCGGCGTAGTCCGGGATGCCCTCGGCCCACCGCACGGCGTTGAGCACCACCAGGTCGCCGTTGCGGCACGACACACGTCCTCGCGTCTCGAGAGGGGCGCACAGCCCGTCGGTGGTGGCCGGGGTGGTGAGCAGGACCCGGAGGTCGCGCTCGGCGTCCGCCCCGACGCGGGCGAACGTCGTCCCGAGCCGTCCCGTCCAGCCGCGGTCGTCCGCGAGGGTCGCCTCGACGACCCGGGCCGCCTCGGCGGGCCGGAAGGGCAGGCCGTGTTCGACCTCGACGGTGAAGCGCACCGCGGCGCCGGGGTCCGCGCCGGGCGGGGCCGGCGCGACGGCGAACGTCCCGGGTCCGCGGGTCGCGACCGGTCGGCGCGGCGGAGGAAGCCGGTCGAGGACCGCGCCGCCCAGGATCCGCTGAGCGCCCGGCGGGCCGGGCGTCGGCGGGTCTCCGACGTCCGCAGGTCCGGGGGAGGGCTGGTGGGCACCGACGCCCAGGACCGTCACGGCCGCTGCCAGCGCGGCAGCGGCGAGGACCGCCGACCCGCGCCGCGTCGTACGGCGGCGCCGGCCGGGGCCGGCCCGGTGTCTACCGGCGGCCACCGGTCACACCAGGGTCGACCAGTAGGACCAGAAGCGCTCGCCGATCAGCGCGAGCACGACGAGGAGGACGACCAGGACGACCGACGCGTGCCAGTCGCGCAGCACCCGCGTGACCGGACCGGCCGCGGCGCGAGTACCGAAGGCGCCGTGCTCCAGGTTGCGGAGGGTGACGTAGAGGAACAGGGGGACGACGACCGCCCAGACGACCATGCAGTACGGGCACAGCGCGCCGATCCGGTACAGGCTCTGGAAGACCAGCCAGCCGATCAGCACCAGGGCCAGGCTGACGCCCGCCTGCAGCCCGAGCCAGTACCAGCGGGCGTAGCGGGCGCCGGCCAGCAGTCCGGCGCCCGTGGCCAGGACGACCGGGAACGCGGCGACGCCGAGGAGCGGGTTCGGGAACCCGAAGATGGAGGCCTGGGCCGACTCCATCACCGAGCCGCAGCTGAGCACCGGGTTCAGGCTGCACGTCGGCACGTACGCCGCGTCCTGCGCGAGGCGGATCCGCTCGACGAGCAGGACGGCGGACGCGAGCAGGCCCACCGCGCCGCCGACGACGAGGCCCCAGGCCAGTGGACGCTCGGTGGTCATCGCACGGTCACCTCCCCAGCGCTTCGTCGAGGGCGGTGTCGAAGTCGCCCACCGTCTGCGGGTGGAACGGCCGACCGTCGAGGAAGAAGGTCGGGGTGCCGGACACGCCCAGGTCGATCCCGTCCTCGAGGTCGCGCTGTACTCGGGCGGCCACCTCCGCGGACCCGTAGTCCGCGTCGTACTGCGCCAGGTCGAGACCGAGGTCGTCGGCGAACGAGCGGAACAGGTCGTCGAGCGGCTCGCGACCCTCGCCCCACTCGGCCTGGGTCTCGTACATCCGCGCGTACATCGCCTCCAGCTGTCCCTGCCGCGCCGCCGACTCCACCGCGCGGGCGGCGCGCTCGGAGTTGTGATGGCCGGGCATCGGGAAGTAGCGGATCACGAACGTCACGCGGCCGGCGTACTTCTCGCGCAGGTCCTCGACGACGGGGTACGCCGCGCGGCAGCCCTCGCACTCGAAGTCGAGGAACTCCACGAGGGTGACGCCGCTGTCGCCCTCCTCGCCGAGGATGCGGCTGTCGTCCCGGACCAGGCTCGACGCCTCGGGGGTGTCGACCACGACCGGACCCTCGTCGTCGCGCAGTTGGCTGGTCAGGAGCACCGATCCCAGCGCCACCACGATCACGACCAGCACCGCCAACGCGGCCTTCGTCTGCGTCCGCACCCTCGCTCCTTCGCCACTGATGTACTACGACGAATAGTAGCAACGGGCCGTGCCTCGCTGGACCAGTCGTCCCGTCGGCACCTAGTATCGGTGCATGACGATGAAGACGCTCCGTGCCGATGAGTCGCCGGAGCCGGTCCATGCTGACGACCTCGAGGTGTCCTCGGCGCTCTTCCGGGCGCTCGGCGAGCCCGCACGACTGCAGATCCTCGTGCACCTCCACCTCGGCCCGCACCGGGTGACCGACCTGGTGGCACACCTCGGTCTGGCGCAGTCGACGGTGTCGCAGCATCTCGCCTGCCTGCGCGACTGCGGGCTGGTGGAGTCGCGTCCGCAGGGGCGGGCATCGTTCCACTCGCTGGTGCCCGGCGTCCCCATCGACGCGCTGCTCGTCGCCGCGGGTGCCGTCACCGCGGTGGCCGACCGGACCGAGGGGCACTGATGGGCGCGGGTCACGGCCACGGGCACCCCGGCGCCGGCGGGCGCCACCGGTGGCGGCTGCTCCTCGCCTTCGTCCTGGTGGGCTCGTTCTTCGTCATCGAGCTGGTCGCCGGTCTGCTCGCGGGTTCGCTGGCCCTGCTCTCCGACGCGGGGCACATGGCCGCCGACGTGGTGGCGCTCGGCGCCGCCCTGGTGGCGACGAAGGTGGCGACGCGGCCCGACCGCTCGGGTCGGCGTACCTATGGCTCCTACCGGGCGGAGGTGTTCGCCTCCGGGTTCACGGTGCTGCTGATGCTCGGGGTCGCGGTCTACGTCGTGGTCGAGGCGATCGGGCGGATCGGGGAGTCCGTCGAGGTGCACGTCGGGCCGATGCTCGTCGTGGGTGCGCTCGGACTGCTGGTCAACGTGCTCTGCCTGGTGTTGCTCCGGGCCGGCGCCCGCGAGTCGATCAACGTCAAGGGCGCCTACCTCGAGGTCGTCGCCGATGCGGCCGGCAGCGTGGGGGTGATCGTGGCCGGCGTGCTCGTCGCGGTCACCGGCGCGGGTGCGTGGGACACCGTCGTCGCGGTCGCGATCGGCGCCTTCGTCGCGGTCCGGGCGGTGCTGCTGGGCCGCGAGGTCCTCGCCGTACTGGGCCAGCACGTCCCGCAGGACGTCGACCTCGACGCCGTCGTCCGCGACCTGGAGGCCGTGCCGGGCGTCGCGGAGGTCCACGACCTGCACGCCTGGACGCTGACCTCGGGCATGAACGTCGCCACCGCCCACCTCGTGCTGCGCGTCGGAGCCGACTCGCAGGTCGTGCTCAACCAGGCCCAGGCCACGCTGCGGGGGCGGCACGGCATGGACCACGCCACGCTCCAGGTCGAGGCCAACCCCGCCCGCGAGTGCCACGAGGCGACCTGGTGACGCCGCGTCGACCCGTCCGGGTTCCGCCGGTCGCGGTGTGCGTGGCCGCCGGGGTGGCCCAGCGCGCTTTCGGCCGCGGCGGTCGGCCGCACCCGATCGCGGCCTCCGCTCTGGCTGCAGCGTCGGCCGGCGTCCTCGTCGCTCCAGTGGTCGCCTTCCGCCGGCACGGCACCACCGTCGACCCGCGTGCCGGCGCTCGGCCCGCCGCGCTCGTCACCGGTGGCGTCAACGCGATCACGCGCAACCCCATGTACGTCGGGATGGCCGGGCTGCTGACCGCGCAGGCCGTGGCGCGCGGCCGGGTCGCTGCCCTTCTGCCCGTCGTCGCGTTCGTCGGCTGGATCGACCGCGTCCAGATCGAGGCCGAGGAGCGCGAGCTCGCCGCGACCTTCGGGCCGTCGTACGACTCCTATCGCCGAAGCGTGCCGCGCTGGCTCGGTCGTCGGTGAAGGCGGCAGTGGGAATGGCCGAACGCTCTAGACGCCGGGGATGGGATGGAACGGGCCGGCCGCCGCCACTGCCTTCTCGCCGATGCGGACGGCAGTGAAGGCCTCGACCATCGCCATGCCCACGGCCCACATGCTGGCGTCCTCGTCGTCGGCCTGCACGAACAGCGACATCAGGTCGTCGGGAAGGTCGACGTCGTCGGGGTCTTCCGCGTCGTACATGTCGACGGTGGCGACGAGCGCTCCGTCGCGGGCGCAGGTGAACGCATTGTCGTCGTTCACGTTCCAGAAGATGCTGGCAGCCGGTCCCAATCGGGACAACCGTCCCAGCACGGGCTCGAGCGAGCCCTGGAAGCCGTTGAGCTCGAGGGCGACGACTCCGCCGGGTACGTCGTGCACGGCGACCGTCGCGGTGTACTTGTCGTACCCGTAGGCGTCGTCCCGGCCCAGGCTGATCGACGTGTCCGCGCCGAAGGCGGCGAGGACCTCCTGACCCGTCGCTCCCGCGACTGCGGTGACACACGCGGCATCCGAAAGCGCGTCGTCGATCCACTGGTAGGCGGTGGGATCAGGCATCTGGTGGGGACTCCTCGTCGGCGGTGCCGGTGGGCGGGCGAGGGCCAGAAGATACCGGCTCCATGTCCAGACCGCCGTGGAGGCTGCGCCGCAACTGCTTCGAAGAGTGCCGACCCGACGTCGGGGTCGTCGTACTCCGCTCGCGTCACCATCACCTCCCAGACCACCGCTCCCAGTCCGGAACGCTCGCGACCGGGCATCGGGCCGTGTGTCATTTCCGTGACATTGGCGGTGTGGCCGCAGGATCTCCGGTCCCGCCGGGTAGTTTCGAGCGGGTGCCACAGCCGATCTCCCCCCTGCTCTCGCGCCCGCGCTCCCCGCGTGCGGCGACCTTCCGAAGCCGTCTCGTGCTCGTCGTCGCGGCGGCCGTCGCCGCCGTCGTCCTGGTTCCCGTCGCCCCGCCCGCCGAGGCCGCGCGCAAGGGTGGGTGGCGTCCGACGCCGGGAGTGAAGTTCAACGTCCCGCGGGTCGGGGGAGAGCGCCAGTTCCGGCTGGAGCGGCAGGTGATCGCGGCGGTCCGGCGGGCCAAGCCGGGCTCGACGATCAAGATGGTGATGTTCTCCTTCGACCGGATGCCGGTCGCGGACGCCCTGATCTATGCCAAGCGCAAGCGCAAGGTGCACGTGCAGGTGATCGTCAACGGGCACGAGTTCCCGGCGGCGCAGCGGAAGCTCCGCAAGGCCCTCGGCAGCAAGCGGAGCAAGAGGAGCTTCTTCTACCAGTGCAAGGCCAGCTGTCGGGGTCAGGGCGACGTCCAGCACAGCAAGTTCGTGCTGTTCTCGCACACTGGCACGGCCAAGAACGTCGTCATGCTCGGCTCGCTGAACATGAAGCTCAACGGCGCGCTCAACCAGTGGAACGACCTGCTGACCCTGAACAACAAGCGCCGGATGCACGCGACGCTCGACAAGATCTTCCGCGAGATGAAGCGCGACCGGCTCGCGAAGCGCCCCTACGTCGTCAAGGTGATGGGCAAGTACAAGCTGATCGTCCTGCCGTTCCCGCGGGACAAGGCGGCGACCAAGCGCACCCGGTGGACCCCGTCGCGCGACCCGATCTCGCGGCTGCTCGGCCGGGTGAAGTGCACCGGTGCGAGGACGAACACCGGGCGCACGATCATCCGGGTCAACATGCATGCCTGGGACAAGGACCGGGGGGTGATGATCGCCAACCGGCTGCGCAACCTCTACGCGAAGGGCTGCGACGTCAAGATCATGGTGGGGTACGCCGGCGGCCGGGTCCGCGACGTCTTCGCCAAACCCACCAAGCGCGGCCTGATGCCCACGCGCAGCACCGGCTTCGACACCGACGACGACGGCGAGATCGACCTCTACAGCCACACCAAGATCCTGCTGATCAACGGCAACTACGACGGCCGGCGCGGCCGGAAGGTGGTCGTGACGGGGTCCAGCAACTTCCAGAACGGCGGCCAGTACGGCGACGAGCTGATCCTGCGGGTCTTCGACAACAAGCTCTACCGCAAGTACGCCGACAACTGGGGCATGGTGTGGCGCTCGCACACGCACGGCTTCTCGTGGGGCGGCTCCGGGATGACGTCGCGCAGTGCGATCGCCGGCCGGTGGATGATGCCGCGCCTGTACGCCGACGACCTGGGCATCGACAGCGAGGAGTGGCGCGACGAGTGACCGGGGCCGGTCTCGTCGGGAGACGCTTCGCGCGGTTCAGGCCTCGGGCAGCGAGTACCCGAACCGCGTGAAGTCCTCCTCGTAGAGGTCGGCGACGAGCTCGGCGACGGCGGGGGAGATCTCCACCGAGGAGCTCGGCGGCCCCGATCGCTTCTTGCTGTGCGAGGAGTGCGGGATGGCGGTGTCGAGGCCGAGGCCGTACCGCTCGTTCAGGTCGGCCACGACGGCGCCCAGCCCCTCCTCCAACCGATAGATCCGGGCACCCGGGAGCTCGAACTCCCACTGCGGCCGCAGGTGGTTGTCGTACACGAAGGGGTTGGCGCGATACGCGCCGAAGGCCTGGAAGGCCCAGCGCTCGACCGAGGTCGCATCCGTCCGGGGGTCGCCGATGTTCCGCATGACGTACTCGGACCGGAACCGGTCGAGAGGGTGGCGGGTGACCAGGAACGCCACGTCGAGGCGCTCGACGGCCACGAGCTCCTGCAGGATCGTGGCGTGGTAGTGCTGCGGTGAGCAGCGCAGCACCGGGAACAGCGTGGGGTCGCTGCGGCGCGTCGCCCGGAAGTGCGTCTCCCAGCCGGCCCGGCGGAAGAGCCGCTCGATGCTGGTGCCACCGGTCTTGGGGACGTGGGCGAACAGGACGGCGCGTCCCTCACGAAGGAAGATCGGCACAGGGTCACTCTCTGGGTCGGCGGCGGAGTCGTCGGGCGAGCTCGTCGATCAGCTGGCGGGCGGTGTAGGAGTCGAGTCCCGCCGGCGGCTGTGCGGGTCCGTGCGTCAGGGCCGAGCGGAACAGGGCATCGGCGATCCGCCCCGCCGAGTCGACGCTGACCTGGTGGGGCGGGGCGACGTCCTCGGGGTGGTGGGCGGGGTCGGAGTAGAGGTCGCGAAGATCTCCGACGACGCTCGCCGCGGAGTCCTCGACGGCGGCGATCCAGTCCCGGGTGTACTCGTCGGCTCGCTCGGCCGCCCACCGGGGGGTGCGGATGGGATGTGGGCTCAGGCCCCTGAGCTCGCGCAGGGCGTGCTTGCCGCTGGAGCCGGCGGTGAACATCCAGGTCGCGTGGTCGCCGCCGGCCCGGGTGTAGGCCAGGTTGAAGGCGCGCAGCATCTCCGCCTCCGGGTACGGCGTCGAGGCGTTCGTGAGCTCCTCCTGCTCGACCAACGTGCGGTCGGGTACGCCGAGCAGGCGTTCGAAGGCGCGGAGGTGGAAGGACCGGTCGCCGGGCCGGGGTACGACGAAGATGAGGCGGTCCTCGCCGAAGACCGAGCCCCACTCCTCGACGACCCGGCGCAGGCTGAACCGGTGGAGGTCGGGCATGCGGCGCTTCCGCCTGACCTGCACGACCCCGTCCGCGGAGACGGCACCGAACTGCCGGTTCAGCCACGTGTCCAGGGACTCGGTGCCGCGGCGACGCAGGGTCTCCTGCCACTGGGACGACAGCAGCGGTGCGAGTGGGCGCAGCGTCAGGACGACGTAGGTGTCCGCGCCGAGTCGCTCGGCGAGCAGCTCGATCCGTTCGGGCCGGGCCTGGGAGAGCGTCTCGCTCGACCAGAGCGTCGCGCGGGCCTCGGAGGTCCGGAATGCCTCGGCCAACTGTTGCCACCGCTCCTCGCGGCGGTCGGGCCAGAAGGGCGGGAGCGTGCCCGCCGCCGCGAGGGCGGTGCGCATCTCGTGTCGTCCCCGGCCCATCATCCGGACCCCGTGGTCCGCCAGCCGTGGGCGGGCCTCGTGCAACGCCGCCTGCAGTGCGGTGGTGCCGGTCTTGGGCATGCCGATATGGACGATCCTCGATCCGTCGGGCAGAGCGGTCGGGGTGCTGGAGGGCATCGGTCTCTCGTGGGACGTCTCGCGGGCTGTACACGAGCGCTCACGTGCCGGCGGGCCGGGGAACGCTCGGCGGTCGATTCTGGCGGCGACGCGTGACGGTCGGCCCGTCGAGAACTTTGCAGTTGCATGACAATCCCGGTCGGCCGACGGCGCGCGGGGTGGCCTCGTGCGGGGGTCGGCTATCGTCGATCGGGATGACGAGGCTCCTGGTCCTGGAGGACGACGACGGTCTCCGTTCGTCCCTTCGTCTGGTGCTGGAGGACGAGGGCTACGACGTCGTCGAGGCCGCGAAGGCCGAGACCGCGCTGACCCTGATCGAGGCGCCCGGTGTCGATCTGATGCTGGTCGACCTCATGCTCGGCGGGATGGACGGGTTCTCGTTCATCCAGCGGGCCCGCCCGCGGACCGAGGCCCCGATCGTCGTCATCAGCGCCAGGGACGGCGTCGCCGACATCGTCGCCGCCCTGGAGGCGGGCGCGGACGACTACGTCACCAAGCCCTTCCTGGTGGAGGAGGTCAAGGCGCGGCTCAAGGCCCTGCTGAGGAGGCCGTCCCTGGGCGGGACCGACGGACGAGGCACGGAGGACGCGTTCGTCCTCGACAGCGTGGACGGGCCGCTGGTCTTCGATCGTGGTGCCGCCGTCCTGACGCGCGGGGACTCGGAGATCCACCTGACGCACACCGAGTACCGGCTGTTGAGCGTGCTCGCCGAGAACGCCGGCCGGGTCCTCAGTCGGAGCTCGCTGCTCGAGCACGTGTGGGAAGGGGGCTTCTTCGGGGACGAGCGCATCGTCGACGTGCACGTACGGCGGCTCCGCAAGAAGCTCGAGTCCGAACCGAGCAGGCCGGCGACCCTCGTCACGGTCCGTGGACTCGGCTATCGCCTCGTCGTGCGGTGAGACGCCTCGAACGAGCCCGCGGGCTGCGGTCCACGGTCACCCTGGCGTTCGCCCTCGGCGCGCTCGTCCTCTCCGTCGCGCTGGCGCTGGGCACGTACTTCGCCGCCCGTCACCAGCTCGTCGAGTACCGCGAGCGGACGGCCACGCGCCAGGCGTTCGCCGACGCCGCGCTGGTCCGCGACAGCCTGCTGACCTCGGGTGCGCGCGTCAGCGACGTCCTCGGGTCGATCTCGCCACCGGCGGGTGCCTCCATCTACGTACGCCGCCACGGCACCTGGTACTCGTCGTCGCTGGACAGCGGCGGACCGGAGACGACGGCCGAGGTGCAGGACATCGTGTCCGACGGGGGAGTGGGCGTCGCGTGGACCGAGGCGACGAGCCCCCACGCCGTGGTGGTCGGGATCCCGCTGCCGGCCGTCGACGCGGAGTACTACGAGGTCGCAGCGGCGGAGGAGCTCGAGCGGACCCTGTGGGCGCTGAGGCTCGCGCTGGGCATCGGCGCCGCGCTCACGACGGTGGGCGGGGCGCTGCTCGGACGTGCCGCGAGTCGCCGGGTGCTGGCACCGCTCCACGAGGTGACCACCGCGGCGGTCCGCGTCTCGGACGGCGACGTGACCACGCGGCTGCGCGACACCGACGACCCGGATCTCGCGGCCCTCGTCGGGGCGTTCAACAACATGGTCGACGCCGTGCAGGACCGGATCGAGCGGGATGCCCGGTTCGCGGCCGACGTCAGTCACGAGCTCCGGACGCCGGTGACGACGTTGACGACGAGCCTCAGCCTGCTCCAGCACGCACCGGACCTCTCGCCCCGGTCCGCGAGCGCCGTCCAGCTGATGGCCGACGAGCTGACCCGGTTCCGCCGCGCGCTGGAGGACCTCCTCGCGCTCGGGAGGCTGAACGCGGGTGCCCACGACGCCCCGCCGTCCGCGATCGACGCCCGCGACCTCGTGGGCCAGGCGCTGCGCGCCACGGGCCGGTCGGTCGACCTGCTGTCCGATGAGCCGCCGGCGCCGGGCGCGGTGGTCCTCGTCGATCGCCCGCAGGTGCTGCGCGCCCTCGCGAACCTCTTCCAGAACGCCGACCTCCACGGCGGCGGCCTGACCGGCGTCCGGGTGGTCGAGACGGCGGCGTACGTCGAGGTACAGGTGGAGGACCGCGGCCCCGGTGTGCCGACGGCGGAGCGACGACGGATCTTCGAGCGCTTCGCCCGGGCCGGAGGACAGAAGGCGGGAACCGGGAGCGGACTCGGCCTCAGCATCGTCGAGGAGACGATGCGCAACCACCACGGGGACGTCTGGTGCACCGACCGCCCGGGCGGCGGCGCGGTCTTCGTGCTGCGGCTGCCGGCCGTCAGGGGCGTGCCCTCCGACAGCACCGGGGAGGAGCCCCGATGACCGGGACCCCGCGGAGGCGGCGCCGCGCGGCCGGCGTCCTGGGAGTGATCGCCGCCGTGCTCCTGTCCTCGTGCGGATTGCCGGGGGAGGGGAACGTGCGCCGCGTGGACGACGACGTCGTCCCGTACCGGCTCCTGGAGCCGGCGTCGTCGCAACCAGGAGTGGGTGACCGCCGCGGGCGACCACGGCGGCAGCCGCTGATCTTCTGGCTGCTCCCGGACAGCCGCCTCGTGCCGGCCGTCGTCCCGGCCACGTGCGAGGAGCGGCCGTCCGCCGTGGTCACGCGTCTCCTGCGCGAGCTGGCCGCCGGCCCGCGGGACGACGCGCGCGCCGCGGGTCGCTCGACCGCCCTGCCGCCGGAGTCGACGCTCGTGCTGCGCCGGGTCCGGGACGGCGTCGCCGAGGTCGAGGTCGACCCGGAGACGGCGATCAGCGCGGACCGACTCCCTGCGGCCGTGGGCCAGGTCGTCCTGACGGCGATCTCGACCAGCGGCGTCCGGGCCGTGCTCTTCGTCAACGGCGGCACACCCGTCCGGGTGCCGTTGCCGGGCGGCGCTCTGGTCGACCGACCGGTCACCGCCGCCGACTACAAGGAGCTCCTGCCGGCCTGGTTCCAGCACTTCCGGGAGCCGGGCTGCTCCGAGCGGTGACGGGGTCCCCGTACGTCGGATATCGGCAGGATCCGGCTGCGTGCACCGACGGGACGAAGGTCACTGTCGGTGCCGTACGGCACGGTGTCACCGTCAGCGCGTCGTACGACGGTAGACATGTCTCGTGCGGGAAGAAGGAGGACCAGGAGTGAGCAACGTCCGGCCACTGCCGACAGCCGAGCCGCGGACGCCGGTCGGCAAGGCGCACCCGCCGTTGGACCTCGACGAGCTGCTCGCGCAGGGGGTCATGCAGGGCGACGCGGCCAACCTCCTCCCGCGGCTCCGGCCCGACTCGGTGGACCTCTTCTTCACGTCGCCGCCGTACGCCGACCAGCGCGCCTACTCGCGCATCAACCCCGACCGCTACGTCGACTGGTTCCTCCCGCACGCTCGCGCGATGCTCGAGGCGTCCACCGAGACCGGCTCGATGGTCATCAACATCAAGAACCGGGTCGCGGCATCCGGCAGCCTCCGGGGCCAGCGCCACCCCTACGTCTACGAGCTCGTCCTGGCCCTCCAGCACCTGGGCTGGCGCTGGATCGAGACCTACATCTGGGCCAAGCCGAACGCCATGCCCGGCAGGTTCGGCACGCGCACGAAGGATGCGTTCGAGTACGTCTACCACTTCGCGAAGGGCACCCCGCACTTCGACCTCGACGCCGTGCGCGTCCCCTACAAGGCCGACCAGGCCGAGATCGACCGGCGCAAGAAGGACTCGCTCGGCCGACGCTCGACCGAGGCAGGGTTCGGCCGCGACCGCACCAAGACGTACCTGAAGGGCGGCGCCGACCCCGGCAACGTCGTCTCCGTCCCGCAGACCTACAACCAGCACAAGGGCGTCGCGCACACCGCCGCCATGCCCGAAGGTCTGGCGGAGTTCTTCATCCGCTGCATGAGCCCCGAGAACGGCCTCGTCATCGACCCGTTCGCCGGCTCGGGCACCACGGTGACGGTCGGGCGACGTCTCGGGCGCCGCGCCGCCGGCTTCGAGCTCCACGACGAGTACGCCCGGGAGGCCCGGCGCCGCATCGCCGCGGACGTCGCCGACGACCTGCCGGGCGAGGCCGTCGTCCTCGGCTAGGGTCCCGCGCATGCCCACACCGGACCAGACCGTCGCCGCCGTCACGGACAGGACGACGTGGGACGCGCGGGTGGCCGCCATCCGTCTCGTGCCTCAGCACCACGGCACGGGGGAGCACCAGGAGGTCTACGCCAGCATCGCGCGCGAGCTCTACCTCCCGCACCTGGCGCCGGACTTCGCGTACTACTTCGAGCCGGACTTCTACACCCACGACCACTTCCAGCGGGTGTACGACGTGGCCGAGAGGGCGACCGGCAGATTCACCCAGGTCGACGAGGACCACCTCACGTCCGTCATCGCGGACCACCCGCAGACGCTCCTCGTGTTCAGGTCGATCACCGGCCTGCTGAAGAACGAGCTCGCGCACGCCACCAAGATCGTCGCCGAGCGCGACGGCGCCGGCGGGGCCGTCTCGAGCGCCAAGGTCGACTCGATGGAGAAGTCCGGCTCGACGACCTCCCAGCAGCAGGCCCGCCTGATCGCCCGGACGCTGGGCGCGCTGATGGACGGCACCCTGTTCGGGGCACCGCCCGTGCCCGAGGTGAAGCTGAAGCAGCAGAAGCCCGACTCCGCAGGAGGCTGGGCGTCCGCCGCCGGGTTCGCGTCCCAGGGCGTGCCGTACGCCACGTTCCTGCACCAGCGCCACTACGGCGGGTCGTTCCGGCAGGTCCTGGACGCGACGAGCAGCGAGCGTGGCAACCTCATCGAGGACGCCGTCGAGGAGCTGGCGGTGCGCGAGGGCATTCCCCACATCCGCACCGGCTCGCACAACCAGTACGAGCCGCGTGACCGGTTCGGCATCGTCGTGACCCCGGCTCCCGACTTCGTCTTCTTCGACGACACCGGCACGGTGCGCGCGATGATGGAGTGCAAGGGGGCCAACGACGGCGGCACCGCCCGCGACAAGGCGCTGCGCTTCAAGACGCTCCGCGACGAGGCCCAGCGTCTGGGCGGCATTCCGCTGATCGCCGTGCTCGGCGGCATCGGCTGGGCGCGCGTCAACGACACCCTCGGACCGGTCGTGCGCGACACCGAGGGCCGGGTCTTCACCCTGGGCAACCTCGAGGAGATGCTCGACGTGGCGCCGTTCCCCCAGCTCCGGGGCCTGGCGACCCCCTGACCGCCCGCGGGGGCGCACCACCTCCGTCCTACGATGCGGCGGTGACGGTGGACAGCTCGCTCTTCGGTGACGACGACCCGACCGAAGTTCCGGCGGCCGCTCCGACGGAGCAGCCCGGCGTGCCCGACTGGCAGGTGAGACAGCTGCGCGAGGCGCTCGACCGTCAGGGGCTGGAGTCCATGGAGGATCGTCAGCGCCTCGTCGAGGAGGTCACCGGCCGCCCCGTCGCGTCCTTGCGTGCTCTCACCTCGGCCGAGGCCCGTGCGCTGGTCGAGGCGCTGGCGGCTCGCCGGCCCGCCCCACGCAGCACGGGCTCGAGCTGGGACGACCGCGACGAGGACACCTGGATCGACCGGCTCTGAGCACGCCGTAGGGGCGCGCTCGAGCGCTCACCCCTGCAGGACGTGACCCCCGTCGACGGCGAGCTCCGACCCGGTGCAGTACGACGACCCGGGTCCGGTCAGGAACGACACCGCGCTCGCGACCTCCTCGGGCTCGGCCCGGCGCGCCATCGGCTGGCGGGCGAAGACGGCGTCCGAGAGCCCGTCGGTCATCGGCGTCCGCACCGGTCCGGGATGCACGGAGTTCACCCGGACTCCGGTGCCGGCCAGGTCCTGGGCGGCGGCCTTGACCATGCCGCGCACGCCCCACTTGCTCACGACGTACGCGACCTGGTTCGGCTTGGGGATCAGTCCGGCGACCGACGAGACCGCCACGGCCGATCCGGCACCGTGCTCCCGCATCAGCGGGAGCACGTGCCGGAAGGCGAGGAAGGTGCCCACCAGGTTGACGTCCTGGACGACGCGGAAGTCCTCCAGGGTGCAGTCCTCGATCCCGCCGAAGCGGACGATGCCGGCCGACGTGACCAGGGCGGTGACCGGGGCACCGTCGGCGCGGAGGTCGGCGACGAGCGAGGTCCAGTCGTCCTCGTCGGTCACGTCGAGGTGCCTCGAGCCGACCCCGGCGGCCGTCGTACCCGGGTCCGGGTCACGGAGGTCCAGGCTGAGCACCTCGAACCCGTCCTCCGCGAGCCGGCGGGCGCAGGCGGCCCCGATGCCGCTTGCCCCGCCGGTCACGAGGGCCAGGCCGAGCCCGGCCTCCGTCACTTCATCAACCCGGGGAGCCAGAGCACGTAGTCCGGGAAGAAGACCAGCGTCAGCGCGAAGGCGATGGTGATCGGGTAGAACCACGAGATCCCCTGGATCACCTCGCCGAGCGTCATCTTCACTCCGGCGTCCCGGGCGATGCGGTGGACGATGTACATCAGGATGCCGACCGGAGGCGTGAGCACGGCGAGCTCGCCCATCAGCACGGCGAAGACGCCGAAGACGATCGGGTCGACGCCGAGCGACATGCCGATCGGCAGCAGCACCGGCACGGTCACCAGCATCATCGGCACCGGGTCCATGAACGTGCCCAGCAGCAGGTAGATGACCAGCACCATCAGCATGAAGCCGACGGGGCCGGTGTCGGCGCCCTCGAGGAAGTCGGTGAAGGCGCTCGGCACTCCGCTGACCGCCATGAAGCGGGCGAAGATGTTGCCGCCGATGATGATCAGGAAGATGCTGCCGGACGCGATCACCGTGGTGCGCAGCGCCGGACCGATGGAGCTGACGAGGGTCGCGGGTCCCTTCACGAACACCACCATGATCGCGGCGGCGAAGGCACCGAAGGCGCCCGCCTCGGTCGGCGTGAAGATCCCCAGGTAGAGACCGCCCAGCACGACGCCGACCAGCACCACGACCGGCCACAGGCCCGCGGCGGCCCGCGCCCGCTGCCCGATCGGGAGCCGGTCGCCGTCGGTGCGGGGAGCCAGGCGCGGGACCATGAGCACGAGCGCGACCATCATGACGGCGTACGCCACGTGCAGCAGGACGCCGGGGAGCATGCCGGCCATCAGCTGCTGGCCGACCGGCACCTCCGCCATCCCGGCGTACACGACGAGCAGGATGCTGGGCGGGATGAGCTGGCCACCGGTGCCGGCCATCAGCACGGCGCCGGCCGCGAAGCGTCGGTCGTAGCCCGCCTTGACCATCTCGGGGATGCCGGTGCGGCCGAGCGAGTAGACGATGCCGGTCGTGGAGCCGCTGGCGGCACCCATCGCCGCGCCCGCGAAGTTCGTGCTGATCGCGAGACCGGCCGGAGCGCGGCCGACGATGGCGCGGACCGCGGTGAAGATGTCCGCGCCGATGCCGCTCTTCTCCAGCAGGATGCCCATGAGCACGAACATCGGGATGACGCTCAGCGTCCAGCTGCTCGTGCTCGACCAGGCGACGTCGTGCAGGCTGTTGATCGCGCCCGCCGTCTCGCCCGTCATCGCCCACAGGCCCAGGAGCCCCACGACGGCCAGCGCGATGCCGACCGCCACGCGCAGGAACATCAGCCACAGCAGCAGGATCATGGCGGCGCCGGCGATGTTCATCGGGGTCGCGCCGCTGAAGAGGACGAAGACGCAGTAGGCCATGACCAGGGGACTGGTCAGGACGAAGATCGACGCGAGACGTCGGGATCCGCGGCGGGGCCGGCGGGGCTCCTCGGTCGCGTCGGTGGTGGGCTCGGCCACGAGGGTCATCACATGCTCCTCAGGTCGGTCTGGGGATCGGGGGTGTGCTCGCGGTGCGCGCGCTCGTGCTCGAGGTCGGCGGCCGAGACCTCCGTGGGCCCGCCGCGGACCAGGTCGACGGCGGTCAGCACGCAGGCGATCGTGAAGCCGGCGAAGCCGAGGGGGACCAGGAACCGGAACGGCCAGATCGGCAGGTGCCCGATGGGGGCGTACTCGCCGGCCTCCATCTGCTCGAGCGCCTCCTGCCAGCCGTACCAGGCGAACAGGGCGCCGACGACCGCGACCGCGAGGACGACGACCACGTCGACGACCTGGCGCAGGCGACCGGGCACGGTGTCCATCAGGAAGTCGACCTGGATGCGGCCGTCGTACCGCTGGGCGAGGGCGATGCCCGTGAAGGCGATGGCGGTCATGAACCACGACGCGACCATGTCGTTGGCGCCCTTGACGCCCGAGCTGGCGATGTAGCGCAGGGCCACGTCGACGAGGACGACCCCGAGGAGGGCGAGCACCGCCAACCCGCCGAGGACGGCGTAGAGGGTCCACAGGGCGTCCGCCACGCGGCGTACGCCGCTGCGCGGTTCGTCGGCGGCCTCGCTGCGCGTGGGTGCCGGTGACTCCGGCGGGCTGACGGTGCTCACAGCTTGCTCTCCTGTCGGGTCAGGACGGGTCGATGTCGAAGACCTCGGACATCACCGTGTCCAGCCACGGGTCGAGGTCGATCTCGGGTGCCTGGGTCGGGTCGTCGAGGCTCGCGACGAAGTCGTCCAGGGTGGTGTAGTCCGTCGCGAACCCGAGGTCCTCGACGATGCCGAGCCACTTCTCGTGGGCGGCCTCGTAGTCGTCGAGCAGAGCCTCCGGGTCCTCGACGCCCTCCGGGGCGTTCGCGGCCATGTCGTCGAGCACCGTGTCGTGGAAGCCGGAGATCTTCTCCTGCACGGCCGCGTCGGGCTTGTCGAAGGTCACGCCGTGCTCGCCCGCCTGCGTCGCGAACTCCCAGTAGACCTGGATCTGGGCCTCGACGAAGGACTTCAGCCAGGCGCGGACGCCGGCGTACATCTCGTCCTGGCTGGCCTCGTCGAGGTCGTCCCAGGCGGAGTTGCTGATGGTGACGCCGTCCTGGTTCCAGCCGTTGAACTGCAGCGGCACGTAGTGGCCGCCGAGTTCCCACAGGCCGGAGAGGACGTAGTGGGCGGGGTAGGTCATGACGCAGTCGACGATGCCGCGCTGGTAGCCCTCGTAGATCTCCTCGGGCAGCAGCGTGACCGGGTTGGCGCCGAGATTCTCGACCTCGTCCGCCCATGCCTCGCCGGCGATGCGGATCTTGCGCCCCTTGAAGTCGTCGACCGACGTGATGGGCTTCTTGCACAGCAGGTCGTACTGCTGGACGAGCGCCATCGGGGCGATGTAGCGGATGCCGAGCTTCTCCAGGTCCCCGTCGAGCGCGCCGGTGTCCTTCGCGAACTCCAGGTGCGCCCCGATCTTCTGCAGCAGGCCGGCCGGGAAGGCGCCCGTGTTGAGGAAGGAGGCCGAGCTGAGCCAGTCGACGGTCGGGAAGTCGGCGGGGGTGGCCGGCGGCTGCACCCGGCCCATGTCCAGGAGCCCGTCGTTCATCGCCGCGGCGAGCTCGTCGGTCGCAGCGACGCTGTTGGACCAGAACATCTCGAACTTGACGTCCCCGTCGGTCGCCTCGGTCACGGCGTCGGCGTAGGCCTGGCTCGCGTCGGCGAAGGCGTTGCCGGGCGCGTAGATGTCCTGGAACTTCAGCGTGGTGGTGCCGCCGTCGCTCGCGGTCCCGCCGCCGCCAGCGCAGGCGGTGACGAGAGCCATCGAGGCCAGGGTGGCGCCGAGGACGCTCGCGCGCCGCCGGCGTCGGGTGCTCGGGAGAATGGTCGTCGTGTCGCGCCTCATCGTGGTGCCTCTCTGCGTGAACCCATCCCTCGTGATGGCGGTCACTGGTAACCATATGCATGATTGCCCTAGTTTCGGTAGGGGCTGTCCGCAAGACGCGGACGAACGAGCTGAGGAGCGTGACGACATGGGTCAGCAGGCGGAGATCGAGCGGCGGGTGGCGCGCCTCTATGCGGAGTACGCGCGCGCCGTGGACGACGGGGACCTGGTCGCCCTGCGGGCGATGGTCGCCGACGACGTGGTGATCACCCGGGGAGGCGAGACGTTCCCGGGGGTCGAGGAGTTCATGGCGGTCTACCAGGGCGTGGTCGACGCGGGTGTCCCGTGCCAGCACGCCGTCACCGGCCTGCTGGTCGACGCCACTCCCGGCGGCGGGCTCCGGGTGCGGGCCTACTTCCGCGCCCTCTTCTTCGACGCGACCGGGACCCGCCTCGTCGTCGGTCGGTACGACGACGACCTCGTGGAGGTCGACGGCCACCTGCGGTTCGCGCACAAGCGGAACCTCGTCGAGAGGGTCGTCGCGCTCCCGGCATCCAGCATCTAGGCGCATCATTGTCAGGAACTGCGGATCGGTGCTAGCGTCCCCGCACCTCGACCGCAGGCCGAGGACGTCGCTCTCGAGGAGGCCCGGTGACCATCGCGCAGCACACCGACGCGCAGACCATCGACCGAGGGACCGGGGCACGCGGGGTGGTCGTGACCGGCGCCGCCCGCGGGCTCGGGCTCGGGATCGCGGAGTGCCTCGCCGCTGCGGGACACGCGGTCGTCGGGGTGGACCTGCTCCCGGAGGTCGAGGCGGCGATGGACGGGCTCGGGTCCGGCCACCGCGCCGTCGTCGGCGACGTGACCGACGGGGTCGTCATCGGGGCGGCGTGCGAGCGTGCCGCTCAGCTCGGCGACGGGCTGGGTGCCGTCGTCTTCAACGCCGGTGTGACCGCGCCCGGCGACACCGTCGACTACCCGGTCGCCGACTGGGACCGGGTCGTGGGCGTCAACCTCCGCGGCGTGTTCCTCGGCGCGCAGGCCGCCCGGCCCCATCTCGTTCCCGGCGGCAGCATGGTCATGATCTCGTCGATCGCCGCGGCCCAGGGCTTCGCGGCGCGGGCGTCGTACTGCGCCTCGAAGGCCGGGGTCGAGGGGCTCGTCCGCTCGTTGGCCATGGAGTGGGGACCGGCCGGCATCCGGGTCAACGCGGTCGCCCCCGGCACCATCGAGACCGAGATGCAGCGGCGGATGGTCGAGGCGGGCCGGCTATCGACCGATGCGGCGCTCGAGCGCGTGCCGCTCGGCCGGATCGGCCGCGCGCACGACATCGGCAACGCGGTCCGCTTCCTCGTCTCGCCGCTGGCCGACTACGTCACCGGCGTGGTCCTGCCGGTGGACGGGGGCTGGGCCGGAGGCGGCATGCCCGCCACCGCCTGACGAAGTCCGCTGCTCAGGCGGCCGGGCCCTCGACGGCGTCGGTCGCCGGGTCGATGAAGAAGTTGTCGCGGAACAGGCCCGTGGGGTCGTAGCGACGCTTCAGGTCGCGCAGCCGGGCGAGGTGGGCCGGCGGGAAGGCGCGCTCGAGCCAGAGCGGGCCGGTGCCGGTCTCGAAGCTGAGGTAGCTGCCGGACAGGTGGGGCACGAGCCGCTCCCAGGCGGAGTCGAACGACGGGCCGGTGCCGAAGCCGGAGAGCGAGAACGCCGCGCTGCGGCCGGCGTACGCCGTGGCGCCGCTCGGTACGTCGGCGACGGCGCCGCCGACCGCCCGGATCGAGAAGAAGTACGACGTCCCTGCGTCGAGCAGCTCTGCGACCTCGGCCGCGAGCGCGGGGGAGAGGTGGTCGGCCAGCCCGGAGTGGGTGTGCGGCTCGCCGCGGCCCTGCTGCGGCTCGTCGCTGCTGAACAGGCCGATCACCTGGTCGTAGGTCGTGAGCACGACCTGCTGCTGCACCAGCGGCGCGATCTCCGCGATCGGCTGCAGGCGCGCGACGACGGTGTCGGGGTCGTCGGCGTCGACGACCAGCATCGCCTGGGCGATCCGCTGCCCGCCCCGCCGCGCGCCGAGGATCACCTGGCCGGTGACGCTGCGGTCGGCGGACTCGATCTCCCGGCCCCACCGCTCGAGGAAGGTCGCGGTGTCGCTGGCGTCGAAGGCGAGCTGGGCGAAGGCGATCGTGCCGACGCGCGAGGCGGTGAGCTCGAAGGAGGTGGCGATGCCGAAGTTGGCCCCGGCGCCGCGGATGCCCCAGAACAGGTCCGGCTCCTCGTCGGCGCTGGTGCGTACGGCCCGCCCGTCGGCCAGCACCATCTCGACCGCGGTCAGGTGGTCGATGGTCAGGCCGTGGCTGCGCGCGAACCAGCCGATCCCGCCGGCCGTCGCGAGCCCGCCGACGCCCACACCGCCGTAGTCGCCGCTGCTGACCGCGAGCCCGTACGGCGCCAGCGTGCGCGCCACGTCCGCCCACCGGGCGCCCGGGCCGAGCCGGACGCGGCCGGTCTCCGGGTCGAGCACCTCGACGCCGTCGAGGGCGCTGACGTCGATGACGAGACCGCCGCGGTTGAGGGACCGGCCGGAGATGCCGTGTCCGGCGCTGAGGATGCCGAGCGGAAGCTCGCGGTGCTCGCGCGCCACGGCGACCGCGGCCCGCACCTCGGCGACGCTCCGCGGCCGGAGGACGAGGCCGGGGGCACCGCCGCGCAGGTAGCTCGACGTGTAGCGCGCGTACGCCGGGTCGCCCGGCTCGACCGCGCGCTCGGCGAGCTCGGGCGGCAGGTCGTCGTACCCGATGCCGGGGAGGCGTTTCGCCAGCGCCGAGGTGCCGCGGACCCGGCCGCGCTCCCGCACCCCGGAGCCCTCGCGCGCCTCGGCGACCCGGTCGCGCACCTCGCCGGTCATCGCGGCGAAGCGACGCAGCCCGCCCTCGTCGTCGCCCATCACGATGAAGGTGCTGACGCCGTCCTCGACGGCCAGGCGCACCAGGTCGTCGGCGGTGGTGTCGGGCGTGACGTTGAGGAGCCGGACGACCTCCGCGGGGTCGCGGCCGGCGCCGCGGGCCGCCTCGTCGATGACCTGCATGCCGCGCTGGAGGTCGCCGGGCTGCAGGTAGGGCAGCGAGGGCAGCCAGCCGTCGGCCGCGCGGCCGATCAGGCGCTGCATGCGGGGCTTGAGCGCCCCGAGCCAGATCGGGACGTCGTGCGCGGGCGCCGGGCCGCGCTTGGCGCCGCGGACCCGGTGGTGGGCGCCGTCGACGGCGAGGACCGACCGGTCGGCGGTGTCCCAGATCCCGCGGATGATCGTGATCGCCTCGGCCAGGGCGTCGACCGACTCGCCGGGGTTGAGGCGGGTGCCGCCGTACGCCTCGATCGCGTCCCAGAAGCCTCCGGCACCCAGCCCCAGCGCGACGCGGCCGCCGGAGAGTAGGTCGAGGCTGGCGACCGACTTCGCGAGCACGGCGGGCGGACGCAGGGGCAGGTTGAGCACGTTGCCGGCGAGGTGGATGCGCTCGGTGCGGGCGGCGGCGTACGAGATCAGCGTCCAGGTGTCGAGGAACGAGCCCTGGTAGGGATGGTCCTGGAACGTCGCGAGGTCGTAGCCGAGCTCTTCGCTGAGGACCGCGAGCTCGACCGGCCGTCCGGGCGAGGCGGCCGCGGGGGTGATGAAGGATCCGAAGCGGAGGGGGTGGCCGTAGTCGGGCATGCCTCCAGCATCCGTCGTACGACGGGGTCGGTCCAACTGCACGTAACCGGGTTACTCTGGGTAAGTGACCACGAGGAGCAGCACACGCGCCGGGCAGGACCTGATCGACGACGCCACCTGCCGCGAGGCCACCGCGGGCCTGGAGTTCGTCGGCCGCCGCTGGACCGGCGCGATCATGCTCGCGCTCGGCCGCGGCGCCACCCGGTTCGGCGAGATCGAGGCCGCCGTCGACGGGCTGTCCGCGCGCCTGCTCACCGCTCGGCTGCGGGAGCTGGAGGCCCACGACGTCGTCGAGCGCGAGGTGATCCCGACGACCCCGGTCTCGGTGAGGTACCGGCTCACCGAGACCGGGGTCGCGACCTGCTGACCGCGATGCAGCCGCTGGTGGCCTACCACCTGCGCTGGGGCGACTGACGACCCCGGCGCAGGTGACAGGCGTCGGTCTCAGGGGCGGGTGCCGCGGATGAGGTACTGCATGAGCACCTCGTGGTTGGGGGCGACGCCGTACTCGACGTCGAGCTCGTGCAGGCGGGTCAGCTCGACCGCCTCGACGTCGACGAACCCGGCGGCGCGGATGCGCTCGACGAACGGCTCGATGGAGGTCGACTCCGCGAGCGGGATGGCCTGCCGCACGTCCTCGCCGTACGACGTCCGGAACTGGTCGCTGGCCCCGTCGTACAGGCCCCGGGCGAACCAGGTGGCGTCGACGACGGCGAGGGTGCCGCCGGGGCGCAGCAGCTCGAACCAGTTCGCCAGCGCGGTGTCGGGCTCGCGCAGCGTCCAGGTCACGTAGCGGTTGACGAGGGCGTCGAAGGACGCGGGCGGGAAGTCGGGGGCCACCGCGTCGCCACGCAGGAAGGTGGGGGCGTTCGTCATGGCGTCGGCGTGCAGCTGTGCCCGCTCCAGCATCCCGTCGGCCAGGTCGACCCCCGTGACGCGGTGACCCAGGCCGGCGAGGGTGCACGCGACGTACCCCGACCCGGTGCCCACGTCGAGGACGTCGAGGGGGCCGCCGCCGAGCGCGTCGGTGAAGACCTCCCGCCAGGCCGCGAGGTCGAGCTCCTTGCGCTCCGGACGCTGCTGGTACTCGTCGTACGGCGCCGAGCGCTCGGTCCAGTAGTCGTTCATGGCCGACTGGACGTCGGGGGAGGTCTGGGTCATCAGTGGATCCTCTCGAAGGTGCGGTGCGTGGCGAGGCGCCGGGGACGGAAGGCGAGCTGGAAGCCGTCGTCGAGGTCGAGGCGGCGGACCGCCACCTCGTAGACCGGCTCGAGGTGCTCGGCGGTGAGGACGTGGTCGGGGGTGCCGCTGGCCACC
Organism: Nocardioides sp.; assembly: GCF_035503875.1. Taxonomy (GTDB): domain Bacteria; phylum Actinomycetota; class Actinomycetes; order Propionibacteriales; family Nocardioidaceae; genus Nocardioides. Next base: position 186,360 of record NZ_DATJTA010000008.1, read on the forward strand.
ACCGAGCCGTGGTGCAGCAGCAGCACCCGGTCGCAGTAGGACGCGGCCAGGTTGAGGTCGTGCAGGATGACGATCACGGTGTGCCCGCCGTCGACGGCGAGCTGGCGGGCCAGGTCCAGGACCTCGTGCTGGTAGCGCACGTCGAGGTGGTTGGTCGGCTCGTCGAGCAACAGGTGGCTGGTCTCCTGGGCCAGCGCCCGGGCGATGAGCACCCGCTGGCGCTCGCCGCCCGAGAGGCCGTCGAACGGTTTGTCGGCCAGGTGCAGCGCCCCCACCTGGGCCAGGGCCGCGGCGGCGACGCGCTCGTCGTCGGCCCCGCGCCGGGCGAACCCGGAGCGGTGCGGCGTACGGCCCAGCAGCACCATGTCGGACACCAGCAGGGGCAGGTCTCCCGAGGTCTCCTGGACGACGACCGCCACCCGGCGGGCGACCTCGCGGGCCGAGAGCCCGCCGAGCTGCTCGCCGTCGATGAGCACGGCGCCCGTCCGGGGGCGCAGCGATGCGTACAGGGTGCGCAGCAGCGTGGTCTTGCCCGACCCGTTCGGTCCGACGAGGCCCAGCACCTGACCGTGCGGCGCGTCGAGGTCGACCGCGTCGAGGACCTCGCGCTGGCCGTAGGAGAACCTGATCCCGCTGGCGGAGATCATCGCTGGAAGTGCTCCACGATGTTCTCCAGGCCGTCGATCGCCAGCGGCGAGGGCGGCTCGGAGAAGTTGAACAGCTGGGTCAGGATCGCGTCGTCCTGCACCGCCGTCAGCGCCTCGGCGCCGTTCATCTCGGTGATGGCCGCCTCGACGTCCGCGGGGTCGCCGTCGGAGTGCAGCAGGATCAGGACGTCGGGGTCGCGCCCGACGAGCTCCTCCAGGGTCACCTCGAAGACGCGCTCGCTGGTGTCGTCGAAGACGTTGGTGAAGCCGGCGGCCTCCAGCTGCGGCTGCGCCATCGACGAGGTGCCGTACGCGTACGGCGTACCGCCGCCCACCGTGGGGTAGAGGACCGCGGCGGTGCGCTGCTCGTCCGGGTCGACCCGGTCCAGGACCTCGGCCAGGCGGGTCTCCAGCCGGCCGACGGCCGCCTCGGCCTCCTCGGCCTTGTCGAAGATCGAGCCGTAGGTGCGCATCTGCTCGTAGATGTCGTCGAACGACGGGTCCGCCGGCGGCTCGGGACACAGGCCCGGCTCCTCCATCAGCGGGATGCCGGCGGCGCCGAGGGTCTCGCGGTTGAGATTGTCCGCCTCGCCGAAGACGATGTCGGGCTGCTCGGCGAGCACGACCTCCTTCGAGATCTGCAGGTGGCCGGAGGAGTCGATCTCGTCCGAGAGCGTCGGGATCGACTCCAGCTCCGCCCAGGTCTCGTCGTCGTAGTAGTCGCGGGCGTAGGCGCCGGCGCGCGCCGTCACCACGTCGCCGAGGACGCCGAGCTCGTGCAGGTACGGGACAGCGGCCGACTTCAGCAGCACGCCCTTCTCGGGCGCCTGGTCGAAGACGACGTCGGTGCCGCAGTTCTCGACGGTGACGGGGAAGGCGCCCCCGGTGGACCCGGCGGTGCTCTCCTCGCCGGACTCGGAGTCGGAGCCGCAGGCGGAGAGCGAGGCGATCAGGACGACGCCGGAGACGAGGGCGATGGGGCGGGAGACGGACACGTGGTTCCTTCGTGGAGGGGTGATGGGCACTTCAGGCGGCACGGGCTTCTCAGGCAGGTGAGTGCAGCCTGCGGATCAGGTAGAGCAGGAACGGGGCTCCGACCATGGCGGTGACGATGCCGATGGGCAGCTCGCGCGGCTGGAGGAGCATCCGGGAGAGCAGGTCGGCCCAGAGCAGGAAGATCGCGCCGAGCAGGGCGGCGGTGGGGATCGACCACGCGTGCGCCGCCCCCACGAGGCGCCGTGCCAGGTGGGGGACGACCAGCCCGACGAACCCGATCGAGCCGGAGGCGGCGACGACGAAGCCGATGCACAGCGAGACCAGGATCAGCAGCTGCGTCCGGAAGCGGGTCGGCGAGACGCCCAGCACCAGCGCGGTGTCGTCGCCGATCGCCAATGCGTCCAGCTTGCGCCCCCACAGGGCCAGCACGATCGCCGTACCGAGGACGACGAGGGTGAGCGCCAGGAGGGGCGCTCCCCACTGGGCCAGCGCCAGCGAGCCGAGCAGCCAGAACATCACCGAGCGGGCGCCCTCGGCGGATCCCGACGCGAAGATCAGGAAGCTGGTGAGTGCCGAGAGCGCGTAGCCGACGGCGACCCCGGCGAGCAGCAGTCGGACCGAGGTGATGCGCCCGGCCGCCCGGGCGACGACGAAGACCAGCAGCGAGGCCGCCAGAGCGCCGAGGAAAGCGCTGACCGACAGGGCGTGCTCGCCGACGCCGAGCGTCACGCCGAAGAGGATCGTGGCCGCGGCTCCGCTGGACGCCCCGGAGTTGATGCCGAGCAGGTAGGGGTCCGCGAGCATGTTGCGCACCATCGCCTGCAGCGCCGCGCCGCACACGGCGAGACCGGCGCCGACGGCGATCGCCATGACGACCCGGGGGAAGCGGACGTCCCAGACGATGACCTCCGAGGTCGCGTTGACGCCGTCGGGGACCGTGGACAGCAGCCTGGCCCGCAGCACCTCGAGCACCTCGGTCGGCGCGATCACGATCGGGCCGATCCCGATGCCGAGGACGGCGGAGACCAGCAGGGCGACGACCAGTGCCGTCACGACCACGGTGTTGCGTCGCCGCCGACGTCCCCGCCCGAGGGGGTCCGACCCGACCTCTGGTGGGACGGACAGCGTGATGGCGTGCGGCACCCGGGCTCCTTGTTGCGACCGATATGCAATAGCGAGGTAAGCGTAGCGGCGTCGGGTGACGACGCGGCGACCGGGTGCCGACGACTGCGTGTCGGGCCACGATCACCGGGCGGTACGCTCCTGGCAGCCAGTCGTGCTCCTGATGCCAGGAGTCAGGGAATCCGGTGTGACTCCGGAACTGACGCGCAGCGGTGAGGGGACGGGTGGGACACGCCGGCAACGGCAGCCACTGGGGCACACGCCCTGGGAAGGCGTCCTCTCCCGGGTGATCCGAGTCCGAAGACCTGCTGGCCCTGACGACACCCGTCGTCGGGTCATGGTGGGTCTCGCGAACGGACCCCGACTCCGAGCAAGGTGAACGCCCCGGTGGACCGGTACCGACCAGATCGCTGTCCTGGTGCGCTGCGCCCCTGGCCCGCCGACGACGGCTTGCTGGTGCGCCTGCGTCTGCCCGGCGGCCGGGTGGGGGCCACGGCGCTCGACGCCCTCGGGCGCTTCGCCGAGCGGTACGGCGACGGCCACGTGCACGTGACGTCGCGCAGCAACCTCCAGGTGCGGGGACTTCCGGGAGCCTCCGACCTCCCCGCGGACGTCCTGGCCGAGCTGGAGGCCACCGGGCTGCTGCCCAGCCGGACCCACGACCTGGCCCGCAACGTGATGGCCTCGCCGCGGACCGGACTCGCCTCCGCGCCCGCCGACCTGCGGCCGGTGCTGCGTGCCCTGGACGCCGCGATCTGCGGCGACCCCGTGCTGGGCGGGCTCCCCGGTCGGTTCCTGTTCGTCCTCGACGACGGCACCGGCGACCTGCTCGGCGCGACCTGCGACCTCGGGCTCGTCGCGCTCGACGACGCGCACGGCCAGCTGCGGGTCGGGGACGGGTGGGGGGACGTCGTACCGGTGTCGAGTGCGCACGAGGAGCTGGTCGTCCTGGCCCGCGCCTTCCTCCGCGCGCGCGGAGGCGGACCGTCGGCCGCCTGGCACGTGCGCGAGCTCCCGTCCCCGTTGGTGCCCGCCCGGTCCCCGGACCCGCGGGTGCCGTCTCCGGCGCCACCGCTGCCGTACGGCGCCGTCCCCGGCGGCCGGCACGTGCCCGTGCCGAGCGACGGGCTCGACCGGTCCGCCGTCGAGCGGCTCTGCGCCGCCGCCCCCGAGCTCGTCGTCACGCCGTGGCGTGGCGTCCTGATCCCCGAGGAGAACCGATGAACACGCCGGACACCGGCCCGCGCCGCCCCCGCCGGCACTACCCGTACGTCGACCGCGGGCCCGCGATCTACCACGACTCGTTCGCGACGATCCGCCGGGAGGCGGACCTGTCCGGGGTGCCGGCGAGCGCCGAGCAGCTCGCCGTACGGATGATCCACGGCAGTGGGCAGGTCGACCTGGCCGAGGACCTGGTCGTCGACCCGCGCCTGGTCCCGGCGGCCCGCGCCGCGCTGGAGGCCGGCGCGCCGATGCTCTGCGACGCCACCATGGTGGTCCGGGGCGTGACCCGGAGCCGGCTGCCCGCCGACAACGACGTCGTCTGCCTGCTCGAGGACCCGCGCGTGCCCGGCCTGGCGGAGGAGTGGGGGACCACGCGCACGGCGGCCGCGGTCTCCCTGTGGGAGCCGCGGCTGGAGGGCGCGGTGGTCGCCATCGGCAACGCCCCGACCGCGCTGTTCCACCTGCTCGAGATGCTGATCGACGGTGCTCCCCGGCCCGCCGCGATCGTCGGCTGCCCGGTCGGCTTCATCGGTGCGGCCGAGTCGAAGCAGGCCCTGGCCGACCTGGCGCGCGACCACGGCATCGACATCCCGTTCGTCACCGTCCGTGGCCGGCGCGGCGGGTCCGCCATGACGTCGTCGGCTCTCAACGCGATCGCCCAGGAGGTCGAATGAGCAGCGGACCGGGTCGGTTCTTCGGCGTCGGGGTCGGCCCCGGCGATCCCGAGCTGATCACGCTCAAGGCCGCCCGGCTGATCGGCGCGGCCGGCGTGGTCGCGTACCACGCTGCCGCCGGCAAGCAGTCCAACGCCCGCCGGATCGCCGCCGGCCTGCTGCCGCCCGGTGTCGTCGAGGAGGAGCTGACCTACCCCGTCACGACCGGCAGCACCGACCACCCCGGCGGCTACACCGGCGCGCTCGCCGAGTTCTACGAGGAGGCGGCCGCCCGGCTCGCCGCCCACCTCGACGCCGGCCGGGACGTCGTGCTGCTGGCCGAGGGCGACCCGCTGTTCTACGGCTCGTACATGTACATGCACGACCGGCTCTCGGCGTCGTACTCCACCGAGATCGTGGCGGGCGTCCCCGCGTTCCTCGCGGCCGCGGCGACGACCGCCAGCCCGCTGGTGCGCCAGACCGACGTGCTGACCGTGCTGCCTGGGACGCTGCCCGAGCCGGAGCTGGCCCGGCGGCTGGCCGACACCGACGGTGCCGTGATCATGAAGCTCGGACGGACCTTCCCCGCCGTACGACGGGCGCTCGCCGCTGCTGGCCGCCTGGAGCACGCGCTGTACGTCGAGCGCGCGTCGATGCCGGAGGAGCACTGGCGGCACGTGGCCGAGGTGGACGAGCGCGACGTGCCGTACTTCTCGCTCATCGTGGTGCCGGGGGACAGCCTGAACGGCGCGCGGTCCCGGGACGCCGGGGGCGCGGAGCCCGCCGCCCCTCCGGCGGACGCGAGCCCCGCCGAGCTGCTGGTCGTCGGGCTCGGACCGGGCCCGGACGGTTGGTTGACCCCGGAGGTCGCGTCCGCCCTCGCGGAGGTCGACCACGTGGTCGGCTACGCGCCGTACGTCGCCCGGGTCCCGCAGCGCGAGGGGCTGACCCGGCACGCCTCGGGCAACACCGTGGAGGTCGACCGGGCGCGCGCCGCGCTCGACCTCGCGCGCGGCGGGGAACGGGTCGCCGTGGTCTCCGGCGGGGACGCGGGGGTCTTCGGGATGGCGGCCGCGGTGTTCGAGGCCGCCGAGGACCCGGCGTACGCCGACGTGCGGGTGCGGGTGCTGCCCGGCGTCAGTGCCGTGCAGGCCGTGGCCGCCCGCGCCGGGGCGCCGATCGGCGCCGACTTCGCGGTGCTCAGCCTCTCCGACCGGCTCAAGCCCTGGGCCGTGGTCGAGCGGCGGCTGCGCGCCGTGGCCGAAGCGGACCTGGTGCTGGCCGTCTACAACCCCGCGTCGCGCTCGCGCACCGAGCAGATCGCGACCACGCGCGCCGTACTGCTCGAGCACCGCGACCCCGCCACTGTGGTCGTCGTCGGCCGCGACGTGGGCCGAGCCGAGGAGTCGCTGACGGTCACCACGCTGGGCGAGCTCGACCCCGGGAGCATTGACATGAAGTGCCTGCTGATCGTGGGCGCGTCCTCGACCCGGGTGTCACCGGCCGGGGTCTGGACGCCGAGGTACGTGCGGTGACCGTGCACTTCGTGGGCGCCGGTCCGGGAGCGGCCGACCTGCTGACCGTGCGCGCCACCCGGCTGCTCGCCGCGGCCCGGGTCGTGCTCTACCCGGGCACCTACCTCGATCCCGAGGTGCTGGCGCACTGCGGGCCGGACGCGCGGCTGGTCGACACCCAGGACCTCGACCTGGACCGGATCACCGAGCATCTGGTCGACGCGGTCCGCGCCGGTCTGCCTGTCGTCCGGCTGACCTCTGGCGACCCGTCGCTGTACTCCGCGCTGCACGAGCAGACCCGGCGCCTCGACGCGGCCGGCGTTCCCTGGGAGGTCACCCCCGGCGTCCCGGCGTACGCCGCCGCGGCGGCCCTGGTCGGCCGGGAGCTGACCGTCCCGCGGGTCGCGCAGTCGGTGGTGCTCACGCGCACCCGCGCCCGGTCGACGCCGATGGGCGAGGGCGAGCGGCTGGCGGACTTCGCCGCCACCGGCGCCACCCTGGTGCTCCACCTCGCGATCACCCGGACTCGCGAGCTGATGGCGGAGCTGTCCCCGGTCCTCGGAGACGACTGCCCGGTGGTCGTCGTACACCGCGCTAGCCAGCCGGGGGAGCAGGTCCTGCGCGGCACCGTCGGAGGGATCGCCGACGAGGTCGAGGCGATCGGCCTGCGGCAGGCCGCGGTGATCCTCGTCGGGCCGGCGCTCGCCGGGGACGGCGGGGAGTCGTACCTCTACAGCGCGGACCGCGAGCGGCGGAGCTGACCGTGGACCTGTACGACGCGCTCGCCCTCCGGCGGGACACCCGGGCCGAGTTCACCGGCGTACCGCCGTCCGACGAGGCGCTGCAGCGGATGCTCGCCGCGGCGCACCGGGCGCCCAGCGTCGGGATGTCCCAGCCGTGGGTGTTCGTGACGGTGCGCGACCTCGCGACGCGTCGGGTCTTCCGCGAGCACGTCCACACGGAGCCGGAGGTCTTCGCCTCCTCGCTCGACGGGGAGCGGGCCGCGACCTTCTCCGGCATCAAGGTCGAGGGGATCGTCGAGTCCGGCCTCGGCATCGTGGTCGGCTACGACTCGACGACCGCGGGTGCGCAGGTGCTCGGGCGGCATGCCATCGCCGATGCCGGTCTGTACTCGGTCTGCCTGGCGATCCAGAACCTCTGGCTGGTCGCGACGGCCGAGGGCGTCGGAGTGGGGTGGGTGAGCTTCTACCGCGAGGCGTTCCTCGCCGACCTGGTCGGCTTCCCCGCGCACGTCCGGCCGGTGGCCTGGCTGTGCGTCGGCGAGGTCGCCGAGCTGCCGACCGTGCCCGATCTCGAGCGGTTCGGCTGGCGCGGACGGCGGCCGCTGGTCGTGCGCGAGGAGTCGTACGACGGAGTCGCGCGAACCGTCTCCGTCGACTGAGCGCCGCTGCTAGCCTCCGTCCACCTGCCGCCCGGGTGAGAAGGAAGCCTCCGTGACCCGTTCCGTTCCACTGGACCTCGCCGCGTCGCCGCGCGACAACCTCTACGCCTTCGGGAAGACGTGGGGGACGTTCGGCGAGGACCCCCTGGTCTCGACGTTCCACGGCGCGATGTACGCCTCCGTCGGGACCTCGCGGCTGCAGCCGCTGTTCGGGTACGCCGGCACCGGCATCACCAAGGTCCGCTTCGTCGGCGACGGTCCCGCCGAGCGCCTCCAGATGCGCGGCAAGGAGACGGGGTTCTTCTACGACCTGCGCACCGGCGACGTCATCGAGACCTGGGACAACCCGTTCACCGCGGAGACCGTGGAGGTCTTCCCCTTCCTCAACGACAAGATCGGCGGCGAACTCACCCTCGAGATGCCGAGGCTGTACGTCGGCGACGCCGAGGAGCACGGCGTCGCGATGAACGAGAACGTCGACGCCACCGAGGACGGCTCGCTGCCGTTCATCCTGCCGTGGGCGGTCTACGGCGACGAGGTGCTGCTCGAGTGGGACTACGCGCACGAGTACCCCAACCCGGTCACCCCGACCGGCTGGCCGAAGGCCTCGACCGGCGCGACGATCAACCCCTCGGAGCACTTCGTCATCTACACCTCGAAGCGCGAGCTCGAGGACCGCGACCTCGCCTCCGCCCACTTCCGCGCCGGCTTCTCCCGCGTCTCGCCGTTCTGGCCGTGGATGCGGATGGGCGGCTCGGGACTCGAGGGCGGCGTGATGACCGGCCGGCTGCACAGCCGCAAGACGATCCGCGGCCTCGACGACGTACCTCCGAAGATCCGGGCGTACACCGAGAAGCACCACCCGCAGTACTTCGAGCCCCCGGCCGACTGGGACGTCTCCGGCCCCATCCTGTCCTCCTGGGAGGCCTTCGCCCGCGCCACCCCGCCCGAGGCCTGACCCACCCCGTCACCCCGCCGAGTCGGCAGAACTTGCGCGCCGAGTCGGCAGAACTTGCGCGCCGAGTCGGCAGAACTTGCGCGCCGAGTCGGCAGAAGCCGCTGCCGACCCGGCACGATGTCGCGCGTGGGAGAGAAGCCGACGGATGAGTGGATCTACGTCGTCACCGACGTCGAGCTCGACGGACCGTGGCCCGGGGTGAACTCGATGCGATCGTTCGCCTCGGTCGCGGTCTCGCGCGACGGGACCGAGCACGGACGCTTCGAGGCGGTGCTGGAGCCGCTGCCCGGGACGGCGCCCGACGAAAAGACCCTGGCATGGTTCGGGACGCAGCCCGGTGCCTGGGAGGCGGCCACCACAGACCCGGAGCCGGTCGTCGACGTGATGGTGAGGTACGTCGATTGGCTGCGGACTCTGCCCTGGCCGCGGACGTTCGCCGCCTTCCCGATGTCACTGGACGGGTTGTGGATCGACTACTACCTGCGCCGGTTCACCCGGTACGGCGTCCGGCAGGGTCACCACGAGCAGGACACGGTGTTCGCCGGCGGCGGCCTGTGCATCAAGAGCTATGCCGCAGCCATCAGCGGGATGCCGGTCGCGGACGTGCAGCCCGACACATTGCCGAGCGCGTGGTTCGGCGAGATCGCGCACTCGCACCGGGCGATCGACGACACCCTGGGGTACGCGAACCTCCTCGTCGAACTCCTGGGCCGCTCCGGTGCGTAGCGACGGCTGGTCCCGGACGCGACATCGAGACCGTTCGGTGACTACTCGCCGGAATCGTCCTCCTCGTTGGTGTCCTCGATGTAGCCGCTCACGGGATCGACCATCGCGAGGAAGTCGCGGATGGAGTCGACGTGTGCGGCGCGAGGCAACCTCTGGCCGTCGGAGCGGCCGCCCGAGAACCCGTAGCCGACCGCAGGACCACTACAACCACTACACCCGCCTGGGAGGCGGGTGTAGTGGTAGGTGCCCGGCTGCGAAGCGTCATAGGTGATGGCGAAGTCGAAGCCGTCCACGGTCACGTGGAGGTTGTCCGCAGATGGGGCGTCGGCGTCTCGGTCCATGGGCGCATTCAAGCAAGAGGCGCGTTTCTGGTCCTGGCGGGTCGAGAGCAGGGATGCGCGGTCGCCTTTCCTCAGGTTGTGTGCGGCCGGCCGCGCCGGCGCGCGTCTTCGGGCACACGACCCATCGGCCGTCGCGCTCTGCGCGGCTGAGTGTTCGGTGCGCGCGAGGGCGCGGCGAGCGGGTCAGTCGACCTTCGCGGCGCGGTGCCGGCGGACGTTGCCGTAGGTCGCGCCGATCGCGCCCGCCCCGAAGAGCAGTGCAGCGGTCCGGATCTCCAGCCCGAGCCCGGTGATCCGTCCCGCGACGAAGACGACAGCGATCCCGAGCGCGAGTGCGACGTAGGCACCGAGCAGCGTGCGAGCCAGTTCCACGGTGACCCTTCGTCGGCGGGATGTGGGCTCAGGGTAGGTTGCGCCACCCTAGGTTCGCCGGGACTTCGAGTGATTGGGCGACCAGGTCCGGCACGTGAGAGGTGAGCCGAGCAACGAAACCGCGCGTTGTGGCGTCCCACGAGCAAGGCCGCGCGTGAAGTCGTACCTTCCCGTCTCGGTCGCCGTGCTCGTCGTCTGTTGTGTGGTCAACGCCTGTGGACCATCCAGCGGTCATGGGCGCTCGAGCGGGCGGACGTCAGGGACGACGAGCGCTCCCGCGGAGCCGACGCCGAGGACCGACATCAGCGCCAAAGCGACCAGCGCTCCCGAAACGGGTCTCACAGGGAGGGCCGCCTCGGAGAGTGCTTGGTGAAGGCGACAACTTGTGCCGACTCGAGGCGCAACTTCTGCCGACTCGGCGATGTGCCGGCGGGTAGCGGAGTGCCAGCCCTCACAGGTCGAGGTGCCCCGACCCGATTCGGGTGAGGTGGCGGGGTCCGGGATGACCGAGCATCGCGCTCGTGGACGGCTTCGACGTGGTGGTCCGGGTGGCGCGGCTGGCGCTGGAGTCGAGCGCGGAGGGTGTCGGGCTGCTGGAGGACTACGTACGGCGCGCGGGTGCGTCGTACGGGCTGGAGGTCGGGCTGGTGGTCCTGCCGGAGCAGATCCTGGTCCAGGAGCTGGGGACCGACCAGCCGCGTACGGCGCTCGTCCGCGCCGCTCCGGGCATCTTCCGGCTCGACCAGGTGGCCGACCTCAAGCGAAGCCTGGTCGACATCGAGGCCGGTGCGCCTCCCGACGAGGCGTGCCGGCGGCTCGACGCGATCGCCGGACGCACGGCTCCGTGGCCGTGGTGGGCTCGGGTCGTCGGCGTCGCGCTCTTCGCGGCCGGCTTCGCCCCCAGCGTCGTGGCGTCCTGGGGCGAGGTGGCGGCGGCGGCGATGCTCGGACTGCTCATGGGCGTGCTGGTCGTCGCGGCCGGTGGCACGCGGCTGGAGGGGATCGTCCCGTTCCTCGGCGCGTTCGTCGTCACGGTCCTCGGCCTGACGCTGCTCTCCGACCTCGCGTCCACGACCGGGGTGACGCTGATGGTGCTGCCGGCGCTCTTCATCACCGTCCCGGGCGACACGCTCTCGGCGGCAGCGGGGGAGCTCCTCAGCGGGCGGTTCACGGCCGGCGCGATCCGTCTCGCTCTCGGCCTCTTCGTCCTCGGCCTGATCGTGATCGGGATCGTGGCGGGGGCGAACCTGACCGGCGACGTCGACGCACTCTCCGAAACCCTGCCGGCGCCGGACCTCCCCCTGCTGGTGGTCCTCGCCGGGTGGGTCGTCTTCTCCGCCGGACTGGTCCTCGCCTTCAACGCGCCGCCCACGGTGTTCTGGTGGTTGGTCCCGAGCGTGATCGCCACGTTCCTGCTCCAGCAGGGCGTGACCCGGGTCGCCGGCGCCGTGCTCGGCACGCTCGTGGCGGGAGCCGTCCTCGGGGCCTTCGCGAACCTCCTCGACGCGCACCCCCATCGCCCGCCGCGGCTGGTCCTCGTGCTCGGGGGCTTCTTCGTCCTGACCGTCGGCGGGCTGGGCGTTCGCGGCGTCACCGCCGTGTTGGGAGAGGACCCGGTCGACGGCCTCACGGATCTGGTCGACTTCGGCCTCCAGGTCCCGACCGTCGCTCTCGCGATCGCGCTCGGCGTGCTGCTCAGCGACCGGTGGCGTCCGCGCTTCCGTCCGTGACGTCGACGCGCCGGGTGTGCTCGAGGATCGCCTCGGCGAGCGGTACGACGACCGGGGAGCCGAGTGCGTGCCCCATCCCGGGGATGGTCACCAGGTCGGCGCCCGGGATGGCGTCGGCGATCCGCGCGGCCGACGGCGGCGGGTTGATCGGGTCGGCCGGCGCCTCGACCACGAGGGTGGGTACGGCGACCGACGCCAGCTCCGCTCCCCGGTCCAGGCCGCTCTGGTCCGCGCGGGCGTGCGCCGCGGGGTTGTCGTGCCGCCCGGTGTGGTCGACGACGTGCTCCTCGAGCCGGTGGAACTCGTCGGCGTCGAAGGGCACCTCGTCGCCGTTGAGCAGGCGCCAGTGCTCGACGCGGAAGGCGATCTCCTCCTCGCGGCTGCGCGGGTCGGCGAGTCGCTCCCACAGGGCGAGCAGGCGGGGGTCGATGTCTCCGAACGGTGCCGGGGCGCCGTCGGGGCCGGCGCCCTCGAGCACGGCGGTCGCGAGGATCGTGGCCGAGAGCAGTCGGTCCGGATGGTCGAGGAGGAGGAGCTGCGCGAGGGTGCCGCCCATCGACATGCCGACGACGTGGGCGCGGTCGATGCCGAGCCCGTCGAGGACGGCGACGGCGTCGCGCGCCAGGTCGGCGACGGCGTACGGCTGCTGGTCGAAGGCCCACGTCGACCGGCCGGTGTCCCGATGGTCGTAGCGGACCACGCGATGGTGCTCACCGAGCCGGGCCACGAGCTCGTCGGGCCACGCGACGCCGGAGGAGTTGGCGCCCATCACCAGCAGCAGTGGCGACCCCTCACGGCGGCCGGACTGCTCGACCCACAGGCGGACATCGCCGGACACGTCCACGTAGCACTCCACGCGGGCATTCTGCGGGTGCGGACGACGAGGTGCGAACGACGTTCGGGCGCTGGGCTGCTCAGCGGGTCCAGGACCACTGGGTGACGGTGCGGGCCGGCGTCCAGCCCGTGAACGTGCCGACCGGCGCGGTGGTCTCGACGGCGATCCGGGTCAGCTCGCCGCCGCGGGTGCGGTGGGCATCGGCCAGGAGGCCCTCGGTCTCGAGGGTCACGCCGTGCACCACCAGCCGGCCGCCGGGGGACAGGGCCTTCAGGCAGGCGTCGAGGACGCCGGGCCGGGTGGCCCCGCCACCGATGAAGACGGCGTCCGGAGGAGCCAGGCCGGCCAGGGCGTCGGGAGCGCGACCCTCGACGACCGTGAGGTCGGGTACGCCGAGTCGCCGGGCGTTGCGGGCGATCCGGGCCGCGCGATCGGGGTGCGACTCGACCGAGGTGGTGCGGCAGGTGGGGTGCGCGCGCATCCACTCGACGCCGATCGAGCCCGCACCGGCACCGACGTCCCACAGGTGCTGGCCTGGGGAGGGCGCGAGCCGCGCGAGGGCGGAGGCGCGCAGGTCGCGCCGGGTCAGCTGACCGTCGTGCTCGAAGGCGTCGTCGGGCAGCCCCGCCACCCACGAGGAGCGCCAGCCGGCGACGTCGGACGGGATCTCGACGGCGAGCACGTGCAGGGCGGGCACCTCGTTGAGCGGGTCGACGACCCAGTCGAGCGCCGTACGGCGGATCCGGGACTCCTGCCCGGAGCCGAGGTCGGCCAGCAGGGTGAGTACGGCGGCGCCGCACCCGGCGTCGGTGAGCAGCCGGCCCACGACGGCCGGCGTGCCCGGGCCGGAGGTGAGCAGCAGCAGTCGCCGGCCGGGCGCGACCTCCCGCAGCAGGCGCTCCTCGTGACGCCCGACGAGCGTGACGACCGCGGACTCCTCGGCCGGCCAGCCCAGCCGCGCCCGGGCGAGCGCGACGGAGGACACCGCGGGCAGCACCCGTACGGCGTCCGCCCCGAGCTCCCGCACCAGCGTGCTGCCGATGCCGGAGACCATCGGGTCGCCGGACGCCAGCGCGACGGTACGACGGCCGCGCAGCCGATCGAGCAGCGCGGGCAGTCCGTCGGCGAGCGGCGAGGGCCAGGTCAACCGCTCCTGCCCATCCGCCTCGGGGGCCGCCGCGAGATGTCGGCGACCGCCGAGCAGCACCTCGGCATCCTGCACCAGCGCGAGGGCAGCATCGTCGAGGAGGCCGTCGGCGCCGACTCCGACGACGGTCATCCACACGCCGGGAGGGGGGTCTGTCGGGACGGGCACGGGACGGGAGGCTATCGTCCTGGCCTACGTGAGGTGCCCCTGCGGCCCAACCATCGCCCGGCGGTGGGGAAGGACAACGGGGAGAATCTGGGAAGCCGGTGAGATTCCGGCACAGGCCCGCTGCGGTGAACCGAGCACTCCGCCAGGAGTGACCCGGCCAAGTCCGAAGACCGGCCTCGCGTCGCCACATCCAACGGCCTTGCGAGCGGGAGCCTCACGTGCCAACGACCTACCCCTTCTCTGCCGTCGTCGCCTCCGGTGACGACCACCTCGGTCTCGCGCTGGTGCTGACGGCGATCAGCCCCCAGATCGGCGGCGTCCTCGTGCGCGGCGAGAAGGGCACCGCCAAGTCGACCACCGTGCGCGGTCTCGCCGAGGTCCTCCCGTGGATCGAGGTGTACGACGGCGATCGGTACTCGATCGATCCCCGCGACCCCTCCGCGACCTCGCCCGACGGCACTGTCGCAACGACGGCGACGACCGTCAGCCGTCCCGTCCGGCTCGTCGAGCTGCCGGTCGGTGCGACCGAGGACCGGCTGCTCGGCTCGCTGCACCTGGAGAAGGCGCTGACCGCGGGCGCGGTCGAGTTCGAGCCCGGTCTGCTCGCCCGCGCGCACCGCGGCGTCCTGTACGTCGACGAGGTCAACCTGCTGCACGACCACCTGGTCGACCTGCTGCTCGACGCGGCGGCCACCGGCGGCGTGACCGTCGAGCGCGACGGCATCTCGCTCAGCCACGCCGCGCGCTTCGTGCTGATCGGCACCATGAACCCCGAGGAGGGCGAGCTGCGCCCGCAGCTGCTCGACCGGTTCGGCCTGACGGTCGAGGTGGCCGCGCCCCGCGACCCCGCCCTGCGCGTGGAGGTCGTACGGCGCAGGCTCGCGTTCGACCGCGATCCCGAGTCCTTCGCCGCCGGGTACGCCGGCGAGCAGGCCGACCTGTCGCGGCGGATCGCCGCGGCCCGGGACCGGATCGACGACGTCGAGGTGAGCGACGCGGCCCTGCTCAAGGTGGCCGAGGTCTGCGCGGCCTTCGAGGTCGACGGCCTGCGTGCCGACATCGTCACCACCCGGACCGCGGTCGCCCACGCCGCCTGGGTCGGTCGCGACCGGATCACCCGCGCCGACATCCGCGTCGCCGCGCTGCTCGCCCTGCCGCACCGGCGCCGGCGCAACCCGTTCGACGCCCCCGGGCTCGACGAGGACCTGCTCGACCGGATCCTCGGCGACGAGGAGCTCCCGGACCCGCCGGAGCCGACCGACCCGCCGCAGGACCCCACCGAGCCGTCCGATGGCACGTCCGACGGGCAGCCTGAGCCAGGCTCACCGAACGACGCTCCCGAGTCGACGGAACCCGCCCAGGGACCGACCTCGGACGAGGCACCCCAGGCCGCCGACGACTCCGACACCGAGACACCGGCGCCGCCGCCCGGTGCCCCCGGCGCGCCCAGCGCCGAGCCGGCCCGCGCGGGCGCGGCGTACCGACCGCGGCTCTTCGCCGTGGACGGGCTGGGGGAGGGCGCTCCTGGACGTCGCAGCCGGGCGCTCGGGACGACCGGCCGCCGGATCGGCAGCGGCACCGGCCGGGGCGCCCTGCACCTCGTCGAGACGCTGCGGGCCGCCGCCGAGCGGCACGCCGCCCGGGGCACCGGCCTCCGGGGCGATCGGCTCCGGCTGGACCCGGCCGACCTGCGCACCGCTGTCCGCGAGGGCCGCGAGGCCAACCTGCTGCTGTTCTGCGTCGACGCCTCCGGGTCGATGGCCGCTCGGCGGCGGATGGGCCAGGTCAAGACCGCGGTCCTCTCCCTGCTGACCGATGCGTACCGCCGCCGGGACCGGGTGGCGATGATCGCCTTCCGCGGTGCCGGCGCCAAGGTGGTCCTGCCCCCGACCGGCTCGGTCGAGGTCGCGGCGACCCGCTTGGACGACCTCGCGACCGGCGGGCGCACCCCGCTGGCCGAGGGCCTGGAGTCCGCCCACGACCTGGTGCGGCGCGAGCGGCTGCGCGACCCGCGGATCCGCCCACTGCTGATCGTGGTCACCGACGGGCGGGCCACCGCCGGCCCCGACGCCGTGGCCCGCTCCCAGCGCGTGGCCGGACGCCTCGGATCGCTCGGCGTACCGGGGGTGGTCGTCGACTGCGAGCAGGGGCCGCTGCGGCTCGGCCTCGCCGCGACCCTCGCCGCGCACCTGCGTGCCGAGCACGTGCCGATGGCGCAGGTCAGCGCCGACGGACTGGTCGACGTCGTCACGGGACACGTCGCGTGAGCTCGCTGCTCGCCCCGCTGTGTCCCGGCACCGTGACCCTCGTCAGCGGCGGTCCCGGCGACCCCGGCCTGATGACGGTGGCCGGCCGCGCCGCCGTCGAGCAGGCCGACGTCCTGCTCGTCGACCACCTCGCACCCGCGGGTGCACTGGCCTGGGCGCGGATCGACGCCGAGGTCGTCGACGTCGCCAAGCTGCCCCGCGGCGCCAGCACCTCCCAGGAGCGGATCAACGCGCTGCTGGTCGAGCACGCCCGGGCCGGACGGCGCGTCGTCCGGCTCAAGGGCGGGGACGGCTTCGTGTTCGGCCGCGGCATGGAGGAGGTCCTGGCCTGCGCCGAGGCCGGCGTACCGACCCGGGTGCTGCCCGGGGTGAGCTCGGCCGTCGCGGTCCCGGCCCTGGCGGGCATCCCGGTCACCCACCGAGGGGTCGTCCACGGCTTCAGCGTCATCTCCGGGCACGTCCCACCCGGCCACCCCACCTGCACGCTCGACTACGCCGCTCTCGCGCGCGCCGGCACCAGCCTCGTCGTCCTCATGGGCGTCGCCAACCTGCGCGCCGTCACCGACGAGCTGATCCGGCACGGACTGTCCGCGGACACTCCGGCCGCCGTCATCGCGCGCGGCGGACATCCCGACCAGGAGGTCCGCGTCGCCGACCTGGCGGGCATCGCCTCCGCCGCGGTCGGGATCGCCCCGCCCGCGGTCACGGTCATCGGCGAGGTCGCCCGGTACGCCGTCCCCACCCTGCTCCAGGAGGTCCACTGATGCCCCAGGGCCAGCCGCTCGCCGTACCCGAGGACGGGCTCACCACCCGCCAGCGCCGCAACCGTCCGCTGCTGATGGTCCACACCGGCGACGGCAAAGGGAAGTCCACCGCCGCCTTCGGCCTCGCCCTGCGGAGCTGGAACCAGGGCTGGAGCATCGGGGTGTTCCAGTTCGTGAAGTCGGCCAAGTGGCGCATCGGCGAGCAGACCGTCCTCGAGCGCCTCGGCGAGCTGCACGAGCAGACCGGCGAGGGCGGTCCCGTCGAGTGGCACAAGATGGGCTCGGGCTGGTCCTGGTCGAAGAAGCAGGGCGACGAGGAGGACCACGCCCGTGCGGCCGCCGAGGGGTGGAAGGAGATCAAGCGCCGGCTGGCCGCGGAGACCCACGACCTCTACGTCCTCGACGAGTTCACCTACCCGATCGCGTGGGGCTGGGTGGACGCCGACGACGTGGCCGAGACGCTGAGCAACCGGCCCGGTCGCCAGCACGTCGTGGTGACCGGGCGCCGCGCCGCGCCGGCGCTCCTGGACGTCGCCGACCTGGTCACGGACATGACCAAGGTGAAGCACCCGATGGACACCGGTCAGAAGGGCCAGCGGGGGATCGAGTGGTAGGCCGCCCGTGGTGAGGCTGCCGCGGCTCGTCGTGGCCGCGCCGTCGACCGGCCAGGGCAAGACCACGATCGCCACGGGCCTGATGGCGGCCCTGCGCGACCGCGGACTCGCGGTCTCCGGCCACAAGGTCGGTCCCGACTACATCGATCCGGGCTACCACGCCGTCGCCACCGGCCGGTCCGGCCGCAACCTGGACCCCCACCTCGTCGGGGAGGAGCGCGTCGCGCCGCTCCTGCTGCACGGTGCGCGGGGCGCGGACGTCGCCGTCGTCGAGGGCGTCATGGGCCTGTACGACGGCCGCCTCGGCACCGACGGCTTCGCCTCGACCGCCCACGTCGCCCGGCTGACCCGCACCCCGGTCGTCCTCGTGGTCGACGTCGCCCGCAGCTCGCGCTCGATCGGCGCGGTGGTCGCCGGGATGGCCGGCTACGACCCCACGATCGAGGTCGTCGGCGTGGTGCTGAACCGCGCCGGATCGGCCCGCAACATCGCGGAGATCGAGCGCGCCGTGCGGATCCCGGTGCTCGGGGTGGTGCCCGCGGACGACGGCCTCAGCACGCCGTCGCGCCATCTCGGCCTGGTGCCCGCGGGTGAGCGGGACGGTGCCGCGGGACTCGTCGCCCGGCTCGGCGAGCACGTCGCCCGCCACGTCGACCTGGCGGCCGTCCTCGAGGTCGCGGCGACCGCCCCGGACCTCCAGGCGGAGCCGTGGGACCCCGGCAGTGAGGTCCTGCCGGTGGTGCGCCCCGGCGACGAGGCGCCGGTGGTCGCGCTCGCGGCGGGACCGGCCTTCACCTTCGGCTACGCCGAGACCGCCGAGCTGCTGGCCGCGGCCGGTTGTCGGGTCGTCCCGTTCGACCCGATGCGCGATCCCGAGCTCCCGGCCGGCACGCGAGCCCTCTACCTCGGCGGCGGGTTCCCCGAGGTGTACGCCGCCCGGCTGGCCGCCAACCGGCCCCTGATGCGGCAGGTCCGGGAGGCCGTCGGTGCCGGGCTGCCGACGGTCGCGGAGTGTGCCGGTCTGCTCTACCTCCTGGAGTCGCTCGACGGTGTCGCCATGACCGGCGTGGTGGACGCGTCCGCGGCGATGCACCCCCGGCTGACGCTGCGCTACCCGGTCGCGCGGTCGGTCGGCGACAGCCTGCTGACCCGGACCGGCGAGCGGGTCCGCGCGCACGAGTTCCACCGGACCGCGCTCACCCGGCCGCCGCGGGGCTGGGATCCGGCGTGGGAGGTCGAGGGGGAGCAGGTCGGCGTCGCGTCGGCGACCCTGCACGCGTCGTACCTCCATCTGCACTGGACCGGGCACCCGCAGCTCGCCCAGCGGTTTGCCGCCGCGGCGGCCGCGGCTGAGCCCGTCGACACGCCCCCTCCCGCCGTCCCGACCGCGCCGCGCGTGCGGGTCCTGGACGAGCCGGCGCCCCAGCCGCTGCTGCACCACGGCGACCGGGAGCTGGGCGCCGGACTGGTGGACTTCGCCGTCAACGTCCACCCGGAGCCCCGGCCGGACTGGCTGGAGGAGGCGCTCGTCGAGGGCGTGCGGACCGCCATCGGCTATCCCGATCCCACCCCCGCACGGGAGGCGCTGGCCCGACGGCACGGTCGCCGTCCGGAGGAGGTCCTCGTGACCGCGGGCGCCGCCGAGGCCTTCGAGCTGGTCGCCCGGCTCAAGCAGTGGCGCCGACCCGTCGTCGTGCACCCCCAGTTCACCGAGCCGCACGCCGCGCTCGAGCGCGCCGGGCACGAGGTGACGGTGGTGGAGTGCCGGGCCGCCGACGGCTACCGCCTCGACCCGTCGCTCGTCCCCGAGGACGCCGACCTCGTCGTGGTGGGCAACCCCACCAACCCGACGGGCGTGCTGCACCCGGCGGAGGACCTGCTGCGACTCCGTCGGCCCAAGCGGGTCGTGGTGGTCGACGAGGCGTTCATGGACACCGTGGCCGGGGAGCCGGAGTCGCTGGCCGGCGACCGTCGGCGTGGTCTGCTGGTCGTGCGGAGCCTCACCAAGCACTGGTCGATCCCCGGCATCCGCGCCGGCTACCTGCTCGGCAACGACCGCAGCATCGCCGGCCTCGCGGCCAAGCAGGTGCCGT
The DNA here is from genome assembly GCF_035503875.1 of Nocardioides sp. Taxonomy (GTDB): domain Bacteria; phylum Actinomycetota; class Actinomycetes; order Propionibacteriales; family Nocardioidaceae; genus Nocardioides. The sequence goes on from NZ_DATJTA010000008.1 coordinate 205,933, forward strand.
GGTCGGTGTCGACCCCGACGGTGCACGCGGTGCTGGCCTGCACGACGCCCGAGGCCGCCGCCGAGTCGGTCGCCCGCGCCGCCCGGATCGCCCGATGGCGGCAGGCGATGGTCGCGGGGTTGGCGGACCGCGGGACCGAGGTGCTCGCGTCGCGTACGTCGTTCGTGCTGGCCCGGCTCGGGTCCGGCACCCGCGAGGCGCTGCGCGCGGAGGGCGTCGCCGTACGCCGGGCCGACACGTTCCCGGGCCTCGACGGCGACTGGGTCCGGATCGCGGTTCGCCCGCCCGAGACGGCGGCCCTGCTGTTCGAGGCGCTCGACCGGATCGGCGCCGGATGAGGTTCTCCCGCGGGCTCGGACTCGCGCTCGGATACTGGGCCGACCGGCGCTGGGGCGACCCCGTCCGCCGTCACCCGGTCGCCGGGTTCGGGATGCTCGCCACCCGCGTCGAGCGCGCGGCGTACGCCGACTCGCGCGCGCGCGGCACGGCGTACTGCGCGGCGCTGGTGGGCGGCTGCGCGGGCCTCGGCGTGGCCGCGGAGCGGGTCACCCGGGCGCACCCGGTGGCCCACACCGCCGCGACCGCCGTCGCGACCTGGGCGGTGCTCGGCGGTCGCAGCCTGGAGCGCGAGGCCCTGGCCGTCCACGACCTGCTGGAGCGGGACGACCTCCCGGGCGCCCGGCAGCGGTTGACCCACCTGGTCGGCCGCGACACCTCGGAACTCTCGGCCGACGAGGTCGCGCGCGCCGTGGTCGAGTCGGTCGCGGAGAACACCTCGGACGCCGTCACGACGCCGCTGTGGTGGGGAGCGGTCGCCGGGATCCCCGGCCTGGTGGGACACCGCGCGGCCAACACGCTCGACGCGATGGTCGGTCACCGCATCCCCCGCTACCTCCGCTTCGGCTGGGCCTCCGCCCGGCTGGACGACGTGCTCGGGCTGCCCGGTGCGCGGTACGGCGGGCTCGCGGTCCTGCTCGCGTCCCCGTCGACCGCCGGGCAGGCGTGGCGGACCTGGCGACGCGACGCCCGCCGCCACCCCAGCCCGAACGCCGGCGTGGTCGAGGCCGCCTTCGCCGGAGCCCTCGGCGTACGACTCGGCGGCACCAACCGCTACGGCACCCGCGTCGAGGAGCGCGCCGTCCTCGGCGACGGCGTCCCGGTGCGACCCCACCACGTCCCCGCCGCGACGGCCCTCGCCCGGCGGGTGGGCGTGGTGGCGGTAGCCGGCGCGATCGTCGCCGTCGTACGACGAGACACCCGCCCGCAGCGGGCGCGGAGGGCATAGGATCCGAGCGCGAGCACCATGGAAGCCGGTGGGAATCCGGCACAGTCGCGCTGCTGTGACACCGCCTCGGGCGGTGAAGTCAGACCCAGGTGCTCGTCAGATCCCCATCGACCAGGGCGCATCACCCTGAGGAGGACCCTCCATGTCGCAGTCTGCTGCGGCGCCGTACGCCGGCGCACCCGACCTGCCCACCGTCGACCTTCCGACCGTCGACCTGCGTGAGCTCGCCCCCTGGGCGCTCTTCGCCGGTCTGCTAGGCCTGCTGGTCATCTTCTTCGTCAGCGCCGACCAGGGCGCTGTCTCGATCCCCGCCGGAACCGCGATCCACGAGTGGGTCCACGACGGGCGTCACCTGCTCGGCTACCCCTGCCACTAGGGCCCCAGCCGAGCCGCTTCCCACACCCCCGGGCGACCCGGGGGCACCGTGACGACCCTTCGAACCCGAGGACCACATCCATGACCGCTCGTACCTTCCTGGTGCGGGGCCTGCTCGCAGGCCTCGTCGCCGGACTCCTGACCTTCTTCGTCGCGTACGCCGTCGGCGAGCCGCCGGTGGACGCCGCCATCGCCCTGGAGGAGGCCGGCTCCGCGGAGCCGGCACCTCCCGCCACGGCTCCCGACCACGAGCACGACCACGCCCATCAGGAAGCCGGCGGGCACTCCCACGGCGACGAGGAGGGCGGCATCTCCCGCACCACCCAGAAGACCTGGGGTCTCGCCACCGCCACCGTCGCCGTCGGCGTCGCCCTCGGCGGGATCGTCGCCCTGGCGGCGGCAGGCGTCGCCGGCCGCCTCGGCCGGCTGTCCGTCGTCGGCTCCACGGCGCTGGTGACCGCGCTCGGCTTCCTGGCCTTCTCGCTGGTGCCGTTCCTGAAGTACCCCGCCGCCCCGCCTGCCGTCGGCAGCGGCGACACCATCGGCGAGCGGACCGGCTACTACTTCGCCTTCGTCCTCGTCTCGGTGATCGCGGTCGTCCTCACGGTCGCGGCAGCCCGCGTGCTCACCGCACGCATCGGTGGCTACTGGGCCACCGTCGCCGCTGGGGCCGGGTACGTCGTCGTGGTCGCCGTCGCAGCTGCGCTGCTGCCCGCGGTCAACGAGCTGGGCGACTTCCCGGCCGACGTGCTGTGGGAGTTCCGCGTGGGCTCGCTGCTGACGCTGGCGACGATGTGGGTGAGCCTCGGGGTCGTGCTCACCGCGCTGCTCCGCCCGCTCGCGCTACCGAGCCCGCAGGTCGCTGCGGCGGTACCGGTCGCGCAGCCGGCCTGACGGGTCAGGCGCGGGCCTGCACCCAGGCCCGCGCCGCCGTCGCGTCGCTGACGACCTCCACCCCCGGCTCGGGGGCGGGTCGGTCGACGACCACGACCGGCAGTCCCAGCTCGGCGGCGGCCGTCAGCTTCGGCCAGGTGTAGGTCCCGCCCGAGTTCTTGGTCACGAGTACGTCGGCCCGGTGGCCGGCCATCAGCGCCAGGTCGCCCTCGTGCGTGTACGGACCCCGGCTGGTGACCAGCTCCCAGGCGGGCGGGAGCACCAGGTCCGGGGCGTCGACCACGCGCGCCAGCACTGCCCGGTCGCCGAGTGCCGGGACGAAGCGGGCCAGCTCCTGGCGACCGACGGTGAGGAACGGTCGTCGGCCCAGCGCGGCGGCCAGGCGTGCGGCCTCGTCGTGGTCGGCCGCCCGGTGCCAGTCGGGGTCGAGCGGCCACCCGGGCCGCTCGAGCCGCAGCAACGGCATGTTCTCGGCAGCACAGGCGCGGACCGCGTTCGCGGACATGCCTCGCGCGAACGGATGGGTGGCGTCGACGACCACGTCGTACTCCGCGAGCGCGGAGCGGAGGCCGGGGACGCCGCCGAAGCCGCCGATCCGGACCGGGCCGACCGGCAGCCGGGGACGCGCGACCCGGCCCGCCAACGACGAGACGACGTCGACGCCATCGGCGACGAGGAGAGCGGCGAGCTCACGCGCCTCCGCGGTCCCACCGAGCAGCAGCACCCTCATCCGGGACGCACCTGCGTGTGCAGCAAGGGCAGATCGTCGGGAACGCCGCCGCGCGCGAGCGCCAGCAGCGCGGGCACGTCGAGGTGCTCCTCGACCAGGTCGGCCAGCAGGTCCAGGCGCCGCTCGCGGGCAGCGCTGAAGGAGACCCCCGACGGGGTCAGGCCCAGGGTGCGCGCGAGGAAGGCCGCCCGGAACGCGTCGGACTCCAGGCTGCCGTGCCAGAGCGTGCCGTACACCTGTCCGTCGTACGCGCCGCCCAGGAACTCCTCGGCGCCGGACGGCCGGGTGACGCGGCCGTGGTGGATCTCGTACCCGGCCACGGGGACGTCCCAGACCAACGCCTCGGGCAGTCGGAGCACCTTCTCCGGCTGGAAGCGGGTGTGCACCGGCAGCAGGCCGAGCCCCTCGACTCCGGCACCGACCGCCCCCTCCACGCCGTCGGGGTCCTCGATGCGTTCGCCGAGCATCTGGAACCCGCCGCACAGGCCGAGCACCGGCTTCCCGGCGGCGACGTGGGCGGTGAGCGCGCGATCGAGTCCGCGCCCGCGCAGCCAGGCGAGGTCCGCGATCGTCGCGCGGGTGCCGGGCAGCACCACCAGGTCGGCGTCGGCCAGGTCGCGCGGGTCGCTGACGAAGACGACGTCCAGATCGGGTTCGAGCCCCAGCGCGTCGACATCGGTGAAGTTGCTGACCCGGGGGAGCCGGACCACGGCGACCCGCGCGCGGGCGTCGCCGCGACCGCGGCGCCCCTCGAGGTCGAGGGCGTCCTCGGAGTCCAGCCACAGGTCGGGATGCCAGGGGAGTACGCCGTGCACCGCACGCCCCGTGCGCGCGGTCAGCTCGTCGAGGCCCGGTCGGAGCAGGCCCAGGTCGCCGCGGAACTTGTTGACCACGAACCCCGCGACCAGACGCTGGTCGTCGGGCTCGAGGAGCGCGAGGGTCCCGAACATCGCGGCGAACAGGCCGCCCCGGTCGATGTCGCCGACGACCACGACGGGGAGGTCGGCATGCCGGGCGAGCCCCAGGTTCACGTAGTCGCTGGAGCGCAGGTTGATCTCCGCCGGGCTCCCCGCGCCCTCGGCGACGACCACGTCGAAGCGGCTCGCCAGGTCGTCGTACGCCGCGTGCGCGGCCGCGGCCAGGTGCCGACGACCGTCGACGAAGTCGCTGGCCGAGACCTCGCCCGCCGGCCGCCCCATCACCACGACGTGGCTGCGCCGGTCCGAGCCGGGCTTGAGCAGCACCGGGTTCATCGCGGGCTCCGGCTCGACCCGGGCGGCGCGGGCCTGGATCCACTGCGCCCGGCCGATCTCGGCGGTGCTGCCGTCCGCGCCGTGGCAGACCATCGAGTTGTTCGACATGTTCTGCGCCTTGTACGGCGCCACCGAGACGCCACGGCGCGCGAACGCGCGGCACAGGCCGGTCGTGACGATCGACTTCCCGGCGTCGGAGGTGGTCCCCGCGACGAGCAACCCGCTCACGAGACGTCGTCCGGGGCACGCAGCAGGAAGGCGTCCATTACCCAGCCCGCCTCGGCCCGCGCGGCCGCCCGCGCGTCGACCAGGTCGGGCAGTACGTCGGCGAGCGCACCCGCGACCAGGCGCTCCCCGGCAGCGCCGAGGTTGGCGCCCCACCAGATCTGCCAGTCCTCGAGCCCGGCCGTCGCGCCGATGGCGGTGAGTGAGTCCTCGGAGCCGAGCATCACCAGCACGTTGCGCTGCCCCGCGGCCAGCGCGTCGGGGAGCCGGCGGGCCGGCGTCAGATGGACCGGCCGGCCGACCTCGTGCAGGACGACCCGGTGCCGGGCGGCGAGGAGCTGCGGCGCGCTGATCCCGGGCACGACGTCCCAGTCGAGCGGCATCCGCTCGGCGAGCCCCTCGACGACGCGGAGCGTGGAGTCGTAGAGCGAGGGGTCGCCCCACACCAGGAACGCGGCCGTGCCGCGCCGGGCGCCCAGCGCGTCGGCGTACGCCGACGTCCGGGCCTGGTGCCAGGTGCGGACCGCTCCGAGGTAGTCGGCGGGGTCGTCCCGGTCACGGGGCGGGTCGGGCACCTCGACCAGCTCGAGGTCGTGCTCGGCGCAGATCCGGCGGCGCACCCCGAGCAGCTCGTCGTCGGGACCCTTGCGCGCCGCCAGCACGAAGTCGGCCCCGGCGAGGGCCTCCGAGGCCTCGCGGGTGAGGTGGTGCGGCCCCATCCCGACGCCGACGACCCGCACCCGCCTCACTGCGGCTCGTCCTCCTCCAGGTCGCCCTCGACCTCGAGGTAGACCTTCTGCAGCGCGGCCAGGGTCTCCGCGTCGGGGTCGGCCCACAGGCCTCGCTCGGCCGCCTCGTGCAGGCGCTCGACGATGCTCCGCAGCGCCCACGGGTTGGAGGTCCGCAGGAAGTCCTGGTTGGTCGGGTCGAGGACGTAGGAGCCGGCGAGCTGCTCGTACATCCAGTCGTGCACCACGCCGGCGGTGGCGTCGAAGCCGAAGAGGTAGTCGACGGTCGCGGCGAGCTCGAAGGCGCCCTTGTAGCCGTGCCGCTGCATGGCCGCGATCCACCGCGGGTTGACGACCCGGGCGCGGAAGACCCGGTTGGTCTCCTCCTGCAGGGTGCGGGTCCGGACCCGGTCCGGGCTGGTCGAGTCGCCGACGTACGCCTTCGGATCGGCGCCGGTCAGCGCCCGCACGGTGGCCACCATCCCGCCGTGGTACTGGAAGTAGTCGTCGGAGTCGGCGATGTCGTGCTCGGTGCTGTCGACGTTCTTCGCCGCCACCTTGATCCGCCGGTACGCCGTCCGCATGTCGTCCGCGGCGGGAGCGCCGTCGAGGCCGCGGCCGTAGGCGAACCCGCCCCACGCGGTGTAGACCTCGGCGAGGTCCTGGTCGTCGCGCCAGGTGCCGGACTCGACCACCTGCAGGATGCCGGCGCCGTACGAGCCCGGCTTGGAGCCGAAGATCCGGGTGGTGGCCCGGCGCTCGTCACCGTGCTCGGCGAGGTCGGCGCGGGCGTGCGACCGCACGTAGTTGAGCTCGTCGGGCTCGTCCAGACCGGCGACCAGCTGGACGGCGTCGTCGAGCATGGCGACCACGTGCGGGAACGCGTCGCGGAAGAACCCGCTGATCCGCACCGTCACGTCGATCCGGGGTCGGCCCAGCTCGGCGAGGTCGACCACCTCCAGGTCGCGAACCCGGCGCGACATCTCGTCCCAGACGGGCCGGACGCCGAGCAGGGCGAGAACCTCCGCGATGTCGTCGCCGGACGTGCGCATCGCGCTCGTGCCCCACACCGACAGGCCGACCGACGTCGGGTGCTCGCCGGTCTCGTCCAGGTAGCGCTGGACCAGCGACTCGGCCATCGCCTGCCCGGTCTGCCAGGCCAGCCGGGAGGGCACCGCACGCGGGTCGACGGTGTAGAAGTTGCGACCCGTCGGCAGCACGTTCACCAGGCCGCGCAGCGGCGAGCCCGAGGGTCCGGCCGGGACGTACCCGCCCTCGAGCGCGTGCAGCAGCCGGTCCAGCTCGTCGGTGGTGTCGGCGAGCCGGGGAACCACCTCGGTGGCGGCGAACCGGAGCACCTGCCGCACCGTCGGGTCGTCGTGCAGACCGTCGATCGCGGTCGGGTCCCAGCCCGCCTCCTCGAGCGCCAGGACCAGCGCCCGGGCCTCTGCCTCGACGGTGTCCACGGTCGCGGTCGGGGCGTCGTCGCTCAGGCCCAGCGCGGCGCGCAGGCCGGGTACGGCGTGCCCGACCCCGCCCCACACCTGCGCCGCGCGCAGGATCGCGAGCACCAGGTTGACCCGGGCCTCGCCGGTGGGCGCCTGGCCGAGGACGTGCAGCCCGTCGCGGATCTGCACGTCCTTGATCTCGCACAGCCAGCCGTCGACGTGCAGCAGGAAGTCGTCGAAGTCGTCGTCCTCGGGCCGCTCGTCCAGGCCGAGGTCGCGGTGCAGTTGGGCGGCCTGCATCAGCTGCCAGATCTCGCCCCGGATCGCCGGCAGCTTCGCCGGGTCCATCGCCGCGATGTTGCCGTACTCGTCGAGCAGCTGCTCCAGCCGCGCGATATCGCCGTAGCTCTCCGCCCGCGCCATCGGCGGCACCAGGTGGTCGACGATCGTGGCGTGGGCGCGGCGCTTGGCCTGCGCGCCCTCGCCCGGGTCGTTGACCAGGAACGGGTAGAGCAGCGGGAGGTTGCCGAGGACCGCGTCGGTGCCGCACTCGGCGGAGAGGGCGGCGTTCTTGCCGGGCAGCCACTCGAGGGAGCCGTGCTTGCCCAGGTGCACGACGGCGTGGGCGCCGAAGCCGCCGTCCGGGACGGCCGCCTCCAGCCAGCGGTACGCCGCCAGGTAGTGGTGGGTGGGGGCCAGATCGGGGTCGTGGTAGATCGCCACCGGATTCTCCCCGAAGCCCCGGGGCGGCTGGATCAGCAGCACCACGTTGCCCGCGACCAGCGTCGCCAGCACGATCTCGCCGGCCTCGTTGACGAACAGCTCACCGGGTGCGGCCCCCCACGCCTCGGTCATCTGCTCGCGCAGCGCGGCGGGCACGTCGGCGGTCCAGCGGGCGTACTGCTCGCCGGTGATGCGGACATGGGCGTCGGTGAGCTGACCGGCGGTCAGCCACTCCTGATCCTGCCCGCCGGCGGCGATCAGCGCGTGGATCAGCGCGTCGCCGGCGGCGGTGTCGTCGTCCAGGTCCAGCCCGGGCACCGCGCCGGGCGCGCCGAGGTCGTACCCGGCGTCGCGGAGCCGGCGCAGCAGCCGGACGGCCGAGACCGGGGTGTCGAGCCCGACGGCGTTGCCGATCCGCGAGTGCTTGGTGGGGTACGCCGAGAGCACCAGCGCGACCTTCTTCTCGGCGTTCGGCACGTGCCGGAGCCGGGCGTGGTTGACCGCCAGGCCCGCCACCCGGGCGCAGCGCTCGGGATCGGCGACGTAGCGGGGGAGACCGTCGGGGTCGATCTCCTTGAAGGAGAACGGCACCGTGATGACGCGGCCGTCGAACTCCGGGATCGCGATCTGGTTGGCGGAGTCGAGCGGGGTGACGCCGTCGTCGTTGGCCTCCCACTCGGCGCGGCTGCTGGTCAGGCACAGCCCCTGCAGGACCGGTACGTCGAGGGCGGCGATCCGCTCGACGTCCCAGGCCTCGTCGTCCCCGCCGGCGCTGGCCGACGCCGGCACGCTGCCGCCGGCGGCGAGCACCGTGACGACGAGCGCGTCGAAGGTCCCCAGGGCCTCGAACAGGTCGTCCGGGGCGCTGCGCAGCGAACTGGCGAAGACCGGGACGCCGACCGCCTGCCCCGTCGCGTCGACGGCGTCGGCGAGGGCGTGCACGAACGCGGTGTTCCCGCTGCTCTCGTGCGCCCGGTAGTAGAGGAGGCCGACGCGCGGCAGGTCCGTCGGCCCGGCGGGCCGCTCGGCGTACCCCCAGGCGGGGACCGCGGCCGGCGGCTCGAAGCCCTCGCCGGTCAGCAGCACGGTGTCGGAGAGGAACGCGTGCAGCTGGGTCAGGTTCGCCGGGCCGCCCTCGGCGAGGTAGCGGTGCGCCTCGGCGGCCACTCCGATCGGCACCGTGGAGAGCTCCATCAGCTCGGCGCTGGGCTGCTGCTCACCCCCGAGTACGACGACCGGCGTGCCGGCGCGCCGTACCTCCGCGAGGCCGGGCCACAGGTCGTGCGGGGAGCCGAGGAGCCGCACCAGCACCAGGTCCGCCCCGTCGGATGCGGCGACCAGGTCGGCATCGGACGTCCGGGCCGGGTTGGCCACGGTGTAGCCGGCGCCGCTCGCGCGTGCGGAGAGCAGGTCGGTGTCGGACGTGGACAGCAGGCAGATGCGCGTGGACGCGGCCATGGCCGGGTTCCTCCTCCGGGGTTCTCGCCCCGTCAAATGGTCGGATTCCACCCGCGCGAGTGTCTGGCTGGCGACCCGGAGGTCGCGTCACAGTGGCGGAACCGCCCCGGAGTCTCACCGGGTTCCTGCGCAGCGGGCGTGAGCCGCAGCCTACGGGAGGGTCGGCACGGCGACGTGCTCGGGCGCCGGCTGGGGCGCGGCGGCGAGCGCGGCGCGCAGGCGCCGCTGGGCGCCGAGGACGAGGAGGACCTCGAGGCACATCGCGGTGACGGTGACGGCGAACGCCGCGGTGTGGCCGTGCGCGTCGGCGAGCCGGCCGGCGGTGCTCGACCCGAGGGCGTACCCGAGGCCGGTGGCACTGGCGAGCACGGTCATGGCCGTCGCGACCCGGGCCGGGACGACGACGCGCTCGGCGAGGGTGAAGACCGCGATCATCAGGGGTGCGACCGCGCAGCCGAGCAGGGCGACCGTGACGACGAGTGCGGGGAGCCCGTCGACGACGAGCAGCGGCAGCGACAGGACGAGGAGGGCGGCGGAGGCGCCGAGCATCCGTCGCTCCGGCCCGATCCGCTCCGGGAGGAACGCGGTGGCGACCCCGGCGACGGCGCTGCCGACCCCGAGCGTCGCGTGCACCAGGCCGGCGACGCCGGGCATGCCGGCCTGGGTCGCCAGCACGGTGGTCCCCGTCTGGGTCGCGCCGAACAGGGTCCCGATCAGCAGCTGGGCAGCGACCAGGACGAGCAGCACCGGGGTCACGAGCCGGCCGGTCGGCAGCGCGATTCCGTCGCGCCGGGTCGAGCGGGCGGTGCGGTGCAGCGCGAACGCCGTACCGAACCCCGCGAGCATCGCGGCCGCCAGGAGCAGCGCGCCACCCGGCGACACCAGGACGACGCCGGCGCCGACCAGGGCAGGGCCGAGGGCGAAGGACGCCTCGTCGGCCGCGCCCTCGTAGGAGAACGCGACGTCGACCAGGCGGCGTTGGTGCTCGCCCGTCCGCGCTGTGATCGGTCGCCAGCGCACGCGCGCGAGGGGGCCAACCTGCGGCATGGCGAGACCGGCGAGAGCGGCCGCCCCGACGACGGCGACGTCGGCGGCGTCCGCGTGGACCAGGGCGACGAGGAGCGTCAGGGCAGCGGCGCCTGCCAGGGACTGCACGAGGACGACGTGGCGCTGACCGATCCGGTCGGCGAGCGCACCGGCGAACGGTGCGCCGACGGCGTTGGCGACGGCGAGCGCGCCGGCCGAGAGTCCGCCGAGCCCGTAGCTGCCGGTGGCGTCGGAGACGAGGAGCAGGGCACCCAGCTGGCTCATGGCCAGGGGCAGCCGGGCGAGGAAGGCGACGACGACGTACGTCGGGCCGGCGAGCTCGAAGAGCCGTCGGTAGGAGGCGAGGGGTGACACGGGGGTGGTGCCTTTCGGGTGCGTCGGAACGACGCGCCGAACCCACCTCCAAGACGCGTGAAACCCTGAGCTCAGGCCATCCTACGGCGCGTGACCGCTCCTCGGCGATTCAGGCGCTCGGGTACGAGTCGCCCTGCAACAGCCGGGCCAGGTGCGTGGCGTTGGCGGCCAGGGTCCGCGTCGTGGTGGCGGTCTTCTCCGGGGTCTCGTCCAGGTCCGCGTAGTCCACGGCCTGCATCGCCTCGCCCACCCAGTACGTCGACCCCGCCGCGGGGATGGTGAAGCCCGTGTCGTTGAGCGCCTGCAGGCACTCCGCGATGACGTGGTGCGCGCCGTCCTCGTTGCCGACGACCGCGACCCCGGCGACCGTGCCGAAGGTGAGCATCCGCCCCTCGTCGTCGGTCTCGCCGAGTTCCGCGTCCAGGCGCTCGAGCACCATCTTGCACACCGAGGCCGGCTGGCCCAGCCAGATCGGGGTGGCCAGGACGACGATGTCGGCAGCCAGGATCTAAGCCCGGAGCTGCGGCCAGGCATCGCCGTCGCCCTCGTCGGTGGTGACGCCGAAGCGGACGTCGTGGTCGACCACGCGGACCAGCTCGCCGCCGACACCGAACGACCCGAGGGCGTCCAGCACCTGCTCGCCCAGGAGCACCGAACTCGACGGGGCGGGGGAGGGTTTGAGGGTGCAGGCGAGGACGACGGCGCTCAGCGCGCCCACCCCGCCTCAGCCCTTCTTCTTCTTGGCGGTGGCCTGGCCGCCCTTGCGGCCGGCCTCCTTCTTCTGCGCGGTCGTGCCGCCCTGGGAGCTGTCGCCGCCCTTGCCGCTCTGCTGCCCGCCGTGCTTCGACGCGTCCTCGGTGTTGGCGATCTTCGCGGCGCGCTCCTTGGACATGCCCTTGTCCTTGAGGGCCTCGTACTGCTTCTCGTTCTTGACGTTCGCGGACTTGCTCGGCATGGCGATCTCCTCTCGTCGGCTGCCCCGGTACCCGACGACGCCGAACCCACCGGCCCGGGTGCCGACCTGTCCCGGGCGCCTCCTAGGGTTCTTGTTGCGAACTAGTCGCAACAACCGACGCCGGCGCGTCATCGAACGGAGCAGCCCCCGCCATGAGCAGCAGCACCCGGCCCGCCACGGCCGACCCGCGCAGCCGTACGACGCTCGCCCGCGAGCTCGTCGCCTCCTGGGAGCGCCAGCAGGAGGTCTACATCGCGCACCGGGAGACCCGCTTCGAGCTGATGCTCGACGTGATCGACCACGTGGCGCGTGACCAGCGACCGTTGCGGGTCCTGGACCTGGCCTGCGGACCCGGATCGGCCACCAAGCGGGTGCTGAAGCGCCACCCGCAGGCCGACGTGGTGGCGATCGACCTCGACCCGCTCCTCGTCGAGCTCGGCCGTCTCGACCAGGCAGACGCCGTACGCCCCCCGACCTGGCTGACCGGAGACCTGCGCGACCCGGCCTGGACCCGGCTTCTCCCGCGCGACACGTTCGACGCGGTGATCTCGACGACCGCGCTGCACTGGCTGACGGGAGGTCAGCTCAGCGACCTGTACGGCCAGGTGCACCGCCTGCTCACCCCCGGCGGGGTCTTCCTCAACGGCGACTACCTCCCTGCGCAGCGCCCCTGGGACACCATCGCCGACGTCGTCCGCGCGGTCGGGCGGGTGCGCGAGGAGCGTGCCGTCGCCGAGGGTGCGCAGGACTGGGAGACCTGGTGGGACCGGGTCCGGGCGGTGCCGGAGTTCGCGACCGAGGTCGCCGCCCACGACGCGACCTTCGGGGAGCGCGCCGAGAACCAGGCGCCGAGCCGCGAGTTCCACCTCGAGGCGCTCCGCGAGGCCGGCTTCGCCGACGTGGACCTGATCTGGCACGACCTGACCGAGGGGCTGGTCTGCGGCATCGCCTGACGCGGCGGCCTACGTCCAGCGTGATTGACTGGACCTGCACAGCAAGGCCCGCAGGTCGCCGGGGCGGACGGAGGCGGGGATGACGGTCGAGGAGAGTCCGGTACGCCGGCGCCCGGGCAACCGCCGCCAGCTGATCCTGGACGCGGCCGGACCGATCTTCAGCGAGCGCGGCTACCACGGCGCCTCGATGGAGGAGATGGCCGCGAAGGTCGGCATCACCGCGACGGCTCTCTACCGGCACTTCCCGAACAAGTACGCGTTGTTCGCCGAGTGCACCAACCTGATGGTGGACCGGCTGCGTGACGTCCTGGACGACCTGCCCGGCTCGGCCACGCTCTCGGACCTGCTGCGCGCGCTGGCCCAGGTGACGTTCGAGCACCGGGCCTCGGGCGGGGTCTACCGCTGGGAGGCCCGGTTCCTGGAGGCCGGTGAGCGACGCGACCTGCGGGCCAAGTTCGCCTCCGTGGTCGACTCGACGGCCGTCGCCCTCGAGCGCGACCTGGGCGGCAGCGACGTACGGCTGCGCGCGGCGGCGGCGCTCGGCGCGATCGGGTCGATCACCCTGCACCACACGCCGATCGCCCGCCAGCGTGCGGTGACCACCCTGGTGGAGTCCGCGCTCGGCGTGGCCGCGGTGGACCCGGGCGCCGCCGCGCCCACCGCCTCCGGCGTACGCCTGCCGGCCCAGGCGGAGCCCGTCGGCCGGCGGGCACAGATCCTGTGGGCGGCCATCCCGCTCTTCGCCCGGCACGGCTACCACCACGTGAGCATGGAGCAGATCGCCGGCGCCGTCGGTCTCGGTCCGTCCGGGATCTACCGGCACTACCCGGCGAAGGCCGACATCCTGGCCGCGGCCTGCCTGCGGACGGCGGCCACGCTGGAGCAGGCCGTGACCCAGGCCCTGAACGAGGTGCACGACCCGGCCGACGAGCTGTCGGCACTCGCGGCGGCGTACGTCGCCTACCGTTTCGAGAACACCGCGCTGATCAGCGTCGCCGAGGCGGAGATCGTCGGCCTGCCGCCCGCGCTGCGCGCACCGGTCATCGAGGCCCAGCACACCCACATGTCCCGCTGGGAGGAGCGCCTCGCCGCCGCTCGCCCCCAGCTCGACGCCCGCCAGGTCCGCACCCTCGTCCACGCCGGCTTCGGCGCGGTCGTCGAGGCCGGCCGCCTCCTGCGCTGGCAGGACACCGACACCAACCGCGACGCCGTCACCGCCCTCCTCCTCGGCGCCCTCGGCACCCCCACGCCGGTTGAGGTGCGACGGACGAAGTCCTGAGCCTCGAAACCCCGCAAGCCGTACGGCGGCCTCGCTCGGCGCCGCTTCTCGGCAAGACGGGTTTCGAGGCTCGGCGCTGGCGCGCCTCGCACCTCAGCCAGCGTCGCTGGTTGAGGTGTGAAGGACGAAGTCCTGAGCCTCGAAGCCCGGTGAGTCGTACGGCGGCCTCGCTCGGCGCCGCTTCTCGGCAAGACGGGTTTCGAGGCTCGGCGCTGGCGCGCCTCGCACCTCAGCCAGCGTCGCTGGTTGAGGTGTGAAGGACGAAGTCCTGAGCCTCGAAACCCGGTGAGTCGTACGGCGGCCTCGAGACCGGCGTACGGCACCTCGACCAGCGTCAGGGCCGGTTCGTGTCGGGGACCGTGATCGGCGTCGTCTTGCCGTCCTGGCCCTTGTTGAGGAACGCCATGGCCAGGGCGCGGATGAACTGGTCGAACATGTAGTAGGTCACCGGCATGATCCGCACCGTCCCCTCGCGGAACCCGACGTACGCCGGCCAGGCCGTGCGGATGAGGGCCTTGGCGGCGTAGTCGCGTCGGAGGTTGAGCCAGTCGCCGACCTGGTCGCCCAGCTGGTAGCGCACGAACTCGTTGAGGAAGCCGCGGGTGACCCCGAGGTCGACCTGGGCGGTGAGACCGAGCAGCACCTCGGCGAGCTCGCGTCCCTCGAGGGTGGGGTTGAGGATCGGGGTCAGGATCTGGGCGGACTGGGCGTGCGCGTCGTTCCAGGTGGCGGGGATGTACTCGTCGTGCACTCCGAGCAGGTGCAGGGCGACCTGCCACGAATGCAGGAACGCCTCCTGGTCGGCGGCGGAGCCGGCAGCGCCCCACTCCTTCAGCTTCTTGTGGGCGAACGTGCCCGTGGAGTGGAACGTGACCAGGATGTCGTGGTTGCTGATCGGGATGCGCTCGTCGGCGACCGCGCGCCAGTGCGGGGACTGGGGGAGGAGGTGGCGTACGGCGGCATGCACCGTGCGGGTCTTGTTGGCCGTGACCAGGAACTGTCCGCGCGGCTCGTAGCCGCCGAGCTCGGCCATGTCGTAGCCGAAGGTGAACGTCTTGGCCGCCCGGTCCTGCATGTCGGCGCCGCCCTTGGACCAGTAGACGGACTTCGCCTCACGCGGGATGACGGTGCTCATGATCCCGCCGCCGATGCCGTAGATCACGAAGAAGTACGTGTCCTTGCGGCGGTTGTAGTCGGCCGCCCGGCGGAGCTTGCCGACGTCCGCCCAGTCCGGGAGCCGCGTGGTCCGCTGGAGGTAGGCGCGCAGCTCCGGCGGCAGCCCGGCAGGTACGGCGTCGTCGTTGTTCACCCAGGAGCCGTACGCCGCGTTCACCGCGGGGACCTGTCCCGCGTCGATGACGCCCGCCATGATCCGGTCGATCTCGTCGTCCCACACCCACTGGGGGTCGATCCCCGTGCCGGTGCCCGCGATGGACCCCGAGGGAGCCCACGACCAGGCGGCGGACGGGGCCAGCGCCCCGGTGAGCCCGAGGGCGGCTCCGAGGGACAACACGTTGCGCCTGCTGACTGTGCTCATCTGACTGCCCGCTTTCCGAGAGACCGGACGCCTCGGTGGCGGCGCGGACCGCGTTCCTGCGGCGGTCCTGGCTCCCTCGCGACATCCTCGTGTGATGTGATTCACCATTAACTTACGGAGCCTCGCGCGTGCTGGCAAGAGCATCCGCGGAGCGTGTTCGCGACGACGTCGAGGGACCTGATGTTTCGTCCAGCGGGACTGCGGCCGGACGGCGGCGGGTCCGCTCCCTAGCGTGCGAGGCCCGACGAGTTGCAGGAGGCCACGATGAGGACCGGCGTTCCGACGGAACCGGGTGGGCTTCCCCCGGCCTCCACCCTGCGCGGCCGGCGGGCACTGGTCACGGGCTCCACCCGCGGCATCGGGGCGGCGTTGGCCGAGCGGCTCGCCGCTGAGGGCGCCGACGTCGTCCTGACCGGCCGCACGCGCAGCGACGACGACTCGCGGCTCCCGGGCTCGCTGGAGTCCGTCGCGCGGCGGCTGTCGTCGTACGGCGGCCGGGTCGCGACGGTGGCGGCGGACCTGACCGACGCGGACGCGCGCCAGGAGCTGGTGCCGGAGGCCGAGCGCCTGCTCGGTGGTCCGATCGACATCCTGGTGAACAACGCGGCGGCGGCGATCTACCAGCCGCTGGCCGACTTCCCCCTGCATCGGCGCCGGCTGGTCTTCGAGGCGAACGTGCACGCGCCGCTGGACCTCGCCCAGGCGGTGCTCCCCGGCATGGTCGAGCGGCGCGAGGGCTGGATCGTCAACCTGTCGAGCGCGACGGCCAAGATCCGTACCGGTCCGCCGTTCGCACTCGTGCCACCCGGCACCGCGATGGCGGTCTACGGGAGCTCGAAGGCTGCGCTGAACCGGCTCACGAACGGTCTCGGCACCGAGCTGTACGGCACCGGCGTACGGGTGAACACCGTCGAGCCACGCTTCGGCGTCCTCACCGAGGGGGCCGACGTCCTGGTCGGCGACCAGGTCGACACCTCGATCATGGAGTCGATCGAGGAGATGGTCGAGGGCGCGCTCATCCTGTGCCGCTGCCCGGCCGACGTCACCGGCAACGTCACCGTCAGCCTCGACCTCCTCGAGCAGTGGCAGGTCCCGGTCCGCGCGCTCGACGGCCGTCCCGCATCCACCTCCACCGAGGAGCTCGCATGACCCTGGCGACCACGCCCGTCATCCTCGATGCCGCGCGCACCCCGTTCGGCAGACGGGAGGGCTGGCTCGCGCCCGTCCATGCCGCCGAGCTGCTCGGACGCGCGCAGACCGGCGTCATCGAGCGCCTCGGCATCGACGCAGACTCGGTCGACCAGGTCATCGGCGGCTGCGTGACGCCCGTGGGGGAGCAGTACGGGCACGTCACCCGGACCGCCTGGCTGCACGCGGGGCTGCCCGCCGGGACCGGGGCGACGACCATCGACGCCCAGTGCGGGACGGCGGCCCAGGCGACGCTGCTGCTCGCGGGTCAGATCGCCATGGGCGCTGTCGACCTCGGGGTCGCCTGCGGGGTGGAGCTGATGTCCCGGGTGCCGCTCACCCCGAAGTCCGGCACCGGGCTCGGTACGCCGCGGCCCGCGGACTGGGCGCTGGACACGCCCGACCAGTACACCGCCGCCGACCGGATCGCGCTCCGTCGCGGCTTCAGCCGGTCCGACCTCGATGCCTTCGGGCTGCGCTCCCAGCAGCGCGCCCGGGCGGCCTGGGACGCGGGGCGTTTCGACGACCAGATCCTGCCGGTCGAGGTCACGCGCGCCGACGGTACGACGGACGTCGTACGCCGCGACCAGGGGCTGCGCGAGACCAGCCTCGAGGCGCTCGCCGGGCTCCGCCCGGTGAAGGACGGCGGGCTGCACACGGCCGGGACCTCCTCCCAGATCAGCGACGGTGCCAGCGCTGCCGTGCTCGCCTCCGCGGCGGCCGCACAGGCATGGGGGCTGACACCGCGGGCGCGGATCCTCGCCCAGTGCGTGATCGGGGGCGACCTGGAGCTGATGCTCGACGGGCCGGTGCGGGGTGGGCAGATCCTGCTCGACCGGTTGGGCATGAAGATCGGCGATCTGGACGTCGTGGAGGTCAACGAGGCGTTCGCCTCGGTGCCGATGTCGTTCGCCCGCGTCCACGGCGTCGACGAGGACCGCCTCAACCCGCAGGGCGGCGCGATCGCGCTCGGGCATCCCGCCGGGGCCACCGGCATCCGGCTCGTCGCGACGGCGCTCGGTGAGCTCGTCCGCCGTGACGGGACCTTGGCCATGGTGGCCATCTGCGCGTCGGCATCCACCACCTGTCTCGTTCTGGAGCGCCTGTGAGCCTCGCGACCACGCAGGACCAGCGCGACCTGGCGGACGCCGTGCGCGGCTTCGCGAGCCGGGCCGCCGACATCGCGGCGACGCGCGACTCCCTCGCCGAGCTCACGGCGGGGCGGCGTACCGACTCGTGGGAGCGGTTGGTCGCCCAGGAGCTGCATGCGGTCCATCTGCCCGAGCCGCACGGCGGGGGCGCGGGCCTCACCGAGCTGGCGGTCGTCACCGAGGAGCTCGCCCACGCCCTGTTCCCCGGTCCGTTCCTGTCGACGGTGATCGCGAGCGCGACGGTGGCTGTCGCCCCTCCCGCCGGCGCGCGCGAGCAGGCATTGCGGGAGTTCGCCGACGGCGCCACGGGAGCGGTCGTCGGGGGACACGCGCTGGTGGCCGTCGCCGACGGCGCGGGCTGGCGGGTCTCCGGGATCAGTCATCCGGTCTCGGGACTGCCGGGCGCCGAGGTCGTGCTGGTGGCGGCTCGGACGGCCGACGGTCGGGAGGTGTGGTTCCGGCTGCACGAGGCGCCATCCGTCGAGATCGTGGTCCGGACGGGCACCGACGTGACCCGCTCGCTCGGAGTGCTCCGGCTCCAGGACCACGTGGTCGGAGCCGACGACCTCCTCCCGGTGCCGCCGCCCGTGGAGCGTGAGCTCGTCGCGCAGACGCTGTACGCCGCCGAGGCGAGTGGGGTCTGTCGCTGGCTGGTGGGCACCGCGGTCGAGCACGCCCGCGGCCGGCACCAGTTCGGCCGGCCGATCGGGTCGTTCCAGGCCGTCCAGCACAAGCTCGCGATGATGCTGGTGCGCTCCGAGTGCGCCACGGCCGCCGCGTGGGACGCCGCACGTGCGGCCGGCGGCGCGCGCGAGCAGCAGGCGCTCGCGGCTCACCAGGCCGCTCTCGTGGCTGCGCCGGCGGCGGTCGACGTCGCGGTGGAGTGCGTGAGCCTGCTCGGGGCGATCGGGTTCACCTGGGAGCACGACGCCCACCTGTACTGGCGGCGTGCCGTCGAGGACGCCGCGCTGGTCGGGCCGGAGTCCCGCTGGGCGAAGCGACTCGGCGAACTGTCGAACGATCACCGGCGCGACTTCGCGCTCGTGGCCGACGACGCCCTCCCGGACCTGCGCGCCGAGGTCGGGGTCGTCCTGGACCGGGCGTTGCAGGAGCCCGACGACGACGGCGTCCTGACCGGCTGGGGACCGGTGCGTGGTGGTCGCCGCCGCGCCGTCCTCGCCGCGGCCGGGCTCGTGGCGCCGCACTACCCGGCGCCGTACGGGCGTGGTGCGGGGGCCGAGCAGCAGGCCGTGATCGCGCAGGAGTTCGAGCGGCGGGGCCTGCCGCAGCCCACGACGGTGATCGGCGAGTGGGTGCTGCCCACCCTCCTCGAGCACGGCGACGACGCCCAGCGCGAGCGCTTCGTCCCGGCGACGCTGCGCGGCGAGATCGTGTGGTGCCAGCTGTTCAGCGAGCCCGGCGCGGGCTCCGACCTCGCAGGACTGTCGACCCGGGCGCGCCGGGTCGACGGAGGCTGGGTCCTCTCCGGGCAGAAGGTGTGGAACTCCTACGCGCACGAGGCCGACTGGGGCGTCTGCCTCGCGCGGACCGACGTCGATACGGCGCGGCACGCCGGCATCTCGTACTTCCTCGTCGACATGCGCTCGGCAGGGGTCGACGTACGCCCGATCCGGCAGGCGACGGGCCGGTCGGAGTTCAACGAGGTCTTCCTCGACGAGGTCTTCGTGCCTGACGACTGCCTGGTGGGCGGCCCCGGTCAGGGCTGGACGCTGGCCACGACGACCCTGGCCAACGAGCGGCTCAACATGGGCGCGGTCCTCGGGCACGGGTCCTCGGACCAGGTACGCCGCGCCGTCGCGGACGGAACGTGCGCCGCCGACCCCGACGAGGCGCTCCGGGTCCTCGGCACCTGCGTCTCGCGCGAGATGACGCTCGCCGCGCTCGCCCTCCGCGGCACCGTCGCCCGCCTCGCCGGCGCGGACCAGCGAGCCACGGCCAGCGTGCAGAAGGTGTTCAACGCCCTCGCCCAACGCGACGGGTCCCGCGCGCTGATCGGGCTGCTCGGACCGCTCGGCGCCGTCGACGACGCGTCGACGCCGTACGCCGTCGACCACCTGGGCGTGCCCGCCGTACTCTTCGGCGGCGGCACCATCGAGATCCAGCTCAACGTCATCGCCCGCCGCGTCCTCGGCCTCCCCGGCGAGCCTCGAAACCCCGCCACCCGAGAATCAGCGCCAGGCACCACGGCCGCCGAACGTAACGCTGGTTGAGGTGCGAAGGACGAAGTCCTGGGCCTCGAAACCCGGTGACCCGAGAACCAGCGCCGGGTACGACGGACACCCCCCGACGCCGGTTGAGGTGCGAAGGACGAAGTCCTGAGCCCCGAAACCCGGTGACCCGAGAACCAGCGCCAAGTACGACGGCCACCCCCGACGCCGGTTGAGGTGCGACGGACGAAGTCCTGAGCCCCGAAACCCGGTGACCCGAGAAGCAGCGCCGGGCACGACGGCCGCCCACCGACGCTGGTTGAGGTGCGACGGACGAAGTCCTGAGCCTCGAAACCCAGTGAGCCAAGAAGCAGCGGCGAGCGGGCACTCCCGGCGGCTGTGGACGACGACCCCGGACTGTCGGTGCCCGCATCTACCATCTTTGTATGGCCACTCGGGAACTCCACGACTGCGACAACGCATCCGCGTTGCTCGCCTACGTGGGCGCCGAGCGCCAGGCCGAAGCCCGGGCGAGCGCGCGTCAATTGGCGGCCGCCGTCGCGTGGGCCGGCATGCACTCGACCAACTCGTTGGATGACGCCGCGACCCTGATCCCGGGCGCCGAGGAGTCGCTGACGATCGCCGGCGAAGGCGCCCCGCTGGTCGCGGAGTTCAGCGTGTTGGAGTTCGCCGCGGCGCTTGGGCTCTCCACCGATGCGGGTCGGATGTACCTCGGTGAGGCGGTCGAGCTGGCCCACCGCCTCCCGCGCCTCTACGCCCGGGTCCAGTCGTTGGAGCTGCCGGTGTGGAAGGCCCGGCGGATCGCCAAGACCACCCTCGACCTCCCGATGTCTGGTGCCTCCTACGTCGACGCCCACCTCGCGGCGGTGGCGCACAAGGTGTCGATCGCGCAGCTCGACCGGACGGTGGAGGAGGCCCGGGTCCGGTTCGACCCTGACGAAGCCGTCGCCCGCCAGATCGCGGCCCAGGAGGGACGGCACTTCGACATCGAGACCCGCCAGGTCTCCTTCGACGGCTGCGTCGACGTCCACGGCACCCTCGACCTCGCCGACGCCCTCGACCTCGAGGACGCCGTCGCTCGGCGTGCGCGCGATCTCGGCGCGCTCGGACTGGACGCGCCGCTCGACGTCCGCCGATCGATCGCCGTCGGCGACCTCGCCCGACGCCAGCTCTCGCTCGACCTGAACGCCGACGAGTACGCCGACAGACCTGCGACGAAGCCGCGCCAGGTCCTGCTGCACGTCCACCTTTCCGAAGCCGCCCTCGCCGGGTCAGGAAGCGATCTGGATCTCGCCCGGGTAGAGGAGACCCGCTCGTTCGTCTCCGCCGAGCAGGTCAAGACCTGGTGTGCGAACCCCGACACGCAGGTGATCGTGAAGCCGGTCATCGACCTCGCCGATCACGTGCATGTCGACGCCTACGAGACACCCGACCGGCTCCGCGAACGGCAGGCCTTGCTCCAACACACGTGCGTGTTCCCCTGGTGCCAACGCCGGGCTCGCCGTGCGGACTGCGACCACATCGACCCCGCCGCCCGCGGCGGAACCACCTGCGACTGCAACATCGCCCCACTGTGCCGGCGACATCACCGGGCGAAGACCCACACGCGATGGCGCTACGACAAGGTCGACGACACGAGTTTCGTCTGGCGAAGTCCGAACGGACTCATCTTCGGACGCGACCACCACGGCACCATCCCGCTCGACACCCTGCAGCCCTGACCAGCACCCGCCCGTCAGGGCTACAGGCACGCCCTGCCCCACGCTGGTTGAGGTGCGAGCGCAGCGAGCCTCGAAACCCGGTGAGCCGACCGGCGGCGTCGACTGCAGGCTGCCTCTTGGCTCACCGGGTTTCGAGGCTCAGGACTTCGTCCTTCACACCTCAACCAGCGCGCCGTCACGGGCGCCTGCCTCGCGACACCACCCATCCCATCGACACCCGTCAGTGCTCCAGGCACGCTTTCCCGGACGCTGGTTGAGGTGCGAGCGGAGCGAGCCTCGAAATCGGGTGAGTCGACCGGCGGCTTCGACCACGGGGCTGCTTCTCGGCTCGCCGGGTTTCGAGGCTCAGGACTTCGTCCTTCGCACCTCAACCAGCGTGGGGCGGCCCGGACTTCGTCCTTCGCACCTCAACCAGCGAGGGCGGCCCAGACTTCGTCCTTCGCACCTCAACCAGCGAGGGCGGCCTGGACTTCGTCCTTCGCACCTCAACCAGCGGGGCGGCCCGGACTTCGTGCTTCGCGCCTCGACCAGCTAGGCGCTCCCGCCCTGCGGTCAACGTCGTTGACAGCCATCGGGGGAGACCCGAGATTGGCGGAATGAGGGTCGAGGTCGTGGCGGACGGGATGGGGTTCACCGAGGGGCCGGTCGCGCTGTCGGACGGTCGGGTGGCGCTGGTCTCGATCAGCCACGGGTGCGTGTACGTCGTCGCTCCCGATGGCAGCCGGGAGCGGATCGTCACGGGTGGTGGGCCGAACGGGCTTGCGGTCGGGGCCGAGGGCGAGCTGTACGTCGCCCAGAACGGCGGCATCTGGGGCGGTTCCGGCCCGGCTCCGGCGGGCGTCCAGGTCATCCGCGACGGCCGGGTGGAGTACGTCGTGGACGACCTCGGCGCGCCGAACGACCTCGTGCTCGGCCCCGACGGGCGGCTCTGGGTGACCGACCCGGTCGCTGAGTTCAGCGGGCAGCGACCCCAGGACGCTCGGCCGGGCCGGGTGTATTCCGTCGACGTCGCCAGCGGTTCCGCGCTGCTGGAGCTCGACGAGGGGCCGGTCTTCGTCAACGGTCTGGCGTTCTCCGAGGACGGCTCGGAGCTGCTGGTCACCGTCACGCTCGCCATGCAGCTGGTGGCGTACTCCGTCACGGCCTCCGGCCTCGGGGAGGCCCGGACGGTCCACACTTTCGGCAGCGGGGCCAACCCCGACGGGATGGTCCGCTCCGGTCAGCACTTCTGGGTGGCGCTCCTGGCCGCCGACCGCCTCGACCTGGTCGATCTCGACGGAGACGTGCGCGACAGCGTCGCTCTGCCCGCCGGCTCGCTGCCGACCAACGTGTGCCTCGACCACGACGGAACCGGGCTCTACGTGACCGCGGGCTTCGCCCAGGCCCTCCTGCACGTCACTCCGTGACCGGCCTCAGTAGCCGGTGCCGATCTTGACCTGCTCCCGCTCCGACGGATGCGCGCCACCCTTCTGGTCGAGCGTCGAGCAGGCATCCTCGATGTCCTGCGTCAGGCGCTCGACCTGCTCGCGGCTCATCGTCTCCTTCACCAGCGCTCGCATGATCTTCACCCGCTCCGCGTTCGGCGGGAGGGTGTACGCTGGCACCATCCAGCCCCGCTCGGCGGACAGCTGCCAGGCGATGTCGGACTCGTCGTACGACGCGTTGCGGTCCGCGAGCCGGAAGGCCACCAGCGGCAGCTGCTCCGCGTCGGTGCCGATGACCTCGAAGCGGCCGCTGTCGCGCAGGTTGGCCGCCAGCGCCCGGGCGTTCTGCTGCATCTGCCCGATCACGTAGCCGTAGCCGTCGCGCCCCAGCCGGACGAAGTTGTAGTACTGCGCGAGCACCATCGCGGCCCCGGTGGAGAAGTTCAGGGTGAAGGTCGCGTCGGTCTTGCCGAGGTAGTTCTCGTAGAAGACCAGGTCCTGCGCGAGGTCGGACTCCGACCGGAAGACCAGCCACCCGATGCCGGGATACACGAGACCGTACTTGTGGCCGGAGACGTTGATCGAGCGGACCTGCTCCAGCCGGAAGTCCCACCGGGACTCGGGATAGAGGAACGGCCACACGAACCCGCCGCTGGCGCCGTCCACGTGGATCGGGATGTCGAGCTCGCGCCGTGCCTTGACGTCGAGCAGGAGGTCGTTGATGCCGACGATGTCGTCCATGTGCCCCGTGAACGTGGTCCCGAGTACGGCGGCGACGCCGATCGTGTTCTCGTCGAGGTGCGGCGCCACGTCGTCAGGGCCGATCGTGTACTTGTCCTCGGCCAGCGGGACGATCCGCGGCTCGACGTCGAAGTAGCGGCAGAACTTCTCCCACACCACGTGGACGTCGCCGCCGAAGACGAGGTTGGGGCGGTCCGCCGGGAGGTTGGCCGCCTCACGGCGCTCCTTCCACTTCCACTTCAGCGACAGGGCGCCGAGCATGATCGCCTCGGACGAGCCCTGGGTCCGGCAGCCCGTCGTCGGGCCGGGTGCGTTGAACAGGTCGGCCAGCATCCGCACGCATCGCTGCTCGATCTCGGCGGAGATGGGGTACTCCGCGTGGTCGATGAAGTTGCGGTGCAGGTTCTCGGCGATGATCCGCTGCGCCTCCGGCTCCATCCAGGTGGTCACGAAGGTGGCCAGGTTGCGCTGCGGATCGCCCTCGAGGTTCAGGTCCTCGGCCAGCAGGCGGAGGGCGTCGGAGGCGGGCATCCCGCCCGGGGGGAAGGAGGTCGCGGGCGCCCTCTCGGTCAGGAACCGGTTGCCGAAGAGCTCCTCGGCCGTGGGTGTTCTCGGTGTGGTCACGTCTGCTGTACCGCCGTTCGTGTCGGAGTGGGTGTGTCGAAGGCTTGGACGACCCCGGCCACCGCGAAGCAGGCGGCGCCGGCGAAGGTGCCCCAGTTCACGAGTCCGGCGTCGACCACCTGGTCGGTCGCGGGACGGGTGAAGGCCGCGAGTCCGGCCAGGAAGAATAGGACCGAGCCGAGCTGGTTGACGGCGACGACCCACCAGCCGGCCTCGTGGGGGCGGACCACGACGTGACCGTCGCCGACGTCGAGCATGGCGAGGTGGCCGGACGCCAGGAAGCAGACGCAGCCGAGGATGTCCGGCAGCCAGATCCAGCCGTCGGACTGCCGCGGTGTGAGCCCCTGCGCGAAGGCCGCCACGAGGCTGACGGCGAACAGCAGGGTGCCGGTGAACAGAACGATCGCGCTGAGCCGGGCGTGCCGTCCCCCGGTCGCCTCGGCGAGCAGGATCGAGGTGTAGCCACCGAGGGAGAAGAAGAAGCCGCCGACCAGGTAGGTCACGTTGATCGTCGTCAGCGGGACCAGGTCGAGCTGGGCGAAGAGGGCGCCGAGCGCGAACAGGCTTCCGCCGAGGGTGAAGGAGACCGCGGCGACGAGGTTCACCTCACCCGCGTTCCGACCCATGGCGGACCTCCGTCTCCCTCCGCGCCGCCATGCTCGACGGCCCGGGGTCGCGGCGCCCTCCTCCGCAACGGGTGAATCCGGCAGGACCGACATGCTCAGAGCCAGCGCCGCACGCGGCTCGCGTAGGCGTCGTACGGCGCGCCGAACCGTTCGTGCAGGTACCGCTCCTCCGGACCGATCGCGCCCCAGCGGACGAGGAGCACTGCGGCGGGCGCGAGCACGAGCCCCCAGAGCGTGGGCATGAGCAGGGCCAGGCCGACGTACAGCGCGAGCAGCCCGACGTACAGCGGGTTGCGGGACCGGCGGTACGGCCCCTCCTCGATGATCGAGGACGTCGCCTGCCCGGGGAGCAGCCCGGTCCGGTGGCGGTGGAACAGCCACAGCGACCAGCCGTTCCACCCGACGAACGCCAGGACCAGAGCCCAGCCGAGCGGGAACCGCCACCGGCCGGGCGAGACGGGGTCGCCCCACCGCCGCGTGGCCAGCCAGCCGAGGAGCAGGGGAGCGCCGACCGCGACCGGCGGCCAGAGCCGGAACGCGGCGACCCGTCCGCCGTCAGGGCGCGGGCGGGCCACGGTCGACTCCGTCGCGGGACGTCCGGGTGGTCCAGTCGTAGCGCACGATCGTGCGCAGCAGGAGGTCGTGCACCGCCGCGTGCTCACGGCTCACGACCGCCCACAGCAGCCCGACCGGGAAGCACACGCAGAGCGCGGCGCGCAGCACCGCCCGCGGAAGCGAGAGCAGCTCCCCGCGAAGTGTCGTGACGCGCAGGCCCATGACGTGCTGACCGTAGGAGCGCCCGTTGACCCACCAGGCGATCGCCAGGAAGCCGATGGCGACGACCAGGTACGCCGAGAGCAGGAGCGCGCCGGAGGGCCGGGGGAACGAGAAGTGCTTCGTGTGCAGGACGAATCGCACCGCGCTCCACCCCAGGTACGCCGCCCCGAGCCCGCCGAGCACCGTGAGGAGGTCGAGCCCCGCAGCGATCGAGCGGCTGACGACGCCGGCCGGGTGCCCCTGGTGCTCGCGCGCCTCGGCGGGGATGAGCGACGCGTGGTCCCCGGGGTGGTCGGTCATGTCGCCGCGCTGCCGGCGGGTCCGTCGTCGGGCCGGAGCGCACGGTGGCGTCGGAGCCGGTCGATCAGCCGCTCGACCGCCCGATCGGCGTCGATGCCCTGCATCCGCACGCTGCGCACCGTCTCGGAGGCGAGGGAACCGCTCGACTCCCGGATGATCTCGGGCAGATCGATGGCGGCGATCACCTCGTTGGCCAGCCCGGCCAGGTCGACCCGGCCGATGACGGCGTCGAGGTCGATGCCTCGGGCGACGGCGTCGAGGTCGACCTGCTCCGTGACGACCTGGGTCAGGTCGATCCGGTCGAGGATCGCCGCGACGTCGATGCGGGACGCCACGGCGTCGAGGTCGAGCCGCGCCGCGACGGCGTCGAGGTCGACGTCGGCCACCAGGGCGTCGAGGTCGAGCATCCGTCGGACGAGCTCGGTGACGGTGACGTGCTTCGC
Organism: Nocardioides sp.; assembly: GCF_035503875.1. Taxonomy (GTDB): domain Bacteria; phylum Actinomycetota; class Actinomycetes; order Propionibacteriales; family Nocardioidaceae; genus Nocardioides. The sequence goes on from NZ_DATJTA010000008.1 coordinate 232,361, forward strand.
CAGGTAGTCGACCAGCGCCGGGACCGCCGCCGCGACGAGCAGGTCGCGCCGACGCAGGAGGGCTGCCCGGTCGGTCCGCCCCCGCCGCGCCAGGGCCTCGACCCAGCGGGCCGGGTGGTGGTGTGCCGGCAGCAGGGGCGGGTCGAGGAGGAGTCGGACACCGGGCCGGCCGACCCGTACGCCGACCTGGCCCGCGCGCCACAGCCCGTCGAGCAGCACCGACGCCGCACCGACGACGACGTCCGGAACGGGTGGCACCAGCGGGTCACCGGCCCGCCGGGCGACGAGGTCGCCGGGCATGGTCCGGTCACGTCACACGTTCGGGGGCCACGACCCTGGCCGGCGTCCTCAGCGCGAGGCCGACCAGGGTGAGGACGATCCCCAGGACCACCGCCATCGCGGCGACGCCGAAGGCGACGACCGAGGTGAACAGCGAGGCCTGGAGGAAGGCGGAGTCCATCGCCACGGCCCGGTTCGGGTCGTCCTGCTCCAGCTCCGCGTAGGTCAGCCCGCCCGTGATGTCGAGCGTGTGCTGGTCGATGATGTCGGCCTGGCAGAACGCCGAGATCGGCCCGTTCACGTCGTCGCCGGCCGCGCAGCTGGCGTCGTCGGAGACGGTGATGTTCTGGTCGGCCAGCGTCCCGGAGATGACGAACCAGGTGACGACCCCGGCGATCGCCATGACCACGCCGACGACGATGGCGGTGAAGGCTGCGACCGTGCGCATGTCTCGTGCTCCCTCCTCGGGGTTACGACGGCATCCTGGGGTGGGACCGCCGGATGCGGTTCCCCCGCTCCGGGTGAGTCCGGTCGACCGTTCGCCTCAGTGCAGGGCGAGCTTCAGCAGCGCCACCAGCACGCCGACGCCGGCGCCGACCGCGGCGCTGGCGATCCGGCCACCGAGGTCGAGGCCACCCCGGGCGCCGGCGACGTAGCTGTAGAGCGCCAGCAGCCCGATCGTCGCGATCAGCGCGATCCACGCGGAGGTGCTGAGGGTCGCGCCGAAGAGCCGGGTGACGAGCAGGACGCCGAGCGGCCCGATCGACACCAGTGCGACCGGCGCGGTCTCGACGAGCGCGTGCCGCAGCGCGGCGCTGGGATGGTGACCGTGGGTCAGCGCGGAGCCGATGGTGACGGCGTGCAGGTGGGCGATCCAGTAGACGAGCACCGTCGCGGCGATGCCCAGGGCCAGGTGCGCGGTGGAGTCGGCGTGTCCGACGCCGTACGCGATGACCGCCGCACAGACGACGGTGCCGGTGATCGCACCCTCGCCGCCGAAGATCAGGCGGAACGGGCCGGTGCGGTGGCGGACTCGGCCCTCGGTCACGACAGCGGGACCCGGTCTTCCGCAGCCACGGGCTCCGCTCGGCGCCGCAGGACGACCTTGACGACCTCCTCGACCACGACCAGCGACGCGGCGATCCCGACGCAGATGCTCCACTGCTCGAAGTCGAGGGCGACGGTGTCGAAGATGCGCTGCAGGAGGTCGAGGGAGGTGACGAGGATGATCGCGGCCAGCGCGACGCCGTACCGGCGCAGCTGCATGACGCCCGGGAGCGCGTCGCGGTCGAAGACCGTGCGGAGCTGGTCGCGGCACAGCAGGGCTGCTGCCACGTGGAACAGCGAGAGGGTGGTGAGCAGCATCGTCGCGCCGAGGATCGCGTCGCCCTGGTCGTCCCCGATCTGGTACGCCGCGAGCGAGCCGACGGTCATCACCGCGCCCTGGACGCACAGCCGCACCCAGTTGCCGCGCGAGAGCACCGGCGCTCCGACGGGCCGCGGGGCTCGCTCCATCAGGCCACGGGCCGGACGGTCGAAGCCGAGCGCGATGGCGAGCGGGATGTCGACCACCATGTTCAGCCACAGGATCTGCAGCGGGTTCAGTGGTGCGCCGTTGGCGATCCCGATGACTCCGGCCCCGATGAAGATCGCGATGTAGGCGACCAGGGTCGACATCTGGAAGCGCAGGTACTTCAGCAGGTTGTCGTAGAGGGTCCGGCCGTACGAGACGGCGCCGACGATCGTCGCGAAGTTGTCGTCGGTGAGCACCATGACCGCGGCCTCCTTCGAGACCTCGGTGCCGGTGATGCCCATCGCGACGCCGATGTCGGCCGTCTTCAGCGCCGGGGCGTCGTTCACCCCGTCGCCGGTCATCGCGACGACGTTGCCGGTCTCCTTCAGCACCCGGACCAGCCGGACCTTGTCCTCGGGGGCCACCCGGGCGACCACCCCGATCTCGCCGACCTGCCGGCGCAGCTCGTCGTCGCTCATGGCGGCGAACTCGGCCCCGGTCACCGCGCGTCCCTCGATGCCGAGCTCGGACGCGATGGCCGCGGCGGTCGTGGCGTGGTCGCCGGTGATCATCCGGACCCGGATCCCGGCCTCGCGGCACTCGGCGATGGCGGCCTTGGCCTCGGCCCGTGGTGGGTCGACGATGCCCACCATCGCCAGGAGCGTCAGCTCCTGGACCAGCCCGATGTGGTCGCCACCGGGGAGGACCTGACCGGGCTCGAGGTCGCGCTGGGCGACCACCATGACCCGCTCACCGGCCTCCGCGATCCGGTCGTTGGCCTCCAGGGCGAGCGACCGGTTGGCGTCGGTGATCGGCACGATCGTGCCGTCGGGCCGGCGGATCGTGGTGGCCCGCGCGATCAGGACGTCGGGGGCGCCCTTGACGTAGCAGCGTACCACGGGCCGACCGTCGCCCGCGGTCACCTCGTGGAACGTGGCCATGAACTTGTAGTCGGAGTCGAATGGGACCTCGGCGACCCGGGGGAGCGCCGCCCGGGTCTCGGTGATGTTCAGCCCGCCCTTCGCGCCGAGCACGATGAGCGCCCCCTCGGTCGGGTCGCCGATCAGGGACTCGCCGTCGAGCACGGCGTCGGCGCAGAGCACCATCGGGAGCAGGTACGGATCGAGGTCGTACCGCTCGCCGCCGACGTGGCTGATCTCGCCCGCGGTGCTGTAGCCCTCGCCCGACACCGTGTAGCGGTGGTGCCCCGGGATGACCATCTCCCGGGCGGTCATCTTGTTGAGCGTCAGGGTCCCGGTCTTGTCCGAGCAGATCGCGGAGGTCGAGCCGAGCGTCTCGACGGCGGGCAGCCGCTTCACGATCGCGTTGCGCCGGGCGATCTCGCGGGTCCCCATCGACAGCAGCGCCGTCACGACCGCGGGCAGGCCGGTCGGGATGGCGGCGACGGCCAGGGCGACGCCCGTGATGAACAGGGTGTCGAAGCTCTCGCCGCGGGCGAGCCCGAGGAGGACCACCACGACCAGGGCGACCGCGGCGATCGACGCGATCACCTTCGAGAGCGAGTCGAGCTGCTTCTGCAGCGGCGTCTTGCTGGTCTCGGTGCTGGCGAGCATCTCGGCGATGTGGCCGATCTCGGTGCCCATCCCCGTCGCGGTGACGACCAGCTCGCCCCGGCCCCGGGTCACCGACGTGTTCATGTACGCCATGCAGACCCGGTCGCCGAGGGGTACGTCGGTGCCGGGCACCGGGTCGGTCGACTTGCCGACCGGGAGGCTCTCGCCGGTCAGCGCCGCCTCCTCGATCTCGAGCGTCGCGGCCACCAGGACCCGCCCGTCGGCCGGGACGCGGTTCCCCGCCTCGACGAGCACGATGTCGCCCGGAACCAGGTCACTGGCGTCGATCTCGACCGCCGCGCCGCCACGGCGTACCCGAGCGATCGTCTTCATCATCTGGGCCAGCGCCTTGACGCTCTCCTCGGCCTTGGCCTCCTGGCGCAGCCCGATGACGGCGTTGAACACGGTGAGGCCGGCCAGGACGACCGTCGTCCCGGCCTCGCCGGTGACCAGCTGGTTGACCAGCGCGGCCGCGAGCAGGACGAGCTGCATGAAGTCCTCGTACTGACGCAGGAAGGCGCGCCACCCCGGCTCCTGCTTCCCCTCGGCCAGGTGGTTCGGGCCGTAGGTCGAGAGCCGGCGGGCGGCCTCCTCGGCCGAGAGGCCGACCGCCGGGTCGACGCCGAGCCCACGCGCGACGTCGGCCGCGTCCGCCGCGACCGGGTCGACCGGTCGCTCGACGAGGTCACCCTGGACGTCCTTGGTCGTCATCGATCCCCTCCGGGTGGGCGAAGTCGCGCGTCGGTCCCGTCGATCGTCCGGAGCCGCCGGGTGGTCGCGCCTCACCCCCGTCGGGGTAGGGCGATTCACCCGGTCCGAGTGAGGCAGCCGGGGCCGGTACGGCGCGACTGTGTCGGCGTCGGGACGTCGAGCGAGAGGCGCCGCCATGGGTCGAACGACCTCCGCCGGGACGGGGTCGGTGCTGGTGCAGCGCGGACGGTACGACTCGCCCTTCTTCCGGTCGAAGTTCCGCGTGCCCAGTCCACCCCGGCACTTCGTGCACCGTCCCCGCCTCGTGCGCCTGCTCGACGACCTGTCGGCGTACCCGGTCGTCGCCCTCGTGGCCCCGGCGGGCGCCGGAAAGACCGCGCTCGCGGCGGACTGGATCCGGAGCACCGGCCGGCGGGCGGCCTGGCTGGCCATCGACGAGGGGGACCGCGATCCCCGCAAGCTCATGACAGCGCTCGCCGCAGCGGTGGACGAGCTCGCGCCCGGCTGCGCGGAGGCCATGATGGCCGTCCTGCGCCGCCCGCACGGGTCGACGGAGGCGGTGCTCGCGCTGGTCGACGTCCTGGAGCAGGCCGCCGCCTCGCCGGCCGTCCTCGTGATCGACGACGTGCATCTCGTCGACGAGGATCCGGAGGCCGCGGCGGGCCTGGCGTCGTTCGTCGAGCACAAGCCGGCCTGGCTGGACCTGCTCCTGGTGGGTCGACGACAGCTCGCGCTCCCGGTCCACCGGCTGCGGGCGGGAGGCGCGCTGGCCGACCTCTCCTTCGAGGCGCTGCGGTTCTCCGAGGACGAGGCCCTGACGATGCTCACCGGGCTGTGCCCCGACGCGGAGCCCGAGGAGCTGCCCGACGCCGCGCACTGGGCGGGTGGCTGGGCGGCCGCCCTCCAGCTCGCCGCTCTCGCCGTACGGTCCCGGCGGATCAGCGGGCTGCCGCACCCGCGCAGCGGCGAGGAGATCCCGGACGGGTCGGGTCGCCTGGTCGACGAGTACCTCTGGCACGAGGTGCTGCGCGCCGAGCGCCCCGAGATGATCGACCTGCTGCTGGCAATCTCGGTCGTGGACCGGGTGAACTTCTCGCTCGCCGAGGCACTGGTCGACCGTCCGCGAGCCGGTGACCTGCTCTCCGAGGCCGAGGCACGCGGGCTCTTCGTCACGGCCCTCGAGTCCGGTGGCTGGTTCGAGGTGCACGGCCTGGTCCGCGACCTGCTGGCCGCGGAGCTCGAGCGTCGGTCGCCCGGGCGGCTGCGGAGCTACCACGCGCGCGCGGCCCTGTGGTTCGAGACGGTCGACGACAGCACGAGGGCACTGGAGCACTGGCTCGCAGCCGACCTCCCGCGCGAGGCCCTGCGACTCCTGGCCGACCTCGCCGTCGATCTCGTCGACGGCGGCAGGGAGTCGGCGCTCCGGCGGACGATCGCCCGCATCACGCCGACCTTCCCGCACGCTGACCTCGGCACGCTGGTCGAGTACGCCTGGTGCCAGCTGCTCGTGGACCGGGAGTCGTTCGCGGTCGCTCTTGCGGCCGCGGAGTCGGCGGCCGCACCCGAGGACGACCCCGACAGCCGGGGGCGGCTGATGATCCTCCAGGCGGCCGCCGCGCTCGTCTCGGGAAGCTGGCGCGACTGCGAGTCCCTGGCGCGCCACGCCCTCGACGCGATGGGCGAGCGGGCCTGGCTCGACGCCCTGGGCCGGTTCGGCTGGACCCTGGTCGCCCACGGCATCGCCCTGGACGAACGCTGGTCGGACGGTGGACCGGAGGTGAGACGCGTCTGGCTCGGCGTCACCAAGGACGCCCCGCGCGCCACCGCCTTCGAAGGCACCCGGGCCGTGGGGCTCGCGCTCGCCGGTCAGCCGCTCGACGCGGTCCGGACCGCCGCCGGTGTGCGTCGTACGGCGGAGGACGGCGACCTGAGCTCGCTCCGGACCGAGCTGACCCTGGCCGAGGCCCTGGCCGGCCGCGAGATCGGGGACGGCGACCAGGCGCGACAGCTGCTCGAGACGCTGGCGGCACAGCCGTCGTACCCCCAGTCGTTCGTCCAGGTCCTGGCCCAGCTCGAGCTCGTCGAGATGCATCTGTCGGACGGGAACATCGGCGAGGCCGCGGCCTCGTTCGCGCGCGCGACCCGGTCGTGCGAGCGTGAGCCGACGGGTGACCGGGCGGCCACCTGCCTGGCACGCCGCGGCGTCCTGCTCGAGCTGGCCCGCCGGGACCTGGAGGCGGCGGCCCGCTGGGCGCAGCGCGTCGACGACGCCTTCTGGGGACCGGTGAGCGATGGTCGCGTGCACCTGGCCGCGCACCGACGCGGCGAGGCGGTCGAGGCGCTGGCCCTGGCGGCGCCCCGGTCGGTGAGGCACCAGGTGGTCTGGCACCTGCTGCATGCGCGGGCGCTGCGGTCCGATGATCGGGGGGCGGCCGAGAAGGAGGTCGCCACGGCCCTCGAGCTGGCCTCGGACCACGGCATGCTGGAGACGGTCGGCACCGAGGGCCGGGATCTCCTGGACCTGCTCGAGCTGGCCGCGTGGCGGGTGCCCGAGGGGTGGATGCACCGCCTGCGCCACGTGGTCGTCGGTGGCGGCGATCCCACCCCGGCGCCCGGCGCTCTCGTCGACGCCCTGACCGCACGTGAGCGAGACGTGCTCCGGCTGCTGCCCACCCGCCTCACGGTGCGCGAGATCGCCTCCGAGCTCTTCGTATCCCGCAACACGGTCAAGTTCCACCTGCGGGTGATCTACCAGAAGCTCGGCGTGACCTCGCGCGGCGAGGCGGTCGACCGGGCACGCTCCCTGGGGTTGCTGCGCGCGCCGTGAGACCGGTACGCCGCCGGGCTCAGGGGTAGCGCGCGAAGACCTTCCGCATCTGGCGATCGAACTCCTCCTCCGACAGCACGCCCCGGTCCAGGAGCCGGAGCAGCTGACGCACCTCGTCGCTCCTGCGCAGTCCGGGCAGGGCGGCCGAGGCGCTGCTCCTCGTATCGAGGGCGGGGGGACTCCGGAGCACCCCCAAGTGCTGACGTCGTGACTGCGCCGTCCGCCTCATCCCAGCTCCTCGTCCGGGAGCACCGTGCCCCGGCGGGCGCGTTCGGCCTGCTCGAGGCGATGGCGGGGGATCCGCTCCCCGCCGACGATCCGCCCGCCTCCGGCACGCGCGGCGTCGGCGAGCTCCTGTGCCCAACGGTCCTCGACGACCAGGATCAGCGCCGAGGCACCCGGGCGGAGCGAGCGACAGGCCAGGACGATGTCGTCCTCGCTGAGCAGCCCGCCGACCTCACCCTCGACCCCGCGCAGGTCGGACAGGGCCGCGACGGACTCGGGCTCGGTGACCGAGTACCTGCCGTGGGAGTCGGTCACCACGCCCACCAGGTCGAGGATCCGGACCCGCGACGACTCCACCAGCGTCCGCAGTGCCTGGCCGACCGCCGTGCTCGACGACAGACGGGGGAGGCCGATGACGACGTACTCGACGAGATCGGGGTCCGGGCCGTGGACCATGGGTTCAACCTCTCCCGAGGAGGTCAGGCCAGCAGTCGGGCCTTGGCCTGCTGGAACTCCGCGTCCGACAGGTCCCCCCGACGCTGCAGCTCGGCCAGCCGCTCGATCTCCTCGGCCGTGCTCGGCCCCGCGGTGTTCTGGGCGTACCGGGCGTACTGGTCCTGCCGGCGTGAGTAGTCGCGGAACCCCCGGTCGCCCATGTCCTTGCCGCGCACGATCAGGTAGACGAAGACGCCCAAGAAGGGCAGGACGATGACGAACAGGGTCCACAGCGCCTTGGCCCAGCCCGACAGGTCGTCGCTGCGGAACACGTCGATGAAGACCGACACGAGCAGCGAGATCCAGATGAAGAAGAGAAAGAACCAGACCATGGAGAGGAACACGTCTCCCGGGCTGTACTCCCACACGGTGATCATGACGAACCTCCTGGGTAGGACGAGTCGACGGCTCGGTAGCCGCCGCTCCTGCGAGTCACTGGTAGTCCTTCAGCTGGACGCACAGCGCCCAGATCACGAGGGTGTTGAAGGCGATGATGATCACGCCCCACACCGGGTAGAGCGGGAGGAAGGAGAAGTTCGTCAGGATCGAGATGCCCGCGACGATCAGGCCGGTGACCTGGCCCCAGGTCTTGCGGAGCATGATCCCCACCGCGACGGCGACGCCGAGCACGCCGATGACGATGTGGATCCAGCCCCAGGTCGTGGTGTCGAAGCGGTAGAGGAACTCGACGCCCTGGTCGTACATCTGGTCGTGGTTGACCGCCGACGCGCCCTGGACGAGGTCCAGGGCCGACGCGATCAGCAGCAGCACCCCGGCGAAGGTGGCCGAGACGTCCGCGACGATCGCCCGGGCCAGCCGGTCGGGGTTCTCATCAGCACGTTGCATGCATCGCCTCCGGGGACGTCCTCCGCGAACTGAGCACAGCGTGGTGACAACGCGGGTGGCCCCACCCCACCCGCGCCAGGGTGGCGCTTGCTCACCCCGATCCGGAGCAGGCTCGGCACGACGACCCAGCCGGGGTCGAGTCCAGGAGGTGTCGCACATGACGACGACCGGTCACGCCGGGGGCGACCCCTTCGCCGTCGACTCCGACGAGGGATGGGCCTGGGGACTCAGCGCCTTCGCCGGCGTCATGCTCGCGGCGATCGCGTCCATGCAGATCCTCGAGGGCATCTCGGCGCTCGCCAAGGACGACGTGTACGCCGACGCGGGCAACTACACCTTCGCGGCCAACCTCACCACCTGGGGATGGATCCACCTGCTGCTCGGCATCGTCGGGGTGATCATCGGCATCGGCATCGTGGCCCGGCAGGGCTGGGGGCAGATCGGCGGCATCGTCATCGCCGTCCTCGCCGCGGTGGCGAACTTCCTGTTCGTCCCCTACTACCCGGGATGGGCGCTGACCCTGCTGGCCTTCAACCTGCTGCTCATCTGGGCGCTCACGAGCCAGTTCCGCAACCGGCCGGCTCGTCACCGGTAGCCCGCACACGGTGGCAGGGGCCATGGACCTGATCCGGGTGATCGCCGACGGGACCGGCCGGTCACCGGCGGAGGTGCGCCTGATGGCGGTCGGGGCGGGTGCCGCGGCGGTCGTGGCCGCGCTGGTGGCGCTCGGGCACGGCGTCGTACGCCTCGTCGACTTCCTGGCCGACGCCTAGGCCGCTCGGATGAGTACGGGGGAGACGGTCGTCTTCCTGGCCGTGATCGGCGCGCGTTTCCTGGTACCGCTGCTCATCCCGCGCGTCCCACTGCCGGCCATCGTGGCCTGCCTGGTCCTAGACGCTGCCGACCAGTCGATCTTCCAGGCCTTCGGCTACGACCCGCCCGGCTACCAGGGCTACGACAAGGCCATGGACGTCTACTACCTGGCGCTCGCCTACCTCTCGACGCTGCGCAACTGGTCGAGCGTGGCGGCGTACCGGGTCGGGCGGTTCCTGTACTTCTACCGTCTCGTCGGGGTGGTCGCCTTCGAGCTGACCCACACCCGGGCGCTGCTGCTGGTCTTCCCGAACACCTTCGAGTACTTCTTCATGGCCTACGAGGCCATCCGCTCCCGCTGGACGCCGTCGCGGTGGGGTCTGCGCTGGTGGATCGGCGTCGCCGCCGTCATCTGGATCTTCGTCAAGCTCCCGCAGGAGTGGTGGATCCACGTCGCGCAGCTCGACTTCACCGAGTTCCTCGAGGAGAACTCCTGGGCCGGCCCGACCATCGTCGTCCTGGCGCTGGTCGCGGCCGGGGCGTTCTGGATCTGGGGCCGGCCCCGCCTGCTGCCGGCCGACCATCCCTGGCGACTCACCGCGGACCCCCTGCCCGCGGCGTGGCGCTCCGGGGCCGACCAGGCCCGGGGGTACGCCGAGCGCGGCGCCGTACGGCGGGCGGCGACCCTCGAGCAGGTGGTCCTCCTCGGCCTGCTCTCGGTCGTCTTCGCGCAGACCCTGCCGGGCGTCGAGGCGTCGAACATCCAGCTCTTCGTCGGCATCGCAGTGGTGGTCGTGGTCAACGCGGCGTTCGCGGTGGCGGTCGCGAGGCGGTCCCGGAGCGTGGAGGCGACCGCCCTGGCCTTCCTCGCCCGCACCGCCGCCAACGTCGTGCTGGTGGTGCTCGCCGCCTGGTTGCTGCCGCACGCCGGCGGCGACATCAGCGCCGCTCCCGCCCTGTTCTTCCTGACCCTGATCAGCCTGGTGACGACCCTGCACGGCCGGTGGTTCCCGATCCAGGCGAGCCGCGCCGCAGCGCTGGACGCCCGGTGACGGCCGGCTCCCTGCTCGCCCGGTGGCAGCGGCTCTCGGTCCGGGGCAAGGTCGTCACCGCGAGCCTCGTGGCGCTGCCGTTCGCGGTGGCCGCGGTGAACTACGTGATCAACGGCGACGGCCTCTCGATCGTCGACCCGGAGGATCCCACGACGGCGTACCTGTGGGTGTTCGTGCTGATCGCCCTGGACGCGGTGATGCCGATCTTCCCCGGCGAGACGACGCTGAACGCAGCCGCCACCCTGGCCGCGCAGGGGAAGCTGGAGCTGCTGCCCATCATCGTGATGGGCGCGCTCGGCGCGATCGTCGGGGACTCGTGCCTGTTCTGGCTGGCGCGCACCTACCGGCACCGGATCTCCGGCCAGGTCGAGCGGGCCCGGGCCAACGACCGGGTACGCCGCGCCTTCGAGCTGCTGGACTCCAGTGCCGGCGTACTGATCATCGGCGGCCGGTACCTGCCCGGCATGCGATTCGTCGTCAACGCGACGATGGGACTCTCGGACATCCCGTACCGGCGCTACGTCGTCTGGTCCGTGATCAGCGGGACCCTGTGGAGCATCTACACGTGCATCCTGGCCTACGAGATCGGCCTCGCCCTCGGCGCCTACCCGCTGGCGTCGTTCGTGATCTCGGGGCTCGTCACGACCGTCGCCATCGCGGTCATCTTCTTCACCGTGCGCCACAACCGCCAGAAGACGCCTCCGCCGAGCCGGCAGTGACTGCCGACTCGGCGGAGGCGATGGGTTCAGCTGATCAGCTGGTCAGGGGAGAGGCAGCGGCAGGCCTCCCAGGAGCAGGTCGAGGACGGAGTTCAGGCCGGTCTGCACCTGCTCCAGGACCGGGTTGAGCTGCTCGAGGGGCGTGGTGGCGAGCGCGTCCTGGAGGCTGTCCACGATCAGGTCGATCAGCCCGGCCGGGTCCGTCGGGACGTCGCCGCCGGACAGCGAGCCGAGCACCTCCTGCAGCGCGGCGGTGATGTCCTCCGCCGGCAGGCCGCTGTCGGTCAGCGCGTCGACCACCGGGTCGAGTACGGCGAACAGCGTGTCGGGCGAGACGTCGCCACTGGTCAGGGCACCGGTCACCTGCTCGGCGACCGCCTGCAGCTGGGCCGGGTCGAGACCCGCGCCGGCGAGCGTCCCGAGCAGCTGCTGGAACGGCTGCGGGAGCGGCTGCGGTGCGGGGGTGCCGGTCGTCGCGTGGCAGCGCGACGCCGCCTGCTGGGCGGCCGCGTTGCGCGCCTGCCAGCCACGGTGCCGCTTGGCCGCCTTGCGGTAGACCACGCGGGCCTTCTTGACCTTCTTCTTGTTGGAGGCCGTGTGCTTCTTGGCGTAGGCCCGCTTGGCCTTCTTGACCTTCTTCGCGGCCTTCTTCTTCGCCTTGGCCGCGTGGGCGGTGCGGACCTGGGTCTTGCCGTAGTTCTGGTCCTGCTGGGCGCAACCCGGCGGGGCGGCGCTGGCGGGAGTGGAGGGGATCGCGGCGGCGACGCCGAGGGTGAGCAGGAGGCTGGTGAGGAGCGTCAGCACCCGCTTCGAGACGTGGGGCATGTCCGGGTTCTCCTTACGAGTGTTCAACGAGAGCCACCCCGTCGGTCCGTGGTCTCGAAGACGGAACGGCTCCCAGCGTTGACCCTCCTAACGCACCTCGCCCGCCTCGGGTTACGGGCCAGCCTTCGGGAGGTGTGAGCATGGTGGGGTTCGAGGACGGTGCGACCGAGCGGAGAGCATGATGGGCATGCGTGACGGGGCCGCCGAGCCCCTCGACATCGTGGAGGCCCGGATCTGGGCGCTGCTCGCTCCCTACCGCGACGAGCTCGAGGAGGCGACCATCTACGGCATGCCCTCGCTGCGGTGGCCGGGCTCCGGCGCTCACGACTACTTCGCGGCCGTCCAGCGCAGCGCCCGCAAGGTCAGCCTGTACGCGATCGCCGTGGACACCTGGCCGGAGGCACTCGACGGCGCCTCGGAGCGGTTCACCGGGCGGCGTACCGGGAAGGCGACGTTCTCGTTCCCGTCGCTCGACGACGAGCTCGCCGCCGAGCTCGAGGCGTTCCTGGCCCGGCTCTACGTGCCCTACCGGGCACACCACGCGGGCCCGGGGGACTGAACCCGCACACCCACCGTCCCGCAGCCGCGTGACGGGTCGGCCATGACCGGAACCTCCGAACTCACCTGTCCCGGATGAGGCGCGGTGACCGGCCACCCGGCCAGCATCGGTGAGGTCCGAGGACGGGCGCGACCGAGCGGAGAACGAGATGGGACTGCGTGACAGGGGCGAGCGGCGCCGGGAGGAGCGGGAGAACTTCGGTCGCGACGGCGCGGCGTCCCGCTTCCAGCTCCGCCAGAAGCTGCTCTCGGTGGGCGACGACTACTGGATCGAGGACGAGGCCGGCACCCGGGTGTTCCGGGTCAACGGCAAGGCCCTCCGGCTCCGGGACACGCTGGACGTGGAGGATCCGTCCGGAACCGTCCTGTGCCGGATCCAGACCCGGGTCCTGCACGTCCGCGACTCGATGGCGATCGAGGACCCCGACGGGGATCGGCTCGCCCTGGTGCACCAGGCGCTCATCTCGCCGTTGCGCGAGCGCTGGAAGGTCGACCGCCCCACGGGGCCGGACTGGGAGGTGCAGGGCAGCATCGCCGACCACGAGTACGAGATCGAGGCCGACGGCCGCAAGATCGGCGAGGTCTCGAAGAAGTGGTTCCGGGCGCGTGACACGTACGGCGTCCAGGTCGCGCCGGGCGAGGACGTCCTGCTCCTGCTCGCCGTGACCGTCGCGGTGGACGCGATGGCACACCCCCACAAGTGACCCGACCGACCACCACCAAGGAGAACGACCATGACCGACCAACAGATGTACTCCCAGTCCGCGATCGCGCGGCAGCCCGACCCCGGCACCTCCGGCTGGGTCGGCTGGATCGCCTTCGCGGCCGTCCTGATGATCCTGCTCGGCGGCCTGCACATCTTCCAGGGCATCGTGGCGCTGGTGAAGGACGAGTTCTTCCTCGTCGGCCCGGGCGGGCTCGCGCTCAACGTCGACTTCACCGCCTGGGGATGGACGCACCTGGTCGCCGGCACGGTGGTCCTGCTGGCCGGGTTCGGCGTGCTCGCCGGCCAGATGTGGGCCCGCATCGTCGGCGTGGTGATGGGGGTGCTCAGCGTGATCGTCAACGTCGCGTTCCTGGCGGCGTACCCGTTCTGGTCGCTGACCATGATCGCCCTCGCGGTCGTGCTGATCATGGCGCTGACGGTGCACGGCTCGGACATCAAGGCGGGGCGCTGAGGGCGTTCACCCGAGTCGGGGGAGGCGCACGGACGACGTCCTTCCCAGGCTGACGCACGAACGAGCCGTGCACCTGTCCCGGGGAGGGAGGTGGTGAGCGTGGGACACCACCCGGTCTCGTCCAGCCGGACCCTCACCACCGCGGGCCTGCGCCCCGCCGGCGTCGTACCGCCCCAAAGGCCACGGCCTGTTCGACATGATCGGCCACGTGCGGGCGTCGCCCCGCGCGTCGTGGACGCCCGATCACCGCGACCTCCTGAGTACGCCGGCGCCATCGGTCCCGAGCCGTGGCGACCGCCGTCGGGGGCCGACCGGTCAGGTCGGGTCGGGTGAGCCGCTGCAGCAGGTTGATGTCCCCCCGCCCTCCTGCTGTGGCGGCCATCGGAGGTTGCCCTACCGGTTGCCCGCGGCACGCTGCTCGGCGACCCGCCGCACCTTCGAGGTGAGCAGGGTGACGGCGGTGGCGACGAAGACGACGTCGAAGACCATCTGGATGAGGACGATCAAACGCGCGCCCTGCCCGGCCGCGTGCACGTCGCCGTACCCGATCGTGAGCATCGTGGACGCCGAGAAGTAGAGGGCGTCGATCCGGGTCCTCAGCCCGTCCACCTGGCCCGGCTGGTGGATCTCCATGGCGTAGAACGCGTAGGCGAACGAGACCAGGACGATCACGATGGCCGCGACCAGACCGTCGATGCGGCGGTCCCCGTCCAGAGCGGCCAGCCTGAGCTGGGCACGCAGACCTGCCGCGAGTCCGGCCAGGAGGAGCACACCGATCAGGCCGCGGATCGCGATCTGCCGCGGGGGATCGGAGCTGACCGGCGCCAGGAAGTAGAGGACCAGGATGAAGCCGAGGATGCCGAACAGCCGCAGCCAGCGTGCCAACCCCATGCAGACCTCCCGCGGCAAGGACGCCACCTGTGCGGAGCCGGACGTCCGGCCGTGGCCATGGTGGCTGCATGCCTCACGGAGCGGGTTCACCCGGGACGGGTGAGCGCCGCCCTCCCGCTCCCCGTCACGCTTCCCTCACGCCGTCGAGCGGCGGCCGGTTCCCCGACAGGCGGTGCGGATGGCTTCCGAGCCCGGTGGACGTACCGAACGGGTGCGCGCCGCCTACCAGCGGGCGCGGGACCTGGGATTCCGCATCCTCGACACCGTTCCACCGATCCGCAAGGGGCTCGAGGAGCTGCTGCGGGTCGAGTTCGTCGACCGGTCGATGGTGATCGCCGCCCAGGGCCTACTCGCCCTGGTGCCGTTGATCATCGTCCTCGCGGCGTTCCTGCCGCACGAGCTGACCGCGCTGGGCGCGGACCGGATCGAGGCGGTCACCGGGGTGGGCGAGGCGAGCGCCGACCTGGTCAAGGAGCAGGCGGCAGGTGTGTCGACGACGCTGGACGTCTCGGAGGTGCGCACCCAGACCGGGGCGCTCGGACTCGCACTCACCGTGCTGTCCGCCTCGAGCTTCGCGCGTGCGGTCCAGCGGATGTACGAGCGGGTCTGGGCGCAGCCGCACATCGGCGGGCTGCGGGGGCGGCGGCTCTGCCTCGGCTGGCTGCTCGGCTGGCTGATCGGGCTGCAGGGCCTGTCGATCGTCGCGTGGGTCGACGACCAGGTCGACCAGGTGACCCTCGAACCGCTCTGGCTGATCGCGAAGACCGCCATCGCCGCCGCCGTCTGGTGGTGGTCGATGCACGTGCTGCTGAGCGGGCGGGTCGGGTGGCGACCGCTGCTGTTCCCGGCCCTGCTGACCGGGGTGGCGGTCGTGGCGTACTCGGCCGGTTCGACGCTGGTCATGCCCCGCTATGCGACGGCCAGCGGGGAGCAGTTCGGCACCATCGGGCTGGTCCTGGCCGTCGCGACGTGGCTGGTCGGCTTCGGCGGCGTGATGGTCGTCGCGGCGGTCGTGGGACGGGTGCTGACCGAGGACGAGCTCACCCGGCGACTGATCCGGCGTGGACGCGAGCTCCTAGACGGTCGGGGCGGCGTCCTTCCCGCGGGCGGACCTGAGAGCGAACGCCGCGACCACGGCCAGCAGGCCGATCGCGAACAGCCATAGGCAGGCGACCAGGACGAACACCCCGAGGGACAGCTCCGGGTAGACGAGCAGGAAGCCGCCGGCGGCGACGCTGAGCAGCCCGGTCGCGATGTCCCAGCCGCGCCGGCCCGGGACGGGCGAGACGAAGGCGGCGATGATGTCGATGACTCCGGAGACCAGCCACCAGGCGCCCAGCAGGATGCCGATGGCCACCAGGGTCTGGAGCGGGTCGCGCAGGCAGAGCAGTCCGACGATGAGGGCGAGCGCGCCCGCCAGCCCCATCAGCGCACGGACGCCGCCGTCGAGCGAGGTCGAGCCGATGGCCGCGACGATGCGCAGGACGCCCGAGATCAGGAACTGGATGCCGACCAGGACCGCGACGACCTTCAACGTCTCGTCCGGCCAGACCGCGAGGACCACGCCGATGCCGAGCGTCAGGACTCCGTAGGCCAGCACCAGTCCCCAGTGCTCGGCGAGCCCGCTCAGGCCGGGCGGCACCGCGCCGTACCGGGGCGATCCGTGTCCGTCGTTGGGGCCCGGCAGTGGAGAGGGAGGGGCGGTGTCTGAGACGGGCTGGGACATGGTGGCCATGCTGGCGGGCCGGGGGAGTCGCCTGCTTCGCCCGAAAAGGGTGGCCCGGTACGGCGCCCGGCGGGCTGAGGCTGACGCTCCGTCGGCGCCGCTCGGAGCGCCGGTGACCCGCGAACCTTCGGGAGGCGCGATGTCGACCCACCCACTGCCCGGACCGCACCGCGACCCGGGATCCATCCGCGTCGTCCTGGAGGGGATCGTCGCCGTCGTCGCGCTCGCGGCCCTGGTGGCCGCCGTCCTCGGCGGGCTGGCCTGGGGACTGACCCAGGCGATCCGGTTCCTCCTGTGACCCGGGCCGCGCCCGGCGCCTGCCTCAGATGAGGTGCAGGCTCCGGGCGACGGCGAGCGCCTCGCTGCGTCGGCCGGCCGCCAGCTTGGCGTACAGGCTGGAGACGTGGGTCTTGACGGTGTTCTCCGAGACGAACAGGTTGGCGGCGATGTCGGCGTACGTCGCGCCGCGGGCGAGCTCGTGGAGGACGTCGCGCTCCCGGGGGCTCAGCGCCGGCAGCACCCGGGCGCCCGAGATCCGGTCCCGCTCGCGCGGCGTGGGGGTGTTGACGGCGTAGATCGAGATGACGTCCGGCTGCCCGTCCGCGGCGCTCGCGAGCTCGTGGAGCCAGCCGTTGCCCGACTGCTCGGCGGAGCGGGCCAGGAGGGTGGCGATGGGCGTGCCGTGCCGGGTCCATCCGAGGAACGGCACCGCGTTGCGCCGGACGGCCGTCGCCGTCGCCGCCTCCTGCAGTCGACGATGGGCGGCCTCGTCCTCGCCGAGGACGTCCAGGGTCTGCGCCTCGCACACCATCGCGATCTCGCGGCTGGCCGGCTGGGCGTAGGCCATGTCCCCGACCGCGGCCCCGAAGAGCGAGGCGGCCCGGCGTACGTCGCCGGCGAGGTCGGCCCGGAGCCCGCCGACGAGGCTGGCCTCGCCGAGTGCCCGCAGCTGGAGCAGCTCGCCCTCGAGGACCTTGAGGAGGTCGCCGTCGGCGGCCACTGCCGCGATGAACGAGCGTTCGACCAGGGTGACCGTCCGCAGGTGGTCGGGGAGCTGTTCGAGGCCCGTCGGCAGATCCAGGGGGGTCTCCAGGATGCGCTCGGCCTGCGTGGCGGACCCCGCCTGGAGGGCCAGGCGCGCGTCGCGCATCCGGGTCCAGAAGAGCGTGCACAGGTCGGCGGCGTGCACCGGCGTCGGTCTCGTGGGCGGCTCGATCGGACCGTCGCCCCAGGGCAGGTCGACGAGGCCGGAGAAGAGCATGACGAGACTCGCCCGGGAGAACGCGAACTGCGGGCGCCACGGCAGCGCCGCGCCGAGCAGCCCCATCGCCTCGGCGGCCAGCTCCCGGCCGGACCGCTCCCGCCCGGCCATGTACTCGGTCATCGCGAGGTGGCTCAGGGCCGCGATCGCCAGCGCCGGCAGGTTCCGGGTCTTGCTCAACCCGACGGCCGTCGTCAGGTTGACCTGCGCGTGCACGAGGTCCCCGGTCCAGTTCTGGGTGATGCCCAGCTCGGTGAGCAGCTGGGGCATGACCTCGTCGTCCGCCCCGTCGCGGTGCGACTCCAGGACGACCCGCTGGGCGTGACCGACGGCAGCCGAGAGGGACTCGAGGCCGAGGCGAGCGCGCATCAGACGGATGCAGGCCACCTGTGGTGAGTGAGCGTCGGCCGAGGCGGCCGGCGCCGCGGCCTTCAGGGCACGGTCCATCCAGTGCCGGGCAGACTCCACGTCGTTGGTCACCCAGCGCTCCACGGCGACCGGGAACCAGGTCTCCGGGTGCTCGGCGACGACGTCGGGGTGGGCACGCACGAACGCGGCGACCGCGGCACCCTGGCCGCGCATCACCATGCTGACGCCCTCCCGGGCCAGCAGGTCGGCGGCCCGGCCCGGCTCGTTGATGGCGACGAGACGGTCGAACGCGTGCGCGGTCTCGCCCCGTTCGACGTCGAGCGCCACCGCGCGAGCGACCGTGGCCCGGGCCTGGGCGACGTCGACGCCGCCCGCGACCAGGCGCCGGCGGATGACCTCGGCCAGCAGCGGGTGGATCTGGTAGCACGGGTCGTCGTTCGGGTCCGCGTCCGAGTAGGCCCGCTGCCTCCCGGCATGACTGTCCGGCCAGACGCGGGTGACCAGGAGTCCGGTGGTCTCGAGGTCGTTGAGGACCTCGCCGGCGTGGGGGTCGTGGGACAGGTGCCGCGCCGTCGAGGCCGAGACCTGCTTCTCCTGTCCGATGCACAGCAGCAGGTGGCGCTCCCGTGGCCGGAGCGCGGAGAAGACCTCGCTGGCCACCCGGTCGGCCACGCGGGCGTCGACGCCGGCGTACCGGCGCGCCGCCGCCGCGGGGTCGGGAGCCGAGGCGACGGCCCGCGCCATCAGCACTGCTGCCGCGCACCAGCCCTGGGCGTGCGTCGTGATGGTCGCGACGACGTCGGGGTCGTGGGAGCGGGCGTGGGCGGCGACCATCGCGGCCGACTCCGCCTCGTCCATGCGCAGGACGTCGCCGCGCAGAACGGTGAGATGACCGAGCAGCTCGGGCAGCAGCCGGCTCAGGGGGAGGTCCCACCGGCTGAGGAGCAGGACCCGCAGGGACTCCGGGTCGTGGCTGAGCCGCTGGTCGAGCAGGTGGAGTGCCGAGGGCGGCAACAGGTGCGCGTCGTCGATCACGAGCAGCCGGGGTGAGCCCGCCTGCGGGTCGATGTCGCCGTCCTGCAGCGAGCCGCTGTCGTCGTCACCGGCCAGAAGATCCGCGATCCGGCGGGCGTCCCAGGACGCGTCACCGGTGACCCAGCGTGCCTCCTCGAGAGCTCCGGGCTCCGCGGATGCATGCTGGAGCCAGCCGCCGACCCCGAGCGTCTTGCCGGCGCCCGCGGGGGCGACCACCAGGGTGACGGGCCCCTGCGTGGCCCGGTCCAGCTGCGACCAGAACGCCGGCCGGGGGACATAGGTCCGCGGCAGTCGGGGTCCCCGGCGGGACGCCGGGACGGAGCCCCGTGGGGCGGGCGGATGCGGGTTGGAGGACGGGGTGGGGGTCGTGGGGGAGAGGTGCATGGGGAGCCCTTCGCCTTGGCCGCGCAGCTCCCAGGTGCCCGATGCGCCCCCCAGTGCGTCGGAACCCGCCAACCGCCGGGTCAACACAGATGTCATGCGATGCTCGTGCCACTCGCGCTGCTCGTCGCAGTCGCGAGCAGCCGGGGCCCCATCCCCAGCATCTCGAGCCTAGGGCTGTTCGGACTGGAAGTCACCCCTCCGGATGAGGTAGGACCCGAGTAGAGACTCAGCGTCCGGCGGCCCGGTCGGCCGCCATGATCTGGTTGCAGAGCGCCCAGATCACGAAGACGTTGAAGGCCAGCACCACGATCGTCCAGAACGGGTAGTACGGCATGAAGGCGAAGTTGGTGATGGCCGCGAGCGTGGCGATCGCGATGCCGGCGAGCATCGCCCACCTCTGGCCGCCGAGGATGCCGATGCCGGTGAGGAGCGCGATGATGCCGACGACCAGGTGGATCCAGCCCCACGCGGTGACGTCGAACTCGTAGGTGTACTCGGCACCGCTGACGAAGACGGTGTCCTCCGCCAGGGCCGCGATCCCCTGCAGGATCTGGAAGATCGCGACGGTGGCCAGCATGACGCCGGCGAAGGCGGTGGTTCCGACGGCAACCAGGCCCTTGGTCGACTTCTCGTAGGCCCGGCCGCTGGCGTGCGTGGTCATGGGGATCCTCTCGTGGTCGGCGGGACGCCCGGATGCGTCGTACCGCTCTCTCGGTCACTCGTGCGCGAAGACTCCCCGCAGCGCGGACTCCTGCTCGTCGCTGAGGTTGGTGAAGATGAGCTCGTCGGGCTGGTGCGCGGCGAAGGCGTCCTTGACCTTGTCGACGACCACGTCGGACGTCATCACGAACAGCGCGGACGTCCCGGGGGTCACCTGGTCGCGGACCTTGGTGATGAACCGGTCGTCGATCCCGACGTCCGCCAGCGACCCGGCGAGCGCCCCGGTCGCGGCGCCGAGCGCCGCACCGAGCAGGGGCACGAAGAAGATGAGCCCGAACAGCAGTCCCCAGAACCCGCCGCCGAGGGCGCCGGCGCCGGTCGTGGACGCGAGCTGCCGCGTCTTCGGCTTCTTCTTGCCCTCCTCCCACGACACGGTCGCGGCGTCGTGCAGCGTGAGGATGCCCTCGCTGGCGAGGCCCTGGAGGGTCTTCGACGCCTCCTCGGCCCCCTGGGGGGTATCGAACTTCCAGACCGTGAGGGTGGCTTGGGCCATGGCGGGCGCTCCTTGTGTCGCGGGGGAATGTGGCCGCGGTGGTCTCGCGGTGCCCCGAGTCCACGTCCTGCCCCCATCCGACGGCTCACCCGTTCCTGGTGAACGGCGGACCCGGGGTGTTCGAGCAGGCGGAGCGCGGTCGACGACGGCGTCGTCAGGACTCTCCGTACGACGTCCCGGGGTCTCGCCCGAAAACGGTGAGGACCCGTCCGGCGTGGCGCCTCTAGCCTCACGAGTCCCAGAGTGGAGGCGACGGTGAGGATGATGATCCGCGTGGACGCCGAGGTGTCCGACGAGCTGGCGAGCGCCTTCCCGCACCTGACCCCACGCCACCACCGGGCGCAGACGACGCTGGTCGGCGAGCTCACGGACCAGGAGGAGCTGCAGGGCGTGCTGAACCTGTTGAGCTCGCTCGGCATCCCGGTCGTCGAGGTGCTCACGATCCCCAACGACTGATCCCCGACGGCCGGGTGGCCGGGGCTCACTCGGGCGGCAGGGTGCGATCGGTCTCGGCGGAGTGCGCGTCGCGGACCACGACGACCGGGCAGGGTGAGTGCCGGACCAGCTGGTCGCTGACCGAGCCGAGCGCGAGGCCGCGGAAGCCGCCGAGACCACGAGCGCCCACGACCAGCAGGTCGGCGTCGGCGGCTGCCTCGAGCAGCTTGTTCACGGCGGGACCCCGGACGGCGGAGCAGGCGATGTCGAGGTCGTCGTAGCCCGCGGAGATCCGCGCACAGTCCGCGCTCAGCGCCTCGACGACGGCCTCCTCGAAGTCCTCGATCGGCGGGACGTAGCCGATGGTCTGGGTGCGAGGACGTGGGGCGCTCTTCATGGTCCACGCGCGGACCACCCGCAGCTTCCCGGACACCGCGCGGGCCTGCGCGAGCGCCCAGCGGAACGCGGCATCGGCCGCTCGTGAGCCGTCGTGACTGACGACGATGACCTGCGCTCGGCTGTCCATGCGGTGATGCTCGGCGCGTCCGGGGGCCGTCGGGTCACCTGCTTCGGGTGACCCCGGCCGGTCGCACGACGCGCAGGGTGACGGTGTCTCAGCTCAAGCCGGCAGCCCTGCGAGGGAGGGCAGTCATGGACACCGATCCCGTTCTGCTGATGGCGACGACCGACGAGGTCTCGCGCGGCGTACTCGGTGGTGAGCTGAGACGTCGGTACGGCGGCGACTACGAGGTCGTCGTGTGCGCGGACTACGCGCACGCCCGCGCGGTTCTCGAGGGGCTGCGCCGGTGGGGGCGGTCCGTCGCCCTGATCATCGGCTACTACGGGCCCGACGACCGCGACGGCCTCGACTTCCTGCGCCGGGCCTACGCGCTGCACCCGTCGGCCAAGCGCGCGGTCGCCGTCACCTGGGGCGACTTCGCCAGCGCGGCGCCGGTCTTCGCCGCCATCGCGCACGGGCACGCGGAGCTGTCCCTGGTGCGACCGGAGCGGTCGCGGGACGAGGAGTTCCACGGCGCGATCACCGACGCCCTCGACGACTGGAACCTCGCCCAGGGGCTCGGCTTCGAGGCGGTACGACTCATCGGCGAGGCCCGCGACGAGCGCACCTTCACCCTGCGCGACTCCTTCGGCCGCAACCACATCCCGGTGGGGTTCTACGCGGTCGGCACCGACGCCGGACAGCGGATGCTGGCCGCGCTCGACCTCGAGGACCCGGCACTCCCCGTCGTCGTCCTGGCCTTCACCAGTCCGCCCACGGTGCTTGTCGCCCCGACCGACCTGGAGATCGCCGAGGCGTTCGGCCTGATGGCCCCGCTGTCGCCCGACCGGGTCGTCGACGTGGTCATCGTGGGAGCGGGGCCGGCGGGCCTGGCCGCGGCGGTGTACGCCTCCTCGGAGGGCCTGTCCACGCTGGTGATCGAGCAGCAGGCCGTGGGCGGGCAGGCGGGCACCAGCTCGCTGATCCGCAACTACCCCGGGTTCTCGCGCGGGGTGAGTGGGGCGCACCTGGCGTACCGCTCGTTCCAGCAGGCGTGGGCCTTCGGCACCGACTACTCGTTCATGCGTCAGGTCGAGGGGCTGGAGTCCGACGGACCGCTGCACGTCGTGACGATGTCGGACGGGAGCGTCGTCCGGGCCCGCAGCGTCGTGGTGGCGACCGGGGTCGACTACCGCAGGCTCGACGTACCCGATCTCGACGGCCTGGTCGGCCGGGGCGTCTACTACGGCGCCGCGGTGTCGGAGGCACCGTCGATGACCGGTCAGGAGGTGTGCGTGGTCGGTGGGGGCAACTCCGCCGGGCAGGCCGCGCTCCACCTCGCGCGCTACGCCCGGCACGTGACGTTGCTGGTCCGCGGGGCGAGCCTCGCCGCCAGCATGTCCGACTACCTGATCGCGCAGATGGAGGCGACGCGGAACCTCTCCATCAGGTACCACGGAGCCGTCGTGGGTGCTCGAGCCGTCGACGGGTGCCTGGAGGCGATCACGGTGGGGGACACCCGGACGCACGAGACCGACGAGATCGACGTCGGTGGACTCTTCGTGCTGATCGGCTCGACGCCGCGGACGGCGTGGCTGCCCGCGAGGGTGCTGCGCGACGAGGCGGGCTTCGTCCGTACCGGGGAGCGGGCGTCGGTCGACGGGACCGGGCGCAGCACGTTGGCCCTCGAGACCAGCCTGCCCGGCGTCTTCGCCATCGGCGACGTCCGGGCGGGATCGGTCAAGCGGGTCGCGACGGCGGTCGGGGACGGGGCGACGGTGATCTCGATGCTGCACGGCTACCTGGCCGCGCACCCCGTGTCGGCGGAGAGGATCGCGAGCGGTGCCGCCGACGACGGATGACCGCCTCGCGGTGTCTCCGGCGCTACGACGCCTGCTGCTCGTCGCGGCCGCCCTGGTCTTCCTCGCCGCGCTGCAGCTCTTCGTGTTCCCCCTGCGCACCGCGGACTGGTTCGCCTGGACGATCGCCCCGCCGATGACCGCGGTCTTCCTCGGGGCGGCGTACTGGTCCAGCGCGGTGCTGGAGATCGCCGGCGCCCGCGCCGCCGGATGGTCGGAGGCGCGGCTGGCCGTCGGGAGCGTCCTGGTGTTCACCACGCTCACCCTCGTCGTCACGCTGGTGCACCTCGACCGGTTCCATCTCGGCGCGGAGCATCCGGGCGGGGCGCGCGCCATCACCTGGGGTTGGCTGGCGATCTACACGGTCGTGCCGGTGGCGCTGACGGCGGTCGGGGTGCGCGAGCTCGCGCGAGCCCGGTCGTGGATGGACCCCGTGCCGGTACGCGAGCTTCCGGAGGGCCTGCGGGCGCTGCTCATCGTGCTCGGCGTGGCGCTGATCGGCGCCGGGGTGACCCTGCTCCTCGTCCCCGGCACTGCCGCCACCCTCTGGTCGTGGCCGCTGACCCCGCTCACCGCCCGGGCCGTCGGTGCCTGGCTCGTCGGCCTCGGCTGGGCAGCGGGGCATGCGGGCCTGGTGGACGACGTGCGCGCCGTCCGGCCGGTCGGCTGGACGGGAGCGACCTTCGTCGTGCTCCAGGGCGTGGCCCTCGCGCGGCACGGCGGCGACCTCGACGGCGGCGCCGCCACGGTGGGGTACGTCGTCGGACTGCTGGCGGTCGGCGTGGCCGCGCTGTGGATCCTGCTGTTGAAGACCGACCGAGTCCCCGCGGCCTGAGCGAACGCGCAGGCTCAGGCGCCCTGGCCGAGCGGCTCGATCTCGCCGCGCTCGACGAGCTCCTGGAGCGCCGTCGTACAACCGGACTGCCAGCGGCCTGCGGAGTCCTGGAACGACACCACGGCCTCGCCGGTGCAGGGACCGTCGTCGGGGTGATCCTCGTGGTGAGAGCACCGCCCCGACGCGGCGGACGTGCCGGGCACGTGCAGGTCCGGGTCATGGGGGTACGACGGGCGCGCGGTCATGACGTTCCGGTGTCCGCCCCCACGGCAGATCATGCGCGCCCGTACCGGGCTCCGGGCCGAGGCCCGGAGCCCGGTACGTCGACCGCCCGCTCAGTCGAGCAGGTGATCCAGCGCTCTGCCCATCACCTCGTTGCGAGCCGCGGGCGTGGCGATGCCCTCGAACCCGAAGCCCATCAGCAGCGAGTCGGGGGTCGTGATCGCCGCCCCGACGGGGAAGCCACTGGCGTCCGTGGCGATCCAGTCGTTGGCGTTGGGAGCACTGCCGGTCGGGGCGCCCGGAGTCGTCCAGCCGTCCAGACCCGTCTCGAAGGACGTGGTCGTGCCGTCCGGGTACGTCACGTCGTCGATGAACGCACCGAGGTTCTGGGTGCCCCAGTCGCTGGCGTAGGTGATCGAGAGCTCCACCTCCGACCCGGCCCATGCGGCGAGGTCGACGCTCCACTCCTGCCAGCCGGCCGAGTTGCCCGACGCGGCGTTCCACACGCCCGTCGTACCGGTCGGCGTGCAGGTCTCCGTCGCCGCGTCGTACGTCTGGTAGTGGTCGAGCTGCGGGTGCAGCTCGCGCCAGCCGGACGCACAGCTGTCGCCGGTCTCCTGGTTGGTGTGACCGTTGGCGTCGGGCAGCGTCGTCCAGTCGTCGCCGCCCGGGGTGCGGGCCTCGACGAACACGTGGTCCCACGCCGCCTCGGTGTCGAACGAGGTCCAGAAGTCGAGCGAGCCGCCGCCGGCCGGGACCGTCACCGTGCGGGTGAGCCGCTTGTACGACACGTCGGCGATCTGGCTGTAGACGAACTGCTCGCCGGAGTGCGGGTCGAACGGTCCGCCCGGCTTGCTCCACCGTGCCGACGGCCAGCTCTCGAACTGCGGGAACTCGTCCTTCGGCAGGATCCCGCTGGTCGCGATGAACGACGACGTGGCGTCCTGGTTGTCGGCCGACTCCGGACCGTTCATCGACCAGGTCAGGTCGGTGAACGGGTTGTCGATGCCGGCGACGTCGTGCACGTTGCCCTCCTCGTCGAGCCCGTCACCCGGGACGGCGAGGTACCCGCCGAACCAGTACTGCAGGACGTCGTTCGTCCCGTCGCCCGAGCCGCGCAGCTGCAGGCAGCGGCGCGGGTCGACGTCGGCCGGGAGCGGGGCGCAGGCGATCGTGCCCTGCGGGTCGTAGAGCTGGGTCCCGAGGTTGCCGGTGTACTGCTCGCCGGCCTGGTTGCCGGTGTACAACACCTTGCCGCCCTCGTTCATGAACGAGCGGAACTCCAGCATCTGGTCGAGTGCGAGGCGGTCGACGTTGCCCGCGCCGCGGCCCGCCGTACGGGTCACGACGTCGTCGCCGGTGTACCAGATCGCGGCGTCATAGTGACTGAGCACGCCGAGGGCATCGGGAGCCACGCGACCCTGTGCGTCGACGTCGTACACGTCGGCCCCTTGGCCGTTCGCGGCCAGGGCGTCGAGGTAGTAGTCGAGGTAGTGCGGGCCGGGCGTCTGCACGGGCGAGGCGCCCGTGTAGTCCTCGGCCGCCACCACGAGCACGCGACTCTTCGACTCGGACACGGCCCGGTAGGTGAACGACGGGCTGCGCTTGCCGCGGGCCTCGAACCACACCTTCACCGAGTCGCCCGGCTTGGTGCCACGGACGGTGCCGCGCACCTGGCGGTAGTGGGTCGAGGTCATCCCGTAGCGCTCGCCGCCCTTCCACTCGCGGGTGGGGGCGGAGTGGGTGCGGCCACCGTTGACCCTCCACTTCGCGGTGACCCTGCCCAGGCTGCGCTTCGCGAGTACGGCGACCGGCTGCGGGTCGCCGTACGACTTGCTGAAGCTCAGCTGGACGGCCGGGAGGCCGGCCTTGTAGGCGTCGTCGCTGTCCAGGTAGAAGGGCTTGGTCTCGATGCCGAGCGTCGACTTCGGGTCGTCGGGGTCCTTCGCCGACGCGGCCACGGAGCGGGCGAAGGGCAGGTTGCGCTCGAACTCCGCCTGCACCAGCGCCTCGTCGTCCGGGAAGACGAAGCCGCAGGTCGGGCAGCCGGGCGACAGCTCGGGGGTCCAGGCGAGGGTGCCGGTGGCCTCCTGCGCGTACCCGTCGATCTCGCCGTTGGTGACGTAGAGGACGTCCGAGGAGAGCCCGGGGTGGAAGTCCTCGATGGCCGGGTTGTCGAGGTTGCCGGAGAGGGCGTAGTAGATCGGGTCGTCCGCGGTCGGGGTGCCGATCTGCCAGCCGTCGTTGTAGAGCAGCCACTGGCCGTTGGAGTGGTAGTTGACCATGAACTCGGCACGGGCCTTCTTGAACAGCCGGATCGACGCCCTGGTCTCGGGCTCGGAGGCGGGCGCCGGGCCGCGGTAGGTGTCGCTCGACGGGATGGGGGAGGAGCCCTCGTTGTCGTAGCCCCAGTGCGAGGGGAAGTTGCGGTTCGGGTCGACGCCGTCACCGACCTGGGTGATGCCGTCGCCGTTGTTGTCGCGCAGGTTCTTCCGCCACAGCCGCTCGTGGTCGAACGTGTACTGGTAGCCGTCGGGGTTGAGCACCGGGACGAACCACAGCTCCGTGCGCCGCAGCAGCTTGCGGACCTTCCGGTCCCCGTCCTTCCAGCGGGTGAGGTAGTCGTCCATCAGCCGCCGCGTCACCTCGGTCGCGATCCACTCGCGTGCGTGCTGCGTCGCGCTGTAGATGACCGCGGGCCGGGAGCCGTCCCGCTTGCGACGGGCGTGGTCGGTGACCTTCAGCGCCAGGATGTCGCGGCCCTGGTACGTCGTCCCGAGCTTGACCAGCTTCGCGACGCCCCGGTAGCGGCGGGCCGCCTTGATGAGCTGGTCCCGGATGCCGCCGCGCTCGTCGTACGAACGCCAGACGTTGTAGCCGTTCACGGCCTGGGCCGCGGCGAACTGGCGGACCGTCTGTCCGCCCTTGACCTTGGTCAGGTCCAGGTCGATGCCCTGAGCACGGAGGTCCTCGGCCTCCTGGCGCGTCAGCACCAGGTCGACCTGGGAGGTCCTGCCGGTGGGGTGGGCCTCGGTGAGGTCGTAGCCCTGCTGGGCCAGGCTGCCCAGCTGGTCGGAGGTCACCTGGCGCGCGGTGTAGGCGTCCAGACGTTGGTCGCGCTCGGCGGCGACCGGGGCGGCTGACGCCGCGGCCGTCGAGGGTGGCGCGAGGCCGGCCCCCAACGCGGCGACGACCGCTGTGGCGAAGAGACAGGACACGAGTCGGCGCATGGGGGGACCTCCCGAGTGAGTGTGACCCAGGACACATTGCCACCAGTGACGCGAGACCGGGAAGAGCACAAATGAGGTAACTGCGGTCCCCGCCGAGTCGGCAGAAGTTCACGTCAGGTCTGACGGCAAGTTCTGCCGACTCGGCGCGCAAGTTCTGCCGACTCGGCGGGCTAGGGGGCGGCGAGCTCGGTCACGATCCGGTCCCGGAGCTCGTCGTGGCGGGCCGAGAGGGCGGCCTCGGGGCCGTAGAACTCGCGGGGGTCGTACAGCCACACCGGACGACCGACGTGGGTGGGTGGCTCCCACTCGTAGCGGGGGAACAGGTGGGCGTGCAGGTAGGCGTCGGTGTTGCCGAGGATCTCGTAGTTCATCCGCCGGAACCCGGGATCGGCGTCCCGGCACGCCGTCTCGACGGCCTGGCCGAGGGTGTCCATGCTGTCGAGGAACTCCAGGCGCGCCCGTTTCGGCAGGTCGGTCAGCCGGTCGATCCGAGGGTCGTCCACCAGGAGCACGCAGTAGCCGGGCAGGTACTGCGTGTCGCCGATGACGGCGTACGACTGCGGCAGCTTGGCGAGCACGGTGGGGTTGGTCCCCGCTCTCGCGGATCCGATGCGGTCCAGCCTCCAGTGCTCCGATTCGCTCACCCGGGCCATGAAACACGCACCCGGCCCACTGGAACCCACAGCACTCGCCGAGAACCGGTGACTCGCGGGGCCGGCGTCCACCATGCTGGTCACATGCTGCTCGGCCTCCTCGTGCTCGCCGCCGTGGCCCTCGCCCTGCCCGTGCTGACCGGCCTGGGAGACCGCCGCCGTGGTCACGGGCCGGCGCACGTGCTGATCGCCGGTCTCTTCTTCCCGGTCACCTGGGCCGTCTGGTACGTCCGCGACGAGCAGCCGTACCAGCGCGCCGGCGCCCACTAGGCCGAGTCGGCAGAAGTTCACGTCAGCCCTGACTGCAAGTTCTGCCGACTCGACGCGCAAGTTCTGCCGACTCGGCGGGGGTGGGGGCTCCGTAGGATCCGGGGGTGCCTCCCCGTTCGCCGCTGCCGTTGAGGAACGGGCTCAGCGCGGCGTGGGTGTGTACGCCGCACCGCGACCCGGCGTCGCCCGCTCCGTGGCGGTCCATGGGGGAGTGGCTGCGCTACCACGTCGATGCCCGCGTCGACGTCGAGTCGCTGCTCGCCTCGGAGCGGTTCGTGTACGCCGACGCGCGGCCCGTCGCCGAGGCCGACCCGTACCGCCCGCACACCTTCGTCTGGTTCCACCGCGACCTGCGGGACGAGCCCGTCGTACCGGGCGAGATCACGGTGGTCCACCGCGACGAGCGGGTGGTCGTGGTCGACAAGCCGGCCTTCCTGTCGACGGTGCCGCGGGGCCGCCACGTCGCGCAGAGCCTCGTAGTGCGGCTGCGCGACGAGCTCGGACTCCCGGAGCTGACGCCGATGCACCGGCTGGACCGGGTGACCTCGGGCCTGGTGCTGTGCGCGCTCGGCCGGGAGTGGCGCGGGGCGTACCAGTCGATGTTCGCGCACGGCACGGTGCGCAAGACGTACCGCGCGCTGGCGCCGTGGCGCGCCGCGCTGGAGACGCCGACCACGGTGCGCAACCACATCGCCGCCGTCCCGCGCACCGGGGGAGCGGAGGTGGTCCCGGGAGCGCCGGTCAACGCCGAGACGCTCGTGGAGCTGGAGGAGCGCCGGGGCGACCTCGCCGTCTACCGGCTGAGCCCGCGCACCGGACGCACCCACCAACTCCGGCTGCACCTGCGCGACCTGGGCGCCCCGATCGTCGACGATCCGCTCTACCCCGTCGACCTCGAGGTGGACATCGACGACTTCACCCGCCCCCTGCAGCTCCTCGCCAGCGAGCTCGAGTACGTCGACCCGGTGGACGGCGTCGTACGCCGGATCATGAGCCCGCGGATCCTGCCGCTCGCGGCACACGCCGGAGGGTGATGAGAGGGGCGAGTGCACGACTTGTGGGTAAAGGCCGCTAGCATTCGCGGCCCCGCACCGGAAAGAAATCGCACACATGGCAACTGACTACGACGCATCCCGCAAGACCGAGGACGAGCAGAAGGAAGAGAGCCTGGAGGCTCGCCGTCTCGCGTCGGGCGACCAGGACAAGACCTCGGGCAAGGTGGACGAGGACGAGGCCGAGGCCGCCGAGAACTTCGAGCTCCCCGGAGCCGACCTCTCCCACGAGACCCTCACCATCGAGGTGACCCCGAAGCAGGCCGACGAGTTCACCTGCACTGGGTGCTTCCTCGTCCAGCACGTCTCGCGCCGGTCCGCCCCCGGCGCCGACCTCTGCAACGACTGCGCCTGATCCTCCGCACGGCTAGGCCGGTACGCACGCCCGGCGACCCGCCGCCCCCGGGCGGGTCCGCCGGGCACCGGCACGGTGCTGGCGCCACTGCGCCGGCGAGACCGGCGCTTCCTGGGCGGTCCGCTCGCCTGCGGGGTCGAAGGACTCGGCGCCGACCAGTCCCGCCCACGCCACCGGCAACGCCGCCAGGGCGGTGCGCACCCGCAGCCAGGCCGACCCGCGAGCGCGCCGGGCTGACAAGGTCGTGTCGACCCCCTCGGGCGTCCACGACAGGCTGCCGTCCTGCAGGCGGTGCCGCACCTGGGCGCAGGCCCGACCGGGAAGCCCGCCGGACTCCGCGCACAGCTCCGCCGCGAGCTCCGGGGTGGGTCGGCCCTGGAGGGCCACCGTGAGCACCTCGCGGAGGCTCTCCGGCGCGAGCGGCGGGATCTCCACGACGGCGTCACTCGCGTCCCGGGTGCCCGGCGGCGTGCTCGTCACCGGGGCGAGCAGGACCCGCCGCTGTGCCCGCGCCCGCTCGCGCAGGGTGGCCGCGAGCTGTCGGGTCAGGGCGCACTGGTCGGACAGCAGCTCCAGCACGACCTGTCGCTCCGGCTCGGCGAGCGACCCTCCCAGGGGAAGCATCAGCGTCCGCGCGGACTCGCGCGCCACCGTCTCGCGCCCTGAGCCCGGCTCGCCGACCAGCCACACCACGCCGCTCTGCGAGTCGGGATCCATCAGCCAGCGCGTCACGGCCGTCACGACCAGACGGACCTCGTCCTCGCGTCCGACGGTCAGCTCCCGCGGCGGCCACTCGGTGCACTCGCTGACGATGCGGAGGTAGAGGGCACGGGTCTGCGGCGCGGGATCCACGCCGTACTCGTCGGCGAGGTGCCGGCGCAGCCGCTCGAACCCCTCGACCGCCCGGCTGGTCTCGCCCAGGGCGAACCAGGCTCGCATCAACGCACGCGTCGTCCGGTCCGACGTCTCGATCGTCTCGGCACGCTGCGCGAGCTCCAGCGACTCGCGCCAGCCTGCGCACGCTCCCGCGGACTCCGCGGCCTCGACCAGCAGTCGCACCCGCAGCCGGCGCAGGTCGGCGCGGGCGGTGTGCAGAGCCCGGCAGTCCGTCCCGGTCACGTCCACGTCACCGTCGTACAGCGCCTCGGCGGCCTCGACGAGGCGGACGACCGTCGCGTCGCGGCCCTGTTCGCGGGCTCGGGTGACGAGCGCCGCCAGGTCCCGGTACGCCTGCACGTCGACCCAGGCACCCTGGAGCACCAGGCCAGATCCGACGCGGGCGATGCTCTCGTGGCCCAGCACCTTGCGGATCTGGCAGGTCGCGGTGCGCAGGCTGGTCCCGCCTCGACCGGCGTCGGCGTACGGCCAGAACTGGTCGAGGAGCTCGTCGACGGGGACCGGGCGGCCGCCGGCCAGCGCCAGCACCCGCAGCAGGTCGAACGTCTTGGCGGTCCGCCACGCGGCGGCGTCCACGTCCCCGCACTCGCCCCGTCGCACCCGGGCCGCGCCCAGCAGCCTGATCTCCACGTCCATGCCGCACCTCCTCGGCCGGCTACCGCGATCGACCGGCCCGATGCCATCTGACTCGGACCCGGACCGCGGCGGGAGCGACTTGCGGACCAACACCCCAAAACAGGGTACGGCGCGCGTTTCACGGACCTGTGACACCGCGGGGCGAACACTGCGGCACCGGCACGAGCGTGCCCGGCACCCGCACCGGTGGTGGGCGGTGTGGAACGGAAGGAGGTCCACCATGAGTTGGAACCGCAGGAGCGCGGCAGGACCGTCGCGCCGGGGACGAGCCTGGCTGGTCACCGGGCTCGCCGTGACGCTCGCCGTCAGCGGCGTGGGCATGGCGACGCCCACCGCGTACGCCGCGACCGATCCCGAGCCCGACTTCATGCTCATCGAGGCGGATCTTGAGCACATCCTCAAGCAGATCCAGATCTCCGAGGCACACGCGGCGGGCGGCCGGTTGCTCTGCGACGAGCCGACCGACACCAGTGGCAAGTGCGTCCCCGACGCGGCCCTGCCGTACGGCCTGCGCACGGTCGACGGGTCGTTCAACAACCTGGCCCACCCCGACTACGGCTCGGCCGACCAGCCGTTCCCGCAGCTGCTCCCGCAGACCTGGCGACCCGGCGAGGCCGCACCGCCGGGGGCACCGCCGAACCCGCCCGGAGCCACCGGCCCGTGCAACAACGCGTCGCCGACCTGCTACGCCCAGTCGTCCGGCTTCGTCTACGACTCCGATCCCCGGACGATCAGCAACCTCATCGTCGACCAGTCCGAGGACAACCCGGCCGCTCTCAACGCCTACGAGGCGGCACTCGAGGCCGGCCAGGCGGCCACCCTCGAGGACGGCCAGGTCTTCGTCCCGAACACCGCCCCCGACGAGGCGCTGTCGGCGCCGTTCAACGCCTGGTTCACCTTCTTCGGCCAGTTCTTCGACCACGGCCTCGACCTGGTCAACAAGGGCGGCAACGGCGCGGTCGTCGTCCCCCTTCGTCCGGACGACCCGTTGATCGCCGGGAACGACGGCGAGCTCGGCACCGCCGACGACCTGCCGCCCGCGCGGCGGTTCCTGATGCTGACCCGGGCCACCCGGCTGCCCGGCCCGGACGGCGAGGTCGGCACGGCCGACGACCAGCACAACAACCAGACCACCCCGTTCATCGACCAGAACCAGACCTACACCTCGCACCCCTCGCACCAGGTCTTCCTGCGCGAGTACGAGCTGGTCGACGGCCGGCCCCACGACACCGGCCGGCTGCTCGACGGCACGCTGCCCGGAGGCGGCACCGGTGGGCTCCCGACCTGGAACGACGTCAAGCGCCAGGCGCGCGACGTCCTCGGCATCGCGCTGGTCGACACCGACGTGCTCGACGTCCCGATGCTCGCCACCGACCTCTACGGCAACTTCGTCCCGGGCGAGAACGGCTTCCCGCAGCTGATGACCGACGACGGCGCGGTCGAGGGCAGCGCGGGCGACGGCGCGGTGTCGACGACCGAGGCGCTGCGGACCCGGCACGCCTTCCTGGACGACATCGCCAACGGCGCTGCCCCGATCCCCAACGCCGACCCCAACGCTCCTCCCGGGTACGACAACGTCGCGCTCGGGGAGCACTTCGTGACCGGCGACGGCCGCGGCAACGAGAACATCGGGCTGACCGCGGTGCACCACGTCTTCCACTCCGAGCACAACCGGATGGCACGCGAGATCGAGGCCATCCTCGACAAGCCCGAGAACGCCGAGCTGAAGAAGGCCTTCCAGGGCGTCGACAACGACTACCGCGAGCTCCTCGGCGAGCCGGTGCCGTCCGAGCCGGAGGCCGACGACTGGTCCTACGAGCAGCGCCTGTTCCAGGCGGCCCGCTTCCCGACCGAGATGCAGTACCAGCACCTGGTCTTCGAGGAGTTCGCCCGCAAGGTGCAGCCCGCGATCGACGCGATCGTGCTCAACGAGAACAGCTACGACGCGACGATCGACCCGGCCATCAAGGCGGAGTTCGCCCACGTCGTCTACCGGTTCGGCCACTCGATGCTCACCGAGGACATCGAGCGCAGCCTGCCGGGGACCGGGGTCGCCCCGGTGAGCCTGCTGTCCGGGTTCCTCAACCCACGCTCGTACGACGACGACGGGACCCTGACTCCCGACCAGGCGGCCGGGGCCATCGTCAACGGCACCACCAACCAGGTCGGGGCGCAGATCGACGAGATGATCATCGGCACCCTGCGCAACAACCTGCTCGGCCTGCCGCTGGACCTCGCCACCATCAACATCGCCCGCGGCCGGGATGCCGGCGTACCGCCGCTCCAGGTGGCACGACGGACCTTCTTCGAGCAGAGCGGGGACCCGATCCTCGAGCCGTACACCAGCTGGGTCGACTTCGGACTGAGCCTGAAGAACGGCGACAACTTCGGGCGCGAGACCTCCTACCCGAACGCGTCGCTGGTCAACTTCGTCGCGGCGTACGGCACCCACCCGTCGGTGCTGGAGGTCGACACGGTCGCCGGCAAGCGCGCGGCCGCGGGCCTGCTGGTGAACGGCGGTGAGGGGGCGCCCGCCGACCGGGAGGCCTTCATGAACAGCACCGGCGGCTGGGCCGTCGACGACGGCACCAACACCGGCCTGGAGAACGTCGACTTCTGGGTCGGCGGCCTCGCGGAGGCGCTGGAGCCGTTCGGCGGGATGCTCGGCTCGACGTTCAACTACGTCTTCGAGAAGCAGATCGAGGACCTGCAGTTCGGCGACCGGTTCTACTACCTGTTCCGCAACCAGGGGAACCAGCTGTTCTCGGCGCTGGAGGGCAACTCGTTCTCCGGGCTGATCCAGCGCAACACCAACGCGTCCCTGCTGCCGGCCGACATCTTCAGCATCCAGGACCCCTACCTCGACCTGGAGAGCCTGCCGGACCCGCTGCCGGCCGGGCTCAGCCAGGCGCCGGACGGCACCTGGCGCTGGGACGGCGACGAGCACATCGAGATCCACGGCAACCGCACCGAGGGCGACCGGATCCGTGCCGGCCAGGGTGACGACGCGCTGTGGGGGTACGGCGGCGACGACCGGATCGAGGGCGGCTCGGGCAACGACTCGCACGTCGGCGGCCGGGGGAACGACATCCTCACCGACACCTTCGGCGACGACAACATGAAGGGCGGGTTCGGCAACGACGCCATCAAGGCCGGGTCGGGCGACGACCTCGTGCTCGCGGGCCACGGGGACGACTTCGTGACCACGGGCAACGACTTCAAGACCGTCTTCGGCAGCACCGGCGACGACGTGATCGTCGGCGGCAACGGCCGGGACACCGTGTTCGCGGGCGAGGGCCACGACTGGATCCAGGGCGGCGCGCACGCCGACCTGCTGCAGGGTGACAACGCCAACCAGTTCCAGAACAACCCGCACGGTGGGCACGACATCGTCGACGGCGGCGCCGGCAACGACGACGTCGAGGGTGAGGGTGGCGACGACATCCTCATCGGCCGCGGTGCCGGGACCGACCGGATGGAGGGCATGCACGGCTACGACTGGGTGACCTACCGCGGCGACGACACCGGGGTCGACGTGGACCTGCGGTTCACGACGCTCCAGCGGCCCGACAACCAGGCGCTGCGGGACCGCTTCGACCTGGTCGAGGGCATCTCGGGCGGTGACGGCGACGACGTCCTGCGGGGCATGGGCCGGGCGGTCGACGACCTGCCCGACTCCGATCTCGACGCGCACAAGATGACCCAGGAGTCGCTGGACCGGATCGACGGACTGGAGGCGATGCTCGACCCGGGGCACGTGCAGAACTACGCCGACCGGTTCATGCCGCAGAGCATCGGGTTCGACACCGACGGGGTCAGCAACCTGCTGATCGGCGGCTCGGGCAGCGACCTGTTCGAGAGCCGCATCGGTGACGACTTCATCGACGGCGACGCCTACCTCGACGTCTACCTCCAGGCCGGTGGGGTGCGGTACGACAACCCGTCCGACGCCCGGCTGCAGACCGGGATCTTCAACGGCACGATCGACCCGGGCAGCATCGACATCGTCCGGGAGATCGCCGTCGATCCCAACCAGGCCGACGTGCTGGACACCGCCGTGTTCGGGGCGGACCGCTCGCAGTACACGATCCGCGATCTCGGTGACGGCTACTGGGAGGTCACGCACAACCTGACCGACGAGGAGCCCGAGGAGGCCGAGGGCCAGGACGTGCTGCGCAACGTGGAGCTGCTGCGGTTCTCCAACGGCTGCTTCGTGCTCGCCACGATGGCGCCCTGCGGCAGCTTCGGCACCGCGGCCATCACGTACGACGGGGACGCCCCGGTCGAGGACCAGCCGGTCACCGGCTCCGTGACCTTCAACCACCTCGCCGTCTCCGACCCGCAGGACATCCGGATCCGGTGGATGGCCACGGACTTCGAGGACGTCAACGGTCAGGCCGACTGGCTGACCAGCGAGGTCCAGCGGGTGGACCGTGCGGAGGACTGCACCACGACGGGCGGCGTACTCACCTGCACGATGCCGTTCACGCCGGGTGACGCCGAGTTCGACACGGCACTCCGGATCGAGGTCACCTTCCTCGACGACGGGGTGCTGCGCTCGATCATCTCGCCGGTCACCACGGCCGGGGTCGTCGGCGTCAACGACGTCCCGACCGCTCCGGTGCTCAGCACGGACAGCCCGGCCGTGGGCCAGCGCGTCAGTGCCTCCGGGCTCG
Organism: Nocardioides sp.; assembly: GCF_035503875.1. Taxonomy (GTDB): domain Bacteria; phylum Actinomycetota; class Actinomycetes; order Propionibacteriales; family Nocardioidaceae; genus Nocardioides. Next base: position 268,474 of record NZ_DATJTA010000008.1, read on the forward strand.
CGGACGACGACGGGCTCGACGAGGCGGGGGAGACGCTCGAGTGGCGCTGGCAGACCTCGGTCGACCAGGACGGCCCGTGGACGACGGTGGCGACGAACCCCTTCACCATCCGGGGCTTCATCCCGACCGCCGCGCACGCCGGTCGCTACCTGCGGGTCGTGGCCGCCTACACCGACGACCACGGTACGGCGGAGGAGGCGGCGTCCGCGCCGGCTCCGAACCCCGTCGCGGGCGACGGCAGCGAGCCGGAGGTCACCCCGCCGGCGGCACCGGCCCTCGCAGCCGTGGCGGTGTCGGGACCGACCGGGGTGACGGTGAGCTGGCAGGCTCCGGAGAGCGACGGTGGCGCACCGATCACGGGCTACCGGGTCACGGTCCGGCGCAACGGCGACGTGGTCGACGTCCGGGAGGCCGGCGCCGACCGGACGAGCCTGCTGATCACGGGGCTGGACCCGGCGGCGACGTACCGGTTCTCGGTCGCGGCGGTCAACGACGCCGGAACCGGCGCCGACTCCGGCATGAGCGAGCCCGTGACGCTGAAGACCGGTCCGGTCAACCATGCGGCGACCGGCGCACCCGTCGTCCGCCTCACGGCCCGAGGCGCGGTACTCGCGGCGACGCGCGGCAGCGTGGCCGACCGGAACGGGATCGGCGCCCTGTCCTGGCGGTGGCAGCGCCGGGTCACCGGCCGCTGGGTCGCGATGCCGGTGAACGGGCCGACGGTCCGCATCACCGACGGGCTGCGCGGCAGCACGGTCCGGGCAGTGGCGACCTTCGCGGACCGTGACGGGTTCCAGGAGACGGCCGCCTCGGCGGCGACCGTGGTGCCGAAGGTCGCTCCGGGGCGCCCCGGGGTGCGCGTCGGCTCGGGCGCGCGGGGTGGACCGGCGACGGTCACCGTGACGTGGACCAAGCCGGCGACGACCGGAGGCGCACCGGTCAGGGGCTACCGGATCGTGGCGGTCACGGCGACGGGTCGCACCGTCGTACGCACCGTCCGGGTCGGCGCCGCTGCGCGGTCGGCGTCCGTCGAGCTGCCGCGGGGCAGCTACCGGATCCGGGTGAACGCCCGCAACCAGGCCGGCCACGGTACGGCGGCCGTCTCGCGCAGCGTGCGCGCCCGCTGACGACACGCTGCCGACAGCACACGACCCGGGCCGTCCGAGGAGGACGGACCCGGGTCGTGTGGTCTGCTGCGTCAGGTCTCAGGGCGCCGGTACGCCGCCCAGGAGAGCGTCGAGCACGTTGGCCAAGGTGACCTGGACGTCCTCCAGGAGGGTGCCCAGCGGACCCGCGGGGGTGCCGGCCAGGGAGTCCTGAAGCGCGTCGATCACGGCGGTGACGAGCCCGGCCGAGTCGCTCGGGACGTCGTCGCCGGTCAGGGTGCCCAGCACCTGCTGCAGGGCCGCCGCAACCTGGTCGGACGCCAGGTCGGCGCCGGTCAGGGCGTTCACCACCGGCTCCAGGACGCCGAGCAGGGTCGCGGGGGACACGCCGCCGCCCGCCAGCGCGGCGGCGATCTGGTCGGCCACGGCCTGCACCTGCGCCGGGTCCAGGCCCGCCGCGGCCAGCTGCCCGAGCAGCTGCTGGATCTGGGCGTCCTGCTGCGGAGTCGTCGGGGTCCCAGCGTTCGACGCGTTGCAGTTCGCGGCGGCCCGCTGGGCGTTGGCGTTGCGGGTCCGGACGACGCGGAGCTTCTTGCCCGCCCGGCGGTCGGCCTTGCGCGCCTTGACGAGCTTCCTCTTGGTGACGGTCGTGTGCCGCTTCGCGTGGACCCGCTTGGCCTTCCTGACCTTCGTGGCCGTGCGCTTCTTCGTCACCTTCGCGCGCTTCACCTGCACCTGGGTCTTGCCGTAGCGCTGGTCGAGGGACGAGCAGCTGGTGGCGGCGTTCGCCGGAGAGGCCGGGGTGACGGCGGCGGCGAGGCCGAGGGAGAGCAGGAGGCTGGCGAGGAACACCAGCACCCGCTTCGGGTGGACGGGCATGTGCGTACTCCTTGTCCATGGGACGCCCCGAGAGGGCGGGAGGGTTCGAACGGACGGAACTGGCGCGGCGGTACCCCCGGTCCGGGGGCGCATTCCGCCCCGATCCCGATTTCACCCCGAGGGGTGGGTGGCCCTCGGAGCTGTCCGCGCCTGCGCGAAGTCCGGACGGGCCAGGACGACGAGCACGGCCAGGACGGGCAGCGACCAGGCCCAGAACCCCCAGCCGAAGAGCATCAGCAGCACGTGGAACCCGATCGCTCCCGTCCACCCCCACCGTGCGGCACGTCCGCCGGTCAGCAGCAGCACGCCGAGCAGGATCTCGCCGGCAGCGAGGAGCAGCCCCCACACGGCCGGGTCGGCCATCACGATGTCGCGCCAGCCGGACCTGACGAACCCGAAGAGCCCGCGGTCGGCGAAGGGGGCATACACCTGGGGGTCCGCCGCGACCAGGCCGAGGTGGACGCCGCCGGTCACCAGGAACAGCCCGCCGACGATCCGGGGGCCCATGGTCGTCGCTCCCATGGCCCCAGTCTCGGGTGGGCGGACCGTCCCCGGCAGGGTCCTGGGACCCGGAACGGCGGGACCCGGGTACCTCGGGACGTCGCCGTCCGTCGTGGGAGGGTGAGCCCATGAACGAGCAGATCGAGCCGCGCAGCATCGTCGTCGCCGTCGACGGGTCCGAGCACGCCGACCGTGCGCTGCACTGGGCCGCCGAGCAGGCGGTCCTGGAGCACCGTCCGCTCGCCGTGGTCGCCGTGGGTGACGACTCCGGCGCGATCGCCGAGGAGGGCGTCGCCACGGCCCGCGGGCTCCACCCCGGTCTGGCGCCGCGGGCACTGGCCCTGCCCGGCGACCCGCGCGAGGTGCTCCTCGACCTGTCGGAGCGGGCCGGCGTCCTCGTCCTCGGCTCCCGGGGGCGCGGCGCCATCAAGAGCATGCTGCTCGGCTCGGTGAGCACGGCCCTCAGTGCCCATGCTGCCTGCCCGGTCGTCGTGTGCCGTCCGTCGAGCGGCGGGTCCTCGGGGGCAGGCGTCGTCGTCGGCGTCGACGCCACGGCGGAGTCCGTGCCGGTCATCGAGTTCGCCTACCGGCAGGCAGCCCTGCGCGGGCAGCCACTCACGGTCCTGCACTGCTTCTGGGACGCGGTCGCCGCCGTCGCCGAGTACCGCCAGGCCCGGGGCGAGGCCGTCGACGCGCCCGAGCTCGAGGAGCTCCGGGCGGTCGTCGCCCAGTCGGTCGCCGGCTTCGCCGCCGACTACCCCGACGTGCAGGTGACGGTCGGCCTGCAGCACGGGCTCGTCGACGAGGCGCTCAGCGGCCGGGACCAGGCCTGGGACCTCATCGTCGTCGGGCGCCACCCGATGACGTCGCTCGGCCGGGTGCTGACCGGGTCGATCGCGACCTCCGTGGTCGAGCGGGCGCGGACCACCGTCGCCGTCGTACCGGAGTCGGCGCCGACCTCGAGCTGACGACGTCGGCTCAGGCGCCCGGGAGGAGCCGGCGCCCGGTGACCTCGCCGGGCTCGACGCGGGCGTAGGCGGTGCGCAGGCCCGGGGGCCAGACGCGAAGCTCCGCGAGGCGGTCCGGCGCCTCCTCGGCGTCGACCAGCCCGACCGGTCCGCGGACCACCACGCTCCACCCCGACCGTGACTGGGGATCGAGACTGTCCACCTCGACCGCGACCCATCCCTCGGTGGTGTCCCGCACGACCTCGGCGCCGGGCGTCGTACGGAACCACAGCGCCCCGTCGGAGATCGTGTAGTTCACCGGTACGACGAGCACGCCCCGCGGGCCGGTCCAGGCCACCCGGGCGATCTCGGCGGTCTCCAGCAGCGACCAGCACTCGAAGGCCGGGAGCTCGGCGAGGTGGGGGTGGCGTCCGGGAACGGTGCTCATGGCAGCAAGCCTCGCCCCGGGCGCGCGCTGCCGGTAGGGGCGAAGGTCCCCCCGGGCGTCCCGTGGGTACCAGGGGGGCGTGTACTTCGACCAGCGACCCTGCGACGTGTGTGGATCCGAGGTCGGGCTGCGGGCCAGGGACGGCTCGGACGTCGTCGAGCCCGGTGGACCGGTCGGTCCCGCTGACGGCGTCGTCGGGGGCGCCGACCCGACTGTGGACGAGCGCGTCTGCACCAACGCCGACTGTCCCACCCACGCCTCCGGTCGCGAGGCTTGAGCGGCACTGCGCCCCTGCCGGTCGGCGAGGGGCGCAGTGCGCGACGGTTCGGGACTACCGGACCCAGTAGATGTCGGCGCGCCGGTTGGCGGCCTCGTTCCGGCCGGCCGGGTTGCGCGAGGCGAGCGCGACCTTCGTCGTCTTCGCCTTCACGCCCAGGTCGCGCAGGTACGCGACCACGGCGGCGGCCCGACGGGCCGACAGCTTCCGGTTGGCCGGGGTGTCGCCCGCGCCGTACGCCTGGGTGTTGCCGTAGACGGCGACCAGCTGGGCGTCCCGCAGCTTCGGCGCCAGGCGACGCAGCGTCTTCCGGCCGTCCGCGGTCAGGTCCGCGGACCGGTAGGCGAAGCGCACCGAGCCGGCCAGGGTCATGTCCTCCGGCTTCGCCGCGGCGGTGGTGAGCTCGACGACCCGGATCCTCTCCGTGCGCACGCGCTCGCCGCGGGCGGTCACCCGGACGGTGCAGCGGCCGGCGTCGGTCAGCGCGACCTTGCCGCCCGACACGGCGCGGCACACGCCCGCCGGACCGGCGCTGACGCGCAGCCTCTCCTCGCCGCGACCGAGTACGTCGAGGACGCGCGCCGACTTCGACCGGTTCGGCAGGGCCGGGTGACCCCACACCGGGAACGAGGTCCTGACCGCGGGCGCGGCGAGGTGCGCGGCGTTCCCGGCGGCCGTGGCGCTGAGCGAGCAGGTGCCGGCCTTGTGCAGCCGGGCGGATCCGTTCTTCCAGGTGCACACGGCGGGCGTGCTGCTCGCGACCTGGACCGGCAGGCCGGCCGACGAGGTGAACCGCACGGGGGCGCTGCCCGCGGAGAGGGCCACACCGCGGGAGCCGCTGACGGCGACCGACTGGGCCACGGCGTCGGGGGTGGCACCGCGGACGGTGAAGGTGCGCTCGACCGCGTGAGCGGGGTTGAAGACCTCGGCGACCCAGTCCCAGTCGGCGTTGCCGCCCTGGGTGGCACGGAGGGTGCACCGGCCCGGGCTGACCGCCGCGACGGTCCAGGAGAGCGGGCCGGCCGCCTGGCCGGACTCGATCCTCCGGGGCTTCGTCCGCGTCGGGTCGCCCCCGTGGCCGTCCACAGTGCACACGCTCGGCGTCAGCGACTCCGTCTGCACGTTCAGGCGCGACGACGCCGTCGCGGTCAGCGCCTGGACCCGGTCACCGAGACGCATGTCGGCGGGCTGCACGAAGGTGATCGTCTGGGTGGCGGGCACCGGCCAGATCTCGAAGGTCCGGTCGACCGGCGGAGCGGCGGCATACGTGACACCGTCGACGACGCCCCCGGGCTGGCTGGCACGCACGGTGCACTCGCCCTCCACCAGGCCGGTCACGGTCAGGTCGGTGACCGAGCAGACCGACGGGGTGCGGGACTCGAACGCGACCGGCAGGCCGCTGTCCGAGGTTGCGACCAGGTTCTGCGAACGGCCGAGGCGGAGGTCGTCCGGGTAGTTGACGACCAGGTTCTGCGGGGTCGGCGCCGGAGGCTCGTAGCTGACCTCGCACAGCGAGGGCCATTCGGGGTCGTTGGCGATGGCGGTCTGGTCCGCGTCAGCCGGGTAGACGCGGTAGGTCAGGTTGTGAGTGCCTCCGAAGGTCTGCAGCTGCTGGGCGTCGACCCGCACGGTGTTCTCGTTGGTCAGGTGCCAGCCCCAGAACTCGCCGTCGACCCAGGTGAAGAGCCAGACCGTCCCGTTGGTCACGAGGTCCGCCCAGTGAGCCCCGTCGGCGTCGTACTCGACGAACTCGCAGGTGAGGGGCTCCGCATGCGCGGGCGCGGTGGTCAGGGTGACCCCGGCGACGGACGCCAGGGTGGTCAGGAGGGTGGCGAGGAGCAGGCGGAGACCGCGGCGCGGTCTCGCGCTGCCGCGGTGGCGAGGAGAGGAGTTCACCCGTCAGGGAACGGCAGGCTGGGCGCCGACCTGAGGGCGGCGCGGCACTTCCCCGGCTCAGCGCCGGGATGGCAGCGGCACCGTGGCGACCTGCAGGAAGTGGTCCGAGGCGATCTGGGAACGCCGCTTGTAGACCTGGTTGCGGTAGCTGCACGAGCCCTTCACCGGCCCGAGCGTCAGGAGGTAGTCGCGCCGCAACGGGGTGCGGTACAGCGGGAACCGGTTGTCCTGCGTCGTCGGGAACCTGCCGCCGGCGATGCGCGTGCTCGCGTATGCGTCGTAGAACCCGGCCTTCATCAGCGCCCAGTGCACGTTGTTGTACGGCAGCGTGTTGGCCGTCGAGTTCAGGTCGCCGCCGAGGATCACCTGGTCGCCGAAGCGCCTCTGCAGGCTCTGCAGTACGGCGATCGTGCGCTTGACCTGGCGGGCCCGGATCTTCCACTCCTTGCGGCTGCCGACCACGCCGACCCGCAGGTGGTTCGAGGTGAGCACGAACGGGGCCTGGTTCCCGGCGACCGACTGCAGCCGCGCCCAGGGGATGAGCGAGTCCTTCCGGTAGGCGGGGTCGATGATCCGCGCCAGGCCGGCGTCGAGCTTGCGGTACTTGCTCGCGTCGTAGAACACCCGCGTGCCCACGAGGCCGGGTCGCCGGCCCTTCGGGGGGCGGTACGCGTCGTCGTCCAGCGCGTCGACCCACCGCGCGCTGCGGTCGGGGTCGACGGCGTTGAGCCGGTCGAGGATCCAGCGCCGCTGCGGCTTCGACCCGAAGCCGACCCGCTCCGACCCGCTGGCCTCCTGGATCCCGAGCGCGTGAGCACCGCTGCGCAGGATCTCGGAGACGGCGTTGTCACCGCGATCGGTCCAGTTGCGCCGTTGGTTCCGGTCGGACGCCCAGCTGCGCACGTTGAACGCCGCGACGGTGAGCCGGTCCTGCGGCGCCGCCGTGCACGGGTGGGTGATCGGGGCCTGGATCCACTTCGCCGGGCTCGCCGTCCGGGAGCCGTCCCGCCGGTAGCCGACGACCTTGACGAACGAGTAGTTGCCCGAGGCGGCCACGGCCCCGAAGGCGTGGCGTACGACGAGGGCGTGTCGCTTGCGGCTCACCCGGTAGGCCTTCACCCGCACGTTCATCTTGCGGCTGGGGCTCACCTTGACGGCGACCTTCTTGAAGCCGCGGACGCGCTTCGAGCGCTCCCAGGTGACCTTGATCCGGCCGTCGGCGGTCGCGGCGAGACTGACCTTCAGGTTGCCCGTGCGGTTCGCCGAGCTGCCGGAGGCGGTGCCGGTGGGGTTGGTGTTGCGGCGTTCGGCCGATTCGGCGGCTGGGGCCGAGGCCGGGAGCAGGGTCACGCCGAGGGCCAGGACGGTGCCGGCGACCAGGGACGTGAGGGGGCGGGGGCGTGCGAGTGCTGCGGGCATGATGCTCCGGATCCGAGAAGGAGGTACGGCGCCGTCGCCGTCCGGCGGGCAAGGATGCCATCGGACGTCGGGCGACCGGTCGGGCGATGGTGACCGGTAGCCGACGCGGCAGGTTCGAAACCCGGTGCCCTAGGGTCGCGCCATGCGCGAGCGCGAGATCACCCGACCGGTGCGGCTCACGCTCCCCGACGGCCGGCTGAACCCCGCGGCGGTCGGGTGGACCCGCACCCCCCTCATCGAGACCGACGGGATCGGACGGGGCCGCCGGGGGAGGGGGCGCAACAAGCGCTGGGAGTACTGGGCGGTGACGACCCCGACCCACATCGCCGCCCTGGTCGTCTCCGACATCGACTACGCCGCCGTCCACGGGATCTGGCTGCTCGACCGCCGGTCCGGCGAGACGATCGCCCACGACGCGATCGGCGTACTCGGCGGCAGCGCCACGCTGCCCGGCACGCTCGGTGCCGGACCCGCGCGCTCGCGGACCCGGAAGGTGCACATCGACATCGACGAGGTCGACGGCGGCACCCGCCTCCGGGCGCGGGGTGCGCGGGTCCGGATCGACGTCGTCGCGCACCGACCCCCGGGGCACGAGTCGCTGGGCGTGGTGGTGCCGTGGACCGACCGGCTCTTCCAGTACACCGTCAAGGACGTCGCGCGCCCGGCCGCTGGCACGATCTGGGTCGACGACGTCGCGGCCGACGTACCGGCCGACGAGTCGTGGGCGACCCTCGACCACGGACGGGGCCGCTGGCCGTACGACGTGCGCTGGAACTGGGGAGCGGGATCGGGTCGGACCGACGACCGGGTCGTCGGCATCCAGGTCGGCGGGAAGTGGACCGACGGCACCGGTTCCGTGGAGAACTCGCTGCTGGTCGACGGCCGCCTCACGAAGATCAGCGAGGAGCTCGTCTGGGACTACGACCAGGAGGACTGGATGTCGCCGTGGCGTGTCACCGGCGAGTCCGTGGACCTGACCCTGACGCCCTTCCACCTCAAGCACTCGGTCACCGACCTCAAGGTCTTCGCCTCGCGGACCCACCAGTGCTTCGGGCACTGGTCCGGACGGGTCCGCGACGACACCGGCGCCTGGATCCGGGTCGCGGACGTCGTCGGCTGGGCGGAGGACGTCCACAACCGCTGGTGACGGCGGGTCCCTCGTTCCGGGGGATGACCGGGACCGGTGGGTGCCCCTAGGGTCGCGCGAGGGCAGGCAGTCACGGCACGCGGGCGTCGCCGACCGGCCCGTGGTCGAGGAGGCCGAGGTGGACCTGCAGAACGTCGCCGTCGTCGCGGGGTTCGCGCTGATCGTCACCGACTACGTGGTGAAGTTCCTGGCCGTCGGCGTGCTGCCGGGCAACCGCAAGCCGTCGTCGGCGATGGCCTGGCTGATCCTGATCCTGGTGATCCCGCTGGCCGGGTTCGTGGTGTTCCTGTTCCTGGGACGCACCTATGTCGGCGCCAAACGGCTCACCCGCCAGCGCGAGGCCGACGAGGCGCTGCGGGCCGCCACCGACCGGCTGGCCCCGTCCCCGGTCGAGGGGCCGGTGTACCTGCCCTCGATGGCGACGCTGGGCCTCAACCTCGGCGCCCTCCCGCTGCAGACCGGCAACCGGGTCGACCTGTATCCCGGGTACGGCGAGGCGATCGAGGCGATGACGGAGGCGGTCGCGGGCGCGACCACCTCGGTCGAGGTGGAGTTCTACATCGCGGCCTGGGACGAGGTGACCGCGCCGTTCTTCGAGGCCCTGGTGGCCGCGGCCGACCGCGGTGTCACCGTGCGGCTGCTCTTCGACCACATGGGCTCGCGCAGCATCCCGGGACACAAGGAGTTCGTCTCCCGGTTGGAGCGGACGGCGATCCGGTTCCACCAGATGCTCCCGGTCCGCCCCCTCCACGGCCAGTTCCAGCGGCCCGACCTGCGCAACCACCGCAAGCTGGTGGTGGTCGACGGCCGGGTGGCGTTCATGGGCTCGCAGAACCTCATCGAGCCCGGCTACAACAAGCCGAAGAACCACAAGGACGATCGGGAGTACATCGAGCTCGTGGCCCGGGTCGACGGGCCGAGCGTGAACGCCCTGCGCGCGGTCTTCGCCAAGGACTGGTACATCGAGTCCGACGAGCGGATGGGGGACGAGATCCGGCCGGACAGCACCACGCACCACGCCGACGGGATCGCGGCCCAGGTGCTGCCCAGCGGGCCGGGCTACGCCACCGAGAACAACCTGCGGATGTTCACGGCCCTCATCTACTCCGCCCAGGAGCGGCTGTCGATCGCGAGCCCGTACTTCGTGCCCGACGAGCCGCTGCTGTACGCCGTCACGACGGCCGCCCGCCGCGGGGTGGCGGTCGAGCTGTTCGTGAGCGAGTGGGGCGACCAGTTCATGGTCTCCCACGCCCAGTGCTCCTACTACCAGGCGCTGCTGGAGGCGGGCGTGCGGATCTTCCTCTACCCGGCGCCCTGGGTCCTGCACTCCAAGCACTTCTCCATCGACGACGACGTCGCGGTGATCGGCTCCAGCAACATGGACATGCGGTCCTTCGCCCTCAACTACGAGGTGTCGATGATGGTCACCGGCGGGGACGTCGTGGCGCGGTTCCGCAAGGTCGAGGACGGCTACCGGGCGATCTCCCGGGAGCTGCTGCTCCCCGAGTGGCAGCAGCGCCCACGTCACCTGCGCTATCTCGACAACACGATGCGGCTGACGGCCGCGCTGCAGTAGCCGGCGTACCCCTGCTCACGGCGCAGCCTCGCCGGGATGCCCGCTGATCAGCGGACGCATCCAGCGCGCGTCCGGATCGGCGTCGACGAGGACGGCCCGGACGAGGAGGCTCATGGGGACGGCGAGCAGCGCGCCGAGGGGTCCCAGCACCCAGGTCCAGAAGACCAGGGACAGGAAGGTGAGCGTGGTCGAGAGCCCGACCGCCTGGCCCACGAAGCGCGGCTGGATGATCGACTGGATCACCACGTTGATGACCGAGTAGAGGACGATCACCCAGAGCATCAGTCCGGGCCCGCCCTCGAGCAGCCCGATCAGCGCGGGCGGGATCACCCCGATGACGAAGCCGATGTTGGGGATGAAGTTGGTGACGAAGGCGAGCACGCCCCATACGAAGGCTCCGGGGATGCCGATGGCCCACAGCACGGCGGTGTCGATGACGGCGACGATCAGGCCGAAGACGGCGGACACGCCGAGGTAGCTCCGGGTGCCGCGAGCGAAGCCGACCAGCGCGTCCACCAGCTGCGGTCGGTGCTCGTGCGCCTGACGCGCGAGGGTGGACGCGTGGGCGCCGTCGAAGGCGAGGAAGAGCAGCAGCGTGACGATGAACAGCAGGTTGGACAGCACCGAAGCCATGCCGGCGAGGAACGACATCGCGACGTCGAGCAGCTCGCCCACGTCGAACGAGCCTGCCAGCGCTTCGATCTGTGGCGCGGAGACACCGAGTCCGTCGAGGGTTCCCGCGACGTCCGCGGCGAGGTCGTCCATGTCCTCCGTGTACGTCGGCAGCAGCGCGGCGAGCCGGGCGACCGAGACCACGAGCGCGAGGGTGAGTCCCAGGATCAGGACGTAGGCCAGGACCAGGACGACGACGGAGGCGGCCCACGACGGCATCCGGCGCTCGAAGGCGGCTCGCAAGGGGTGGAACACGATGGTCAGCGCCAGCGCGAGCATCACCGGGCCGATGATGTCGCTGGCGGAGCGCACGCCGGCGACGACGACCACCACTCCCGCGGCGCTCAGGAGCAGCCTGCCCGTCCGGGTCAGCGTCATGGGGTGCTCCCGAGGAGGGCTGTCCGGTGGCCCAGCGCCTCGAGCATCCCGACCAGGTGCCGGTGCAGCTCGACCCCGCCCACGATGGGCCCGCCGGTCGCGAGCAGGGCGGTGGGAGCCAGCAGGAACGCGGAGTCCTGCCAGCCGCCGAGGCCGCCGTGGCAGCCCACGAGGGGCTCGAACGCCGCCACGTCGTGCGTGTCGACGTCGAACACGCTGTTGACGTAGATGTCCGGCGCCTCGGGCATGGCGGTCGCGGCCAGCAGCCGCGTGGCTGCGTGCCGGTCGAACGGCAGCAGCGGATCCACACCCTCGACGACCCCCGAAGCCAGGTGATGCCGGCCCGCGCGACCGATGGCGACCGGTCCGTCGGGGCCCAGGACGCTGACGAAGCCGACGCCCTCGTGCTCGGCGAGCCCGGGGACCAGGGCCGGCCAGCGGGCGTCGAGCTCGGCCAGGGTGAGCCGGCGCGGTCCGGGCACGTAGACCAGGCCGAGGTTCCCACTCCCGAGCACGACCAGCTCCGCGTCGCCGTCCGTCGAGGCGGGCATGAGGATCTCGTCCACGCGCCGGGATGCGGCGGGCTGGTCGCCGTCGGCCTGGGCGCCGGAGAGGTCCTCCAGCACGGAGTCCAACCGGCCCCAGCCCTCGATGCTCCCCTCCAGACCGGTGGTCTGGGCCCGGGTGAGGGCGCGGCAGACGTCGCTGAGGTCGCTGCCGTAGCGCGCCGCGAAGGGCTCGCCCTGCGACTGGCCGTGGTCGCTCAGGACCACGAGGTGGTAGCGACGCGGGGCCCGCTCGGCCACCCTCTCGAGGAGCGCGAGGACCTGGTCGAGTCCGGCCAGGCAGGCGAGCGACTCCACGCGGGCACTGCCCGCGTGGTGGGCGATCTCGTCGTAGTCGACGTAGTCCACGTAGATGCTCCGCGTGCCCCGCATCAGCTCCTCGCTGACCACCACGGTGTTCAGGTCGCGCAGCAACCCGTTGCTGAAGGCCCTCAGTCCGGCGAACGTCCGCGACCGGTGCACCCGGGGATGTACGCCGAGCCGCTGCTGGCGCTTGGCCTGGAAGCGTTCGCGGACGACCTCCGCGACGGTGCGCGACAGGCTCCGGCACAGCCCGTCCGGCCGCAGCAGGAAGCGCGCGAAGACGACGCGGGTACGCCGGGAGCCGCGGGCCATCTCGATCCGGCTCATCGTCATCGACGCCCTCGGCGCGTCACCGGTGAACAGGTTGGAGACCGAGATCCCGTCGTCGGCGAGGAGACCGGCCCCCGTGCTCGCCCGCGACTCGATGACGGCCGCGTCCGCTGGTCGGTTGGCCACCAGGACGCGGCCCAGCTCGCGGTCGTACCACCGGAAGGCGGGGATGCCGTCCGTCGTGCCGTGCAGGATCGCCTGCTGGCTGGCCGGCGTCGTGCACGGCAGCTGGACGGTCCACTCGTGCACCGCGTGGGTGCCGTCGTCGACCCAGCGGCGCAGGGTCGGCATGCTGCCCGAGCGGAGCACCCACTGCATCACCGGGAACGAGACGCCGTCGAGCTGGACGAACAGCATGCCGTTCACGTCGGGATCGTCGATCCGGCCCGGCTTGAGGTGGAGCAGGCCGGCGCCGAACGACTCGTCCGTGCCGGCGCTGGAGAGCCACACGAGGACGGTGCCGAGGATCGAGGCGATCCAGGCCGCGGCGACCGCCGTCCCGAACGAGTCGAACGACGCCCCGGGCACGATCATCAGGGCGACCTGCATGACGATCGCCTGCCCGAAGACGGTGGCGAGCCCCACGGCGAGCCATCCGATCGCGGCGGCGAGCTCGACGAGGATCGGCCGCACGATCATCCCCACCAGGCCGGTCACCGCCGTGGCGGCCACCAACGGCACCCACGAGGTGTAGTCGAACCCCGGCAGCAGCACCGCCGTCGCCAGCAGGGCCACGAACGCGAGGAACCACGTGACCAGGAGCCTGAGGACGTCGACCCAGCGGAGCCTGCGACTGTTCACGACCCGCGCCGAGGCGTCACGTCGACCCCTCCCTCGCTGTCTCGGCAGTCGTCCGACGGCACGCGAGCGGGCCGTGCCCGACCCGTCCGCGCCCCGAGCCTGGCCAGGGCTTCGTGCGGCGTGCTCACCCGAGTTGGGTGAATCCCGCTCACCGCCGGCTGTCGCCCCGGTGCGTGGTGACGGCGTACAGGATCAGGACGTCGAGCGCGATCATGATCGCCGCCCAGAGCGGGTAGGCGGGCAGGAACGCGAGGTTGACGAGCGCGCTCACCAGGGCGATGACGGCGGCGACGACGCGTGCCCAGGCCGCCCCGGAGAGCAGGGCGCCGCCGGCGACCGCGATGACCACGCCGAGGACGAGGTGGGTCCATCCCCACACGGTGTAGTCGGCGCTCACCACCAGGCCGTCCTGGGCGACGAGGTAGTGGTCCTCCTCGAACAGCGCGACCAGGCCGGCCATCGCGTGGAAGGCCCCCAGCATCAGCATGATCATGCCGGCGAAGGCGAGCAGGCCGTACCAACGGCTCGGATCGATCGCCGCCGCCGGGTCGCTCCGGGCGGTAGTCTCCTCGGTCATGACGGTCTCCTCTGCGCGGTGTCGGGCCACCAGCATCCGGAGTACGCCGACCCGCGGCCTCACCTGTCCGGGGTGACCCGACGCCTCGCGGACCCGAGGAGTCACCCCCTACGGGTGACGTCACGTCACGGTCCCGGGTCCCACGGTGGAACATGGCCAGCATCGATCAGCCTCCCGACCCCGTCGCCTCGTCGTCCGAGGAGGTGCGGCGGCTCCAGGACGAGGTCGCGCGCCTGCGGCAGTCCCTCGCGGAGCAGGAACGCCGGGAGGAGCGCACCCCGGAGCGTCGCGGCTGGTGGCGGCCGGTGGTCGTCGGGCTGCTGGTCCTGACCGCCGCCCTGCTGGCTCCGGTCTCCGTGCTCGCCACCTGGGCGAGCGGGCAGATCCAGGACACCGACCGCTATCTCGCGACGGTCGCCCCGCTCGCCGACGATCCCGACGTGCAGGACGCGGTCGCCGCGCGGCTGGAGGAGGTCGTGTTCTCCTACCTCGACCTCGACGCCCTCACCGACGAGCTCATCACCGCACTCGAGGCGCCCGGGCTGCCGCCCGCCGCGGTGACGACCCTGCGCGCCCTCTCCCGGCCCCTGGCCAGCGGCGTACGTGGCTTCGTCAGCGACCGCATCGAGGACGTCGTGCGCTCCGACGCGTTCAAGGACGCCTGGGTCGAGGCCAACCGTACGGCGCACGCCGAGTTGGTCGCCGCCCTGACCGGCGACACCAGTGGTGCCGTCGAGGTCGACCGGGGCCAGGTCTCGGTCAACCTGGCCGTCCTGATCAACACGGTGAAGAACCAGCTCTCGGAGGCGGGCTTCGGCATCGCCGACCGGATCCCCGAGGTCGAGGCCTCCTTCGCGCTGATCCAGTCCGACGACCTGGCGAAGGTCCAGCGGCTGCTCGGCCTCGTGGACGACCTCGCGCTCTGGCTGCCCTTCGTGGCCCTGGCGCTGATCGCGGCGGCGGTGATGGTGGCCCGGGACCGGGCGCGCGCCCTCCTCGCCGCCGGGCTCGCGGTAGCGGCCTCGATGCTGCTGCTCGGCGGGGCGCTCAACGTGATCCGGCCGTTCTACCTCGACGCCCTGCCCGCGAGCAGCTCGACCGCCGCGGCCGGCGCGGTCTACGACCAGCTGGTGTCGTTCATCAGGTTCGCCCTCCGCGGCGTCCTGGTCGTGGCGCTCACCGTCGCCGTGGTGGCCTGGCTCAGCTCCTCCCACGGAGCGGGCGCGAGCGCGAGACGCGCCCTCGGCGGAGGGTTTGAGGGCCTGCGCCGGCGACGCGAGGGGTCCGGCCTGAACACGGGCCGACTGGGGGTCGCGCTGGCCAGGTACCGCGGCCCCATCCGGGTCGCGATCGTCGGACTGGCCGCCGTCGCCTACCTGGCCCAGGACCACCCGACCGGGGGTACGGCGCTGGCGTTCGTGCTCGTCACCGTGGTCGTGCTGTTCGTCGTCGAGCTGCTGTCGAGCGCGGCGCCGGCCGAGCCCACCGGATCGGAGGAGTCCTCGCCCGACCAGGGTGGAGCCCGCCCGTCGACCGGGTAGTACGCGTTCTCGAACCGGGTCGGCCTGCCTGCGCCGCAGGGCGGCTCGTGTGGGAAACTTGGCCCGGTCGGTGCCCGCCTCGCGCGCGCCCCGCACCCGGTAGGAACGGTCCGCAGCACGGCGAGCACGGTTGGAGTGCAGTTGCACGACGTCCCCCACGAGGGCGGCCCCCGGCCCTCGGTGCCGGGCGCGGGCCCCTTCGACGGAGACGGTGAGCTCGCCGCCGTACGCACCCGGTACGCCCGGCGCGTGACCGGTCACCCCGAGGGCATCCCCGCCCTGAGCCGGATGGCCGACCTCGCCGCCCGGCTCGTCGGCGCGGGCTCGGCCCAGGTGTCGATCGTGTCCGACGTGCTGACCGTGATGGGGGGCTCGGGCGACGCGGCGGCGTCGGTGGGCGAGGTGTCCCCGGCCGAGGACTCGCTCTGCACGGTCACGGTCCACGAGAGCGCCCCGCTGGGTATCTCCGACGCGGTCCGGGACCCGCGGGTCCGGGACCTCCCGCTGGTGGCCTCCGGGGTCATCGGGTCCTACCTCGGGGTCCCGCTGGTGGTCGACGGCCATGCGGTCGGCGCGCTGTGCGTCTTCGACCGCGGTCCGCGTGAATGGACCGGGCGCGACGTCTCCCTGCTGGAGCAGCTCACCGGCCCGGTGCTGGCCGAGCTCGAGCTCGCCGTCCTCGCCGCCCGGCACGACGACGACAAGCTGCTGTGGCAGCTGGCGGTCGACGCGGCCGGGGTGGGCGCCTTCGACTGGGACCTCCAGACGATGGAGCTCCGGTGGGACGAGCGGCTGCTGGAGCTGTTCGGGCTCAGCCGCGACACCTTCGGCGCGACCATCGAGGCCTTCGAGGCGTCGGTCCACCCCGAGGACCGGGGCCGGGTCACGCAGGCCCTGAGCGAGTCGGTCGCCACCTGCGGAGCCTTCGCGGCCGAGTACCGCATCGTGCGCCCGGACGGCGCCCTGCGCTGGATCGTCGCGCGGGGCCAGGCGCTGGCAGGACCCGACGGGAAGGCGGCCCGGCTCCTGGGCGCCGCGTTCGACACCACCGCGGTCCAGGAGGGGGAGGCCCGGGTCGCGCGCGTCCTCGAGACGATGCCGACGGCGTTCTTCCAGCTCGACCGGGACTGGCGGTTCACCTACGCGAACGCCGAGGCCGAGCGGCTGCTCGGGGGCATCGGCATGCCGATCGTCGGCGGCCTGATCTGGGACCTGTTCCCGGCCGCGGTGGGGAGCACCTTCGAGACCCACTACCGGCACGCGATGGCGACCGGCGAGCCGCGGAGCTTCGAGGCCTACTACCCGCCGCCCCTCGACGACTGGTACGACGTGCACGTGTGGCCGAACCCCGACGGGCTCTCGGTCTACTTCCTCGACGTCACCGCGCGCCACGCCGCCCAGGAGTCGGTCGCGCGGGCGGCCCGCCGCTCGGCCCTGCTGGCCGAGGTCAGCCGCGCCCTGAACGACACCCTCGACGCCGAGGAGGCCGTGGCCCGGCTGGCGCAGCTCGTCGCGCCCGTGCTGGGGGACTGGTGCGTGGTCACCCTGGTCGAGGGCTCCGGGCCGGCGACCGGGCCGGGCTGGCGTCATCGGCTTCGCGACATCGGGTGGTGGCACCACGAGCCCGGTCGGCGCGCCGACGTCGAGCGGTACGCCGAGATCCGGATCCCCGCCCTGACGGAGTCCTCCTTCGTCGCACGCGCCCTCGAGCGGAGCGGCCCCGTGCTGATCGCCCACGGCGCCACCGACGCGATCGGGGCCGTGCTGCAGGAGGGCGAGGCACGCGACCTCTTCCGGGGGCTCGCCCCGGAGGCGGCGGTCGTCGTACCCCTGCGCGGCCGGACCGACACGGTGGGCCTGCTCACCGTCTTCCGCGACCCGGGACGCGAGACGTTCAGCACGGAGGACCTGGACACCCTGACCGAGCTCGCCGCCCGCGCCGGCTCCGCCCTCGACAACGCCCGGGCCTTCACCCAGCAGCAGGACCTCGCCGAGGGCCTCCAGCGCAGCATGCTGACGGCCCCGCCGCGGGTCGAGGGCCTGGAGCTCGAGGTCCGCTACGAGCCCGCGGCCGAGGCGGCCCAGGTCGGTGGCGACTGGTACGACGCCTTCCTCCTGCCCGACGGCGGCACCAGCCTGGTGATCGGCGACGTCGTCGGCCACGACACCGCGGCGGCGGCAGCGATGGGCCAGGTCCGCGGGTTGCTCCGCGGCATCGCGGTGACCACCTCCGACGGCCCGGCCGACGTGCTGCGCCGCGTGGACGAGGCGATGGAGACGCTGCAGGTCGACACCACGGCCACCGCGGTCGTCGCGCGTCTGGAACGGACCGAGGGCGAGACCCGGCTGCGCTGGTCGAACGCGGGACACCCGCCTCCGCTGGTCGCCCTCCCCGGACCGGTCGTGGGCTCGGTCGAGGTGACGACGCTGGGGGCGGAGCCGTCAGAGCTGCTGCTGGGCCTCGACCCGACCACCGAGCGGACCGAGTCCGTCGTCGCGCTGCCACCCGGCGCGACGGTGCTGCTCTTCACGGACGGCCTCGTGGAGCGACGGGGGCAGTCGATCGACGCGGGCCTCGACACGATGCGCTCGCTGCTGGCCCGGCTCGTCGGCGAGCGCGTCGGTCTCGCGGAGCTCACCGACCGGCTGCTGCGCGAGCTGCTTCCGGAGTCGCCGGACGACGACGTGGCGCTGGTCGCCGTCCGGCTCGAGGCCTAGGAACTCCTACAGCGACGTGCTTCCGTGGTCGGCGTCGTACGTGTCGCCGGTGACCTTGGACTTCAGCAGGCTGAGCAGGCTCGTCACCCGCCCGCCCGGGGTGTCCCAGTACTCGCCGTTCGTCACGTCGACGCGCAGCAGCACGGCGTTCGGGTCCTCCGGGCCACCGGGCAGCCAGGCCTCCGCGAACGTGGTCCACAGGTCCCGCAGCTTCGCGGTGTCGTCCACCACCTCCGCCCGGCCTTCGAGCGCCACCCAGGAGCTGCTGCTGGAGAAGGTGAGGGCCACGTGGGGTCGGGCGACGATGTCGTGGACGTGCCGGGTGTCGCGAGCGGTGATGAACCAGAGCTCGGCCGAGGGTTCGACCTCCTGGCGGGCCATCGGCACGCTGCGGAGCCCGCCGTCGGGCCCGAACGTGGTCAGCATCGCGATCGGCATGTCGTCCATCAGCGAGACCAGGGTCTGCTTGTCGTTCATGCACTTCTCCTCGTGGTGGTGGTGCGCGGTTCCGTGGGGGAGACGCGGATCCATCTCCCGTCCCGGTAGGTAGCCAGGCCGAGCCGTTCGAACTCCTCGAGCCAGCCCGTCATCGGCCAGCGCCCCCACCGGCGGTGGAAGAGCGCCGCGTTGCGCAGGATGTCGTCGAGGTGCTCGACCGGGGGCCGGGAGACCGGGTGGTGCTGGTGGTAGGCACGTGCCGACCCGTCCCAACCCAGCTCGAGTCCCCTGGCCACCAGCTGGTGGCCGAAGTCGGTGTCCTCGCCGCCGTAGCCGACGTACTCGGGGCAGAAGCCGCCGGCGCGCTCCCAGGCGTCGGCCGACAGGGCGAAGGAGAGCGACCAGAACAGGTCGGGGTCTCCGCCCCACCGACGTTCGCCGGGTGGCGGGGCCGGGCGGGCGGGGTGCGGGTCGTCCATCGCGTCGAGGGCATCGAGCCGGTAGCCGCCCGCCGGTGGTGGCGGCAGGTAGGTCACCGGGCCCTGCCAGACCGCCCGGGGGTGGGCCGCGGCCTGTTCGGCGTACGACGCCACCAGGGTGCGGCCCGCGAGGCAGTCCACGTCCAGGCAGACGACGACCTCCGCACCGGAGTCGAGCGCGGCGCGGACGCCGCGGTTGCGGGCGCGGGCGAGCGGCAGCCCGCACCGCTCGCGCCGGATCCGCACGATCCGCCGGCGCAGTCCCTCGTGCTCCACGGAGCGGGTCGCCGGATCGTCCATGGCCACGACGACGTAGTCGTCCGGGACCCGCGTCCCCGCCGCCAGCGAGTGGTGCTGAGCGGCCAGGTGGGCAGCCCGGCCGTGGACCAGGGTGACGACCGCGACCCGGGGGCTCACGCGCCCACCGCCTGCAGGGCGACCGAGTCGACCACCGACCAGAAGCGCTCGGCGGCGTGGCCGTCGCACCAGCGCGACCAGCGCCGACCGTCGAGCGCCGCGGCATGCTCCAGGCGCTCGGACCAGCCGAGGTCGGGCCAGGTCTCCTCCACCACGACGGGCCAGCCGCCCGTGGCGAGCGACCGGGCGGTGGTCAGCTGCTCGTCGTGCGGCCGGGACTGGGGTACAACGACCGCCGGTCGCCGCAGGGCCGCCACCTCCGCGAGCGCGTTCTGCCCGGCGTGGGTGACGACGACGTCCGCTTGGCCGAGCACCCCGGAGGGGTCGTCGACCCACGTGCCGGTGGACGCGCTGAGCATGGTCCACCTCCAGTCCGGACTCTGTCGGCGGGCCCGCTCGACCCGCTCCTCGTCGGGCCCGTCACCGCCGGTGCCGCTGAGCACCACCACTCGTCCGGGACCGGGACGTCGGGCCCCGGAGGGCCGGACGTCGAAGCGACTCAGCGCGCCGACGGGGTGCAATCGACCGAGCACGTCGGCCGGCACGTCGCGCAGCATCCCGGTCGCCTCCGGCGGCCACAGGCCGACCAGCGCGTCGGCGGCACCGAGGCCGGACCGGTGGGCCGTGTCGCCGCGCGAGCCCGGCAGGACCACGGCGACGACGGGCACCCCGTGCAGCCGGACCAGCAGCGTCATCTCCACCGAGACGTCGACGATCACGCAGGCCGGCCGGGCGGCGGCGATCCACGCGGAGACGGCGGCGGTCCGCCCGAGCAGCCCGGCGTCGCCGACCGGGACCCAGTGCAGACGACCGTTGGCCGTGGGCCGCTGGTGGCAGTCCGCGTCGTCGTCGCGGGGGAGCTGCACCCAGGGACCCGGCCAGGCCGCGGGGCGGGGGAGCGAGGAGAGACCGGTGACGACCCGGCCGTGCGTGGCCGCGAGGGTCGCCATCGCGGTCGCCCGGTGCACGTGACCGCTGCCGTGGTGGTGCACGTAGTAGCCGATCATGCGGCCGCTCCCACGTCGACGAGCGAGGAGTAGAGCCGCTCGTAGTCGTCGACCATCCGGTCGAGCGAGCAGTGCGCCTCGGCGTGGCGACGTACGAGCCCGCGGTCGCAGGCCTGAGCCTCCCGCAGCGCTCGTGCCAGGTCGGCGACGTCCCCGGGGTTGGCGAGCGCGCCCGTCCCGGCCGCGACGATCTCCGGCAGCGCACCCCGGGCGTACGCGGCGACCGGGGTCCCGCACGCCATCGCCTCGGCCGCGACGAGCCCGTACGGCTCGTCCCAGGCCGGCGTCACCAGTGCCACCGACGCCCGGCCGAGCAGCCGCGCGAGTGCGCCGTGGTCGAGGTGTCCGGCGTGGACCGCCGTCGGTCCGAGACGCGGAGCGATCTCCCGCTCGAAGTACGGCTCGTCGGGCGTCGGCCCCACCAGCACCAGGGGTACGCCGGCCGCCGTCGCCGCGTCGATCGCCTCGTGGGGCGCCTTCTCGGGCACCAGGCGTCCCGACCACACGGCCGGGCCGCCTCCCGGACCGGGCTGCCAGCGCTGCACGTCGACCCCGTTCAGGATCGGTGTGCTCGGTACGACGTGCGCCCACGCACGCGCCGTCCGGGAGCTGACGGCGGTGAAGACCGCCGAGTCGGGGGCGAGCGATGCGGCCGACTCCAGCCAGGGGAGAGGCGGCGTGTGCAGGGTGGTGACGAGCGGCGTCGAGAGTGACGGCGCCATGGCGACCGGCAGGTGGTGGAGGCTGTGGTTGTGGACCAGGTCGAAGCGGCCCGGGTCCCGGGCCAGCCCGAGCATCAGCTGGAGGTAGGCGTGGTGCTCGGCCATCCAGCGCGTCGACGGCGCGTTGACGTCGCGCTGGGCCGCGGGACTGGGCTCGAACTCGGCGACCGGCAGCTCCTCGACGTGCAGCGCCGGATCGGAGCCGGGCGCCGCGAACAGCGTCACGTGGTGGCCGCGACGGCCGAGCTCGGCGGCGAGGGCATGGGTGAGCGCCTCGAGACCGCCGGCGAACGGCTCGCGGATCGGGAAGCGGGCGGAAGCGACCAGACAGATGCGCAGGGGGCGGACCATGGTCACCGCGGGTCCCGGGTGGTGCGGACCAGGCTCCGGTAGAGCAGGTCGTGCGCCTGCGCCACCTGCGCGCGCTGGTGGCGGCGCAGGTCGATCGACGCGCCCAGGCGGGGGCGCGTCTCGTAGGCGAGCACGATCGCCGCCGCGAGCGAGTCGGCGTCGTACCTGACCTCGTCGAGCAGGTAGCTCAGCACGGGACCCTGGTCGGCGAAGTAGCCGCAGGTGGGTGCGACCACGGTGGTGCCGAGATCGCGGCACGCCTCGAGCCACCCCGAGTGCGTGCCGAAGCGGTAGGGCAGCACGGAGACGTCGAGCGACCCCAGGTAGTTGAACAGCTCGGTGTCCGAGAAGTAGTCGTGGACGTGCAGCTCCAGGTCGCCGGCGGCCGCCCCGGCACGCAGGTACGACGCGAGCGCGGCGTCGTGCTTCGCCCCGTCGCCGTCCAGGACGTCCCGGTGCCCGTCGACCTGGAGGACCGCGCCCGGGAGCTCTCGGATGGTCTCCACCAGGGTGGGCAGCACGCTCAACGGGTCCATCGAGGCACGCAGGCTCTTGACGTGCAGTCCGACGCGGAAGCCCCAGTGGCGCCGGCGCGCCCGGGCATCCTGGGCGACGGCCATCGTCCGCAGGTCGACCACGTGCGGGTGGGGCAGGACGACGGCCTCGCGGCCCCAACGCTCGCGGATCTCGTCGGCTGCTCCGTCGGTCAGCGTGATCAGCGCGTCGGCAGCGGGGACCAGCACGTCCAGCTGCTCGTCGTGCAACGCGCGCTCCGGGTGGTGCGGGTTGCGCAGGTCATGGACGGTGAACACGAGCGGCCGGTTGCGCCCACGCAGCGCGTCGACGAGCTCCGCGAGCCGTTCGGGGGTGCGGGAGTCGAAGCCGAACTGCAGGTGCATCAGGTCGAAGTCGGCCGAGTCCGCCCACTCGGGTTCGAGCATCACCGGCGGCCACCACCGCTGGGTGGCCGCCCGGTCGGGTGAGACGGGATCGGGATCCGCGAGGCGCCGGGGCCCTCGACCGTGCTCCGGGGCGAGGTGCCGGACGTACACGTGCCCGGACGGCACCGAGGCGACGACGATCTCGGCCGCGAGGCCCGTCGTCGGTGGGGGATCGAGGAGGGTCACGCTGCCGGGGTACCCCCGGCCGGTCGTGGGCAGTGTCACCCGTCGGGGTGGTTGTCCGGCATCCGGTGCTGAGGCGGCCTCAGGTCCGGAGTGCGGGCAGCACCTCCCGGCCGTACGTCTCGATCATGGGCAGGTAGTGCGGACCCATGTTCGCCACGTAGACCTCGTCGTACCCGGCGGCGGCGTACTCGCGTAGCTGCTGCACGTGCTCGTCCACGTCCGGGCCGGCGACGACGCTGTCGGCCGTCGACTCGCGGGTGACCAGGGACGATGCCTGCTCGAAGTGCTGCGGGGACGGCAGCACCTGGGCCAGCTCGCCCGGCAGGCCCGCGTTCGACCAGAGCCGGTGGGCATGGTCGACACCCTCGTCGCGCGTGTCGGCCCAGGCGACCTTGACCCCGCCGGCCGCCGGGCGTCCGCCGGACTTCTCCTTGAAGGCCGAGACCATGTCGGCGTCCGGCTGGGTGGAGATGAAGCCGTCGCCGATGCGTGCCGCGACCTCCAGCGCCTTCGGCCCGAACGCGGAGACGTAGATCGGCGGCGGCTCGACGGGCCGGGTGTAGATGCGTGCGGTGTCGACGGAGTAGTGCCGGCCCCGGGTCGTCACGACCTCGCCGGTCCACAGCTCGCGGATCAGCGCGACCGCCTCCTCGAGCATCTCGAGCCGGACGTCCAGCGAGGGCCACGGCGTGCCGAGGATGTGCTCGTTGAGCGCCTCGCCGGTCCCGACGCCGAGGACGAAGCGTCCGCCCAGCATCCGCGCCGACGTCGCCGCCGCCTGCGCGATCACGGCGGGATGGGTCCGGACGGTCGGGCAAGTGACTGCGGTGGTGACGGGCAGCGAGGTGGCCTGGCTGAGCGCACCGATCACGGTCCAGACGAAGGCGCTCTGTCCCTGCTCGTCGTTCCACGGGTGGAAGTGATCGCTGATCCACAGCGCCTCGAAGCCGGCCCGCTCGGCGGCCACGGCCTGCTCCACGAGCTCTTCGGGGGTGTACTCCTCGCTGGAGAGGAAGTAGCCGACTCGCATGGGAAGACTCCTGTACGTCGTGGGGTGGTCGGGTGCGTGGCGCGGACCAGGTACCCGCGTCGATCGAGACGAAAAGGGAGGGAGGCCCACCATTCGCCAATGTCCAGTGTCTTGATCCAGTTAGGGTGCGGGCATGGAGTGGCAGCGGGACCTCGTCGCCCTCCTGGTCGGGATGGTGGTCGCCGCGCTGACCGCGCCGGTCGGCGTCTCGGGAGCGGTGTTCCTGCTGCCCGTGCAGCTCTCCGTGCTGCAGGTGCCGAACCCGCAGGTGACACCGACCAACCTGCTGTTCAACGTCGTCTCGGGTCCGGGCGCCCTGTGGCGCTACTGGCGCCGGCGCCAGCTCGACCCGGTGCTGGTCCGGGCGCTGCTGCTGGGTTGCGTGCCGGGCGTGGTGATCGGCGCCGTGCTCCGGGTGCACGTGGTCAGCGACCCCGCGGTCTTCCGGCTGGTCGCGGCGGGCGTGCTGCTGCCGACCGGGCTGTTCATCCTCCGCCCCCGACATACCCCGCGGGACGGGCGGACCGCCATCACGGCGCCCCGGACGATCTCGGCGCTGGCCCTGGCGGTCGGCGTCGTCGGCGGGCTGTACGGCATCGGTGGCGGCTCGATCCTGGGACCGATCCTCGTCGGCAGCGGGCTGGCGGTCACCGTCGTCGCCCCGGCGGCACTGGCCTCGACGATGGTGACCTCGGTGGTCGGTGTCGTGGCCTTCGCGCTCCTCGCCCTCGGATCGCACGACCAGATCGCGCCCGACTGGTCCATCGGCCTCGCCTCCGGCCTGGGCGGGCTCGTCGGCGGGTACGTCGGGGCCTCGCTGCAGCCGTACCTCCCCGAGCCGCTGCTCCGCCGGCTCCTGGGACTCGCCGCGGTGACGGTGGCGCTCGGCTACCTCGCCCAGGCGCTCTCCGGCTGACCACCACCCCTCGGGGTGGGTCGCCCGCTCGGGCACTGCGGGTAACGGCGAGGGGAGTACCCGAGGACTTGGAGGCACGACATGTTGGCTGCGACCTGGCAGGGCCCACGCGACATCCGGGTGGAGGAGGTGCCGGACCCGACGATCGTCGACCCGACCGACGCCGTCATCCGAGTGACCATGACGGGGTTGTGCGGGTCCGACCTCCACCTCTACGAACCGCTCGCCCCGTTCATGACCCCCGGCGACGTCGTCGGCCACGAGCCGATGGGGATCGTCGAGGAGGTCGGCCCGGAGGTGCGGAACCTCAGCGTCGGCGACCGGGTGGTCGTCCCGTTCAACATCAGCTGCGGCTCCTGCTGGACCTGCGAGCGCAAGCTCTACAGCCAGTGCGAGACCACCCAGAACCGCGAGCACGGCACGGGCGCGAGCCTGCTCGGCTACAGCAAGCTGTACGGCGCCGTACCGGGCGGGCAGGCGGAGTACCTCCGGGTGCAGTTCGCCGACTTCCTGCCCGTGAAGGTTCCCGAGGGTCCGCCGGACGACCGGTTCGTGTTCCTGTCCGACGTGATCCCGACGGCCTGGCAGGCGGTGCGGTACGCCGACGTGCCGACCGACGGCACCCTCCTGGTGATGGGCGCCGGTCCGATCGGCGACATGGCGGCGCGGATCGCCCTGCGCGACGGCGTCCGCGTGATCTCCGTCGACCGGGTCCCCGAGCGACTGGCGCGGGTGCGCGCCCTCGGCGCGGAGACCATCGACCTGGACGCCGTCGACGACCTGGGGGAGGAGGTGCGCTCGCGCACCTCCGGCCGGGGAGCCGACGCCGTCGTGGACGCCGTCGGCATGGAGGCGCACGGGAACCCGGTGGCCGAGAAGCTGATCAAGGCGGTCGGCCTGCTCCCCGACGCGATCGCCCGGCCGCTGATGAAGAACGTCGGCTTCGACCGGCTCGCCGCCCTGCACGGCTCGATCGACGCCGTACGCCGCGGCGGGACCGTCTCGCTCTCGGGCGTGTACGGCGGCGCCGCGGACCCGATGCCCCTCATGCAGATGTTCGACAAGCAGCTGCAGCTGCGGATGGGCCAGGCCAACGTGCGGGCCTGGACCGACGACATCTTCCCGCTCCTGCTGGACGACAGCGACCCGCTCGGGACCGAGTCCTTCGCCACGCACCGGCTCCCGCTGTCGCAGGCACCCGAGGCCTACGCGTCGTTCCGGGCCAAGGAGGACGGCATGGTCAAGGTGGTCTTTACGCCGTGATGAGAGGGTGGACTAGAGCGCGTTCCGTTCCGTGCGGAGACCCGTCACCGGCCTGGCAGGATGCGCCGAATGAAGACGCGCTGGTCGACCCATCCTCGTGAGGACCTCGGTCTGCTCGCGGGTCTGACGCTGCTGGTGGGCCTCACGGCCATCTCGGTGATCTGGCAGCTCCAGCTGACCACCGCGATGGTGGCGGCGCCGATCGTCGCGTCCTTCTTCGCCGACGCTCGCCGGACCGCGATCGTGGCGGTCGGCGCCGTGATCTGCTCCGTCCTCGGCGGGTTCTGGCTCGGCCTGCCGATCACCCCGTCGTACTGGTTCCGCGTCGGGATCTGCGTCGCCCTGTCGGTCCTCGCGACGGCCTCCGCCCTGCTGCGGGACCAGCGCGAGGCGCGGCTGCGGCGGATGATCGTGATCGCGGAGACCGCCCAGCGCGCCGTGCTGCGCGCGATGCCGTCCGCGATCGGGTCGGTCGGCCTGGCCGCGCGCTACGTGTCGGCGAGCGAGGAGGCCCTGGTCGGCGGCGACCTGTACGAGGTGGCCGCGACGCCCCACGGCGTCCGGGTGATCGTCGGCGACGTCCGGGGCAAGGGCCTGGAGGCGGTGCAGACGGCTGCCGCCGTGCTCGGCGCGTTCCGGGCCGCCGCGTTCACCGAGCCCGACCCGGCCAGCCTGGCGCGACGCATCGACGAGGCGCTCGTCCAGCACCTGGGCGAGGAGGACTTCGTCACCGCGATCATCGCCCAGTTCCAGGGCGACCAGGTGCTGCTGGCCAACTGCGGCCACCATCCGCCGCTGCTGGTCGCCAGCGCGGCGACCGCTCTGGTCGACACCGGCGAGCCGACCCTGCCGCTGGGCCTCGGGAGCGTCCCGGTGCTCTCCGAGCACACCTGGACGCCCGGCAGCCGGCTGCTGTTCTACACCGACGGCCTCGTCGAGGCCCGCGACAGCACCGGGTCGTTCTTCCCCCTGGACGACTTCGCCGGGGCACTCAGTGACGGCTCGGTTGAGGACGCCCTGGACCGACTGGTCGAGCAGCTGCTCGCCTTCGGTGCCCACGGCACGAGCGACGACGTCGCCCTGGTGCTGGCCCAGCACGGGTAGCGGCGTCCGCCTGACCCACCGGCTCAGTGGCCGGAGGTCGAGCCCGCCTCGAGCCGGATGGTCTCCGCGTCGAGGATCGCCTGCGCGCGCTCGACCGTGCGGGCGGCGTACGTGCCCGAGGCGCGTGCGTCGAGGAGCGCCAGCTGTCCCGCCTCGAGCAGGACGCGGCGGAGCTCTCGGCGCTCGTCGATCGTCGATCGACCCCGGGTGTCGGTGTCGGCGAGCCGCCGCGCGATGTCGAGGTTGAAGTCCCGCACCTGCTCGACGACGGCCGGCGAGAAGGACCCGCCACCCGCACGCCGGAGATCGGGGCTGTCGAGACGCGCGCCCATCACCTCGGCCAGCTCGGCGACGAGGTTCGCGAGCTCCCGCTGGTCGGCCTCCGCGTCCGTGCCGCGGACGCCGAGTCGGCGGATCAGCAGCGGGAGAGTCGATCCCTGGCCCACCAGGGTCACCAGGGCGACCGTGAACGCGATCAGGATCAGCTCCGAGCGGTACGGCACGTCGGAGGGCAGCGACTGCGCCGCCGCCACCGTCACGACGCCGCGCATCCCGGACCACCCCAGCACCGCGCCACCACGCAGGCCGAGCCCCTCCTTGGCGAGGGCCTCGGCGTCGCTGATGCGGGTGCGCAGGCGACGCTGGAAGAAGCGGACCCGCGCGGCGTGCCGCGGTGAGTCCGGATCGTCCGGGAGGCCGTCGAGGCGCTCCATCGTCGCCGAGAGGTACGGCGCGGCCGCGATCGCGCGTCGTTCCCCGTGACGCAGCCACGCGACCAGCGGCAGCATGAAGCCCATCCGGAGCACGACCAGGACGACCGTGACGAGCAGCCCGAGCAGCACGGCCCGTCCCACGCCGACCCCGTCCCCGTCGTTGACGTCGTCGAGGATGACGTGGATCTCGTAGCCCATCAGCAGGAACACGCCGTTCTCCAGCAGCACCTGGATGGTGCGCCAGTTGATCCGCTCGGTGACCCGGTCCTGCGCCGAGAAGTGCTGGGCGGACTGGTGCCCGGTGATCAGGCCGGCGACGACGACGGCCAGGACGCCCGAGGCGTGCAGCTTCTCCGCGGGTGCGAACGCGACGAAGGGGACGGTCAGCGAGATCACCGTCGTCAGGACCGGGTCGTCGAGGCGGGACCGGATGCGGACGCTGACCACGCCGATGACCGCGCCGACGACGACCCCCACGAGGACGGCGAGCGCGAAGTCGCCGATCACGCCCCAGAACGACACCGCGCCCGCGGTCGCGGCGACCGCGGAGCGCAGCATGACCAGCGCTGTCGCGTCGTTGACCAGGCCCTCGCCCTCGAGCACGGTCACCAGCCGGGGCGGCAGTCCCAGCCGCTTGCCGATGGAGGTCGCGGCGACGGCGTCCGGCGGACTGACCACCGCGCCGAGCGCGATCGCGGCGGCGAGGTCGAGGCCCGGCAGCAGCCAGTAGACGACGAGCCCGCTCACGAACGCCGACACCAGCACCAGGACCACCGCGAGCGCCGAGATCGCCTTGAAGTTGCGGCGGAAGTCGGAGGCGGGGACCGTGATGGCGGCCGAGTAGAGGATGGGCGGCAGCACGACCGCGAGGATCAGGTGCGGGTCGACCTCGACCTCGGGCGCCCCCGGCACGTAGCTGGCCACGATCCCGACCAGCACCAGCAGCACCGGCGCGGCCACGCCCAGGCGCGGGGCGAAGTGCGCGACGGCGACGATCACGAGGACGGCCACCGCCCCCAGCACCGCGATCTCCTCCACGCTCGCTCCTCTCGGTCGGTCCCGTGAGGACCATTCTCCCGGTGGGACTCGTCACGTCCGTACGCCGCTCGGCGCGGCGCCCTCTCGCGGTGTTTGCCCGCGACCTCTACGCTCCCCTCGGAGCAGCGGGAATGACCGCGTCGTCGGCATGGTTGCGGCTCTGCCGGAACGGCCCCACAGGGACGTCCGGGACCTATCCGAACCCGCGAAGGAGCCAC
The DNA here is from genome assembly GCF_035503875.1 of Nocardioides sp. Classification (GTDB taxonomy): domain Bacteria; phylum Actinomycetota; class Actinomycetes; order Propionibacteriales; family Nocardioidaceae; genus Nocardioides. The sequence goes on from NZ_DATJTA010000008.1 coordinate 297,379, forward strand.
CCTTGTCCCTCACCTCCGCCACCAGCACGAGCACTCCGTCCGCCCTGCTGGCCGAGCGCCTGGAGGCCCTGCGCGCCGAGCGGGAGCAGGTCCTCGCCGAGAGCCGGCTCGAGGCCGTGGGCGACGTCGCCGACCGGGCGACCAACGTCGAGGCGACCATCCGCGCCCAGGTCCTGGACGAGCGCATCGCGGCCATCGAGCTCGAGATCGAGCAGGCCGCACAGCAGCGGCACACCGACGGCGTGGTGTCCGTCGGCGACCGGGTCACGCTCGACCTCGGCGACGGGCCGGAGAGCTACCTGATCGGCTCGGTCGAGCAGGCCGTCGCCGGGGTCGACACCGTGACGCCGGCCAGCCCGCTCGGTCAGGCCATCGTCGGCGCCGAGGTCGGTGCGACGGTGACCTACTCGCCCCGCCCGGGTGTGAAGCTGACTGCGGTCGTGGTGGCTGCCGAGACGCCCTGAAGCCCGGGCGTCCGCCCGCCGCCGGCTCTACGATGAGCCGGTGCCGCGTCTGCGCCGGGTCCTCGCCGCGCTCGTCGTGCTGCCCGTCCTGGGCCTCGCGGGCTGCGGGGGAGGGGACGGCGACCAGTCGGTCGAGACCGTCGACCTGCCGGCCGGCCTCACGGCGTACGTCGACCAGTCACGGCTGCTGCGTACCTCCCGGAACGCGTTCGTTCGGCTGGTCGACGACTCCGACCACACCGTGACGGTCACCCGCGCCGAGATCGCCTCGCCGCGGTTCGGGACGGTCACCTGGACCGGCGAGAAGTCGTTCCCGAACGAGACCGACCTGCCCTTCGAGGTGCCTCCCGGGCGGTGCGGCGACGGGTCGGACGCGCACGTCCGGCTCACCTACCGTCTCGACGACGGACCGGAGCGGATCTCCGAGGCCACCGCCACCGACCGGTACGGCGCGCTCGGGCTGTTCCTGGACCGCGACTGCGCCCAGCAGGTCCTCGACGAGGCCGCGACCCTCGAGATCGGCGAGCCCCGGGTGGTCGGCACCGGCCGGGCGTCGGTCTTCGAGCTCCCGGTCACGCTGAGCCCGACCGGCGAGCGCGACGACGTGTCCTTCGCCGGGTTCGAGGACACCGTGCTGTTCCGCAACACCGACCGGTCGATCGCCGCCGACACCGGACGGACGTTCCCGCTCGGCCCCGGCGACCAGCCGGTGGAGCTCCGGCTCCGGCTGGTGCCGACCCGCTGCGACCCGCATGCCCTCGCCGAGGACAAGGTCGGCACCCTCATCGGCGTCCGGACCGCGGCTCCGGAGCTCGGCTCGGTGGCCTCCTTCTTCCTGCCGATCGGTGACGAGCGACGCGCCGCGCTCCGCGCGTTCTTCTCGAGCCACTGCGGATGGTGATCGACTGGACCGGCCCGGGACATCGTTGCGGGCACCGAGCAAGGGTGGAACCCTTCCGGGATGTGCGTCGCGACGGCGCGCGTCACCAAGCAGAGGAGACGACGTGAGACGAATCGGGACCTGGGCCGCCGCCATCGTGCTGGGGGCCGGTGTGCTCGCCGGCTGCGGCGGTGACGACGGCAGCGACGGTGGCAGCGACGAGGCGGACGGCGGAGGCGGGTCCTACTGCGACCAACTCCAGGGCTTCCAGGACACGTTGGAGAACGCCCAGGACGCCGCCAGCTTCGAGAAGTTCAAGGACGCGGCCGAGGAGCTCGCCGATGAGGCGCCGGGGGAGGTCGCCGACGCCTGGAACCAGATCGAGGAGGCCTTCGACCAGCTCGAGTCGAAGCTGGAGGACGCCGGGCTCGACCTCGACGACCTCGACAACCCGAGCGCCATGCAGACCGCCGACCCGGAGGCCATGACCGCGCTCCAGGGAGAGCTGGCGAAGATCGGCGAGAGCCTCGACTCCGCCGGCAAGACGATCTCCGACCATGCCAAGTCCGAGTGCGACATCGACCTGGGCGACGCCGACTCGCCCTCGCCGTCGCCCTCGAGCTAGGCGTTGCGCCGCACCGCGGCTTCGGCCACGGTGCGGCGGAACGGGCGCTCGGTCAGTAGACTCCGAGGCTCATCCGGCCCCAGATCCGAAGGACCACCGCTCTCCGTCATGGACGGCTCTCAAAGTAGTTCGCTCCCGTCAGGGGAGCCCCGATGACCACGTCTCTGCTGCTCCTGGCCCTCTCGCTGGTGCTCGTCGGCCTGTGCGGCATCTTCGTCGCCGCCGAGTTCTCCTTCGTCACCGTCGACCGGAACCGGGTCGACCAGGCGGCGGCCGAGGGCGACGCCGGCGCGCAGGGCGTGCAGACGGCGCTGCGCAGCCTCTCGACCCAGCTCTCCGGAGCGCAGGTGGGCATCACGCTCACCAACCTCGGCATCGGCTTCCTCGCCGAGCCCGCCATCGCCGACCTGGTGCGCGGCCCGCTGGAATCCGTCGGCGTGCCCTCCGGCGCGGTCGGTCCGATCGCGCTCGCGATCGGCCTCGTCGTGGGCACGGTGCTGACGATGATCTTCGGCGAGCTGGTCCCGAAGAACTACGCGATCGCGCTGCCCCTGGAGACGGCCCGGGCGACCCAGCGGGCCATGCGCCTGTTCACCGCCGTCAACCGGGTGCCGATCCGCCTCCTCAACGGCTCGGCCAACGCACTCGTCCGCCGCCTCGGCATCGAGCCCCAGGAGGAGCTGCGCTCGGCCCGCAGCTCGACCGAGCTCGCCTCCTTGATCCAGCGCTCCGCCGACGAGGGCACTCTCGACGCCGAGACCGCGGGGCTGATGGAGCGCTCCGTGGAGTTCGGGACCCGCACGGCGGGCGAGATCATGACGCCCCGGGTGCGCAACCGGACCCTCGAGGTCAACGACCGCGCCAGCGCCGTCATCGACGCCGCCCGGCAGACGGGACACTCCCGCTTCCCGGTCCTCGACGCCGACGACGCCGTGGTCGGCACCGTGCACGTCAAGCACGCGGTCGCCCTGCCGCTGCACGAGCGCTCGACGACCAAGATCAAGCACCTCATGGTCAAGCCGATCGTGGTGCCGGACTCCCTGCGCCTCGACCCGCTGCTGGCCCTGCTGCGCGAGGACGGCTTCCAGATGGCCGTCGTCCTCGACGAGTACGGCGGCCACGCGGGCATCGTGACCCTCGAGGACGTGATCGAGGAGATCGTCGGCGACATCTCCGACGAGCACGACCGTTCCGGGTCGCGGATCCGGCGCCGGCGCGACGGCTCGTGGCTGATCTCGGGTCTGCTGCGTCCCGACGAGGTCGAGGACGTCACCGGCGTCGAGCTGCCCGACGACGAGGACTACGACACGGTGGCGGGCCTGGTGCTGAAGGTGCTCGGCCGGATCCCGCAGCGCGGCGACCTGGCCGAGGTGCCCGTGCCGGACCGCTCCGTCCCCGACGAGCCGCGTCAGCAGCTCGCGGTCCTGACCGTCGAGCACATGGACGGTCTGCGCGTGGACCGCCTCTCGCTCCGGCTCCTCGACGGGACGATCTCCACCCAGGTCTCCGCCCAGGTCTCCGGCCGGACCACCGAGGGGGAGCGATGAGCGACTACCTCGGCCTGATCGTCGGTCTGCTGCTGCTCGCGTTCAACGCCTTCTTCGTCGGCGCCGAGTTCGCCCTGATCTCCGCCCGACGCAGCCAGATCGAGCCGCGTGCGCTCGCCGGCTCGCGGATGGCCCGCACGACCCTGCACGCCATGGAGAACGTCTCTTTGATGATGGCGGGCGCCCAGCTCGGGATCACGATCTGCTCGGTGGGTCTCGGTGCCGTCGGCGAGCCCGCCGTCGCCCATCTGCTGGAGCCGGTGTTCGAGGCCCTGAGCGTCCCGCACGGGCTGGTGCACCCGATCTCGTTCGTGATCGCCCTCGTCGTCGTGGTCTTCCTGCATGTGGTGCTCGGCGAGATGGTCCCGAAGAACATCGCGATCGCCGGACCCGACCGGGCCGCCCTGGTCCTCGGCCCGCCGATGCTGGGCGTCGTCACGGTCCTGCGCCCGGTCATCGTCGCCCTCAACGCGATCGCCAACGGCACGCTGCGGCTGCTGAAGGTCGAGCCGAAGGACGAGATCAGCTCCAGCTACACCCGCGAGGAGGTGGCCGCCCTGGTGGAGGAGTCCCGGGGGGAGGGGCTGCTCGAGGCCGACGAGTACGACCGGCTCGCCGGCGCGCTCGGCTTCACCGAGAAGACCGTCGCAGCGGTGCTGATGCCCCGGGCGACGCTCTCGACGGTCCTGCGCGGTTCCTCGCCGGCCGACGTGGAGGCGCTGTGCGCCGCCACGGGGTTCAGCCGGTTCCCGGTCGAGGGTGAGGACGGCGAGCTGCTGGGCTACCTGCACATCAAGGACGTCCTGGAGCCCGACGAGGAGCGTCGTCTGCGCCCGATCGAGGACAAGTGGATCCGGCCCTTCGCGCCGGTCACCCAGGAGGACGCCCTGCACGACGTCCTCGAGCAGCTCCAGCGTCGGGGTGCGCACATGGCGCGCGTCGTCGACGTCGACGGCGTGACCCTCGGCCTGGCGACCCTCGAGGACGTCATCGAGGAGCTGATCGGAGAGATTCGCGACGCGGCCCACCTCGAGGAGCAGGTCTGAGGCCGGGACGATCTAGGGTGTCAGACCAGTGATCCCGACCCGGAACGAAGGCAGTACGTGGCAGACGAGATGACGCGGACCGACCGCGTGTGGACGCTGCCCAACGCGCTGAGCATGCTCCGTCTGGCCGGCGTGCCGGTGTTCCTGTGGCTGGTACTCGGCCCGGAGGCGGACGGCTGGGCGCTGGCCCTGCTCATGGTCTCGGGCTTCACCGACTACGCCGACGGCTGGCTCGCACGCCGCTTCGACCAGGCGACCGTCCTCGGGCAGATCCTGGACCCGGTCGCCGACCGGCTCTACATCCTCGCGGTCGTCGTCGGGCTGGCCCTGCGCGACATCATCCCCTGGTGGATGGCCGTCCTGCTGCCGCTGCGCGACCTGTTGATGTGGGGCCTCGTACCGCTGCTGCGCACTCGCGGCTACAGCGCGCTGCCGGTCCACTTCCTGGGCAAGGCCGCGACGTTCAACCTGCTCTACGCCTTCCCGCTCCTGCTGCTCGGCGACGGCGAGGGCACGGTCGCGACGTTGGCCGAGGTCTTCGGCTGGGCCTTCGCGTTCTGGGGGATCGGCCTGTACTGGTGGGCCGGGATCCTCTACGCCTGGCAGGTGCGCCGGCTGCTGGCCACGACCGAGCGCCGGGTGGCGGTCCGCGATGGCTGAGACCCGCGAGCGCGAGCAGCTGCCGGCACGCGTCACCATGCCGCTGCTGACCCTGATCACCCAGCAGTCCCTCGACGAGGACTACCTGCACGCCGCCGAGCGCCGGGTGGCGCAGGGTGCCGACGGCCCGTCGTCCGGCCGGGGCCGGCGTACGGCGGCGGTGGTCGCCGTCGCCGCCGTGTTCGGCATCCTGGTGACGATCGCGGCGGTCCAGACGAACCGCAACGCCGACACCGTCGACGCCGGCCGAGCCAGCCTCATCCAGCGGATCGGGGAGCAGCGTGAGTCGGTCGCGAGCCTGCAGGAGCGGATCGCCGCACTGCGCGACGAGAACGCCCAGCTCGACGAGGACCTCGCCGACACCGACGCCGCGCTACAGGCCGTGCAGGCCGACAACGAGCGGCTCCAGGTCCGCACCGGCCGGATCGCGGTGACCGGGCCGGGGGTCCGGATCGTCGTCGACGATCCCGAGCAGGGCGAGGAGCGGATCCGCAAGGAGGACCTGTTCCTGCTCATCAACGGCCTGTGGGCCGCGGGCGCGGAGGCGATCTCGCTCAACGGACACCGGCTGGGCGGGCTCACGTCGATCAACAACTCCGACGTCGCGATCAACGTGGAGTCGTCCGCGCTGCTGCCGCCGTACACGATCGAGGCCATCGGCAACGGCGGCACCCTGGGCGCCGACCTGCTCGACACGTCGAGCTTCGCGACCTTCAACTCGCTGCAGGATCGCTACGGCTTTGGCTTCGAGATGGACAATGATGACTCGATCACGATGGGGGCGTCGCGGGCGAAGCGCCTGCGCAACGCCTCCCTGAAGACGATCGAGAAGAACAGAAGCGCCAACGAGGGGACCGCACCGTGATCGCCGCACTCGGGTTGCTCGCGGGCATCGTCCTCGGGCTCGTGTTCGCGCCCGACGTCCCGCAGTCCCTGGAGCAGTACCTGCCGATCGCGGTGGTGGCCGCCCTCGACGCGGTCTTCGGGGGCCTGCGCGCCTACCTCGACGGGATCTTCGACGACAAGGTCTTCGTGGTCTCGTTCGTCAGCAACGTCGTCATCGCCGCCTCCATCGTCTGGCTCGGCGACCAGCTCGGCGTCGGCGGCCAGCTCTCGACCGGCGTCATCGTCGTCCTCGGGATCCGGATCTTCTCCAACGCCGCGGCCATCCGAAGGCACCTGTTCCATGCCTGAACACGCCACGCCCCCGCCCGCCTCCGGCCGCCAGCGGCTGTTCCGGGCACTCTCACGACCCTCACGCGGCCAGGCGGTCGTCGCGGTGCTGCTGGGCGTCCTGGCCTTCGCCGCGATCACCCAGGTCCGCGACACGCAGGTCGACGAGGCCGACCTGGCCGGCTACCGCGAGCAGGACCTGATCGACGTGCTCACCGGCCTCGCCGGCACCACCCAGCGGGCGGAGGCCGAGATCTCGCGCCTGGAGGAGACCCGCGACGACCTGCTCTCCGACTCCGACCGGCGCCAGGCCGCCCTCAGCCAGGCACGCACCGAGGCCGAGACCCTGCGTATCCTCGCCGGACAGGTCCCCGTCACGGGCCCCGGCCTGCGGATCACCGTCGAGGAGAAGACCTCGCGGGTCAGCGCCGAGACCCTGCTCGACATGGTCCAGGAGCTGCGTACCGGGAGCGCCGAGGCGATCCAGGTCAACGGCCGGGTCCGGCTGGTCGCCCAGAGCTCGTTCTCGGAGGGCGACGGCGGGGTGATCATCGACGGCCAGCAGCTCGAGGCGCCGTACGTCTTCGACGTCATCGGCGACCCGCACAGCCTGGAGGGCGCGCTCACCTTCCCGCTCGGCCCGCGCTACCAGGTCGAGACCGTCGACGGCGGCAAGCTCACCTACGCCGACCGCGGCCCGCTCGAGATCACGGCGGTCCGCGACCCCGAGGATCCGGTGTACGCCCAGCCGGGCTCCGGGCAGTAACCTGCCGTCGCAGGACAGCACCGACCGCCTGGTCCGACCCGAGGAGACGCCTTGTACCCCGACGACCTTCAGTACACCTCCGAGCACGAGTGGCTGCGCTCGCCCGGTGAGCAGGAGGGCTCGGTGCGGGTCGGCATCACCCACTTCGCCCAGGACGCCCTGGGCGACATCGTCTACGTCTCGCTCCCCGAGGTCGGCGACACCATCGAGGCCGGCGGCACCTGCGGCGAGCTGGAGTCGACGAAGTCGGTGAGCGACGTCTACGCGCCCGTCTCCGGCGAGGTCGTGGCCCGCAACGAGGCCCTCGACGCGACCCCGGAGCTGGTCAACAACGACCCGTACGCCGCCGGCTGGCTCTTCGAGGTCGTCCCCTCGGACCCGGCCCAGCTCGACGAGCTGATGGACGCCTCGGCGTACGTCGCGTCCCTGGACTCCTGAGCCCGGCGTCCCGCGCACCCGTTCCGGCTTGAGCCACACGGCCGGGCTGATAGGTTCGGACAACCGTCAACCTCAGCCCGGCCTTGAGGGTTCGCCTTGAGGGACCTGGGGTTTCGCGACCGCCCGACTCCGGAGGATGACCGATGCCGTTCTGCACAGCATGTGGCAAGCAGAACCCCGACGACGCGCGCTTCTGCTCCCAGTGCGGTACCCGCCTGGTGACCGCCGAGGCGGCGTCTGCCGACGAGACGACGATCACCGAGGCCGTGGGGGAGTCGACGGCGACGATCCAGATCGGCGTGGGCGACAAGGTCGACACCTCCGACCGTCAGCTCAACCCGGTCGACGCGGCCGCGGTCGACGCCCTGCCCACCGGTCACGCGCTGCTCGTGGTCCAGCGCGGCCCGGGATCGGGCAGCCGGTTCCTGCTCGACTCCGACGTGGTCAACGCCGGTCGGCACCCCGACAGCGAGATCTTCCTCGACGACGTCACCGTGTCCCGGCGGCACGCCGAGTTCACGCGGGACGGCGCGACCTTCACGGTCAGCGACGTCGGCAGCCTGAACGGCACGTACGTCAACCGGGACCGGATCGACCGCGTGCAGCTGACCGACGGCGACGAGGTGCAGATCGGCAAGTACCGCCTGGTGTTCTTCTCCGGACACGAGAGCGCTTGATCCGGTGGCCGTGACGCAGCCCGCGGGCGCCGCGTCCGGGGCTTCTCGGGGGCGGATGAACATCGGGGAGGTCCTCGACCTCCTCCGCCCGGACTACCCGGGCATCACCATCCCCAAGATCCGTTTCCTCGAGGACAAGGGGCTGATCAAGCCGGACCGCACCCCGTCCGGCTACCGCAAGTTCTCGCCCGGCGACGTCGAGCGGCTGCGCTACGTGCTGCGGATGCAGCGCGACCACTACCTGCCGCTGAAGGTGATCGGCGAGCACCTCGATGCCATCGACCGCGGCCTCGAGCCGCCGCCCATCGACGCGGTCGTCCCGACCGTCCCGCGGGTGGCGCTGGCCGCCGACGGACTGCCCTCGCCCGAGTCGTTCCGGCGTACCGACCAGCTGCGGCTGTCGCGCCGCGAGCTGGTCAAGATCGCCGAGATCTCCGAGGACCTGCTCGACCAGCTGGAGCAGTTCGGGCTGATCACGCCCCGCCCCGGCACCGGGCACTACGACACCGACTGCCTGGTGATCGCCCGGACCGCACGCGAGCTCGCCGACTTCGGCTTCGAGCCCCGGCACCTGCGCGCCTTCAAGACCGCCGCCGACCGCGAGGTCGGTCTCGTCGAGCAGGTCGTCGCCCCGCACAAGCGTGGTCGCGACACGGGCGCCAAGGCCCGCGCGGAGGAGGCGGTCAGCGAGATCGCCGCGCTGTCGGTGCGGCTGCACGCGACCCTGGTCAAGGCCGGTCTGCGGTCCTCGTAGCGCTGTCGGGGCCCGGGAGTAGGGTGGCGACGTGCGCGAAGTCGATGTCATGGGTGTCCGCGTGGAGATGCCGTCGAACCAGCCGATCGTGCTGCTGCGCGAGGTCTCGGGGGAGCGGTACCTCCCGATCTGGATCGGCGCGGTCGAGGCGACCGCGATCGCCTTCGCCCAGCAGGGCGTGGTGCCGCCGAGACCGCTGACCCACGACCTGATGAAGGACGTGCTGGCCGCGACCGGCAACGAGCTCGCCGAGGTCCGCATCACCGACGTCAAGGACGGCGTCTTCTTCGCGACCCTGGTCTTCGGCTCGGGCGTGGAGGTCAGCGCCCGGCCCTCGGACTCGATCGCGCTCGCCCTGCGCACCGGCACCCGCATCGTGTGTGCGGAGGAGGTTCTCGACGAGGCCGGTCTCGCCGTCCCCGCCGAGCAGGAGGACGAGGTCGAGCGGTTCCGCGAGTTCCTCGACCAGGTGACGCCGGAGGACTTCGAGGCGCAGTGACCGCGCCCCTCACCCTCAAGTTGAGGTTGAGGGTTGCGACACGCCGCGCACCTCTTTGACCACCCTCCCGCGGGGGCTTACCTTGAACTGTCTCTGTTGTAACTCCACCGCTGTGCTTGCGTCCCGTGCGTAGCACCGGCCCTTCCCCGGACGTTACGAGCAAACGGAGTAGACCCCCGGAGGACCGTGTGAACGAGCACGAGCAGGAGCTGAACGCCGAGGCGGCCGCGGCCGCATCGGTGGCCGACGAGCAAGGGCTGCTCTTCACCGACGACGTCTCGCCGTTGCCGAGTGACACCGGCTACCGCGGGCCGACCGCGTGCAACGCCGCCGGCATCACCTACCGCCAGCTCGACTACTGGGCCCGCACCGGCCTGATCGAGCCCACGGTCCGCGGCGCCAAGGGGTCCGGCTCCCAGCGGCTCTACTCCTTCCAGGACATCCTGCTGCTCAAGGTCGTCAAGCGCCTGCTCGATGCCGGGATCTCGCTGCAGCAGATCCGCACCGCGGTCCAGCACCTGCGCGAGCGGGGCACCGAGGACCTCACCCGTGTGACGCTGATGAGCGACGGTGCCTCGGTCTACGAGTGCACCAGCAACGACGAGGTCATCGACCTGCTCCAGGGCGGACAGGGCGTGTTCGGCATCGCCATCGGCGGCGTGTGGCGCGAGATCGAGGGCACGCTCGCCGAGCTGCCCAGCGAGCGCACCGCCGACGTGGCGGAGGCGCCGAGCATGAGCGACGAGCTCGCCGCGCGCCGCGCGGCCCGGAACGCCGGGTAGCCCGACCCCGATCGACCGCACGACGGCCCGCCTTCCCACGGGGAGGCGGGCCGTCGGCGTCTCGGCTGGTAGATTCGGTCGCGCTGACCATCCCGCGCGGGAGAGTCCTCGACCGGTACGCCGGGCGGGGCGCCGAAGGGGCAATTCCTCCCCGGAACCTCTCAGGCCACCGGACCGCGTGGAGCAGGCGACTCTGAAGGAGCGACGACGCTCCGACAGAGGGGGAGGCCGATCGACCCATCCGCTGGATTCGAGGAGCCCCGTGTCAGAGACCCCTGCCGCCACGTCCTTCGTGGACCGCCACATCGGCCTGCGCCCCGCCGACGTCGAGACGATGCTCGGTCGCCTCGGCTTCGACTCCCTCGAGGCGCTGATGTCCGCCGCGGTCCCCGGTGGGATCCGGACCACGGCCGAGCTCGACCTCCCGGCAGCACGGGGCGAGGAGGAGGTGGCCCGCGAGCTGCGCGCCCTCGCCGGGCGCAACCGGCCGGCCGAGCCGATGATCGGGCTCGGCTACCACGGCACGACCACGCCGCCGGTGATCCGCCGCAACGTGCTCGAGGACCCGAGCTGGTACACCGCCTACACGCCGTACCAGCCGGAGATCTCGCAGGGCCGCCTCGAAGCGCTGATCAACTTCCAGACCGTCGTCGGCGACCTCACGGGGCTGCCGACCGCCAACGCCAGCCTGCTCGACGAGGGCACCGCCGCCGCCGAGGCGATGACGCTCGTACGCCGCGGCAACCGGAAGGCGTCCGGTCCGTTCGTGGTCGACGCCGACGCGCTGCCGCAGACCATCGAGGTCGTGCGCACCCGGGCCGAGGCGATGGGCATCGAGGTGGTCGTCGCCGACCTGGGCGCCGGGCTGCCGGACGGCGAGCTGAGCGGGGTCCTCGTGCAGTACCCGGGTGCGTCCGGGGAGGTCCGCGACCCACGTGCCGTCATCGCCGCCGCGCACGAGCGCAACGCGCTCGCCGTCGTCGCCGCCGACCTGCTCGCGCTGACCGTCCTCGAGTCGCCCGGGGAGCTCGGCGCCGACGTCGTGGTCGGCTCGACCCAGCGCTTCGGCGTCCCGCTGTTCTACGGCGGCCCGCACGCCGGCTACATGGCCGTGAGTGCCGGGCTGGAGCGGCACCTGCCCGGCCGGCTGGTCGGCGTCTCGGTCGACGCCGAGGGGCGGCCGGCGTACCGGCTCGCGCTGCAGACGCGCGAGCAGCACATCCGCCGCGACAAGGCGACGTCGAACATCTGCACCGCCCAGGTGCTGCTCGCCGTCGTCGCGTCGATGTACGCCGTCTACCACGGCCCCGCCGGCCTGCGCGCGATCGCGCAGCGCACCCACGAGCTCGCGGCCCGCGCGGCCGCCTCACTGCAGCGGGCGGGGTACGACGTGCCGACCACCGCCTTCTTCGACACCTTCCGCGTCGCGGCTCCGGGCCGGGCGGCGAAGATCGTCGAGTCGGCCCGCGAGGAGGGCCTGCACCTGCTGCTCGTCGACGACGACACGGTCGGGCTGTCGTTCTCGGAGCTGAGCGGGGCGCACACGCTGCGCGCCCTGCACACGGCGTTCGAGGTCGTGCCGACGGAGGTCGAGCCGGTCGACGCGCTGCCCGCCGACCTGGCTCGCACCACGCCGTACCTCGAGCACGAGGTCTTCAACACCCACCACAGCGAGACCTCGATGCTGCGCTACCTGCGCCGCCTCTCGGCCCGCGACTACGCGCTCGACCGCGGCATGATCCCGCTCGGTTCGTGCACCATGAAGCTGAACGCGACCACCGAGATGGAGCCGGTGTCGCTGCCCGGCTTCGCCGACCTGCACCCGTTCGCGCCGGTCGAGGACGCGGCCGGCTACCTGCAGCTGGTGTCCGAGCTGGAGGGCTGGCTCGCCGAGGTGACCGGCTACGACCGGGTCTCGATCCAGCCCAACGCCGGCTCGCAGGGCGAGCTCGCGGGCCTGCTGGCCATCCGCGCCTACCACCGGGCGAACGGCGACGCCGCGCGCGACGTCTGCCTGATCCCGTCGTCCGCCCACGGCACGAACGCCGCCTCCGCCGTAATGGCCGGCATGCGCGTCGTGGTCGTCAAGGCCGCCGACGACGGAGCGGTCGACCTGGACGACCTGCGCGCGCAGTGCGACAAGCACGCCGACGACCTGGCCGCGATCATGGTGACCTACCCGTCGACGCACGGCGCCTACGAGGACACCATCACCGAGCTCTGCGAGATCGTGCACGGCCACGGCGGTCAGGTGTACGTCGACGGCGCGAACCTCAACGCCCTGCTCGGCTACGCGAAGCCCGGCGAGTTCGGCGGCGACGTCTCGCACCTCAACCTGCACAAGACGTTCTGCATCCCGCACGGCGGCGGCGGCCCGGGCGTCGGACCGGTCGCGGTGCGCGCCCACCTGGCGCCGTACCTCCCGACGCACGGCATGCACCCCGAGGCCGACAAGCGCGCGGGGATCGGGCCGATCAGTGCGGCGCCGTACGGGTCGGCGGGCATCCTGCCGATCTCGTGGGCGTACGTCCGGCTGATGGGTGCCGAGGGACTGACCCGCGCGACCGCGACCGCGGTGCTGTCGGCGAACTACATCGCCGCGCGGCTGGGCGAGCACTTCCCGGTGCTCTACCAGGGCCACGGCGGGCTGGTCGCCCACGAGTGCATCCTCGACGTGCGCGGGCTGACCAAGGAGACCGGGGTCAGCGTCGACGACGTCGCCAAGCGGCTCATCGACTACGGCTTCCACGCCCCGACGATGTCGTTCCCGGTCGCGGGCACGCTGATGGTCGAGCCGACGGAGTCCGAGGACCTCGCCGAGATCGACCGGTTCTGCGACGCGATGATCGCCATCAAGGGCGAGATCGACCGGGTCGGCGCGGGGGAGTGGAGCCCCGAGGAGTCCCCGCTCCGCGGCGCCCCGCACACCTCCCGCGCCCTGGTCGGCGACTGGGACCGCCCCTACTCCCGCGAGCTGGCCGTCTTCCCCTCCGGCCTCACCGGCCCCAACGGCGTCTCCGACAAGTACTGGCCCCCCGTCGCCCGGATCGACCAGGCGTACGGCGACCGCAACCTCGTCTGCGCCTGCCCGCCCCCGGAGGCCTTCGCCTGACCCCACCAACCGCCGACCCGGCGTGAGTTTGCTGCCGACCCGGCGCGAACTCGCGCCGGGTCGCGGGTTACTGGGCTTGGGAGACGCTCGACATGTTGAAGTCGGGGACGCGGAGGGCCGGGGTGGCGGTGCGGGAGAAGTAGTCGTCGCCCCACTCGCGGCTGAAGCTCGGGACCGTCGCGGAGGCGTGGGTGAAGCGGTTGAGCAGGTCGATCGGGCTCTCGTTGAAGCGGAAGTTGTTCACCGCGCCGGTGATCTCGCCGTTCTCGACCAGGTAGACGCCGTCGCGGGTCAGGCCCGTGAGCAGCAGGCTCTGCGGGTCGACCTCGCGGATGTACCACAGGCAGGTCAGCAGCAGGCCGCGCTCGGTGCCGGCGACCAGCTCGTCGATGCCTCGGGTCGCGCCGGCGACGTCGAGGACCAGGTTGTCGATCCCCGGAGTGACGGGCTGGCCGGTCATCTGGGCCGAGTGCCGGGTCTGCAACAGCGCGGTGAGCTCGCCGTCGCGGATCCAGTCGGTGCGCTCCAGCGGCAGGCCGTTGTCGAAGACGCTCGACTCGTTGCCGGACCGGGAGGCCACGACGAACGGGGAGCACTCCAGGCCCGGGTAGGCCGGGTCGGAGTAGAGCCCGACGCCCGGCCGGGCGATCCGCTCGCCGAGCCGGGTGCCGCCACCCCGACGGCTGTAGACCGACTGCCCCTCGTGGGCGACGCGGGCGCCGGCGTACCAGTAGGCGTCGATCATCAGGTCGGCGACGGCCGTGGGCGGCAGGATCGTGTCATAGCGCCCCGCGGGGAGGTCGACCTGGCGAGCGCTCCAGCCGAGTCGCTGCTCGAGGGCGGTGTCCAGGGCCAGTGCGTCGACGTCGGCGAAGTCGCGGGTGGCGCCGCCGACCCAGGCGCTGCGGGTCAGGTCGGCGGTCTTGCCGGTGCAGCCGTAGTGCCCGGTCGGCTGGACGTGGCGCAGCCGCAGGCCGGTGGTCGAGCCGAGGTACGTCGTCGTCACCTCGTGGTTGACGAACCCGTAGAGCACCCGACCGGCCCCGCTGGCCCGGCCGAACGCCTCGCCGAGGGCGGGTGCGAACGCGTCGTACACGTGGATGTCCGTCGGCACCGAGGCCTCGGACCAGTCGGGCGAGACCCGGTCTCGGGGGAGGTCGGCGGCGTCCTCGGCCGGCGTACCGGCCCGCGCGGCGGCGTCGGCCGCCTCGACGAGCGCGGTCACCTGCGCCTGCGTCGTGGCGCTCCCGCTGACCGACCCGGTCGAGACGCCGGCGGCGGAGCGGACGAACGAGATCACCGTGACCGACACACCGTGCATCACGCCGTTGGTGGTGAGGGCGTTGTTGGCCCAGCGCAGGTTGGCGCCGGTCTCGTCGTGCACGATCACGATGCAGTCGTCGGCGATGCTCGTCGCCACCGCGTGCTCGACGAAGGACTGCGGGGACAGGGTGCTCATCAGTGGCCCGCCTCGTCGGTGGTGTTGAGGATGTTGACGCCGCGGAACAGCGACGTCGGACAGCCGTGGCTGACCGAGGCGACCTGCCCGGGTTGGGCCTTGCCGCAGTTGAAGGCGCCGCCCAGCACCCAGGTCTCCGGACCTCCGACCGCCTCGAGCGATCCCCAGAACTCGGTGGTCGTCGCCTGGTACGCGACGTCGCGCAACTGGCCGACGAGCTCGCCGT
Source organism: Nocardioides sp. (assembly GCF_035503875.1). GTDB lineage: Bacteria > Actinomycetota > Actinomycetes > Propionibacteriales > Nocardioidaceae > Nocardioides. The sequence goes on from NZ_DATJTA010000008.1 coordinate 312,487, forward strand.
CCTGGATCCGGTAGAACCGCTGGCCGGTGAACTGGAAGTTGAAGCGCTGCATGTCGATCGACCAGCTCTTGTCGCCGACGACGTAGATCCCGCGCTCGACGCGGCCGATCAGCTCGTCCGTGCTCGGTCCGTCCGGGGCGGGCTGGAGGCTGACGTTGGCCATCCGCTGGATCGGGATGTGTCCAGGGGAGTCGGCGTACGCGCAGCCGTTCGAGCGTCCGTCGTTCAGCTCCGGCTTCAGGTGGCCCATGGCGCGGTCGAGCTGGTAGCCGACCAGGACCCCGTCGCGGACGATGTCCCACGACTGGGTCGCGACGCCCTCGTCGTCGTACCCCACCGTCGCGAGGCCGTGGAGGAGGGTGCGGTCACCGGTCACGTTCATCACGCCGCTGCCGTACTGGAGGTTGCCGAGCTTGTCGTACGTCGCGAACGACGTGCCGGCGTAGTTCGCTTCGTAGCCCAGCGCGCGGTCGAGCTCGGTGGCGTGCCCGATCGACTCGTGGATCGTCAACCACAGGTTGCTCGGGTGGATCACGAGGTCGTAGCTGCCCGCCTCGACGCTCGGTGCCTTCAGCTTCTCGGCCAGCAGCTCGGGGACCTCGTCGACCTCGGTGTCCCAGTCCCAGCGCTCCGGGCCGCTGCCGACGACGTACTCCCAGCCGCGAGCGACGGGCGGCGCGATGCTGGCCATCGAGTCGAACGTGTCCGCGCCGGTGCCCATCGCCTCGAAGCCCGGCTGCATCCGGACCCGCTGCTGCGTGGTCAGGGTGCCGGTCAGGTCGGCGTAGTACTTGTTCTCCTGGACCTGCATCAGGTACGCCGACGCGTGGTCGACCGCGGCACCTGCCCGCAGCCGTTCGGTCCAGCCGACCAGCACCTCGGCCTTCTCCGCGACCGGGACGTCGAGCGGGTTGACGTCGTACGCAGAGACCCAGGTGACGTCCGGGTGCACCGGCTCGGGGGCGAGCTCCACCGGGACCGGCGTCATCGTCGCCGCCACCCGCGCCACCGCCACCGCCGTCTCCGCGACCCGGACCGCCTCCTCCTCGGTGAGCACGACCCCGGCCGCGAAGCCCCAGGCACCCTGGTGCACCACCCGGACCGCGAAGCCGAGGTCCTCGCGGTCGCTCGCGCTCTGCAGCACCGCGTCGCGGACCGCGAGGTCCTGGTACCTCACCCGCTCGAAGCGGAAGTCGGCATGACTCGCCCCGAGCTCCTGTGCCCGCGCGAGCGCGGTGTCGCCGAGGCTGCGGTACGGCAGCGCGAGGAAGCTGGGATCGACCTGCTGGCCACTCATGTCGCGAACCTACCGGACCTGCGCCAGTCGATTTTTCGGCCGGTCCCAGGGGGTGCCGTTTGGTCACCAACGGCAACTCTGGGGCCGAATCTGTGCCGTTGGTGACCAAACGGCACACCTCGGCAGGCACCACCCGACCCCGGGAGGCCTCAGGCGGCGGGACGACCGAGGGCGCTCAGCCCACGACCGAGACGCCCGAACCGGTGCGCGTCTTGGTGACGACCAGCTGCGTGGGGATCCGGTCGCGCATCTCGGCGACGTGGCTGACGACGCCGACGACGCGACCGCCGTCGCGCAGCGAGTCGAGGGTGTCGAGGACGTCGTCGAGGGTGTCGGCGTCCAGGGAGCCGAAGCCCTCGTCGACGAAGAGGGTGTCGAGGTCGGCGCCGCCGGTCTCCTGGGTGATCACGTCGGCCAGGCCGAGGGCGAGCGCGAGGGAGACGACGAACGTCTCGCCACCGGAGAGGGTGGCGGGATCGCGTGACTCGCCCGACCAGTCGTCGCGGACGAGGAGGCTCAGGCCGCCGCGGGTCTCGCCGGCGCCCCGGCGGCCGGTGTGCTCGAGGGAGTACCGCTGGTCGCTCATCCGCGACAGCCGCTCGTTGGCAGCCGCGACGACCTGGGACAGCCGGTACGCCAGGACGTACGCCGAGAGCCGCATCTGGAGCCGGTTGTCCGCCGACTTGCCTTCGACGAAGCTCGCCAGCCGGGTGGTGAGGTCCAGCTCGGCCCGCAGCGGGGTCCACTTCTCGAGAGTCACCGCCAGCTCGGCTGCGAGAAGGGTGAGGCGCTCGACCCGCGTCGCCCAGGCGGCCTCGGTGGTGCGGGCCGCGGTCAGTGCGGTCAGTGAGCGGCCGTGCGTGCGGGTCAGCGCCCTCAGGTCGGGCGGCGGGAACAGGCCGGCCTGGTCCGCGCCGGGCTCGGCGAGGACCGCCTCCGCGTTGGCGAGGCGCCGCTCGTGGTCGGCGACCCGGGCGGCCAGCTCGTCGAGCTCCTCGCGAGGCAGGGCAGCGGCGAGCGCGCCGGCGACGTCGTCGAAGCCCGCCTCCAGCGCGCACTCCTCGGCCCGGCGCTCCGCCTCGGCGGCGGCATCGGCGGCGGCGTCGCGGGCGTCGAGGGCCCGCAGCAGCGCCCGTGCCGTCCGCTCCCTGTCGAGCAGGTCCGCCAGCAGCGCGGCCAACGACGCGTGGGGAGTGTCGTCGAGCGCTCGGTCGATCTCGGCCCGGAGCACCGCCGCCTCCTGGCCGAGCAGGCGGAGCGAGGCCGCGGTCTCGGCGGCCTCGGTCTCGTGGCGGCGCACCGCGTCGGCGACCGCCGTCACCTCGGCCTCGACGGCGGACAGCGAGCGCTCGACCTCGGGGGCGGTGGCCGCGGCGGACGCGAGGGTGGCGTGGCGGGCACGCAGCTCGTCGAGGTCCGCAGGGTCGCCGGCCCGGGCAGTGGCGTGCTCCAGCCTGGTCGCCAGGTCCCGCGCCTCCACATCCCGCAGGTGCTCGTCGGCGGCGGCCGTGTCGGCGGCCTTCTGGGCGGTGCGCTCCGCGGCGGCGTCGGGGGCGCCGTCCGGGCGGGCGGCCTTCTGTGGGTGCTCGTGCGAACCGCACACCGGACAGCTCGCCCCGACGGCGAGCCCGTGCGCGATCTCCGCCGCCATGCCCTCCAACCGAGCCTGGCGTACGTCGAGCGCCCGGCTGCGCAGCTCGAGCGCGACCTCGCGCGCCGCGGTGTGAGCCGAGCGGGCCTCGTCGAGAGCCACGGTGAGGGCGGCGACCTCCTCGTGCGCCGAGAGCCGCGCCGCCACCGAGTCGACCTCGGCCACGGCCGCACGCGCGGCCTCCCGGCGGGCGCGCAGATCGCCGACGAGGGCGGGAAGCTCAGCAGCACGACCGGTGGCGACCTCAAGTGCCGCGGCGACGGAGTCACGCCGCGCGACGAGCGTGGTGAGCTCCCGGTCGAGCACGGCCAGCCGGTCCTCCCGGGGCTGGAGCGACCGCACCCGAGCCACGCCCTCCACGAGGTCGAGGAGACCCGCTTCGACCGCCTCACGGTCGGTGCCCGGCGGCACCTGCGCCGCCGCCCGCTCCAGAGCTCGTCCGGCGTCCACCGCCACCCGCCGCAGAGGTACGACGGTGGCGGCGCGACGAGCCGCCTCGATCCGGATCCGGGCGGTCGCGTGCTCGTCGGCGGCGGCCAGCAGGCGGGCGTGCTCCGCGGCCGCGGCCTCCACCCGGGCCTGCTGGTCGGCCGTCGCGCGCCCGGCGTCGAGCGCCGACCGGGCGGTCTGCTCCGCCTGGGCCGCCGAGCGGGTCACCGCGGTGGCGGCAGACAGGGAGCCGCGGGTGGTGGTCACGAGCTCGACGGACCACGCCGCAAGCGTCCCGTCATCGGCCTGCGCGGCGAGGTCGCGGACGTCCCAGTCCTCCGGGAGCGGCGTGCCGGCCGACTCCGAGAACCGGCTCACGAGGTCGGCGACGTCCTGATGGACGCGGTCGGAGGAACGGCGCAGGTCGATCCGGCGATCGCGCAGCCAGCGCTCGACGTCCTCGAAGCGTCCGGTGCGGAACAGCCGTTGCAGCAGCTGGTGCCGCTCCTCGGAGCGGGAGCGCAGGAATGCCTGGAAGCGCCCCTGGGGCAGCATCGCGACCTGCGTGAACTGCGCGAGGTTCATCCCGAGCAGCCGGCTGACCAGGTGACCGGCCTCGTCGAGACGGCTGGTCAACGGCACCCATTCACCGTCGATGCGCTCGGAGATCGTCACGGACGCCTGCTGGGCGGTGGTGCCGGAGCCACGCTTCTTCGGACGCTCCCAGGCCGGCGAGCGGACCAGGCGGAACCGGCGGCCGGACAGCGTCGCCTCGAGCGTCACCCGGGGCGCGACACCCGGCGCCGCCTGGTCCGCGCGGAGGCGGCGGGCCGTGGCGCGGTCGCCGGGCACGTCGCCGTACAGCGCGAAGCAGACGGCGTCGAGGACGCTGGTCTTCCCGGCCCCGGTCGGCCCGGACAGCAGGAACAGGCCCGCGCCGGACAGGTGGTCGAAGTCGACCTCGACCGTGTCGGCGAAGGGTCCGAAGGCGGTGACCTCGAGGTGGTGCAGGCGCATCAGTCGGCCTCCGACGAGCCTGGCGAGGCGGAGATCACGGTGTCGACGTCGGAGTCGTCACAGCACGCGTCGACGGCGCGGAAGAGGAGCGCCGTCTCGTCCTCGGACGGCTCCGTGCCGCGCAGCTCGGTCATGAACTCCCGGGCCACGTCGTGGTCGGTGCGGCCGTGGGTGCGCTCGGCCGGCAGGCTGCCGAGTCCGGGCGCGGTGGCCTCGAAGCCCAGCACCAACGTGTGCGGGAACCGCCGGCGCAGCCGGTCCATCGCCCCGGTCGGTCGCACCGCGTCGGTCAGCGTGACCTGCACCCAGGCGTCCTCGTGCGCGGCGAGGTCGGGGTCGTCCAGCAACGTCTCCAGGTCGCCACGCAGCCGAGCGAGCGGCCGCGGCACCGGCGCCTCGACGAAGGTCGTGGAGGTGACGCCCTGCGGCCCGAGGTCGACGAGCCAGGATCCCTTGCGCTGGTCGGCCTCGGAGAAGGAGTACGCGAGCGGGGAGCCGGAGTAGCGCACGGAGTCCGTCAGCGTGTGCGGACCGTGCAGGTGCCCGAGCGCGGTGTACGACACCCCGTCGAAGACCGACGTCGGCACGCGCGAGACGCCGCCCACGCTGATGTCGCGCTCGGAGTCGCTCGGCTGCGCACCGGCGACGAAGGCGTGCGCGAGCACGACCGACCTGGTCGCCGCGGACCGCCCGGCCAGGTCGAGACGGACGCGTCGCATGGCCTCGGAGAGCGCGGCCTCGTGGGAGCGCACCGCCAGCCCCCACGGCTCGCGGACCGCGTCGGGGTCGAGGTAGGGGATGCCGTGGACGGCGACCGGCCCGTGCTCGTCCTCGAGCAGCACCGGGGAGCCGATCCGGCCCGCGTCGGTGCGGATGAACACGCCCGCGGCATCGATCAGCCGGGAGCTGAACCCGAGCCGCTGCGCCGAGTCATGGTTGCCGCTGGTCAGCACCACCTTCGCGCGCGAGGCGGCCAGCCGGGCCAAGGTCTCATCGGCGAGCCGGACCGCGTCGACATGGGGGAGCGCCCGGTCGTAGACGTCGCCCGCGACGACGACGAGGTCGACCCGCTCGGACTCGACCACCGCCAGCAGGTGGTCGACGTAGTCGGCCTGGTGCGTGAGCATCCCCTCGCGGTGGAAGGACCGGCCGAGATGCCAGTCGGAGGTGTGGAGGATGCGCACGGGACGAACCTAGGAGGCACCACCGACAGGACGGCGTACCCACGCCGGGACGTGACGGATCACGCGTAGCGCACGCAGCGCTCCGCCGACGCGAAGCCGTACAGCACCAACCCGGCCTCCTCGGCGAGCCGGACCGCCAGGCTCGAGGGCGCCCCGACCGCGACCAGCGAGCCGGTGCCCACGGCCACCGCCTTCTGGACCAGCTCGAACCCGGCACGTCCGCTGACCACCAGGCACGCGCCGGCCTCGGGCTCTGCTCCCAGGAGCCGGGAACCTGTCACCTTGTCCACCGCGTTGTGCCGGCCGACGTCCTCGCGGATCACCAGCAGCCGGCCCTCCACGTCGGCCAGTGCGGCCGCGTGCACCCCTCCGGTGCGGGCGAAGGCAGGTTGGTGATCACGCAGGCGGTCGGGCAGGGTCCGGACGACGTCGGCCGTCGGGACCGGACCGGACCACGACTCGCCACGGGGGACGTCGAGGACGGCGGCCACGCTGTCCTTGCCGCAGACCCCGCACGCCGCCGAGCCGCTCGAGGCCGCGTCGTGCCGGTGCCCCGGATCCCGCGCTGGCGGACCGCCCAGCGTGACGGTGACGACGTTGAACTCCTGCTCGGCGCTCAGCGTCTCGTCGGTGCAGTAGGCGACGGACCGGATCGTCGAGCCGCCCGCCACGAACCCCTCGTGCCGCAGCCAGCCGGCCGCGAGCTCGAAGTCGTGGCCGGGCGTCCGCATGGTCACCCACACCGGCCGCGCCGGGGCACCCGGCCACTCCACCCGGATCTCCAGCGGCTCCTCCGTCGCGAGCCGGTCCTCGCGGCTGCGCTCGGTGCTGCCGGTGTACTCCCGGACCCGGGTGCGGACGGTCGGACCGGGCCGCCGCGCCGTCATGAGGCGTACGCCGCCCGCGCGGCCAGCATCCGGCGCAGCCGGTCGGTGACGTCGAGCAGCCTGCGTCGTACGGCGGGCTCCAGACCGGGCGTCTCCGCGACGGCACCCGCCCGTTCGACGAGCGACGGGTCCAGCACGGTGATGGGGAAGAAGGCCTCGGTCACCTCGCCCAGTACCCAGCCGCTGTGCGCTCCGGAGAGCCCCGGCACGGCGTCGAGGTAGCGGTCGACGTACGGCGCGGTCAGCTCGGCCTGCTCGGCCTGCCACAGCCCGAGACCCGCCGCCTCGATCTCGTAGTTGCTGGCGCCGACCTCACCGGTGAGCCGGGCCCAGGCGAACTCCTTGGCCTCCGTGGTCGGCAGCGACGCACGTGCACGGGTGTGCTCGACCCGGGCGAGCCCGGTCGGGTCGGCCGCCAGCTCGGCGTCCAGCGAAACGGCGTCGGTACCGCCGAGGGCCGCCAGTCGCACCAGGATCCGCCAGCGGACGTCGAGGTCGGGCTCGATCCCGGCCGGCACGTCGTCGAGCCAGCCGCTCAGCACCGCGGGGTCGCCGGCGGACTTGATCGCGGCGCGGAAGGCCGCGAGCTGGTGCTCCGAGCCGGCGGGCAGCGACGAGACGAGCCCCGTCGTCGCGGCGTGCACCCGCTCCAGCGACCCCGGAGGCGAGACGGGCAACAGGAACTGGAAGACCCAGGGCTGGGTGCGTCGGGCGTTGCTGCGGTGCGGCGCGTCCTCGGTGTCCTCGACGGGGAAGGACGTCACCACCAGGTCGACCGCGTCGGCCGGGTCGAGCGCCGCGTCCACGACCGCGCTGCGGACGGTGTCCCACACGCCCGCCCGCAGGGCGGGGTCCGCGATCGCAGGCAGGGCGTCCTTCAGGGCCGCGACCGTGGTGGCGTCGGGGTGGGTGACCGCCCAGGTGTCGCCGTACGGGTCGATCAGCACCGGCGCACCGCCCGCGTCGTACGGCGTCTCCGCGGCGGCGAGCGTGACCTGCTCGTCAGTCCAGCCGTCCGGCCCGCCGACGGCGACCCGGAACGTGTGGGCGCGGTCGGCGGAGTTCCCGCCCGGGGGAGTACGGCGCAGGAGGCCGGCCGGCCGGTCCAGGCTGATCGTGTCGGCGCCGGACGTCGTCAGCCACTGCTCGGTCAACGGTCCGAGGTCTCCGGCGCCGGCCCGCTCCCAGCTGCCGAGCAGGTCGTGCATGGTCGCGTTGCCGAAGCGGTGCCGGTCCAGGTGGTCGACGATGCCGCCGAAGAAGACGTCGTCTCCGAGCGAGGTGTTGAGCTGGCGCAGGATGGTCGCGCCCTTGGCATAGGAGATGCCGTCGAAGTCCTGCAGGGCGGCGACCGCGTCGACGGCGCCGTTGCCGGCGACGGGGTGCGTGCCCGGACCCTGGTCGGCACCCAGTCCCCACTGCCGTCGCGCGTAGGTGTTGTCGGCCCAGGCGTCGGCGTACTCGGTGACGTCGGCGACGACGCGGGTGCCGAGGTACTCGGCGACCGACTCGTTGAGCCACAGGTCGTCCCACCAACGCGGCGTCACGATGTTGCCGAACCACTGGTGTGCCATCTCGTGGGCGACCGTCGTGGCGCGGGTGATGCGCATCCCGCGGGTGACCCGGGTGTCGAAGAGCAGCGGGTCCCGGAAGGTCACGCAGCCGGGGTTCTCCATCGCGCCGGCGTTGAACTCCGGCACGAACGCCTGGTGGTAGCGGCCGAACGGGTAGCGGATCCCGAACAGCCGGTGCAGCTCGTCGAAGGACTGCCGGGTGAGGGTGAGGAGCTCCTCGGCGTCCTTCTCGAGGGTGCCCGCCAGGCTCCGCCGGGCACTGAGCCCCAGCGGGATGCCGTCGTGCTCGGCCTCGATCAGGTGGTAGGGACCGGCGACCAGGGTCACGAAGTACGTCGACAGCGGATGCGTCGTCTCCAGCTCCCAGCTGCCGGGCTCGACCTGCGTCGCCGCCGCGTTGCCGATGACCGTCCAGTCGAGCGGCGCGCGCACGTGGAAGGTGTACGGCGCCTTCAGGTCCGGCTGGTCGAAGCAGGCGAAGATCGACGGGGCGGCGTCCATGAACGACATGCCGTAGACGTAGTGGCGACCGTCCGCGGGGTCGACGCTGCGGTGCAGTCCCTCTCCGTCGTTGCGGAACGGCATCACCGCGTCGACGACCAGCTCGTTCGGACCGGCCACGGTCGCCAGCGGCAGCCGTCCGCGCTCGAGGAGGCCCGGGTCGACGGTGGCGCCGTTGAGCCGGATCGCGTTGACGCGCACCGGCTTCAGGTCGACGAACGTCGGACCGCCCCGGCTGGTGAACGAGATCGTCGTGACCGAGCCGAAGGTCGCCTCGTCCGCGGCGAGGTCGAGGCGGACGTCGTACCCCTCGACGGTGAGGAGGGCGGCCCGGGCCTGGGCCTCCGTGTGCTGGAGGCTGCGAGAGGGTGCGGTCACCCTCGCACTGTAGGACGCAGGTCATGGCGCCACTTCGCGTGTTCGCCGGTCAGGGAGACTTGACGGTGCCTAGGCTGACCCTTCCGCCAGCGCGACGACCGTCGCCCGGCCCGCCCTCGGAAGGGTTCTCCATGTCTGTGTTCCACCGCCGCCAGCGGCTGGTGTCCCTGGCCACCGCCGCCACCCTGGCCCTGGGCCTCCCGGCGGTCGGTGCGACGCTCCTCGCGGGTCCGGCCCAGTCGGCCCCGCCCGCCGAGGACTGCGCCGTGCCGTTCCCCGTCGACGAGATCGCGACCGGGGACCCGGTCACTGGGGACACCGTGGTGCGGGGGACCACCCCGACCGGCTTCACGGGCGAGATCCTCGGGGTCGTCGAGGACGGGATCGGCCCGGACGTCCCGATGATCATGGCCGAGCTCGACATGCCCGAGTTCGACCGCACCGGCGGGATCTGGCAGGGCATGTCCGGCTCCCCGGTCTACGCCGCGAACGGCGAGCTCATCGGCGCCGTGGCCTACGGTCTGGCCGTCGGCCCGTCGCCGATCGCCGGCATCACGCCGTTCGAGCTCATGGACGACTACCTGCCCGCCGCGGCCCCGCGCCGCGTGGCCGTCGGCAAGGCGACCGCCCGCACCCTCGCGGCCCGGGCGGGCATCAGCACGGACCAGGCCTCCCGTGGCTTCCGCGAGCTGCCGATGCCCATGGGGGTCACCGGCGTCACCGCGCGTCGCCTGGCCCAGCTGCAGGCCAAGCTTCCGAAGCTCGTCGAGCGGAGCACGTACGTCCTCGGTCGCGCGGCCTCCGCCGCGCCGGCCGCCGAGACCATCGTCGCCGGCGGCAACCTCGGCGTGTCCGCGTCGTACGGCGACGTCACGATGGCCGGCGTCGGCACCGCGACCTCGGTCTGCGGCGGACGGGTGGTCGGCTTCGGGCACCCCATGGCGCTGCTCGGGGCGACCACGATGGGTCTGCACCCGGCGGACGCGATCTACGTCCAGCCCGACCCGGTCTCCGCGCCCTTCAAGGTGGCCAACATCGCCCCCGCCGTCGGCACCGTGACCGACGACCGGCTGACCGGCGTGACCGGCACCTTCGGCGCCCTGCCCGCCGCGGCCTCCATCACCTCGAAGGTCACCTACGGCCCGCGCTCGCGCACCGGCACCACCGCGGTCTCGGTGCAGGACCTGGCCGCCGAGATCAGCCTGTTGCAGCTCGTCGCCAACCAGGACCGCGTCGTCGACGGTGCCTCGAAGGGCACCTCGCTGCTGTCGTGGACCATCACCGGCGTCGAGGCCGGCAAGCCCTTCACGCTGTCCTACACCGACCGCTGGACCGGCAGCGACCTGTCCTTCGAGACCAGCCTCGGCGTGGCCGAGCTGGTCGCGCACCTGATCTCCCTGGACGACGTGACGATCCGTTCGGTGAGCGCCAGCGCGAACGTGACCGACGACCTGCGCCGCCACACGCTCGTCGCCGTGGAGCAGCGCCGCGCCGGTCAGTGGGTCCGGGTCACCCGACGCGCCCCCGCCATCGGTCGCGCCGGCAAAACGATCCGGCTGCGCGCCGTCGTCGGCGGCCGGGCGGGCCGGAAGGTCGTGCCGCTGAAGCGGATCAGCATCCCGAAGCGCGCCCGCGGCGTCCTCATGCTCGTCGCCCAGGGCGGCGACGGCGCCTGGAACATGGTGTCGGGCGAGCGGACCGCGCAGATCGGCGCCGATTTCGCCAAGCAGCTGCGCCACGACCAGGTCCGCGTCCAGGTGGGCACCGCGAACAAGGTCGACCTCGGCTCGGACGGCGATCTCGAGGACCTGCTCGAGATGCTGGGCCGCAAGCGCGTGTCGTTCGTCCAGACCCAGACGAGCGCACCGCTCGCGCACGTCGTCGGCGGTTCGAAGACGCTCAGCGTGATCGTGCGCTGACGACGCCGGACCGCCGTATCGTCGGCACATGGGTGCCGACGACGCGCAGGCGCTGCTCGCGCTGATCCGCGAGTCCGTGATCGGCGAGGATCACCTGATGGTGACGCCGTACGGCGCCCGTCGGGTGACCTACGCCGACTACACGGCCTCCGGTCGCGCGTTGACGTTCCTCGAGGACTTCATCCGGGAGGAGGTGCTGCCGTCGTACGCCAACACCCACACCGAGTCCAGCGGCACCGGGCTGCAGACCACCCGGCTGCGCGAGGACGCCCGCGCGATCATCCACGCGGCGGTGAGGGGTGACGACGACACGGTGGTCCTCTTCGCCGGGTCCGGGTGTACCGGGGCGATCGCCAAGCTGATCGGGGTGCTCGGGCTCCGGGTGCCCTCGGTCCTGGAGGACACCTACGGCCTGACCGGGCACATCCCGACCGCAGAGCGACCTGTCGTGTTCGTCGGTCCCTACGAGCACCACTCCAACGAGGTGCCCTGGCGCGAGTCGATCGCCGACGTGGTGGTGATCCACCAGGACGGCGACGGGGGAGTGGACGTCGGGGATCTGCGCGCCCAGCTGGAGAGGTACGCCGACCGCTCCCTGAAGATCGGCTCATTCTCCGCCGCCTCGAACGTCACCGGGATCATCTCCGACACCGCGGGCATCGCCGAGCTGCTGCACGAGCGCGGCGCGCTCAGCCTCTGGGACTTCGCCGCGGCCGCGCCGTACGTCGACATCTCCATGCGGGCGCTGCCCGGCCGTCCCGCGTCGTACAAGGACGCGGTCTTCCTGTCGCCGCACAAGTTCGTCGGCGGTCCACAGACTCCCGGCGTACTGGTCGCGCGACGCGAGCTCTTCGCCAACCGGGTGCCCGACATCCCCGGCGGCGGGACGGTGGCCTACGTCAACGACGACGAGCACCGGTACCTGGACGACCCGACGCACCGCGAGGAGGGCGGTACGCCGGCGATCATCGAGGCGGTGCGCGCCGGACTGGTCTTCCAGCTCAAGGAGGCGGTCGGCACCGACACGATCCGCGAGCACGAGGACCGGCTCCTGGCTCGCGCGGTATCGGCGTGGCGCGCGGAGCCGGCGCTGGAGCTGCTCGGCAACCTGGACGCGCCGCGGCTCTCGATCGTCTCGTTCGTGGTGCGCTCCCCATCGGGCCGCTACCTGCACCACAACTACGTCGTCGCCCTGCTCAACGACCTGTTCGGGATCCAGTCGCGCGGCGGCTGCTCGTGCGCCGGCCCGTACGGCCACCGGTTGCTCGGGATCGACCTGGAGCGCTCGCACGAGTTCGAGCGGGAGATCACCGGCGGCTGCGAGGGGATCAAGCCCGGCTGGGTGCGGGTCAACCTCAACTACTTCGTCTCCGACGCGGTTGCCGACTACCTGGTCGAGGCCGTGCGCCTGGTCGCCCGGGACGGATGGCGGCTCCTCGGTGACTACCGCTTCGACCCCGCCACCGGCCGCTGGCGGCACCGCGACGGCGTCGTGGCCCCGCCCCTCTCGCTGCACGACGTCTCGTACGCCGCCGGGCGGCCGTCGTTCCCCACCCACCGGGCCACCGGCGGCGAGGAGCTGCTGGCCGAGCACCTGCGCGACGGTGCCGCCATCCTCGCCGCATCCGCCGGCCCCGACCTCGACTCCCACCCGGCCCTCCGCCCCGGCGTCATCATCGCCGACTTCGAGCACCTGCGCTGGTTCGACCTCCCGCCGACGAGTTTGCTCGACGCCGAATAGCCGAGTCGGCAGAACTTGCGCGCCGAGTCGGCAGAACTTGCGCGCCGAGTCGGCAGAACTTGCGCGCCGAGTCGGCAGAACTTGCGCGCCGAGTCGGCAGAACTTATCGGAACCGGACGAGCATCCGGCCGGCAGTGGGCCGCTGAGGTCTGCCGTTTGGTCACCAACGGCACGAAAAGGACCCCGGGGACTGCCGTTGGTGACCAAACGGCAGACCCCGGGGTCCCGGCACGAACCGCGCCTCGTCAGCCCTGGAGGCCGAGCGCGAACTCCACCTTCCCCGTCGGGTCGACCGCGGCGTCGAGGATCTTGTCGTCGAGCATGACCGCGGCGGTCTCGTCGAGGTAGATCGTGGCTCCGGCCTGCTCGACGACCTGGTCCCCGGGCTGGGGCTGGTCGGCGGCGCTGACGGCGAGCTCGGACTCGCTCTCGGAGGTGATGCGCAGGCCCGCGGACTCGGGGAGTCCCGGCTGGCTGGAGATGTCCTTGACGATCGTGCTGGCGTTCTCGGTGAGGGTGAGCATGACTCGCCTTTCCGATGGCGTGCAGGTCGCTCCCCACGGAACCCGACGACGGCCGATCGTTCAAGTCGGCGCCGTCCCGGGCGTGTCGATCTGGCAGGCTGCGGCCCATGAGCCACCCCCCGGAGACCTACCGCAGCATCGACCTGGAGCGCACGGGCGACTTCACCTTCGCCGCCACCAACGCCCGCGGGGGAGTGCTGCCGATGGGGAGCGGCGACGACGACTCGTTCACCCCGGTCGAGCTGCTGCTGGCCGCGCTCGCCGGGTGCGGTGCGATCGACCTGGAGCACCTCACCGGGAAGCGGGCTCCGTTCGCCTCCTTCGCCGCCCGCAGCGACGGGCACAAGGTGCGCGACGAGCTCGGCAACCACCTCGTCGACCTGCGGGTGACCTTCGACGTCACCTTCCCCGAGGGGGAGGGCGGCGACCGGGCGCGCGAGATCCTCCCGCGTGCCCTGTCCCAGATCGAGGGCCGGCTGTGCGCCGTGGGCCGGACGGTCCAGGTCGGCGACCCGGTCCGCTACGTCAGTGGGCCGGTCGAGCCCTGATGGCCGCGGTCCGTCCCTGGAGCGACGTACCTCCCCAGCCCGGACGTCGGTACGTCGTCACGGGAGCCAGCAGCGGCATCGGCCTCGAGACCGCGCGGGTGCTCGCGGCCCGCGGCGCCCGGGTCACCCTCGCCGTCCGCGACGTGGCCAAGGGCGAGCGCGCCGCCGCGGGACTCGCCGGCGACGTCGACGTACGCCGCCTCGACGTCAGCGACCTCGCGTCCGTGCGGTCGTTCGCCGATGCGACGGGGGAGATCGACGTCCTGGTCAACAACGCCGGCGTGCTGGGCCTGCCGTTCTCCCGCAGCGTGGACGGGTTCGAGCTGCACCTCGCGACCAACCACCTCGGCCACTTCGCGCTCACCAACCTGCTGCTCCCGCGCCTCACGGACCGGGTCGTGGTGGTCTCCTCGCGCTCCCACCTCGTGGGCGACCTGGACCCCGACGACCTGCTGTGGGAGCGCCGGCCCTACCGGCCGTACGCCGCCTACGCATCCTCGAAGCTCGCCAACATGCTCTTCCTGGCCGAGCTGCAGCGCCGGCTCACGGCCGTCGGCTCGACCCTGCGGGTCACCGGCGCCCACCCCGGCTCGACGGCCACCGGGATCACCGGGCACACCGGCAGCCCGGTGAAGACCCTCGTCGGCCGCTACGGGCACCGCCTGGTCGGCATGTCCATCGCGCGCGGCGCGCTCCCGATCCTGTACGCCGCCACGATGGACGTGCCCGCGAACACCTACGTCGGTCCGCACGGCCGCCTGGAGATGCGCGGCTGGCCGACCGCCGTACGGCGCAGCCAGCGCGCGCTCGACCCCGACCTCGCGAAGGCGCTGTGGGCGCGCTCGGAGGAGCTGACCGGCGTCGGGTTCCCCGGCTGAGCGGGGAGCCCGCCGTCAGTCGACGGTGACGGTCTCGATCTCGACCGGCGTCTTCGGCGTACCGTCGGGGCCGCCGTCGACGGTGCCGGCCGCGGCCGCGTCGGCGACGAGCTTGTTGCTCGCCTCGTCGATGCTGCCGAAGACCGTGTACTCGGGCGGGAGCTGGGTGTCGGTGTAGCAGATGAAGAACTGCGAGCCACCGGAGTTCGGCGCGTTGGTCTTGGCCATCGCCAGGGTCCCGGCCGGGTAGGACTTCGTCTGCTCCAGCTCGTCCGGGATGGAGTACCCCGGGCCGCCCGTGCCGGTTCCGGTCGGGTCGCCGCACTGCAGGACGCCGAAACCGGGGCTCGTGGTCAGCCGGTGGCAGGTGGTCGAGTCGAAGTACGCCTGCTCGGCGAGCGAGACGAACGAGGTGACCGTGCAGGGGGCGGCGTCGGCGTCCAGGGTCGCCTGGAGGTCGCCGATGCTGGTGGAGATCGTCACGGGGACCTCACCGCTCACGTTGGACTCCGACGGCGGGGGCTCGACCTCCTTGGACGCGCCCATCGGGTCCTCCGGGAAGTCGCACTCCGTCCCGGTGCCCTCGCGCTCCGACGGCGCCGAGGAGCTCCCGCTCCCGGAGTCGACGGCGCTGCTGGACTCGTCGTCGCCGCAGCCGGCGAGGACGGACACGGAGGCGAGTACGGCGAGCACGGCCAGCGGGCGCTTCAGGGAGGACATGCGCCAGATCGTAGGGGAGCGGGTCACGAGTTGCGGCCGCGGGCCGCGACGGTCCAGGCCACCAACGCCCCGTCGCGCTCGGCCCAGAGGGTGTCGTGCAGGTTGACCGCGGCGCAGACGTGGTTCGGGACGAGGTCCACCACCGACCCCAACGCGGGCAGTTCGGCCCCCGCCAGGTCGACCACCGCGTGGTGCTCGGAGAGGAGCACGACCCGGGCGGCGTCGTACGCCGGGAGCCGGCCCCAGCCCGTGGCGTACGACGCCCGGTCGGCCCCGAGCGCCTTGCTCCCCGCATCGAGCACCAGGCGCCCACCGGCATGGCTGACCACCGTGGCCCGGCAGGTGAGCGCGACGTCGCGCGGATCGAGGACGCCGAGCTCCCACTGCTGGGCGTCGCCGAACGCGTAGACGCCGGGCCGCAGCTCGGTGAGAACATCGAGGTCGGACGCCGCGAGGCTCGGGGTCGACCCTCCGCTGAGGACCCGGACGTCGAGCCCGACGGCTCGGACCGAGGTGGCCGCCTCCGCCAGCGCCGTGGCCTCGTCGACCGCCGCGGACGCCAGCGCGTCCGGCGCGTAGCTGTGGCCCGGGAACGTGAACACCCCGCGGACGCCCAACCCGGCGCGCGCCGCGGCGAGGGCGACGGTGCCGGCCCCGGCCGGGAGCACGCCCGTGCGGCGCTGGCCGCAGTCGACCTCGACCAGCACCTCGACGCCGGAGCCCGCGAGCAACCCCGCCGCCTGCTCGGCACCCGCGACCGAGTCGACCCCGATGGCCACGACGGCCCGTTCCGCGAGCGACCGCAGCCGCGCCGCCGCCGTGGCGTCGACCCACAGCGGATAGGCCACGAACACGTCGAAGCAGCCGCCGTCGACGAACACCTCGGCCTCGCCGATGGTCGCGACGGTCAGGCCGACCGCGCCCGCCTCGAGCTGCCGCCGGGCCACCTCGACCGACTTGTGCGTCTTGGCGTGCGGACGCAGCGCGACTCCGGCAGACGCGGCGCGGTCCGCGACCCGCGTCAGGTTGGCGTCGAGCCGCCCGACGTCGACCCGCAGGTACGGCGTCCGCGGCGTCGTCACGACTCCTCGTGGGTCTCGGGGTCACCGCCGAAGAGCCGGCCGTCGGGACGGCCCAGCGCGGTGATCGCCTCCACCTCGTCGGCGGACAGCTCGAAGCCGGTGAGGTCGAGGTTGGCCCGCTGCCGCTCCGGCGTCGCGGACTTGGGGATCGGGATCGAGCCGAGCTGGAGCTGCCAGCGCAGGATCACCTGGCCCGGCGTGACGCCGTACTTCTCCGCGGCCGACGCGACCGGCGGCTCCGTGAACGGCGCCTGACGCTTGCCCAGCGGGCTCCACGACTCGGTCTGGATGCCGAGCCGGTCGTTGACGGCGCGCATCTCGCGCTGGGGGAAGTAGGGGTGCAGCTCGATCTGGTTGACGACGGGCGTCACGCCGGACTCCGCGATGATCCGCTCGAGGTGCGCCTCGGTGAAGTTCGAGACCCCGACGGAGCGCACCAGCCCCTGCTCGCGCAGCTCGACCAGGGCGCGCCACGCCTCGGTGTACCTGTCCACGCTCGGGTTGGGCCAGTGGATCAGGTGCAGGTCGAGGTAGTCGAGGCCGAGCCGCTCCAGGGAGCCCCGGACGCTGGCGATCGCGTCGTCGTACCCGTGGTCGCGGCCGGGCAGCTTGCTGGTGACGAACAGCTCCTCCCGCGGCACGCCCGCGCGCCGGATCGCCTCGCCCACCTCCTGCTCGTTGCCGTAGTTCACCGCCGTGTCGACCAGCCGGTAGCCGGTCTCGAGGGCGCTGACGACCGCGGCGATGCCGTCGTCACCGGTCAGCGGGTAGGTGCCGAAGCCAATCCCGGGGATGGTCCGGCCGTCGTTCAGGGTGCGGGTGGGGACGGTCATGGCCTCAGCCTAGGAGCACCATGGAGCCCGTGGACCTGACCTCCGACTGCTCGCGCTGCTTCGGGCTGTGCTGCACCGCACTGCCGTTCCGGCGCTCCTCGGACTTCGCCTTCGACAAGGCTCCGGACACCCCGTGCCAGCACCTCGACGCGGGTTTCGGGTGCTCGATCCACCGCACGCTGCGTGCCGACGGCATGACCGGCTGCACGGTCTTCGAGTGCTTCGGCGCCGGGCAGCAGGTCTCGCAGGTGACGTACGGCGGCCGCTCGTGGCGCGACGATCCCGGTACGGCGTCGGAGATGTTCGCGGTGTTCGCCCGGATGCGGGACCTGCACGAGCTCCTGGTGCTGCTCGACGAGGCGGCCGCCCTCGCCTCGGACCCGGAGGTGGTCGAGCTGCGGGGGCGGGTCACCGCCCTGACCGCCGGCGAACCCGACGAGGTGCTCGCCGTGGACCCGTTCGCGCTCCGGGTCCGGATCGGCCCCGTGCTGGAGCGCATCAGCCTCCTCGTCCGCGGCGCGGGAGCCGACCTCCGGCACGCCGACCTCGCCGGCGCCGACCTACGTGCCCGCGACCTGCGCGACGCGGACCTGCGCGGCGCGCTGCTCATGGGCGCCGGCCTGCGCGACGCCGTACTCGGTCGGGCCGACCTGCTCGGCGCCGACCTCCGCGGGGCGGACGTCGCGGGCGCGGACCTGTCCGCGACCCTCTTCCTCACCCAGCCGCAGGCCAACGCGGCCCGGGGGAGTGCGGCGACCCGGCTGCCGAGGCGGTTGAGCCGGCCCGTCCACTGGACCTAGGAGCCCTCGTCCGGCGTCGCCGCGTGGTGCTCACGCCCGTGGGTACGCCGGCCCTCCTTCATCTCCGCCTCGTACAGGTGGCGTCGCCCGCCGACGAGCTCGTCCCGGGCGGCGGCCTCGAGCTCCTTGAAGGCCGAGTAGTACGTGTCGTCGTACGCCTCGACGATCTGGAAGGTCCACCGACCCTCGATCACGTTGCGACCCACGAGCTCGCGCTCGATCCGGTCGGCGAGATCGGCATGGCCCGCCTCGCGCAGTTCGCTCACCGCATCACCCAGGGTGAGGTCGGCGGTGCCGCTGAGCCGGTGGAAGGAGTAGAGGAAGCCGCGTGCGACCTCGACCGCCTCCAGCGCCTCGGACAGCTTGCCCAGCGCGTTGACCGTGGCGTCCGAGACGCCCGCCGGCCGCTGGTGGGCCGCGTCGGGACCGGACATGGTCAGGTCGCGAGCACGTCGGCCGCGGAGACCGCCCCGTGGCGGGACTCGATGGCGTCGGCCAGCTTCTCGATCTCGGTCTCGGTCAGGTCGACGCCGACCTCGCCGGCGCCCTTGCGCAGCTCGCTCGCGACGGTGCCCTCGGTGGCGCCGTCCTGCCACGAGCTCACCCGGTCGACGACGGCCTGGACGGCTTCCAGCTTCTCGGTGCTCTCGGTGCTTTCGGAGGTCATGACGCCCGGGGTATCCCTTCGCCCACGGGGCTAATCTCGCCCGTATGGACCTAGGCCTGCACTACGCGAGCTTCACCCACCCCGCGTGGGACCGCCTGCTCGTGGACCGGCTCACCGAGACGGCGCGGGTGTCCGACCAGGGCGGTGTGGCGTGGCTGACCGTGATGGACCACTGGTTCCAGATGGAGACGCTCGGGGGTCCTGAGGAGCCGATGCTCGAGGGGTACACCACGCTCGGCTACCTTACAGCCGTGACCGAGCGGATCCGGCTCAGCCTGCTGGTCACGGGCGCGACGTACCGTCGTCCGGGCCTGCTCGCCAAGACCGTGACGACGCTGGACGTGCTCTCGCGCGGTCGGGCGATGCTCGGCATCGGCGCGGCCTGGTACGAACGCGAGCACGAGGGCCTCGGCGTCCCGTTCCCGCCGCTGAAGGAGCGCTTCGGACGGCTCGAGGAGACGCTGCGGATCTGTCGCCAGATGTGGAGCGACGACGACGGACCGTTCACCGGCGAGCACTACCGGCTCGCCGAGACCGTCTGCGTGCCGCCGCCCGTGCAGCGGCCGCACCCGCCGGTGCTGATCGGCGGATCGGGCGAGCGCAGGACGCTGCGGCTCGTGGCGGAGTACGCCGACGCCTGCAACCTGTTCGGCGAGTCGCCCGACCGGGTCGCCCACAAGCTGGACGTGCTGCGCCGGCACTGCGACGACGTCGGGCGCGACTACGACAGCATCCGGAAGACCATGATCGGCTCGGTCGACCCGCTCGCCGACGTCGACGGCTTCCTCGCCGACATGGAACGGTACGCCGCCCTCGGGATCAGCCTCGTCGCGCTGGTACCGGCCGGCGACGACCCCGTCGCGTGGACCACGGGGGTCTGCGAGAAGGTGCTGCCCCGCCTTGCCGAGGTCTGAGCGTCTCCCGCGCCGTGCGCTGGTCCTGATCGCGCCGCTGCTCGTCGCCTGCTCGACGGGGGAACCCGGGTCGACTCCGGGCGGTTCCCGTTCGGCCGCACCGAGCGCGACGCCGACGCCGAGCTCCAGCACGGCCCTGCCGACACCGACCGCTCCGACCGGGACTCCGGATCCGACGCCGACGGGTCCGACGCCCAGCGACGGCACGCCCCGACGCGCGCGCCTGAGCATCCCCGCGCTGGACGTCGACGACCTGGCCGTCGTCCCGTACGTCGGCTTCACCGACGACGCTCCCGGCACCGAGATCCAGAACCGCGGACACGCCGCCAGCCCGCACGGTCGGCGCGGCGGGACGGGTCCGGGCGGGATCGGCAACTACCAGGTGACGGCGCACCGGCTCTCGTCGACGCGGGCCTTCGAGTTCCTGCCGCAGCTGCGGCGCGGCGACCGCGTGCACGTCGAGGCGGGCGGCGTGCGCTACACCTACCGGATCACCGAGACCCGTCGTACGTCGTTCCGCTCACCGCGGTCCCTGCGTGAGCAACGCGCCGCCGTCCCGGGACGACCGGGCGTCGAGCCGACGGCGGCGATGATCACCCTGTCGACCTGCGCGACGATCGAGGACCACGCGGTGGGCAACTACTGGTCGGACGAGTTCGACAACCCCGAGCACCGCATCGACAAGATCGGCGTCCTGATCAGAGCTCAGGGTTCTTGATGAATACTTGACGATTCTTTGCCATTACTCAGAATCACCGGCGTTGAGATTATTCCCATGAAGCACACGACGGCCGCGCCCGAAGCCGCCCCCTCCGCCGAGCCCCTCGACCTCGCCACCGCCAACCACCTGGCGGAGACGCACGTCCCGCTGGTCGCGCACCTGGTGCGCGAGACGATGGCGCGCGTGCCCTCGCACGTGGACCGCGACGACCTCCGGTCGGCCGGTCTGGTGGCCCTGGTGAAGGCGTCGCGGAGCTTCGAGCCGGAGCGGGGCATCGCCTTCGGCGCGTACGCCGCCGCGCGGATCCGCGGCGCGCTGCTCGACGAGCTGCGTTCCGTCGACTGGGCCTCGCGCTCGGTCCGCCGCAAGAGCCGCGAGATCGAGGAGACCCGGAACCGGCTCGCCTCGGCCCTCGGCCAGTTCCCCGACGACGCCGCGGTGGCGCGGTCGCTCGGCATCGACGTCGCGGAGATCACCCGCACCGCGAACGACGTGGCCCGCGCCGGGGTGACCTCCCTGGACGCCGGTTCGGAGTTCCCCCTCGCCGAGCTCGTCCGGTCCGCCGAGCCCGGCCCCGAGGCCAGCATCGAGATGACCGAGCGCCTGCAGTACCTCCACGCCGCGATCATCGAGCTCCCCGAGCGCCTGCGCCGGGTCGTGGAGGGCTACTTCCTCGAGGAGCGCCCGATGGCCGAGCTCGCCGCCGAGCTCGACGTGACCGAGTCCCGCATCTCCCAGATGCGCGCCGAGGCGCTGGTCATGGTGCGCGACGCGATGAACGCCGCCCTCGACCCCGAGATGGTCAAGGCCCCCGCCCGCCCCAACGGCGTCGTCGCTCGCCGCCGCGACGCGTACGTCGCCGCGGTCGCCGCCCGCCAGGTCACCGCTCGTCGTACGCCGCTGCGGACCGCCGCGCTCGCCGGCTGACCTGCCAGGCGATGATTGATGCGCGATGCACCGCGCTAGCCTCGTGATGTGCGCACCACACTCACCATCGACGACCGCGTGCTGGCCGCTGCCCGCAGCCGCGCGCGACGCCGTGGCATCTCAGTGGGAGAGGCGCTCTCGCAGCTCGCGCTGATCGGCTACGAGGCCGAGTCCTCGGCCGTCGCGCATCCTGTCGGCTTCCCGATGCTGCCCGCCGTCGCGGACCACGTCATCACCGTCGAGATGGTGGACGACGCCCTCGATGACCACTGATCAGACGCTGTTCCTTCCGGATGTCAACGTGCTCGTCGCGCTCACGAACCCGGCGCACGTCTTCCACACCGAGGCGCACCGCTGGCTCGGGGACGTGACACGCTTGGCGACGACACCGATCACGGAGAGCGGTTCGTCCGCATGCTGTTGAACCCCGTGGTCGCCGGTCAGTCCGTGTCCACCCCGCAGGCCCTGGGCGTGCTCGCCGGCATCCGGGCCGACGAACGAGCCGTGTTCCTCACCGACGATGCCAGCCTCGCCGATGCCGATATCGACACCACGGGCCTTGCCGGCCATCGGCAGGTGACCGACTGGCACCTGCTGAACCTGGCCGCGCGGCACGACGCCGTTCTCGTCACCTTCGATCGCAGGCTCAACCGGGCAGTCCTGCCGAAGGACGCGGCTCGCCTGGTGACGCTCGGCTGACCACCGTCGTGACGACCTCGCGAGCACTCGCTGCGACGGTCCTCAGCACCCGTTCGGTTACGACGACATCGCTCGGGTCCAGGGATCTCCAGATCGGTGCAGTGACCGCGGCGATCCGCCGCTGCACCTCGGCGACCAGCGCGCCACCGGCGGGGGAGAGCCTGTCCTCCGAGACCAGCCCCCGTCCCTCGAGCTCGTCGACGAGTGCCCGCGCATCGGGGAAGTGGGCGCGCCCGCGAACGTGCTCGGCCAGCGCGACTCCCGGCGGAGCCTGGCCGGCCAGCCGGAGAGTCACCCATTCGGGCTCGGTCAGCTCGGCATCGTTGAGCAGCAGCCGGAGCAGGGCGTTGAGGGCTTTCTCGGTCTCGCCGATGAGCTGAGGTCCGAAGGACGTCATCGTGGCCACCTTCCACTTTGTTGGTTTCTCCAACGATATACCTTGTTGGGAAGGCCAACAATCTCTAGACTGCTCGTATGCCGCCCGCGAAGCTCGCCGGACTCCCGACCTGGCTGCTGAGTCGAGCCAACGCCCGCAGTCAGGCGGTCCTCGCCGACGCCTTCGCCGAGCTCGACCTCCGGCCGATCCACTTCCGGACGCTGTCGACACTGGGGGAGTACGACGCCCTGAGCCAGGCCGACCTCGGCCGACTCCTGCACCTGGACCGCAAGGACGTCGCCGTCACGCTCCACGAGCTCGAAAGTCGCCGGCTGGTCGACCGCAGCCCGGACCCCGCCGACGGCCGCCGCAACGTCGTGACGCTCACCGACGACGGCCGCGACCTGCTGCCGCGCCTCGAACGCATCGTCGACGACGTACAGGTCCAGGTACTCAGCCCGCTGACCTCAGCCGAGCGAACAACGCTGATCACCATCCTCGCCAAGCTCTCCTGACGCCCCACGCCGAGTCGGCAGAACTTGCACGCCGAGTCGGCAGAACTTGCGCACTGACGCAGCCACGCCGAGAGCGAGGGAGCGAGGCGCTCCGGGACACTACCTGACATAATGTCAGTTATCGGCGGTATCCGCGGAGGGATACCTGGTGCGCCGATCTCCGGCGGCACACACTGATGACATGGACCCGGTCCCGGCGGTACTCGTACTCCAGATCGGACTGTGCGCACTGATCTCGGCGGCTGCGGTGTCCGCGGTACTCCTCGTCTGGCGCGACGACCACAAGTGGATGGAGCGAAACGAGAGCGCCGGACCGGTGGCAGAGCCCAGCCCGTATCCGCTGGATCTCCACGAGCTCACGACGATCACAGCGTCGTGGTCACCCGCATCGACCAGCAGACGTCCGCCAGCCAGTCGTAGTCGGCCCGACTGACGGCGAAGACCCGGGTCTCGGCGGCATCGGCGACGGCACGCAGCCGGGTCGGCGGCGCGCCGATGCGCGATCGCCCGTCCGCCCCGGCCGTGCCGAACAGGACGTAGGCGAACTGGCTGTTGTACTGCCGGGAGACCCACGAGCAGCCGTCGAAGCCGGCCAGCCACGCCTGGTACGCCCAGCGCACGGTCTCGCCGTACGTCGTGGGAGGCGTGTCGGTGAGCCGGGCGGCCGTCAGGTCGTACTTGCGGAGACCGTCGCTGTGCAGCTTCGCCAGCCGGAGGTCGTGAGTGGTCACCACGACGGACAGCATCCGCTCGGCCCACTCGGCGCGCGCAAGTGAGCCACCGGGCACCTTGTCGTGCAGCAGCGACTCGAAGACCGCACCCTCGGGACCGCAGGCGGCGTACCAGACCGGCACCGGCGGATCGCCGAAGAACGCGAAGCGGGTCCGGCCGACTCCGGGGTTGAACAGGGTGCCGTCGTCCGACAGGACCGCCCCGGTGGGCCGGAGGAGGTCGTCCACCTCGGGGACCTGGAGCGGATGGACCCGGTAGAGCCGGGTGCCGGCCGGGAGGATCTCCTCCGTGACCTCGAACGGTTCCGGCGGCGGCGCGACGACCGATCCGCCGGACGCGGCGCTCACCACGCCGGGGCGGCTGCGGTCCGGGCCAGCCCGGCAAGCTCGTCAGGAACGTCAGGTACGCCGGAGTCCGCACGCTCGATCGCCTCGACCAGTGCTCGCGCGGGAGGTTCGTTGCCGCGCGTGTAGCCGTTGGCCGAGATCAGCCACATGACGATGTCCTCGTCGCTCCAGCCGGATTCGCGCAGCGGGCTCGTGAGCGGACGCAGGTCGAGTGCCCGGCCGCGGTGGAACTGGAAGGCGGGGTAGAGACGGCGGTTGGCCCGCTTGTAGGCGACCAGTCCCCTGGTCTCGCGCAGCCGGTGCACCGAGGACCGGTTGGTGACCCCGACCAGAGCAGCGACCTCGTTGGTCTCGTAGACCCCGTAGTCGACCTCGACGCTGCGCCACTTCGCGTCGAGCGCCGCCAGCATGGCGGCCGTCGCCGGAGCGGTGGCGGTCGCCTCGTTCGCCAGGGCGCTCTCGATCCGGTGCAGCGCACCTTCGTGCGCCGCGAGCAGGTCGAGCGTGCGCTGGGCATGCCGCGGATCCATGCCCTCGGGGACGAGCACGCGGGACGCGCCCACGATCATCCCTCCCCTCTCGCTACGTCAGCCCATCGTACCGCTCCGACGCAACGCACACAACACAATGAGCAAGTGTTGCCTTCGTTGCGCGGTGGACCGGTTCGTCAGCCGCCGGCCTCCAACGACGCCAGGGCGTCGGGGCTCTCGGGTCCGACGAAGACGGCGTACTCGCGCGGCGTGTCGACCCAGACGCCCTGGATCACCCGGCTGGTCAGGTTGAACTCGTCACCCTCGACCTTCTTCATCACCTGATGCCCGTCGACCTGGACCCAGGGCTCCGACGCCTTGTCCCAGGCGATGCCGCCGATGGTCACCGCATCGCTCGCGGAGAAGACGACGCTCGCGTCGTGCGGCACCTTGGCCACGCATTCGTAGCTGAGCTGCGGGACGTAGACGACTTCGGGCTCCTCGCCGTACTGGTACGACGCGCAGTCCGCCACGGACTGACTGCCCCAGGTCTCGGTGGCCGCCGGGACGAGCAGCCGTTCGGGTCGCTCGGCGCCCTCGGGAGCAGGAGACTCCCCCTGCGACGAACCCGTCGAACCTCCGTCGTCGTCGCGGACGAGCTGACCGACCGCCACGGCACCGACGATGACGAGCACCACGGCGAGCGCCGCCAGGATGGGCGTGCGGGACGAACCGGTACGGGGCTGGTCGGTCATCGCGATGCTCCAGAGCTGGGGGGTGGGCTACCCGGCAATCTAACGCGCGCGCCCGAACCACCGGACCTCCCCTGCCTCCGACGGCACCGAGTGAATAGGATGTCGGCACCATGACGACTCCTGCCAAGCCCTCCGACGTGACCGCCCCGGCCGCCGCGGCCTACCAGCCGGTCCCCGTGCTCGCTCCCCTCGGCTGGGCGCTGGTGCTGACCACCGGCATCCTGGTCGTGATCTCGACCTGGTACATCTACCCGCAGGACGCCGCGGGGATGTGGGCCGGCTACCGCGGCGGCATGGTGGCGACGGTGGTCGTCCTGGCGTCGTTCGTGCTGCGCACCCGCGTCTCGCCGGGTCCGGCGATCGGCGTGATCGGCCTCGGCGGGGCGTTGCTGATCCTCTTCGCTCTGGTCTACGACGACCCGACCAGCATCTTCGTCACGGAGCTCGGTGGCGGCATCCTGATCCTCCTCGGCGCGCTGCTCTGCGCCGCGGGTCGGCGCGAGGACTGATCCGCCGCTCCCCCTCGGGCGGCGCCATCGGCCCGCCCGGCGCTCCGGTATGGCCCGTCCGGGTCATGCCGGCGGTGCCCGATCGGGCCAATCTGATGGCTCACCTGCGTGTTTCCGGAGCGTTCTCCGCAGTTTCGCCGCGCGCTGTCCGTACGTTCAGGTGAGAGTCGACGGACCGCACGCGAGGGGAGGAAGAGCCATGTGGGACACCGTCCAGTCGAGTGGCGAGCACCTGTCGCACGACCGCCCCTGCCCGCGCTGCGGGCACGGGATGCACACGTTCCTGGCGTGCGGCGACGGCTGCAGCTGTGAGCCGAGCCAGAAGCCGGCGCACCAGCACCGCGCCGCCTGAGCATCGGCTCCTCGGGGTCAGCCGATCCCGTCGATGTCGGCGACCATCCGCAGCCGCGGCCGTCGTACGTCGCCGCCCTGGACCTCGCCGCACCACCAGCGCATCCGCAGACCGCCCGGCAGCACTTCCAGTACGGCGAGATTGTTGTCGTACCAGGGCCCCTTCGCCATCCGCCACCGCAGCGGCGAGCGGGGCATCCGTCCGCGGGTCAGCCGGCCGGTGGGTCGCGCCCGTCCCAGGCCGGCCAGCTTGGTGGCGCCGCGCATGAACCTCGGCAGCGGGTTGCGGATCGGCGAGCACACCGCCTGGACGATCCGGCTCGTCACGTCGATGCCCTCGGCCGGGTCCGGCCACGCCTCGGCCACGTAGCTGTGGTGCACATCGCCGGAGAGAAACGTCACCGAGCGCGGCGCCCGGCCGCGACGACCGGAGCCGACGTCGAGAACCATCCGCGCGACCCGCGCGAAGCCCTCCTGGAACGCGGCCCAGTGCTCGAGGTCGGCGCCCTGGCGCGCCTTCTCCCCCAGCGGCTTCAGCAGCCGCCCGAACCGGCCGCTGGCCAGCGCCTCGCTGAACGACTCGGCATGGTGGATCGCCGGCGCCAGCAGGAACGGCAGCGACGTGCCGATCAGCAGGTGGTCGACGTCGCCACGCAGCTGTTCGTCGAGCCACGCCATCTCGGCGTCGTCGAGGATCGAGCGCTGGTCGGGCTGCAGCACCCGGGCCGCTCGGGAGTCGACCACGACCAGCCTCGCCTGGGTGTCGAAGTCCCGGGCGAAGCTCCAGCGGTAGCTGTCGGGCCGCTGGTCCGCGTCGTCGGCCAGCCGGTCGAGCTCCTCGGTGACGTCCAGCTCCCCCGGTCCGTCGTACGCGCTGATGCGCTGCCAGAGCGCGTCCTGGGCGCGGTCGGACGGGCTCAGGTTGCCGAGGTGCTGGTAGACCCAATACGACGCCAGCCCGGCGACGACCCGCTCGTGCCACCAGTCGGTGGCCTCCATCTCACGCCGCCAGCTCAGGCTGGTGTTCCAGTCGTCGCGGATGTCGTGGTCGTCGAAGATCATCGCGCTCGGCAGCGTCGACAGCAGCCACCGGTTCGCCGGATCGCTCCACGCGAGCCGGTAGAGATGGGCGTACTCCTCGTAGTCCTTCAGCTCGTGCCACGGCGACTTCGTCGGGTCCCGGCGCTGCTCGATGAACGCCTTCATCTCGTCGCTGGTGTCGTCGGCGTACACCTGGTCGCCGAGGAAGAGCACCAGGTCGGGCCAGCCGTCGGCGTCGCCGTCACCGGTGATCCCGGCCATCCGCAGCGCGTAGGCGCGCAGGGCGTCGACGCCGTGGGCCGCGTGCCCCTTCTCGTCGTGGGACACGCTCACCCGGCAGGATCCGAAGGCCATCCGCAGCGGCTTGCCCGGGCGCAGGGTGGCGATGATCGACTCGCCGTACTCCCCCGCGGCGAGGGGCCAGACCCGCTCGCCGTCGATCGACACGGAGTACGGCGTGTGGCTGCCCGGCTCGAGACCCTCGACCTCGACCAGCGCGTAGTGGTGACCGTGCGCGGTGAAGGTACGGGACGTGGCGGCCCGGTCCCCTGCGGTGACCACCACGGTCGCCGCCGACTCGGTCTCGACCCAGACGGCGGCGGAGGTGTCGTCGACGTACCGGAGCAGCGGGCCGAGGCGGAGCGGAGAGGTCACGGCTGGATCAGTACCTTGATCGCCCGTCTTTCATCCATCGCCCGGTAGCCCTCGGCGACCTCGTCGAGCGGCAGGGTGGCGTCGAACACCCGCCCGGGATCGATCCGCCCGTCGAGCACCAGCTGCAGCAGGTCGGGCAGGTAGCGGCGTACCGGAGCGATCCCGCCGGCCAGGCCGACGTTCTTCGCGAACATCGTGCGGACCGGGAGCTCGACACCGTGCGGGACTCCGACGAAGCCGACGGTGGCCCCGGGGCGGGCCACGCCGAAGGCCGTGCGCATCGCGGCATCGGTGCCGACGCACTCCAGGACGGAGTCGGCCCCCACTCCCCCGGTGATCTCCTTCACGATCGCGCCACCCTCGCGGCCGCGCTCCGCGACGACGTGCGTGGCGCCGAAGGCGCGGGCGAGTTCCTGGCGCGGCTCGTGGCGGGACATGGCGATGATCGTCTCGGCGCCCATCGTCGCCGCGGCGAGGACACCGCAGAGGCCCACCGCGCCGTCGCCGATGACCACCGTCGTGCCGCCCGGCCGTACGCCGGCCGCGACCGCCGCGTGCCAGCCGGTCGGCATCACGTCGGACAGAGCCAGCAGCGACGGGACCAGGGCGGCGTCGGGGGCGCCGTCGAGCTTCACCAGGCTGCCCTCGGCCTGGGTGACGCGGGCGTACTCCGCCTGACCGCTCACCGTGACGCCGTAGTTCACGCAGGCGCTCTGGACGCCGGCGAGGCAGTGGGCACAGGTGTTGTCGCAGTGGTCGAACGGGACGATCACGAAGTCCCCCGGCCGGAACGAGGTCACGTCGGCTCCGACCTCCTCCACGACGCCGATGCACTCGTGGCCGATGGTCTGCCCGGCGGTGATCTCGTTCTCGCCGCGGTAGGGCCACAGGTCCGAGCCGCAGATGCAGCCGGCGGTGACCTTGACGATCGCGTCGGTCGCCTGCTCGATGGTCGGGTCGGGGACCTCCGACACGCGGATGTCTCCGGGGGCGTGGATCGTGGTCGCTCGCATGGTGGCATCCTTACAGGCTGACCCGGGCCGGCCGCCACGCCCGACGCTCGCCTTTGTTGCTCTATCTCATATGTGAGTTACCGTGGCCGCATGACCGAGGGATACAAGGGCCGCATCGGGAACCTCATCCGCGACGCCCGCAAGCACCGGGGGCTGACCCAGCAGCAGCTCGCCGAGCTGCTCGCGACCAGCCAGAGCGCGATCAACCGGATCGAGAAGGGCCACCAGAACCTCTCCCTGGAGATGCTCGCACGGATCGGGGCGGCACTCGACTCCGAGATCGTCGCCGTCGGCGCCGGACCCACGCACCTGCGCGTCACCGGCCCGACCACGCTGTCCGGCACGATCGACGTCAAGACCTCCAAGAACGCCGGCGTCGCGCTGCTGTGCGCGTCGCTGCTCAACCGGGGCCGGACCACGCTGCGCAAGGTCGCCCGCATCGAGGAGGTCAACCGGCTGCTCGAGGTGCTCGGCAGCCTCGGCGTGCAGACCAAGTGGCTCAACGCCGACAACGACCTGGAGATCGTCCCGCCGCGCGAGCTCAACCTCGACAACATCGACGAGGCCGCGGCCCGCCGTACCCGCTCGGTGATCATGTTCCTCGGCCCGCTGCTGCACCGGGCCGAGACCTTCGACCTGCCGTACGCCGGGGGCTGCAACCTCGGCACCCGCACGGTCGAGCCGCACATGGCCGCGCTGCGGCCGTTCGGTCTGGAGGTCAAGGCGACCGACGGGTCGTACCACGCCCAGGTCAACCGAGCCATCGAGCCGGGCCGCCCCATCGTGCTGACCGAGCGCGGCGACACCGTCACCGAGAACGCCCTGATGGCGGCCGCGCTGCATCCGGGCACGACCGTGATCCGCAACGCCTCGTCGAACTACATGGTCCAGGACCTCTGCTTCTACCTGCAGCGGCTCGGCGTCACCATCGACGGCATCGGCACCACCACGCTGACCGTGACCGGGGTCGAGGAGATCGACGTCGACGTCGACTACGCGCCCAGCGAGGACCCGATCGAGGCGATGTCGCTGCTCGCGGCCGCGATCGTCACGAAGTCCGAGATCACCATCCGCCGGGTGCCGATCGAGTTCCTCGAGATCGAGCTCGCGCTGCTGGAGGAGATGGGCTTCCAGTACCACCGCTCCGACGAGTACGACGCGGAGAACGGCCGCACCCGCCTGGTGGACCTCACCACCAAGCCGTCCCAGTTGCACGCGCCGCTGGACAAGGTGCACCCGATGCCGTTCCCGGGCCTGAACATCGACAACCTGCCGTTCTTCGCGGTGATCGCGGCGGTCGCCGAGGGTCAGACGCTGCTGCACGACTGGGTCTACGAGAACCGGGCCATCTACCTGACCGACCTCAACAAGCTCGGCGGCCAGGTCAAGCTGCTCGACCCGCACCGCGTCATGATCGAGGGCCCGACGTCCTTCACCGGCACCGAGCTCGTCTGCCCGCCGGCGCTGCGTCCGGCGGTGGTGATCCTGCTCGCCATGCTCGCCTCCAAGGGCACCTCGGTCCTCCGCGGCACCTACGTCATCCACCGCGGCTACGAGGACCTCGCCGAGCGCCTCAACCTTCTCGGCGCCCAGATCGAGCCCTTCCGCGACATCTGAGCGCCCCGAGCCTGAGCCTGCTCAGGCTGCCTGAGGAACGAAGCCGCGACGGGCGTATCGAGACTTGGGTCTCGATATGCCCGCTGGCGCTCGCTACTCGACCGACGAACGACCCACGCCGGTTGAGGTGCGAGCGGAGCGAACCTCAAACGCTGGTTGAGGTGCGAGCGGAGCGAGCCTCGAAACCCAGCGAGCCGACCATCAGCCCCGGGCCGAGGCCGACCTCCGACACCAGGGGTTTCGAGGCTCAGGACTTCGTCCATTGCACCTCAACCAGCGTTCACCCACGCCGGTTGAGGTGCGAGCGAAGCGAGCCTCGAACCCAGCGAGCCGACCGTCAACCCCGGGCCGAGGCCGCAGCCTGGCACCAGGGGTTTCGAGGCTCAGGACTTCGTCCTTCACACCTCAACCAGCGTCACCCCACGCTGGTTGAGGTGCGAGCGGAGCGAGCCTCGAAACCCGGCGAGCCGAGAGTCGGCGGTCAGAACAGGGTTTCCACCCAGGCGCGCGCGGCGGGCCGGGAGGGTGGGGGCGCGGCCTCCATGTCGGGGGTGATCCGCGGCATGGGCGCGGTGTGCTGGCCGGCGTACCGGTGCCAGTCGGACTCGGCCTCGACGAGCGCGCCGAGCGTGGCGCGGTCGAGGTAGACGCCGTGCCCCTCGGGGCACTTCAGGACGGCCGCGGCACCGACGGGGCTCTCCACCATCCCGGTGCCGCACGCGGGGCAGTTCATCGTCTCCATATCCGCGACGGTAGCCCTCGTGTCGGTGCCCGCCCCGGACCCGCGCCGTGGATACTGCTCGCGTGAGTACGCCGCCTACCGGGTTCGGCTACCTCGATGCCGTCCTCGAGCGGCCGGGGAGCGCCCTCGCCTTCGCCCACCGCGGCGGGGCGTACCACCCGGAGATCGAGGGCCTGGAGAACACCCTCGCGGCGTTCAAGCACGCGGTGGCGTTGGGCTACGACTACCTCGAGACCGACGTGCACGTGACGCGCGACGGCGTCCTGCTCGCCTTCCACGACGCCGTTCTCGACCGGGTCACCGACCGCGAGGGCGCCATCGCGACCCTGACGTACGCCGAGGTCCGCGCAGCGCACGTCGCCGGTCGTGAGGAGGTCCCGACGCTGGCCCGGCTGTTCGACGAGTTCCCGACGGTCCGATTCAACATCGACCTCAAGTCCGAGGGCGCCGTCCCGGCCCTGGCGGAGTTCGTCGACGCGCGGGAGGCCTGGGACCGGGTGCTGGTCGGGTCCTTCTCGCGGCGCCGGCTCCGGCGCTTCCGGGAGCTCACCGGAGGGCGGGTCCCGACCTCCGCCCATCCCCTGGAGGTGGCGGCGTTCCGGCTGCTGCCGTCGGGACGCCTCGCGGA
The DNA here is from genome assembly GCF_035503875.1 of Nocardioides sp. Taxonomy (GTDB): domain Bacteria; phylum Actinomycetota; class Actinomycetes; order Propionibacteriales; family Nocardioidaceae; genus Nocardioides. The sequence continues at coordinate 344,128 of NZ_DATJTA010000008.1, forward strand.
TCTGCTGACGCGCGGCCGGGTGGCGGCTCTCCAGATCCCTCGGCGGCGCGGACGGGTGCTCGTGACGACGCCCGGCCTGGTCCGCCGCGCCCACGCGGCCGGCAAGCACGTCCACATCTGGACGGTGGACGACCCGAGCGAGATGCGGGAGCTCCTCGACCTCGGGGTCGACGGCCTGTTCACCGACCGAACCGACGTGCTGAAGGCCGTGCTCACCGAGCGCGGACAGTGGAGGGGACGATCATGACGACGACCAGGACGCCCGACGAGCGGACCCGCGAGCAGCGGGCGTGGTACTGGTACGACTGGGCCAACAGCGCCTACGTCACCACGATCGCCGCGGTGCTGTTCGCGCCGTACCTCACCTCGGTCGCCGAGGAGGCGGCCTGCGGCTTCGTCACCGACGAGGACAAGGGCCTGAAGTGCACGACCGACCTGTCGGTGCTCGGCCTCGACGTCTCCCCCGGCTCGCTGGTCTTCTACATCGTCACGATCAGCACCCTGGTCTCCGCGCTCGTGCTCCCGATCGTGGGCGCGATCGCCGACCGCTCCGCGCGCAAGACGACGCTGATGGCCCGGTTCGCCTGGGCGGGCAGCGCCTTCGCGATGTGCATGTTCTTCGTCACGGGCGACAACTGGCAGCTCGGCGCCGTGCTGCTGATGGCGGCCACGCTGTGCCTCGGCTCCAGCCTCGTCGTGTACGACGCGATCCTGTGCGACATCGCCGAGCCGCACGAGCGCGACCGGGTGTCCTCGCGCGGCTGGGCGATGGGCTACCTCGGCGGCGGCATCCTGCTGGCCCTGAACTTCGGGCTGCTGTCCCTCGTCGACGACACCGCCCTCGCGGTGCGGATCAGCCTGCTCAGCGCCGGGATCTGGTGGGCCGTCTTCACGATCATCCCGTTCCGCGGCGTGCGCAACCGGCCGCCCGCGAACGTCCAGCCCGAGTCCGGCACCCTCGTGCGCCAGTCGTTCGGTCAGCTCTGGCACACCCTGAAGGACCTGCGGAACTACCCGGTCACGCTGACCTTCCTGATCGGCTACCTGTTCTACAACGACGGCATCCAGACCGTGATCTACGCGGCCTCGGTGTACGGCGAGAAGCAGCTCGGCTTCGAGGCCAGCACTGTCCTGTCCGCGTTCCTCGTCGTGCAGTTCGTCGGGATCGCGGGCGCCCTGCTGTTCGGCCGGGTGGCGCAGCGCCGCGGTGCGCACAAGACGATCATGGCCGGACTGGGCATCTGGATCGCCGTCGTCGTTCTCGGGTTCTTCACCCCGGCAGGCAGCTTCCCGCTGTTCCTGGCCCTCGCCGCCGCGATCGGTCTCGTCCTCGGCGGCACGCAGGCGCTGAGCCGGTCCTTCTTCAGCCAGCTGATCCCGCGCGGGCGCGAGGCCGAGTACTTCTCGCTCTACCAGGCCTGCGAGCGCGGGACGAGCTGGGTCGGCACCCTGGTCTTCGGCGTCGTGCACCAGCTCACCGACTCCTACCGGCCGGCACTGCTCGCGCTGATCGCGCTGTTCGTCATCGGCTTCGTCTTCCTCGCCAAGGTCGACACGGTGCGCGGCATCCGCGAAGCCGGCAACGAGGTCCCCGCCGTGGTCTAGGCACCCGCACACGGCTCTGCGTGAGGTCCGCGACCCCCGGGTACCTGAGAGAAGTCCGAGAATCTGCGTGGATCGGCACGCAGAGCGCCGATTGTCGGAATCTTGGACTCCTCAGTACCGTTGAAGACTTCTGAGAGGAACCATCCAGGCCCTCTCGGTTCATCGTCCACGGGGGACAGAAAACGGAGGTGCCTCATGGCGGAGCGCACGTTGCGCGGTGCCCGACTCGGAGGCCAGAGCTTCGAGGACGAGCGCGGCATCGAGTTCGCGGCTCGGCAGCAGGTCGGATATCGGTGCCCGCAGGGCCACGAGTTCGAGATCACGATGTCCGTCGAGGCCGACGTACCCGCGATCTGGGAGTGCCCGCGCTGTGGCGCGGAGAGCCTCAGCACCTCGGGCATCGAGCCCGAGGCGAAGAACGAGAAGCCGGCCCGCACGCACTGGGACATGCTCCTCGAGCGCCGCTCGGAGAAGGAGCTCGAGGACATCCTCAAGGAGCGTCTCGAGCTGCTGCGCGGTGGCGAGATCGGTCCGGCGCACCTGCACCGGGCCAACCAGAAGAAGCGCAAGGTCTCCTGACCGCACGCGTGCCGACGCCCTGACGACAGGCCGTACGCCGTCGCTCAGGGGTCGTCGACGACCTCGCCCCGGACCACGGGTCCCTCGGATCCCGGTCCGGGGCGCTGCGCGTCCGGACCACGTTGCGCGCTCGGACCCGTCGCGGTGACGATCAGTCGCGCGGCGACGACCCGGGTGAGGACCCGGCGGAACACCGGACGGGTGAACGGCAGGATCAACAGGATGCCGAAGACGTCGGTGACAAAGCCCGGGCTGAGCATGAGCGTCCCGCCGATGAGCAGCAGGCCGCCGTCGGCGAGCTCGCGCGCCGGCATCCGGCCGGTCTCCAGCGCCGTCCGCAGGGCGGCGAGCGCCCGGCTGCCCTCGCGACGGATCAGCCAGGTGCCGAGGATGCTGTCGAGGACCAGCAGCAGGATGGTCCACCAGGCGCCGATCACCTGACCGACCTGGATCAGCACGTACAGCTCGAGCAGCGGCACCACCACGAACAGGACGAACAGCACCCAGCGGATGCTGCGACGCCGGCTCATGACCTGCTCCCCCGGCCCCGCCGCCAGGCCCGGCGGACCTGGTCGCGACGCTCCCGCAGGCCCCACGCGGTGATCCGCTGCAGCGATTCGGCCGCGACGGCGCGGCTCATCTTGGAGTCGCCGCGCTCGCGCTCGACGAACTCGATCGGCACCTCGCGCACCGTCAGGCCCGCGCTGAGAGTGCGCGCCACCATGTCGGTCTGGAACACGTAGCCCGTCGACACGACCGACTCGAGGTCGATCTTCTCCAGGGTGCCGCGGCGGAACAGCCGGAACCCGGCCGTGGCGTCGCGGACCTGGATCCCCAGCAGCAGGCGCACGTAGAGGTTGCCGCCGCGCGAGAGCCACTCGCGCGAGCGCGGCCAGTTGACGACCGATCCGCCCGGCACGTACCGCGAGCCGATGACGAGGTCGGCGTCCGCGAGCGCGTCGAGGAGCAGCCCGAGCTGCTCGGGCTGGTGGGAGCCGTCGGCGTCCATCTCCCCGATCACGTCGTACCCCTCGGCGAGCGCGTACGCGAAGCCGTGCCGGTACGCCGCCCCGAGCCCGCCCTTGGCGGTGCGGTGCAGCACCCGGACCTGGGGGTCCGCGGCGGCCAGCTCGTCCGCGATCCGGCCGGTGCCGTCGGGTGAGTCGTCGTCCACGACGAGGATGTCCACGTCCGGCTGGGCGGTCCGCACCCGGCCGACGATCCAGGCCAGGTTGTCGGCCTCGTCGTACGTCGGCATCACGATCACGACCCGGCCCAGCCCCGACGGGTGTCCAGTGCTCACGCGGGAAGCCTCATTCCTGCTTCGTCTCCTGCAGCTCGGGTCCGAGTGGACCGGGGACCGCGGCTCGCGACCGCGTCCTCTCCCGACGATACGCGAGCAGGGCGAGGAGCAGACCAGCCAGTGTCACCAGCACGCACAGCCGGGCGACCCACGGCCCGATGCGGATGCCGGGCGTGATGTCGTCGACGAGCCCGACCTCCTCCACGAGCACCGCGGTCGTGCGGGGATCCGCGGTCGCCACGACCGTGCCGTCGGGGGCGACGACGCCGCTGACGCCGTTGGTCGAGGCCACCACCAGCCACCGGCCGGCCTCGATGGCGCGCAGCCGGGTGATCGCGAACTGCTGGTCGATCTGGTCGGTCTCGATGAAGGTCGCGTTGCTGGTCTGGACGGCGAGCAGCTGCCCGCCCCGGCGCAGCTGGGCCTGCAGGCCGTCGTCGTAGGCGATGTCGAAGCAGATCGCATCCACGACGGGGACCCCGGCGACGGTGATCGGCTCCTCGCGGGTGCCGCTGAGCATGTCGCGGTGGATCCGGGCCAGCTCGCCGAAGTTGAAGTCGAAGTACTTGCGGAACGGGATGTACTCGCCGTACGGCACGGGGTGCCGCTTCGTGTAGCGCTCCCCCGCTCCCGTCTCCGGGTCCCAGACGATGCCCTGGTTGAGCACGTGCTCCTCGCCGCCGTCGACGATCGCCCCGACCAGCACGGGGACGCCGATCGCCTCGGCCGCCTCACGGATCCCGTCGCCGATCACCTGGCGGTTGAAGGGGTCCGACGCTGTCGAGTTCTCGGGCCACAGCACGAAGTCGGGTTGCGGCTCGTCGCCGGCGGCCACGTCGTCGGCGAGCTCGACGGTCGCCCGGACGTGGTTCTCGGTGACCCCGTCGGAGTCGTACAGGATGTCGTTGCCCGGCCCCGGTACGTCGCCCTGCACCACCGCCACGGTGGTGGATCCGACCTCCTCGGGGTCGTACGACGCGACCGCGGGCACGGCCAGCAGCACCACGAGGGCGCCGATCGACCCGAGCGCGATCCGGCGCTCCCGACCCCGCGCCACGACCAGCCAGGCCAGCAGAGCGCCGGCGAGGGCGAGCAGCGCGGAGACGCCGACCATGCCGACGTACGGCAGCGAGGCGGCGACGGGGGTGTCGATCGTCGCGAAGGCCAGCCGCCCCCAGGGCATGCCGCTGAATGGCCAGCCGCTGCGCCAGACCTCCATGGTCACCCAGGCGGCCGCGACCCACAGGGGCCACCAGCGCCGCCGGCCGAGGACGGTCACCGCCGCACCGAGAAGTCCGTAGAAGAGGGCCTCGACGCCTGCCAGGCCCAGCCAGGCCGCGGTCGCGACGGCACGCATCCACCAGATGTGCACGAAGTAGAAACCGACGCCGAACGCCAGACCCACCCACCAGCCCTGGCGGGGCCGCAGGCCGCGGACGCAGAGGAAGAACGCGGCCACCGCGAACGGCAGCACGACCGGCGCGGCCACCGGCTCGAAGGCCAGTGAGAGGACCACCCCGGCGACGAGGGCCAGCAAGGTCCGGGTCAGCACAGAGGTGAAGGTAGCCGGTGGGGTGTTGCAGAGCTCCGGAAGGACCCCGAAAACCTTCGGACCGACCCGGGAATGACCGGCTGTCGAGCTCGGGTCGTTGTCTAGGGGGTCCGGGGTCCTTCCGTGTCAGCCCTCGTGGAGCGGACCGACCTCCGCGAACTGTGTCGGACGGGTGAGTGGCACCCCACCCTCCGACACCGCCACTCGGACGTCGGTCCGCCGGCCACGATCTGCATGGGCGGACGGCACACAGTCGCTTTTTTCACCGAGGCCTGTCAATACGCGCCTGACCTGCGCAAACGCGCGTCCTCGCAGGTCAGCGACGCGCAATGTTCATCAGAATTTCGGCAGGTTTCCAGACCACCTCGGCGTGTCGCGGGACTTTGTGCACAGTCGTGTGCAAAGGCTGCTAGTGCAGCGCGCCCGTTGTCGCATCCGGAGCGACCCGGCGTAGCGTCGGCGTGCCGCACGGCGCAACGACGCGCCGGGCGCGGCTCATCCCGGAAGGAGCGGCCCGTGGCGGTCGACTACACCCGCGACGGCGACGTCGCTCTCGTGCACCTCAACAGGCCCGAGCGGCTCAACGCCGTCGTGCCCGCCCTCACCGACGGACTGGCCCAGGCACTGCGACGAGCAGGGGTCGAGGGCGCGCGTGCGGTGGTGCTGGCGGGACGCGGCCGCTCGTTCTGCGCGGGGCACGACCTCAAGGAGCCGGAGCCGGTCGAGACGCCGGTCCAGACCCGCGCCCGTCTCGAGGCGATCCAGGACGTCACCCGGCTGATCCGGGCCTTCCCCGGCCCGGTCGTCGCCGCGGTCCACGGTCACGCCTTGGGGGCCGGATGCGAGTTCGCGCTCGCGTGCGACGTGGTCGTCGCGACCGAGGACGCCCAGTTCGGCTTCCCCGAGGTCGAGGTCGGGCTCAGCGTCACCGGCGGCATCTCCCGCCTGCTCCCCGCCCTCGTCGGCTGGGCCCGGGCCAAGGAGCTGATGCTGCTGGGTGAGCGGATCACCGGCGCGCGTGCCGGCGAGATCGGGCTGGTGGCCCGCGTCGTACCTCCCGGCGAGCACGAGTCGGCCGCCCTCGACCTCGCCCGGCGCGTCGCCCGACGGCCGCCGCTGTCGGTCAGCCTCGCGAAGCGGGTCCTCGACGAGGGGCTCGACGCCAGCTTCGAGGAGGCGCTGGGGCGCGAGGTCGACCATGCCCTCCTGACCTCGCTGTCCGGGGAGGGCGACGCGCCGCGGGAGGCCTTCGGCCGTGGCTGAGCGCGATCTCGTCTCCGTGCTCGACGCGGCCGCCACGGCGTACGGCGACCGGCCGGCCTGGACGTTCGACCCGGGCGGGGCGCCCGCCACCACGCTCTCGTACGCCGAGGTCGCGTCCCGGTCGGCGTCGTACGCCCAGGCGCTGCGCGAGCGCGGCGTCGGCGTCGGCGACCGGGTGGGGGTGATGCTCGGCAACGCTCCGGAGTTCCCGCTCGTCTGGCTGGCGCTGATGCGGCTGGGGGCGGCGATGGTGCCGCTGAACGTGCGCTACCGGTCGGCCGACCTGCGCCACGTGCTGGAGGATGCGGGCACCGAGCTGAGCGTGGCGTGGGCCGAGCACCACGACCTGCTCTCCGGGTTGTCCCCGGTCGCCGCGCCCGGCGAGCTGGAGGCGTCCGGCTCGTGGGAGCAGGGACCCGTCGATGCCGGTGCCGTGGTGAACGTGCAGTACACGTCCGGCACCACCGGCCGCCCGAAGGGCTGCCTGCTCACCCACCGCTACTGGACGACGCTCGGCGGCTCGATGGTGGCGGAGTTCCCGCACCTGCGCGAGGACGACGTACTCATGACGGCGCAGCCGTTCCACTACGTCGACCCCCAGTGGAACGTCGTAGCGGCCCTGCTGTCCGGGGCGCACCTGGTCGTGCTCGACGGCTTCCACCCGTCGAGCTTCTGGGCCAAGGCCCGCGAGCACCGCGTCACCTACTTCTACTGCCTGGCCGCCATGCCCACCCTGCTCCTGCGGATGCCGCCCGATCCGCTCGACCGCGAGCACCGCGTGCGCGCCGTGCAGTGCTCCGCCATCCCGACCGCGCTGCACGCGGAGCTGGAGGAGCGCTGGGCCGTGCCCTGGTACGAGGCCTTCGGCATGACCGAGACCGGCGCGGACCTCCGCGTCGGTCCCGAGGACCACGACGAGCTGGTCGGCTCGGGATGCGTCGGGCGTCCGACGGCGCACCGCGAGGTCCGGCTCGTCGACGGCGAGCTGTGGCTGCGCGGCCCCGGCATGATGGAGGGCTACCTCGGCCACGACTCCCCCTTCGTCGACGGCTGGTTCCCCACCGGCGACCTGGCCCGGCTCGACGAACGCGGCCGGGTCTACCTCACCGGCCGCCTCAAGGACATGATCCGGCGCAGCGGCGAGAACATCGCCGCGCGGGAGGTCGAGGACGTGCTGCTCACCCACCCGGCGGTCCGGCTGGCCGCGGTCGTCGGCGTACCCGACGAGATCCGCGGCGAGGAGGTCAAGGCGTACGTCGTCGCTCCGGGCGCGGGCTCCGAGGAGCTCGAGGCGTGGTGTCGGGAGCGCCTCGCCGGCTTCAAGGTGCCGCGGTTCTGGGAGTTCCGCGACGACCTGCCGCTGACCGCCTCGCACCGGGTCGAGAAGGCGAAGCTGTGAGCCTGACCGCGGACCTGCTGCTGACCAACGCCCGGGTGCGGACCCTGGACGGTCCCGGACGCGCTGACGTCGCGTCGGCGGTGGCCGTGCTGAACGGTCGGATCGTGGCCCTGGAGGACGTCCAGGCCCGGCGGGTCGTCGACCTCGGCGGCGCCGTCGTGGCTCCCGGCTTCCACGACGCCCACAACCACATGGCCTGGTACGGACTCTCGCTGGCCGAGGTCGACCTGCGCGTGCCCACGCTCGAGGCCCTGTACGACGCGGTCGCGGAGCGCGCGGCGCAGCTCGGTCCCGGGGAATGGGTCGTCGGAGCGGGCTACGACGAGAACAAGCTCGGCGGCCACCCGACGCGGGAGGCCCTCGACCGGACGGCGAGCGGGCGTCCGGTGTGGCTCAAGCACACCTCCGGCCATATGTGCACGGTCAGCAGCGCGGTCCTCGCCGAGCTCGGGATCGCCGACGCACCGGTCGAGGTCTCTGGAGGGCGCGTCGTGGTCGACGGTGCCGGGCGACCGACCGGGCTGCTGCAGGAGCAGGCCCAGCAGCTGTTGTCCCGGCTGGTCCTCCCGTACCCCGTCGCGACCCTCGTCGACGCGATCGAGCGGGCCGGACGGGTCTACCTCACCCAGGGCATCACCAGCGTCGTCGAGGCCGGGGTCGGGGGCGGCTGGATCGGCAAGAGCCCGGTCGAGGTGGCGGCCTACCAGCGGGCACGGGACACCGGGCGACTGCCCGTGCGCGTCGAGCTGATGGTCGCAGCCGACGCGCTGCGCCCACTGACGGCGCACGCCGACGACGGCGTCGTCCGCGGCCTCGACCTCGGCATCCGCTCCGGGCTCGGCGACGACCGCCTGCGGATCGGCCCGGTCAAGGTCTTCACCGACGGCTCCCTGATCGGCCACACGTGCGCGCTCACCGAGGACTTCGCCGACACGCCCGGTGCCCGCGGCTACCTGCAGGACGACGCGGCCGCGTTGACGAGGACGATCCTCGAGGCGCACTGCTCCGGCTGGCGGGTCGCCGCCCACGCCATCGGCGACGCCGCGATCGACCTCGTCCTCGACGCGTACGACGAGGCGCAGTCGCGCTGGCCGCGGCCCGACGTACGCCACCGGATCGAGCACTTCGGCGTGTCCCGCCCCGACCAGGTGGCCCGCGCGGCGGAGCTCGGCGTCGTACCGGTCCCCCAGGGCCGGTTCGTCGGCGAGATCGGCGACGGCATGCTGCGCGCGCTCGGCCCGGAGCGGGCCGGGTGGGCCTACCGCTACCGCTCGCTGCTGGCCGCGGGCCTGACGCCGCCCGGGAGCTCCGACAGGCCGGTGGTCGACGGCGCGCCACTGCTCGGCATCCACGACATGGTCAACCGGCTGACCGACTCCGGCATACCGCTCGGCCCCGAGGAGGCCATCAGTGGCCTGGAGGCGCTGACGGCGTACACGCTGGGGTCGGCGTACGCCTCGCACCAGGAGGACGAACGCGGGACCATCGCGGTGGGCAAGCGCGCCGACCTGGTGGTGCTGTCGGACGACCCGGCGACCGTCGATCCCGGGTCGATCCGCGACATCGCGGTGCTGGGCACCGTGCTCGGCGGAGAGGTGGTGCACGGTGACTGGTGACCGGAGGCTGGTCTCGGCCGCGACCCTGTCGGACTCCGAGCTCGCTTCGGTGCGGGCGATCTACGAGTCGGCGTTCCCGGAGGAGCTGACCGTGCCGTTCGCCGACCTGCTCGTGGACCGGCTGCTGGTGCGCGTCGAGCACGACGGGCCGAGCGGGTTCGCACTGGTGCGCGACCTGGGGACGACCGGGTGGACGTTCCTGCGCTACTACGCCGTGGGCCGGCGCGGTCGCGGCATCGGGTCGCTGATGTGGGCAGACCTCACCGAACGGCTCGCGGCCGAGGGCCGGACCCGCCTGGTGTGGGACGTCGAGGATCCCGACGAGCCGGGCCTCGACGCTGACCTCGTCGAGGAGCACCGGCGCCGGATCGTCTTCTACGAGCGCCTCGGTGGCCGGCTGCTGCCCGTCCGCGACTACTTCCCTCCCCACGACGACGGCCACGCTCCCGCCCTGCGGCTGATGGACCGGGCACTGCGACCCGGGGTCCCCGACGTCGACGTCCGTGCGCTGGTGGAAGGCGTCTACGAGCGGCGGTACGGCGTACCTCCCGACTCCCCCGTCGTTCGCCACACTCTCGTGGCCAGCGGGCTCGCCTGACAGTAAATCCTCTCTTTGGATGTTCGTTTGGCCGCAGATTCTGTGGCACCCTGAGGTGCATGAGCATCGAGACGTCGATCGCAGCCCTCGTCGAGGGCGAGACCGGGCAGCCCTACCCGTACCACCGGGTGACGCTCGTCGAGCCCGACTGGACCCGGTTCCCGGGGTGGCGGGACGTGACGGCCGCGGAGTGGGCGTCGGTGCAGTGGCAGCGCGCGCACTGCGTGAAGACCGTCCGGCAGCTGCGCGAGCTGCTGGGCGACCTCGTCGACGACCGCTTCTACGCCGACCTCGAGCGCGACCAGGCCGAACGGGCCACCATGTCGATGCTGGTGCCGCCGCAGATGCTCAACACGATGATGCCGAGCGCCGAGCCCGCCGGACCGGGGTCCCTGACCGACGCGTTCTACGCGGACCCGATCCGGCACTACATGCTCCCGGTGTTCAGCGACCGTCGTACCGACTGGCCGTCCCACCCGCACGCCACCCGCGACTCGCTGCACGAGCACGACATGTGGGCGACCGAGGGCCTGACCCACCGCTACCCCACCAAGGTGCTGGCCGAGCTGCTTCCGACCTGCCCGCAGTACTGCGGGCACTGCACCCGGATGGACCTGGTCGGGAACTCCACGCCGGCTGTCGAGAAGTTGCGGTTTGTGACCAAACCGCAGGACCGGCTCGGCGACATGCTCGACTACCTGCGCCGTACGCCGTCCGTCCGCGACGTGGTGGTCTCGGGCGGCGACGTGGCCAACATGCCCTGGCCGCGACTCGAGGCGTTCCTCACCTCGTTGCTCGAGATCGAGAACGTTCGCGACATCCGGCTCGCCACCAAGGCCCTGATCGGCCTGCCACAGCACTGGCTGCAGCCGGACGTCGTCTCCGGGGTGGCCCGGGTCGCGGACCTCGCCCGCTCACGCGGCGTCTCGCTGGCCATGCACACCCACGCCAACCACGCCCAGTCGATCACGCCGATCGTGGCGGAGGCCGCCGGCGCGATGCTCGACGCCGGGCTCCGCGACGTCCGCAACCAGGGAGTGCTGCTCAACGGCGTGAACGCCGACCCACACGCCCTGCTCGACCTGTGCTTCCGCCTCCTCGACGGCGCCCGGATCATGCCCTACTACTTCTACATGTGCGACCTGATCCCGTACTCGGAGCACTGGCGGGTCTCGGTCGCCGACGCCCAGCGCCTCCAGCACCACATCATGGGCTACCTCCCCGGCTTCGCCACCCCACGGATCGTCTGCGACGTCCCCTTCGTCGGCAAGCGCTGGGTGCACCAGCTCAGCGGCTACGACACCGAGCGCGGCATCTCGTACTGGACGAAGAACTACCGGACCTCGCTCGAGGCCAGCGACCCCGAGGCGCTCACGAGGACGTACGAGTACTACGACCCGATCCACACCCTCCCCGCCGCCGGCCGGGAGTGGTGGGAGCGGCACGGTCGGCTCGACGAGTCCGAGCTGCTCGCCGCCGAGGCCGCCGAAGCGTCGCGTCGTACGGCGGCTCTCCAGGCACACTGACGGGGGCTGCGCGCTCCGAAAGGAGTGCCGTTTGGTCACCAACGGCAATTCTGGGCGCCCAGAGTTGCCGCTGGTGACCAAACGGCAACACCTGGCTCAGCCGCTGACGGGCCGGTTCTCGTAGAACGTCGAGAGCACGATCGTCGTCCGCGTGGACACGTTCGCGGCGGAGCGGACCCGGGCGAGCAGCTCCTCCAGGTGCCGAGGGGTGGCGACTCGCACCTTCAGGACGTACGACTCCTCCCCCGCCACCGACCAGCACGACTCGATCTCCGAGACCTCGCGGAGGCGCTCGGGTGAGTCGTCGGGCTGGGACGGGTCGATCGGTCTGATCGAGATGAACGCCGTGAGCGGCATCCCGATCTCCTCGTGGTTGATCGTGGCGCCGTACCCGAGGATCAGGCCGCGCTGCTCGAGCCGCTTGACCCGCTGGTGCACGGCCGACGTCGAGAGTCCCGTGGCCTTGCCCAGGTCGGTGAAGGACATCCGTCCGTCGGCGGCCAGCAGGTCAAGAATCTTGCGATCGGTGGCTTCGACGTCGGATGGACTCACGGCCGACAGGGTAGCGATCATCGCCACTCCGCATGGCAGGATCCCGATGTGACCAGCCCGCAGACCGGCCGCCTGATGCTCCTCGACACCGCCTCGATGTACTTCCGGGCCTACTTCGGAGTTCCGCCGATCAGCGCGCCGGACGGCACCCCCGTCAACGCCGTACGTGGACTGATGGACTTCATCAGCCGGCTGGTCGACCAGTACGAGCCGAGCCACCTGGTCTGCTGCTGGGACAACGACTGGCGGCCGCAGTGGCGCGTCGACCTGGTGCCGTCGTACAAGGGTCACCGCGTGGTGGAGGAGCTCGAGTCGGCTCCGGACGTCGAGGTGGTCGAGGACGACCTGCAGGTCCAGATCCCCATCATCGTCGAGGTTCTCGACGCGTTCGGGATCACGGTGATCGGGCATGACGGCTACGAGGCCGACGACGTCATCGGCACGCTCGCGACGAACGCCGGCCAGCCGGTCGACATCGTCACCGGCGACCGCGACCTGTTCCAGCTCGTCGACGACGACGCCGACGTACGGGTCCTCTACATTGCTCGCGGCGTCGGGAAGCACGAGCGGATCACCAACCAGTGGGTGGTCGACAAGTACGGCATCGACGCCCGCCAGTACGCCGACTTCGCCACCCTGCGCGGCGACGCGTCCGACGGCCTCCCGGGGGTGAAGGGGGTCGGCGAGAAGACCGCCGCGACGCTCCTCCAGCGCTTCGGCGACATGGACGGCATCATCGCGGCCTCCGCCGATCCGGGGTCCGACCTCGCGCCCGGCCCCCGCTCGAAGATCAAGGCCGCGGCCGACTACCTCGCCGTCGCCCCGCAGGTCGTGGCCGTCGCCCGTGACCTGCCTCTCGACCGGAGGGACCTGCTGCTCCCACCGTCGCCGCGCGACCCGGCCAAGGTCGCCGAGCTCGCCGAACGCTGGGGCCTCGGCTCCCCCGCCGAGCGGCTGATCACGGCTCTGGGCCGCTGATCACCGGGCCCCTCCTACGGTGGGGTCATGGACAAGATCGCGATCGTCGGGGGTCACGGACAGGTGGCCCGGCACCTGCTGGTCGAGCTGCGCCGCACCGAGCACCGACCGGTGGCGCTGGTACGCCGCGAGGAGTACCGCGCCGACCTGGAGAATCGCGGCGCCGAGGTACGCCTGCTCGACATCGAGCAGCAGGACGCCGACGCCTTCGCCACCGCGTTCGAGGGCTGCAGGGCCGTCGTCTTCGCCGCCGGGGGCGGCCCGGACGGCAACATCGAGCGCAAGCGCACGGTAGATCTCGAAGGATCACTGAAGTCGATCGAGGGTGCCCGCAAGGCCGGCATCCGGCGCTTCGTGCAGATCTCGGCCATCGGCGTCGACCAGCCCCTCCCGGACGACACCGCGGACGTCTGGCGCGCCTACGTCGAGGCCAAGCGGGACGCCGACGCCGCGCTCCGCGAGAGCGGTCTCGACTGGACGATCATCCGCCCCGGCCGCCTCACCGACGACCCCGCCACCGGCCGGGTCACGCTTGCCCCCGAGGTCGACCGCGGCGACGTCACTCGTGCCGACGTCGCCGCCGTGGTCGCCGCCGTGCTGGACCACGACACCGCCGTCGGCCGGCAGTGGGAGCTCGTCGGTGGCGACACTCCCGTCCCGGATGCGATCCGGGCGCTGGCCGACGCGGGCTGACCTGCTCGGTCACCAGGTAGTGCCGTTTGGTCACCAACGGCACCAGATCGGCGTCAGAAATGCCGTTGGTGACCAAACGGCACCCCCAAGACGGGTGCTTACTCCTCAGCCAACCCCGAATACGCCACCACGCCCCGGCGGATCCGGCGCACGACCTCGCGGGCCGTCTCCCGCACCGGCGAGTCGCCGGCGGCATCGGCCACCTGGCCGGCGAGGTCGAGAAGCTGCTTCATCCACCGCACGAAGTCGCCGGCGGCGAGCTCGCTGGCGCTGAGCAGGTCGTCGAGCTCGTCGCCCTCGGCCCACCGGTAGGCCAGCCAGGCGAAGCCCAGGTCGGGCTGGCGGAGGTAGTCGAGCTTGTGGTCCTTCTCCAGGCGGTCGAGCTCGCCCCAGAGGCGGACCATCGCGCCGACGGTGTCCCGGACCGCGCCGCCGGGGACGCGGGGTGAGGAGGCGTCGTCAGGACGCCGCGCCTCGAAGACGAGCACGGACAGCACCGCGGCCAGCTCGGACGCGTCGAGCCCCTCCCAGAGCCCGTTGCGCAGGCACTCGGCGGCGAGCAGGTCGAGCTCGGAGTACAGCCGCATCAGGTGCCGCCCGCGCGGGGTGACGTCGTCGCCCGCGAGATAGTCGAGCGCCGTCAGCACGTCGCAGACCCGGTCGAACTGCCGGGCCACCGTGTTGGTGCGCGTCTCGACGCGCCGCCGCAGCGTCTCAGTGTCGCGGTGCAGCTTGAACCAGCGCTCGGCCCAGCGGGCGTGGTCCTCGCGCTCGGGGCACGCGTGGCACGGGTGCGCCTTCAGCTCCTCGCGCAGCCGCGACACCTCCTCGTCGGCACCCGAGCGGGCGAGCGACGAGCGCGGGTCGGACGTACGACGCCCAGGCGGCGGGGCCAGGTCGTGGGTACGCGAACGCAGCGCCGCTGCGAGGTCACGCCGCATCTGCGGGTTCCGGCCGTTGAAGCTCTTGGGGACCCGCAGCCGCGTCAGCGCCACCACCGGCGTCGGGAAGTCGATCATCGCGAGGCGCCGCGCCTGCCGGTCGGCCGTGACGACGTACGGCCGAGGCCCCTCCTCCGACCAGCCGGGATCGATGACGACGGCGTACCCCGCGAACTTGCCGGTCGGGACCTGGATGACGTCCCCGGGCCGGAGCTTGGCCAGCGACGCGATCGCCTCGTCCCGGCGGTCGGCCTTGCGCGCCCGGTTGGCGTCCTTCTCGACGTCGGAGATCCGGCGACGCAGGGCGGCGTACTCCATGAAGTCGCCGAGGTGACAGGTCGCCGCCTCCTGGTAGCCCTCGAGCGCCGTCTCCGCCTTGCGGACCTGGCGAGCCAGGCCCACGACCGCCTTGTCGGCCTGGAACTGCGCGAACGACTGCTCCAGCAGCTGCCGGGAGGTGTCGCGGCCGAACTGGTGCACCAGGTTCACGGCCATGTTGTACGACGGCCGGAAGGACGACCGCAGCGGGTAGGTCCGGGTGGAGGCCAGGCCGGCCACCTCCCGGGGGTTCATGCCGGGCTGCCACAGCACGACTCCGTGGCCCTCGGTGTCGAGGCCGCGCCGGCCGGCCCGGCCGGTGAGCTGGGTGTACTCCCCCGGCGTCAGGTCGGCGTGGGTCTCGCCGTTCCACTTCGAGAGCTTCTCGATGACCACGGTGCGGGCAGGCATGTTGATGCCGAGCGCGAGGGTCTCGGTCGCGAAGACGACCTTGCAGAGCCCGCGCAGGAACATCTCCTCCACGCACTGCTTGAAGGCGGGCAGCATGCCGGCGTGGTGGGCCGCGACGCCACGGGTCAGTCCGTCGAGGAAGTCGTGGTAGCCGAGGACGTGACGGTCCTCGTCCGGGAGGTGGCGGCAGGCGGCCTCGACGTACTCGTAGATCGTGTCCCGCTCCTCCGGCGAGGTGAGCCGGATCCCCGCGTTGAGCGCCTGCGTCACGGCCGCGTCGCAACCGACCCGGCTGAAGATGAACACGATGGCCGGGAGGAGTCCCTCCCGGTCCAGCCGGTCGATGACGTCCGCGCGGCTCGGGATCCACACCCGGCGCCCGTTGCCCACCTGGCGGGGTCCTCCACGGCGGTTGCGGTCGCGCGGCGACCGCCGGTCCTTGAGCTTGCTGGACGCCCAGTCGTCACGGGCGACCTTCATGAGCTCGTTGTTGACCGGGGCACCGTCCTTGACGAAGCCCGCGGCCGCGTCGACGTCGGAGTCGGCGAACAGGTCCAGCAGCCGCTTGCCCACCATCACGTGCTGGTAGAGCGGGACGGGCCGGCGCTCCTCCAGGATCGTGGTCGTCTCGCCCCGGACGGTGGCCAGCCACTCGCCGAACTCCTCGGCGTTGGAGACCGTCGCCGACAGCGACACCAGCGTGACGGACTCGGGCAGGTGGATGATCACCTCCTCCCACACGGCCCCCCGGGACCGGTCGGCGAGGTAGTGCACCTCGTCCATGATCACGAACCCGAGCCCCATCAGGGTGCGCGAGCCGGCGTACAGCATGTTGCGCAGCACCTCGGTGGTCATCACCACGATCGGCGCCTCGCCGTTGACCGTGATGTCGCCGGTCAGCAGGCCGACCTGCTCGGGACCGTAGCGGGCGACGAGGTCCTGGTACTTCTGGTTCGACAGCGCCTTGATCGGCGTGGTGTAGAACGCCTTGCGACCCGTCTCCCGGGCCAGGTGGATCGCGAACTCCCCGACGATGGTCTTCCCGGACCCGGTCGGCGCCGCGACCAGGACGCCGCGGCCGTCCTCGATCTCCCGACACGCCCGGAGCTGGAAGTCGTCGAGGGGGAACTCGTGCAGGTCCTGGAAGTCCTTCAGCACCGGGTGGTCCTTGTGCTGGCGG
Source organism: Nocardioides sp. (assembly GCF_035503875.1). Classification (GTDB taxonomy): domain Bacteria; phylum Actinomycetota; class Actinomycetes; order Propionibacteriales; family Nocardioidaceae; genus Nocardioides. The sequence continues at coordinate 360,642 of NZ_DATJTA010000008.1, forward strand.
TACGCGGCGTACCGCTCCGACGGGGACAGCTCGTCGGTGCTCATACACCCAACCTACGCGAGCACGGTCAACGCTCCCGGGGCGCACTCGACCGTGAGCGGCAGCGGGCCGAAGCGCTCGCCGTCGGCGTACGTCACGATGCCCGGCGCCGCGATGGTCACGCTCCGCGCCAGGTGGTGCTCGTACGCCGGGTGCGTGGTGTGCGTGCCCTTGAAGAGCTTCGGGTAGGTCCGGACCAGCCCGGCCTTGCTCATCGGCTTGATGATCACCACGTCGAGGAGTCCGTCGTCGAGCTTCGCGCCCTCGGTGATCCGCAGCCCGCCCCCGAACGACGGGCCGTTGCCGACGGCGACCAGCATCGCGTCGGTGCGCAGCGGTACGCCGTCCAGCTCCAGCGTGTACGGCAGCGGCTCGAAGGTCCGCAGCTCGGCGACGGTGGCGAGGTTGTAGCGCATCTGCCCCCGCGGCCAGGTCATCCGGTTGGCCCGTTCGTTGACGACGGCGTCGAAGCCCGCGGCCAGGACCGTCACGAAGTACGTCGAGCCGCGGCGGGCCAGGTCGATCGTCCGGGTCCGTCCGGAGATCACGACGTCGGCCGCGGCCACCGGGTCCTTCAGCGGCAGATCGAGGTACCGCGCCACGTCGTTGCCGGTCCCGGCCGGGAGTACGCCGAGCGCCGTACCGGTCGTGGCGACCGCCTGCGCGCCGAGGTGGCACATGCCGTCTCCCCCGGCGACCACCAGCGCGTCGACGCCGTCGGCGACCGCGGCTCGCGCGAGGTCGAGCGCCTCGTCCGCGTCGCGGCCCTGGAGGTCGCGTACGGCGAGACCGGCCTCGCGCAGTCGCGGAAGCGCGGCGGCGCGCGCTCGCGCCCCCTTGCCCTTGCCGGCGGTGGGGTTCGTCAGGAGGGCGATCTCGCGGGGCACACCCGGAGGGTAGTGCTCCGTACGCCGCCGCGGTGCGCGACTCCGCTCAGCGCCGGCGTTCGGCCCCGATGCGCAGCAGGGCGGTGTAGTGCTCGGGCGAGGCGCCCACGGCCTTCGCCAGCCGGCTCAGCGCGTCGAGCACGAGGTCCGCGGTGAAGCCGGAGCCCGGCACGGTCAGGGTCAGACGACCGGCCCTGCTGACGACGTACACCTGACCGCTCCGCCAGGCCTGGTGGGCGCGCACCCGGACGCGGTCACTCGCGACCGGCTCGGGCCACGCGTCGTCGACCGCCAGCAGGTCGCAGGGCAGCTCCTGGCCGTTCCCCACCAGGGTGCCGCGCACGTCGTGCCCGCTGCGGACGCCCGACTCCGCCGACCAGGTCACGTCGCCGACGCCCAGCCACTCCGGCAGGTCGAACGGGTCGAGGTCCTCCAGCTCGGGCTGCACGTCAGATCGGGGAGATCTCGTCGTCGTCCCACTGCTCGGTGCTCTCCGCGCCCCGACCCCGCGCCCGGTCGACCAGCCGGGCGATGATCTCGGCCAGGATGAAGAGCAGCATCATCGGGATCGCGAGCATGAGCATCGAGAACGGGTCCGTCGACGGCGTGGCCACGGCCGCGAAGACGAAGGTGCCGACGATGATCCACGGCCGGTAGCGGCCGATCGCCTTGCCCGAGACGACCCCCGCGAGGTTCAGCATGATCACGAACAGCGGGATCTCCATCGCGATGCCGAAGACGAGCAGCATCCGGACGGTGAACGAGAAGAAGTCGCCGAACTCGACCAGGTTGGTGACGTCGACCGGCGTGAAGCCGACCAGCACCTCGATGCCCTTCGGCAGCACGTAGTAGCCGAGAGCCACGCCCGCGATGAACAGCGGACCCGCGATCGCCGCGAAGACGCGCGTCCAGCGCTTCTCGTTGGCGTGCAGGCCGGGGACGATGAAGCCCCAGATCTGCATGAGCCAGTACGGGCTGGATGCCACGATCGCCGCGACGCCGGCCAGCTTGAGCTGGAGCATCAGCGGCTGGGTGACGCCGCCGAGGACGAGCTCGGAGTTGACCTCGCCGCCGAGGGCGACCACGGCCTCGTCGTACGGGCGCCGGATCAGCTCGAGCAGCTCGTCGTAGAAGAACAGCCCGACGATGAAGAAGACGACCACGACGAGCGCGGAGCGCAGCAGCCGGGCTCGGAGCTCGCGCAGGTGGTCACCGAGTGCCATGCGGCCGTCGGCGCCGACCGGGTGACGGGGCTTGCCGCTGAAGAGGCCGAGGATCCCGGAGAGCGGGGCGGAGGACGCCACTGACCGCGTCAGGTCGTGGTGTCGCCGCGCCGCTGACGCTCGGTCTCAGCGTCGAGGTCGACCTGGTGGGCCTCGATCGAGCGCTGCTCGGGCGTCTTCTTGGACGACGTGTCGTCGTCCTCGTCGTCGAGCAGGCCCTTGGTCTCGGCCTTGAAGATGCGCAGCGCGCGACCACTGCCCCGGGCGAGCTCGGGCAGCTTGGTCGCGCCGAAGAGGAGCACGAGGACGGCCAGGATGATCAGCAGCTCGGTCGGTCCGAGTCCGGCGACGAAGGGGGTGGTCATGGTGTCCTCACAGACGATTGGGAGTCATGACCATCGTACGCCGGGTCATGAGTAGAGCCGCAGCGCGGCCTGTGCCGCCGCTGTGAACGAGTCGGTGAACTCTGCCGGTCGGACGATCGACGCGTACGGCGCCAACCTGAGCAGGAGCCGGTCCAGCCAGCGCCGGTCGGCCACCAGGAGGTCGACCTCGGTGCTGCCGTCCACCAGCGTCCGGACGTCCTCGACCGGGTAGTACTCGACCACCCACCGGGCCTGCGGGGCCAGCCGCAGGGTCACCCGGGTGGTCTCCTCGGACCTGGCGAACAGTCCGTCGGCGAGGTCGCGAGGGGCTTCGGGCTCGGTGCGGATCGGGTCGTCGAGGACCTCCGCCCGACTGATCCGGTCGAGCCGGAACAGCCGCGGCGCCTCGGCGCTGTGGCACCAGGCGTCGAGGTACGAGAACCCGTTGGCCGTCACCACGCCCCGCGGGTCGACCCGCCGCTCGGACTCCTCGTCGCGCGAGGGGACGTAGTAGGTCAGCAGCACCTGTCGGCGCCGGTCGGCCGCCTCCTGGAGACGGGTGGCCAGGAGTGCCTGGTCGGTGTCGGCGGCGTCCTGCCCGGGATCGATGCGGGGTACGTCGCTGCCCTCCGCTGCCGCCGCCTCCAGCTTCGCCAGCGCCCGGTCGACGATCTCGCGGGTCTCCGCGCCGGCGCCGTTGCGCAGCGCCCGCAGGGCCACGATCACGGCACTCGCCTCGGTCGGCGTGAGCCGCATCGGACGGGCGAGGTAGTCGGCGTTGGACACCCGGATCACACCGTCGCCGTCGGGGTCCTGGAGCGCGTCGAGGTCGACGTCGATCAGGTCGTCGGGATAGCCACCGGGGAGGCCGCACATGAGCAGGACCTTCAGGTCCGAGAGCAGCTGCCGGGGCGTGACGCCGAGGTCCCGGGCCGCCTCCTGGAGGGGCACCGGGCCGCGGACGTTGAGGTACGGGACCAGGGTCAGCAGCCGGCCGACCTGGTCCTTGGCCCCCTGCGAGGCGTTCACGACGCCACCGGCTCGACCGCCGCGCGCAGCCGGCCGACGACCGTCTCGCGCAGCTCGGCCGGACCCTCGACGTACACGTCGGCGCCGTAGCCGAGGATCTCGTCGGCCAGGCCGAGTCGGCCGCGGGTCACGATGACCCGGTCCCAGCCGGTCCGCTCGTCGGGTCCTCGGACACCGGGCTCCACGCTGTCGGCACCACGTCGCAGCGTGAGCCCGGCACCGGAGCGGACCAGCAGCGTCGCCCGCTCCAGCGTCGGCGCCGGAGCGAGCCGGCGGGCCACCTCCCGCACGTCGGTGCCGGGAGGTACGTCGTACGAGCCGGGCTCGCCGGCGCGGCGCGCCTCGCCCTGCACCCGGGAGAGACGGAAGACGCGCTCGTCGCCGCGATCGGTGTCGTAGCCGACGACGTACCAGCGCCCGGCGTACCGGGCCACGCCCCAGGGCTGCAGGTGGCGGGTGGTGCCGGTGTCCTGGCCAGGGCGGGCGTACTCGAACTCGACCGGGACGCGCTCCTGGGTGGCTTCCCAGAACACGTCGAAGGACGGCTCGTCGGCGCTGAGGCGGGGCTCGACGATGTCGAGGGCGGAGGTGTCGACGTCGACGCCGAGGGCGGTCAGCTTGCGGACCGCCTCCGTGGTCGCCTCGGCGAGCTTGGCGTGCTGCCAGACCCGGGTGGCGAGGCCGATGACCGCGGCCTCGTCGGCGAGCAGCCCGATCTCCGGCAGCGCGAACTCGTCGGCGCGGATCCGGTAGCCCGGCTCGTCGTCGAAGTACGCGTCCATGTGGCCGACCTCGATCGGCACACCCAGGCTGCGGAGCTCCTCCTTGTCGCGCTCGAACATCTTCTCGAACGCCTCGTCGGTCGAGCCGGGGTACAGGATCGAGCGGATCCGGTCCTTCGCCACGAAGTGGCGCTGGACGAGCAGCATGATCAGCAGGTTGAGCAGGCGCTCACTCTTGCGGACCCTCACGAAGCCATGCTCACTCGGCGGAGACGATGTCGACGACGAAGTAGAGCGTGCTGTTCGCCGGGATCTTCTCCTGGTCCTGCTCGCCGTACCCGAGGTCCGGCGGGATCTGGAGCAGCACGCGGCTGCCGACCTTCACCCCGGAGAGACCGTAGGTCCAGCCCTTCACGACCTCCTGCAGGGAGAACGGCACGGGCTCCTTGGAGTAGCTCTCGTCGAAGGGCCGCTTGGCGTCGTACACCTGACCCAGGTAGTTGGCGGTGACCGTCATGTCCTCGGTCACGACCGCGCCGGTGCCGCGCTTGACCACGCTGCGCAGCAGCTCGCCGTCGGCGGCGGGCTTCTTCACGCCGGCGAAGCTGAGGCGCTTGACGACGCCGTCGCGCTCGACGACCTTCGGCATCTGCGAGGCAGGGACCCGCTGCGGCTTCACCGGCTTCGGGTCGGCCATCAGGTCCGCGATCAGCAACACGGTGTCGCCGTCGCCGATGCCGAGTGCCGGCTGACCGTTCTCGCCGAACGCCTCCTCGGCGGAGCCGACGACCGCGACTCGCGACCCCTTGGTCTGCCCCTCGAGGGCCTTGACGAAGATCGGCGCGAGCTCCTCCTCGTCGACGGCGATCGGCTGCGCGCCACCACCCTCGGCGCCGTACGTCGAGTAAGCCTCGGTCTTGCTGAAGCCGTTGCCGACCCACAGGTTGGTGGTGACCGTCTCGCCCTTCGCGACCGGCTCGCCATCCCCCTCGACGATCGTCTTGACCTCGAGGTCGCCGGCCTCCATCTGGCCCTTCCAGGTGACCTCGGGCGCGGAGCCCTGCTCACCCGCGATCTCGACCGCCTCGAAACCCTGCGGTCCGTCGATGTCAGTGGGCTTCACCCCGTCGTCACCACCACACGCGGCGAGACCGAGGAACAGCACAGGGAGCAGGGCGGCCAGGGGCCGGTGCAGGCGAGAGGGCACGAGTTCAACCTTCGGGCGGGGGCGTGACGTTGCGGGCCAAACCCTAACCGGCTTGCCTGAGAAGTTGCTCAGAGCGTCCCCAGGTGGGTCGCAAGTTTGTGCCGTTTGGTCACCAACGGCACAAGTTCGCGCTCGATTCTGCCGTTGGTGACCAAACGGCAGCCCTCAGCGGACCCGAGCGACTCACATTCCGTCGATCAACCGCTGCACGCGCTCGTCGTACGCCCGGAACGGGTCCTTGCACAGCACCGTCCGCTGTGCCTGGTCGTTGAGCTTCAGGTGTACCCAGTCGACGGTGAAGTCCCGGCGACGCTCCTGGGCCTTGCGGATGAACTCCCCGCGCAGCCGTGCACGGGTGGTCTGGGGAGGCACCGACTTGGCCTCGAAGATCTTCAGGTCGGTGGTGACCCTGGCGACCCGACCACGCTTCTCGAGCAGGTAGTAGAGACCCCGGTCGCGGTGGATGTCGTGGTAGGCGAGGTCGAGCTGTGCGATCCGGGCGTGCCCCAGCGGAAGTCCGTGCTTGGCACGGTAGGCGTCGATCAGCTTCCACTTGATGACCCAGTCGATCTCCGTGTCGACCAGGCCAAGATCGTCGGACTCCACCGCTTTGAGGCCGCGTTCCCACAGGTCGAGCGCTGCTTCGATCGTCGGCGTACTGATCCCCCGCCGATCGACGAAATCGCGAGCCTTGGTCAAGTACTCCTGCTGGATGTCGAGTGCGCTGGCCTCACGACCGTTGGCGAGGCGGATCTTCCGACGACCGGTCACGTCATGCGAGATCTCGCGGATCGCCCGGATGGGGTTCTCCATCGTGAGGTCGCGCATCACCACGCCCTCCTCGATCATCCGGAGCACCAGGTCGCAGCTCGCGACCTTCAGCATCGTGGTCGTCTCGCTCATGTTGGAGTCGCCGACGATGACGTGCAGACGGCGGTACTTCTCCGCGTCCGCATGGGGCTCGTCACGGGTGTTGATGATCGGGCGCGACCGGGTGGTGGCGCTGGAGACGCCTTCCCAGATGTGCTCGGCACGCTGACTGACGCTGTACGACGCCCCGCGAGGCGTCTGGGTGATCTTCCCGGCCCCCACGACGATCTGTCGGGTGACCAGGAACGGGATCAGGATGTCCGCCAGCCGGCTGAACTCGCCCGCGCGGCTGACCAGGTAGTTCTCGTGGCAGCCGTAGGAGTTCCCCGCGGAGTCGGTGTTGTTCTTGAACAGGTAGATCTCGCCCGCGATGCCCTCGTCGTGCAGGCGCTGCTCCGCATCGAGCAGCAGCCCTTCGAGGACCCGCTCCCCGGCCTTGTCGTGCGTGACGAGCTCGGTGATGTCGTCACATTCGGGTGTTGCGTACTCGGGATGGCTGCCGACGTCGAGGTACAGACGCGCGCCATTGCGAAGGAACACGTTGCTGCTGCGTCCCCAGCTGACGACCTTGCGGAACAGGTATCGCGCGACCTCGTCCGGGCTCAGCCGACGCTGGCCCTTGAACGTGCACGTGACGCCGTATTCGTTCTCGATCCCGAAGATACGACGATCCATGACTGCAGACTACGGCGCTGGTGGTGGGAACGGGGGGACGAAGCCACACCTGGTTTGCGACGGTTGCCTGGGTGCCGTTTGGTCACAATCGGCACCCACGATCGGGACCGCCCACCTCACGACCACTGGACCACTCCCATCGCGCGGCGCCACCGGTTGAGAAGACGGTCCCGGCCGGCGACGTCGTAGAGGGATTCGCGGACGAGCGTTCGCCAACGGTCCAAGCGCAGATTGCGATGTGACCGGCGCAGGTCGCGATCGATCTCGTGCATGACCACGATCGGATGATTCAACAGGTCGTCCAAGGTGAAGCCCTTGCGCTTGTACGAGGTGCCCGACCAACCACGCTCGCGACGCAGATCCGAGCGGTGCTGACTCTTGTCCCGGTGCACGCCGCCGTCGTACTCATGCACCCAGTCGGTGCCGATGATCAGGAAGTCGACGCGGCCGATGAAGAGTCCGTCGGCGTCCACCAGGCTGACCTGAGGCTCAGACTCGATCTCCATCGCCGCGTGGAAGCACGCTAGAAGGGACTCGCCGGCAGACTCCCGCCGCGAGTGCGACAGCCCGTAGGCGGACGCCAGCACTTTGACCCCCGGCCGGCCGCTTCGGAGCAGGACCTGCATCCGGCGGTCATCGAGATGGTTCTGCCTACGGGCGGAGTCGATCATGATGACCAGGTCGAGGACTCCCAGGTCACGGGCCGCTCGCAGCAGAATCTCCTCAGGAGCATCGACCGGGTACCCGCCGGCGACGAAGTCGGAGCGCTTGCGGGTGAGCCGGGAGCAGATCAGCCCCTCCCGACGAGGTCGAGGATCGTTGCGATCGACGGCGGCGAACACCGGTACCTGCTCGGGAAGCTTCGGAAGCTCCCAGCCGAGGAGACGGGCAGCCGTCAGGTGGGTGAAGACGGCCGACTCGGGGAGCACTTCGCTCCACGCCGCGAGGTCACGACGAAACTCATCCTCAGCATCGAGGTTCGTAACGATCTTGAGGAACAGACCATGGCTGACCCGGCGGTACCTCTTGCTGCGCACGTGACCCCGGATCGGCATGTCGCCGCTCCGCTCTGGGCTCTCGTCAGCTCCGGCAGTCACGCCGCCAGCGTGGAGGCAATCATCGGTTCGCGAAAGCGCCGAGACTCGGCCTGTGGATGACAGTCTGAACTAGGGTCCGCTTCCGAACTGCCGGGGCGTTGCCGGGTGCGCCGTTTGGTCACCAACGGCGCCAGATCCGGGTACGGAACTGCGGTTGGTGACAAATCGGCACACCTTTCGAGGAGCGGCAGTGGAGCCTGCGGACCTACTGGTTCGGCCCCGATCCACCATCCGGGGGCGCGACGGGCGGCTCACCGGTGAGCGGGTCCTCCAGGGGGGCGATGTGGCCGCTGACCTGGTCGGTCGGGTCGGCGGGGTGATCGGCGCGGACGGCACTGGAGGCGGTGCCGGGGTCGTTGTCACCCGCTTCGGGGGGGTGAAGCGACCTCGGGGCCGCGTCCGCCGAGAAGGGTCTCCAGGCGGGCGGGCATCAGGCGGACGAACTTGCGCGGCCTGGCGCGGGTGCGGTCGAGGACGGCGACCTCGAGGTCGCCGACCGGGATCACCCGGTCCTCGGAGTCGGTGTGCCCGAGGGCAGCGACAGCCAGCCGGAGAGCGCCTTCGAGGGTCGCGCCGGCGGCGTACCGCTCCTGGAGGTACGCCGAGACGGACTCGGCGGCGCCGCCCATGACGGCGTACTGATGGACGTCGGCCACCTGCCCGTCGTAGGTCAGCCGGAAGATCTGGTCCTCGGCGGCGGTGTCGCCGATCTCTCCGACGAAGATCTCCACCTCGTACGGCTTCTCGCCGCCGCTGGAGAAGATGGTGCCGAGGGTCTGCGCGTAGGCGTTCGCGAGGCCGCGGCCGGTGACGTCGCGCCGGTCGTAGGCGTAGCCGCGCATGTCGGCGAGCCGGACGCCCGCGATCCGGAGGTTCTCGAACTCGTTGTAGCGCCCGACCGCCGCGAAGGCGATCCGGTCGTAGATCTCGGAGACCTTGTGCAGCGCCTGCGAGGGGTTCTCGGAGGCGAACAGGATTCCGTCGGCGTACTGGACGGCAACCACGGACCGACCCCGGGCGATGCCCTTGCGGGCGAAGTCGGCCCGGTCCTTCATCAGCTGCTCGGGCGAGACGTAGAACGGCATGCTCATCCGGACTAGGGCCTTTCGGTTGTCGAGCTTGTCGAGACACCGGGGAGCTCGGCGCGCGGGCCGTCGGGTGCGGACATCCTGCCCGCGATCATCCGGTCGGCGACCTCGGCCACCTCGGCATCGCTCAGACGTCGCCCGCCCTCTGCGGTGATCACCTGGATGACCGGGAAGATCCGGCGCGCGACGTCGGGTCCACCCGTCGCCGAGTCGTCGTCCGCGGCGTCGTACAGCGCCTGGACGACGGCCATCACGCAGTCGGCCTCGGAGAGATCCTCGCGGTAGAGCTTCTTCAGCGCACCGCGTGCGAACAGCGAGCCGGAGCCGACGGAGTGGAAGCCGTGCTCCTCGTAGCGCCCGCCCGTCACGTCGTAGCTGAAGAGCCGGCCCCGGCCGGCCTGCAGGTCGTAGCCGGCGAAGAGGGGTACGACGGCCAGGCCCTGCATCGCCATGCCGAGGTTGCCGCGGATCAGCGCGGCGAGCCGGTTGGCCTTGCCGTCGAAGGAGAGCGTGGTGCCCTCGATCTTCTCGTAGTGCTCGAGCTCGGTCTGGAAGAGCCGGACCATCTCGATCGCGAGGCCCGCCGTACCGGCGATGCCGACCGCGGACAGCTCGTCGGCCGGGAAGACCTTCTCGATGTCCCGCTGGGCGATGATGTTGCCCATAGTCGCGCGGCGGTCGCCGGCGAGGACCACCCCGCCGGCGAAGGTCGCACCGACGATGGTGGTGCCGTGCGGCGCGAGATCGCCGGCGTTGCCCTGGGGCACCGCACGGCGACCCGGGAGCAGGTCCGGAGCCTGGTCGGAGACGAAGTCGGCGAAGGACGAGGTGCCCGGCCGCAGGTAGGCGGCGGGCAGGCGCGAGTCCGTCACTGGCCGCCCTTCTGGATGAACGACTTCACGAAGTCCTCGGCATTGGTCTCGAGGACGTCGTCGATCTCGTCCAGCAGATCGTCGACGTCGTTGTCGAGCGCCTCCTTGCGCTCGGCAACATCGGTCTCGGGGACCGTCTCCACGGCCTCCTCGGTCTCCGAGCTCTTGCGCGGTTGCTTCTGCTCCTGTGCCATGCCTCGACCCTATCCACTCAGCGGGTGAGAGCGGTGAACAAGTCCTCGGCCGTCTCACTGCGGTCCAGCAACTCGCCGACGTGTGCCTTGCTCCCGCGCAGCGGGTCGATGGTCGGCACCCGTTGCAGCGACTCCCGGCCGGGGAGGTCGAAGATCACCGAGTCCCACGAGGCGGCCGCGACGTGCTCGGCGTACTTCTCCAGGCAGCGACCGCGGAAGTACGCCCGGGTGTCGGTCGGCGGGTCGTGCATCGCCGCGGTCACGGAGGCGTCCTCGAGGAGCCGCTCGATCCGGCCGCTGGCGACCAGGCGGTTGTAGAGGCCCTTCTCGGGGCGGATGTCGGAGTACTGGACGTCGATCATCTGCAGCTTCGCGTCGTCCCAGTCCAGGCCGTCGCGGTCGCGGTACTGCTGCAGCAGCTTCAGCTTGGCCACCCAGTCGAGCTCGCGGGACAGCGACATCGGGTCGCGCTCCAGCCGGTCCAGGACCGACTCCCAGCGAGCGAGCACGTCGACGGTCTGGGCGTCCGCGTCGGCGCCGTACCGGTCCTCGACGTACTTCTTCGCGAGGTCGAGGTACTCCAGCTGCAGCTGTACGGCGGTCAGCGTCCGGCCGTCGCGGAGCGTGATCGTCTCGCGCAGCGTCGGGTCGTGGGAGACCGCGCGCAGGGCCGACACCGGCCCGTCCACGCTCAGGTCGACCGAGATGAAGCGGTCCTCGATCATCGCCAGCACGAGAGCCGTGGTGCCGACCTTGAGGTACGTCGAGATCTCCGAGAGGTTGGCGTCGCCGATGATGACGTGCAGGCGGCGGTACTTCTCGGGGTCGGCGTGCGGCTCGTCGCGGGTGTTGATGATCGGGCGCTTCAGCGTCGTCTCGAGTCCGACCTCGACCTCGAAGTAGTCGGCGCGCTGGCTGATCTGGAAGCCGTGACCGCGCCCGTCCTGCCCGATCCCCACCCGTCCCGAGCCGGTGACGACCTGCCGGGAGACGAAGAACGGGGTCAGGTGCCGCACGATCTCGGTGAACGGCGTCGAGCGCCGCATCAGGTAGTTCTCGTGGGCGCCGTACGACGCGCCCTTGTTGTCGGTGTTGTTCTTGTACAGCAGGATCGGCGCGCCGCCGGGCATCTGGGCCGCCCGGCGTTGGGCGTCCAGCATCACCTGCTCCCCCGCCTTGTCCCAGCGGACGATGTCGAGCGGCGTCGTCACCTCGGGGGTCGAGTACTCGGGGTGAGCATGGTCGACGTAGAGCCGCGCACCGTTGGTGAGGATGACGTTGGCCAGCCCGAGGTCCTCGTCGGTGAGCTGGGTCGGGTCCGCCACCTGTCGGGCCATGTCGAAGCCCCGGGCATCCCGCAGCGGCGACTCCTCCTCGAAGTCCCAGCGGGCGCGTCGGGCGCGCACCGTGGCGGAGGCGTACGCGTTGACGACCTGGGAGGACGCCACCATCGGGTTCGCCAATGGCTGGCCGGGCACGGTGATGCCGTACTCGACCTCCGTCCCCATGACCCGCCTGACGCTCATGTGACGAGACTACGGGGCGCACGCGGGTTGGCGGGTGGAACCTCCGGGTAGGACGGCCCTCGTGTGGGGCAGGCTGACGGTCGCGGGTGCGCTGCTGGTCGGTGCGTCGCAGCTCATGGCCTCGATCGGGTACGACGAGCGCGCCGCTGAGGTACGTGAGCTGCGCAGCGCCGGCGGCGTCACGGTGGACGGCCGGCTCGTGGAGACGTTCGAGCGGGAGCGAACGCGACGCTCGCGGCGCTCCTCCTCGACGTACCCCGTGGTGTGCGGCGAGTACGCCTACCGAGTCGACGGAACCCGGTACACGCACCGCGAGTACGACCAGTGCGAGGACGACGCCGCAGCGCTTCCCGCGACCCTGCCGCTGCTCTACGACGAGAGCGATCCCTACGACGTCCACAACAACACCGACTCCTGGCTGGAGAGCCAGGACCGTCAGTCGGGAGCGGTGTGGTGGTTCCGGATCGGTGGCGGGCTCGTCGTCGCCCTCGGGGTCGCCGGCCTGGTGGCTCGGGCGAGACGGCGGTGGCGACGACGGCACCCTAGGCTCCCCACATGAGCGAGGACGGGGCGGCACGGGCCACAGCGGCGGCGGACTCGCTCGGGCTCGACTACGTGGTGACCCGGCACGGGCCGGTGCGCTCCCTGCAGGAGGCGGCATCCGCGCGCGGAATCGAGCCGCACCAGCTGCTGAAGACGATGGTCGTGCGAGTGGCCGAGGGCGACCACCGGTTCGTGCTGGTACCGGGCGACCGCGAGATCGCCTGGCCGAAGCTGCGGGCACTGCTGGGCGTGAGTCGGCTGTCCATGCCGAGTGCGGACGCGGCGTACGACGTGACCGGCTTCGTCCGCGGGACGATCACGCCGCTCGGTAGCCGTACGCCGCTCGCCGTGATCGCCGATGCGTCGATCGACGGGCGAGTGTCGATCGGAGCCGGCGAGCACGGCGTCGCGCTGAGCCTGGACGCCGCGGAGCTGGTCGGTGCGCTCGGTGCGACCGTCGCGGACGTGACGGAGCCCGCCACCTAGAGGTGGCGGGCTCCGGCGTACGGCGATCTAGAGGTACTGACCGGTGTTCGCGACCGTGTCGATCGATCGACCCGGCTCGGTGCCCTGCTTGCCGGTGATGAGCGTGCGGATGAAGACGATCCGCTCGCCCTTCTTGCCGGAGATCCGGGCCCAGTCGTCCGGGTTGGTGGTGTTCGGGAGGTCCTCGTTCTCCTTGAACTCGTCGACGCACGCCTGGAGCATGTGCGCGACCCGCAGACCGCGCTGGTCGTGGTCGAGGAAGTCCTTGATGGCCATCTTCTTCGCACGGTCGACGATGTTCTGGATCATCGCGCCCGAGTTGAAGTCCTTGAAGTACAGGACCTCCTTGTCGCCGTTGGCGTAGGTCACCTCGAGGAAGCGGTTCTCCTCGGTCTCGGTGTACATCCGCTCCACGGTCGCCTGGATCATCCCCGCCACGGTGGCATCGCGGTCGTTGCCGAACTCGGCGAGGTCGTCCGCGTGCAGCGGCAGGCCGGTGGTGAGGTACTTGGAGAAGATGTCACGCGCGGACTCGGCGTCCGGGCGCTCGATCTTGATCTTCACGTCGAGCCGGCCCGGGCGGAGGATGGCCGGGTCGATCATGTCCTCGCGGTTCGAGGCACCGATCACGATGACGTTCTCGAGTCCTTCCACGCCATCGATCTCGCTGAGCAGCTGCGGCACGATGGTGTTCTCGACGTCGCTCGATACGCCGGAGCCCCGGGTGCGGAAGATCGAGTCCATCTCGTCGAAGAACACGATGACCGGCATGCCCTCGCTGGCCTTCTCCCTGGCCCGCTGGAACACCAGCCTGATGTGCCGCTCGGTCTCGCCCACGTACTTGTTCAGCAGCTCGGGGCCCTTGATGTTGAGGAAGAAGCTCTTGCCCTCCTGCTTCTTCGGGCCGGCGGCGTTCGCGTCCGCGCCGGTCTTCGCCGCGACCTGCTTGGCCAGCGAGTTCGCCACCGCCTTCGCGATCAGCGTCTTGCCGCACCCGGGCGGGCCGTACAGCAGGACCCCCTTGGGCGGCCGGAGCAGGTGTTCCTTGAACAGGTCGGCGTGCAGGTACGGCAGCTCGATCGCGTCGCGGATCTGCTCGATCTGGGGAGCGAGGCCACCGATCTCCGAGTAGGAGATGTCCGGCACCTCCTCCAGGATCAGCTCCTCGACCTCCGCCTTCGGGATGCGCTCGTACACATAGCCGGAACGGGGCTCGAGCAGCAGCGAGTCGCCGCCGCGCAGCGTTGCGTTCCGCAGCGGCTCGGCCAGCCGGGCGATGCGCTCCTCGTCGGCGTGCGAGATCACCAGCGCCCGGTCGCCGCCCTCAAGGATCTCCTTGAGCATGACGACCTCGCCGACCGTCTCGTAGCCCTGGGCGATGACGACGTTGAGCGCCTCGTTGAGCACGACCTCCTGGCCGGGCCGCAGCTCGCTCACCTCGATCCCCGGGCTCACGCTCACCCGCATCTTCCTGCCGCCGGTGAACACGTCCGCGCTGCCGTCCTCAGCGGCCTCGAGGAAGACGCCGAAGCCGGATGGCGGCTGGGCCAGCCGGTCGACTTCCTCCTTGAGCGCCACGATCTGGTCGCGCGCCTCGCGCAGGGTCCCCGCGAGCCGCTCGTTCTGGCCGGTGCTGCTGGCCAGGTTCGCCTCGGCCTCACGCAGCCGCTCTTCGAGCAGCCTCGTCTGCCGTGGCGAATCCGCAAGCCTGCGGCGCAGAGCGGCGATCTCCTCCTCGAGGAAGGAGATCTGCGTGGTAAGGACCTTGACCTCGTCGTCATATCGTCCGGCGCGCGCGCTGTCGTCGCGAGAGGCCATGCCCCTCACCCCCTCCCGAGAG